>JABFQW010000030.1 GCA_013141455.1 Bacteroidales bacterium
TGGGAGTAAATTATTAGGAACAAAAGAGACCATCAAATTGTGGCTTGCAACCATCCTTGCATCACCACAAGCGTATGATTTGTTTTTGCAATTTAAGGAAAATGCTGTTAATATTAGAACTTAGCCATTTCGTCCAAATTTATTACTTTTTTTGCCAGGTTTACCATTCAAAATATCCGTTGAATCTTAAATAAATTCTTTTTCCGACACCTCAGCAATTCAAATAATCCTATCAGAATACCCTTACCAAAGCCTTGCATTTTATTGAAAAAAAAACATATCTGAATTTTTGATGTTCCGTCACAATTTTTAAATAATTTTAAGCATTATTTGACATTCCGTCATAAGTCAATAATTCCGAATGAGGAATATAAAATGTTAAAAGACAAATAGATGGCAAACAGAAGAAGCTTCATCAAACAGTCGATCGTGGTGGGTGCTGCTGCATTATTCCCTTTTAAATTAACGAAAGGGATCACAGATCAGCCGAACGCATCAGATTTTAATACGTTTCAGAGCGGTCCATTGGTTGTTTCTACATGGAAACACGGCCTTGCTGCGAATGAAGCAGCCATGAAAGTTTTGAAATCGGGCGGCACTGCACTTGATGCGGTTGAACAAGGGGTTTGGGTTCCGGAAGCAGATCCGGAAGTGAATAGTGTTGGCCTCGGTGGCCTGCCCGATGCTGAAGGTAACGTAACACTGGATGCCTGCATCATGGCTCCCGACGGCAATGCCGGTTCAGTAGCTTATCTTCAACATATACTTCATCCGGTTTCGGTAGCACGCAGGGTGATGGAGAAAACGCCACACCTGATACTTGCAGGCGAAGGTGCATTGAAATTTGCCTTAGACAATGGTTTCGAAAAGGTAAATTTGCTTACCGAATATTCGAAGGCGGAATGGAAAAAATGGAAGGCCTCCGGAGCGCGATATGCACCCACTGCAAATTGGGAGAACCATGATACCATTGGTTTGTTGGCGATAGGAACCGCCGGCGAGATTGCAGGTGCCTGCACAACAAGCGGCATGGCATTCAAACATCCGGGCAGGGTAGGTGATTCACCGATCATTGGTGCAGGTTTGTTTGTGGATAATAAAGTTGGTGCTGCAACGGCAACAGGTGAAGGCGAAGCAGTGTTGAAAACACTCGGAACCTTTTTAATCGTTGAGTTCATGCGGAATGGAATGCATCCGCAACAGGCCTGTGAAGCTGCTATCCAGCGGTTGACCGAATCAGTAAGGATACACGACAATATGCAGGTTGGTTATCTGGCTGTGAATAAAGCCGGCGACATTGGGGCTTTTTCCCTGAGAAAAGGATTTCAGTTTGCCGTTTTTCAAAATGGGGAGAATACGCTTATCGATGCAACGTATCTGCTCGAGTGGAAGTAATTGGTTTGCAATGAGAAACCGGATGCGCGTGATTATTTGGTGTCGTAAGCCCGAAGTTACCCGAACCGGTGGTACAACGAGGGAAACCCGGGATAATTTACCAGACTACCCATATCCTATATTTTATGTAATTCATTAAAAAATTGGCCAATGTTTAAAAAAGCAGTTTTCTTATTTCTGATCTTCCTTGTGATGGCTTGCGAAAAAAGGGAGAAGCCACAGGTTTCAATCATTCCACGACCCGAAAAGTATTGGGTTAGCAGCAATACGATAAATTTCGACCGTAAAACACGCATCATTTACGAAGATCCAAATCCTGCGTTACGGCTGATGGCGGATGATCTGGCCCTTCAGATTGGAAAACATGCGGCGTTTACGCCTGAGGTGGTGGCACTCAGTCAGGCCAAATCTATTGGTAATGATATTACACTTACGATAAATCTGGCCGACTCAGCTTATGGCAACGAAGGGTATAAGATGGAGCACAACGGGATGAAGTTTCTGAGTATTCAGGCTAACAATGCCAAAGGTATATTCTATGGAATACAATCTTTCCTGCAACTGCTTCCTTCTGTGGGCGTTGAGAAACCTGATGAAATCGTGCTTCCATCCATTTATATCGAAGACAAACCACGCTTTAGCTATCGTGGTATGCATCTCGATGTGGGGCGTCATTTTTTTCCGGTTTCTTTTGTGAAACAATATATCGACCTCATGGCCATGTATAAATTCAATACGCTGCATTGGCATTTGACCGAGGATCAGGGGTGGCGGATTGAGATCAAGAAATACCCCAAACTGACTGAAGTTGGCGCCTGGCGCGATAAAACAATTGTTGGTCATCAGGTAAACGAAAACAAAGTTTTTGATAATTTGCGTTACGGTGGGTTCTACACCCAGGAAGAAATTCGTGAAGTGGTCGATTACGCGGCATTAAAACAAATTACCATTATTCCTGAAATCGAGATGCCAGGCCATTCACTGGCTGCCCTCGCTGCTTACCCTGAAATGGGCTGCTCGGGTGGGCCTTATCAGGTAGCCGGTGAGTGGGGTGTGTTTGACGATGTGTATTGTACAAAAGAACAGACATTTACCTTTTTGGAAGACATTTTAACAGAGGTAATCGGCTTGTTCCCTGGAACTTACATTCATATTGGTGGTGATGAGGTTCCCAAAACGCGTTGGAAAAATTGTCCATCTTGTCAGAAACGAATGAAATCTGAAAAACTCAAAACAGAACAGGAATTACAGAGTTATTTTGTGCGTCGTATTGAAAAGTTCCTGGCCTCTCATAACCGCCGCATTATTGGTTGGGATGAGATTCTTGAAGGTGGACTTGCACCTGAGGCGACTGTGATGTCATGGCGTGGAATCACAGGTGGCATCGATGCCGCACAAATGGGTCATGACGTGATTATGACACCCGGCGATGTTTGTTATTTCGATCATTATCAGGGCGATTCTGATCATGAACCATTGGCAATCGGTGGTCTGACGAAAGTTTCGGAAGTATATGCCTACGAACCTGTTCCTGAAGAACTTAGTCCGAATCGTTTTAAATACATTTTGGGTGCACAGGCCAATGTCTGGACCGAATATCTTACAAAACCTGAAGATGTTACCTATATGGTTCTGCCTCGTATGGCCGCTCTGTCGGAAGTTGTCTGGTCACCCAAAGAAAAAAGGGAATGGAGCGCATTCTATAAAAAACTACCCTATCATTTTGCCTTGTATAAAGAGATGGGGCTACATTATAGTCAATCGGTTAATAATTTGTATTTCAGGATAAAATTGGATGAGAATAAGGTTAACCAATTGAATATCGAGACCGAAATTCCCGATGCAGTAATCCGTTATACTACCAATGATAGTATGCCTTCTGTTAATTCAAAAAAATGGATTAAGGCATTGCCTGCCGAAGAAGTTAATACGATCCATGCAGCCGCATTTATCGATGGCAAACAAATTGGCGAAGTCTTTTCGAAGACTATAAGTAAATGATAAAGAACAATATAAAATAACTATTTTATGTTTAGGCTAATCCTAAAGTTCCAAAAGCCAGGTTCCAGGCTGAAATATTTTTTCATGTTTCTGGTATTGTATTCATTGGCTGCCTGTGAAAGCATTCACCCACCGGTCGATTATGTGAATCCCTTCATCGGAACCGATGGCCATGGACACACATTCCCTGGCGCCACGATGCCATTCGGCATGGTGCAACTGAGTCCGGATACGCGCAAAGATTCGTGGGATGGTTGTTCGGGTTATCATTATTCTGATAATCAAATAATAGGTTTCAGTCATACGCATCTGAGTGGTACCGGTGTTGGAGACTATGGCGATATCAGGTTGATGCCCACCGTTGGAAAATTGAAACTCGATGCCGGAAATAAGGAACAAGAAGGTTATCGCTCAGAATTTTCGCATGAAAATGAAAAAGCAAGTCCCGGGTATTATTCAGTGCAACTGACTGATTACCAGATTAAAGCTGAACTGACTGCCGCCGAACATTCCGGTTTTCACCGATATACCTTCCCACAAAGCAAAAACGCGCATATCCTTGTCGATTTGTTTGAGAGTGTAGTAACTGAACAAATCCTGAATGCTGAAATCACTATTGTAAACGATTCCACAATTGCCGGGTTCCGGCAAACCAAAGCATGGGCTGCTGACCAGCATTGTTATTTCTATGCTGTTTTCTCGAAACCATTCAGGTCATTCGGAATCCGTGTCGATGGCGAAGAAAAAAGTCAGTTGCAGAAGGCGACAGGAAAAAACCTGATAGCATGGACTGATTTTGACACCAAAACCAATGAACAAATCATGGTGAAAGTTGGTATTTCGGCAGTTGATATCGAAGGTGCGAAAAACAATCTCGCTGTGGAGTTACCAAACTGGAAATTTGACAAAAAGCGAAAAGCTGCCAAAGAAGCATGGAATAACGAACTTGGTAAAATAAAGGTCGAGGGTAAAAGTAAAAAAGATAAAACAATATTTTATACAGCCTTGTATCACACGATGTTAGCGCCGAATTTGTTTAGCGATCTGGATGGACGATTTCGCGGACATGATGGAAATATACACACCGACACAACCTCCCGGCGATATACAGTTTTTTCACTCTGGGATACTTTTCGGGCCCTGCATCCCTTGTTCACGATTATCCAGCGTGAACGCACCGGTGAGTTTGTTAATACGATGCTCGATATTTATGACAAAGGTGGATTGCTGCCTGTTTGGGAGTTAGCTGGAAATGAAACCTGGTGCATGATTGGCTATCACGCTGTTCCTGCCATTGCCGATGCGTGGGCAAATGGTATCCGCAATTTCGATGGTAATAAAGCCCTGATAGCCATGCAGAAAAGTGCAATGCAAGATCAGTTCGGATTGGAATGGTACAAACAAAAAGGATATATTCCTGCCGACAAAGAAAGTGAATCGGTGAGCAAAACACTCGAATATGCCTTCGATGACTGGTGTATTGCAAAAATGGCGGAAAGTATTGGAAATGATTCGGTTAAACAGCTTTATTTTAAAAGATCTGAACACTATAAAAATCTGTATGACCCAACAACAAAGTTTTTTCGTGGGCGACAAAATGGCGGGTTTATTTCGCCTTTCGATCCCACCCAGGTTAATTTCATGCTTACCGAAGCCAATTCGTGGCAATATAACTTTTTTGTACCACACGACATTCAAACCCATATCAGATTAATGGGTGGTGATGATGCCTATGAAAATATGCTTGATCAGTTATTTACTGCCTCGTCCGATTTAAGTGGACGGCAACAGGCTGATATCACGGGACTTATCGGTCAATATGCCCATGGCAACGAACCAAGTCATCACATGGCTTATTTGTATAATTATGTACAAAAACCAGGTAAAACGCAGCAACTTGTAAAGCGCATCATGGATGAAATGTATTCGGATCAGCCTGATGGACTGAGCGGGAACGAAGATTGCGGACAAATGTCGGCCTGGTACGTGATGAGTGCCATGGGATTCTATCCGGTTACTCCGGCTTCAGGTAGGTATATTATTGGTAGTCCGCGCTTTGAAGAAGTTACGATCCGGCTCGAAAATAAAAAGACGTTTGTTGTGAAGGCGAAAAATTTATCGGATAAAAAACGGTTTATTAAATCGGCAACATTCAACGGACAACCCTATTTCAAATCCTTTATTTCGGCGGATGAAATTCAGCAAGGTGGTGAGCTTATTTTTGTGATGGATACCGTTGCTTCTGAATCATTTGGGATTGGGAAGGGTAATTTTCCGGTTCAAAATATCGAAACAGAATCGCTTATACCGGTTCCCTGGGTAACGTCAGATGGTAAAACTTTCACTTCGCTACTTGAAATCAGCATGGGACATATTGATCGGGATGTTGTAATCACTTATACTACCAATGGTAAAGAGCCCACACTTGCTTCGAAACGATATACTGAACCTTTCATCATAAATCGCACTACCAATCTGAAAGTCAAGGCATTTAAATTTGACAGAAGCAGTGAGACTGTGGGAGCCGATTTTTTTAAGATTGCCGGAGGACGAACCATCACGCTTGTGAATGATTACAATGCGCAATATCATGCTGGAGGCGACAATGCACTCATCGATCACATCAAAGGTGGAAGCGATTTTCGCACAGGTGCCTGGCAGGGATTTCAGGGTGACGATCTGGTAGCAGTGATCGACCTGGGAAACCAGCAATTGATCAAACGTTTGGATATTGGTTTCCTGCAGGATCAGAATTCGTGGATATTTATGCCGCAATACGTCGAATTTCAGGTGTCATTGGATGGCGAACAATATGAGTCGTTGGGCAAGATTTATAATAATGTGTCGGAAAAGGAAAACGGAGGTGTTGTGCAAAGATTTGTGAAAAAGACAGATAATCAATTGGTTCGCTATGTTAAAGTGATCGGGCTAAACCGCGGTCTTTGTCCGGATTGGCATATCGGAAAGGGTGAGCCAGCCTGGCTTTTTGCAGATGAAATTGTTATTGAGTAATTTGGTCCCGCACGTGCGGGATGACAATTCGGCGATTCGGCAATTTGAAAATTCAATTCAGTTTTCCGGCTTTTGAAAAGATACTAACTTTGACAAAAAATTAAAAAAAGATTCAAAATTCCATGAAAAAATTAATCATTATTGGCTTATTCTTTAGTCTGGTATTCTCATTACAAATTCACAGTCAGGAAGCCGAAAAGAAAGAAGAGAAAAAGGCGTACGAATTCACAATTCAAAAAGAAAATCAGCACACGGCCGTGCCGAATCAATACCGTTCGGGAACCTGCTGGAGTTTTGCGGGAATTGGTTTTGTTGAAGCTGAGATTCTTCGCCAGTCAGGGAAAACCTATAATTTGTCAGAAATGTTTATCGTTCGTCATGCATATTCCGATAAGGCTAGGAAATATGTCAGATTGCACGGTAGCCTGAACCTTGGCGGTGGTGGCGTATTGAATAATGTGATGTATGTGATTAAAAATTACGGCTTGATTCCGGACGAATCATATCCGGGTTTAGTAATCGGTGAAGAAAAGCATGTGCATGGTTAAATGGACGAAGTGCTCAAATCATATACCGATGCTGTGATGAAGAACGGCAACCGAAAACTAACGCCCGTCTGGAGCAAAGGATTTGATGCACTTCTCGATGCTTATCTGGGCGAGGTCCCTGCCGATTTTACTGTGGAAGGAAAAACTTACAATACCAAAACTTTTACTTCAGCAACAGGATTCAATCCGGATGATTATATCGATTTAGGTTCATATACCGATAAGGAGTTGCATAAACCTTTTGTGTTGGAAATTCCTGACAACTGGAACTGGGGTTTTACCTACAACCTAACGTTGGATGAGATGATTGAAACACTTGATTATGCACTCGACCATGGTTACACGGTGGCCTGGGGCGCCGATGTTAGCGAAAAGGGATTCTCCTGGAAAAATGGGGTCGCTATCATTCCCGAGGAGAAGCTTACCGATCTAAGTGGCACTGAAAAGGAAAAATGGGAAGCGCTCACCGCTGCTGAAAAAACAAAGTCGTTGTATGAGTTTAAGGAAATTGTGAAAGAAAAAACAATCACACCTGAACTCAGGCAATTGGCTTACGATAATTACGAAACAACCGACGATCACAGTATGCTGATTGTTGGTAAGGCAACCGATCAGAAAGGTAACAGATATTATAAAGTTAAAAATTCGTGGGGCACTGAAGACCATGTCTATCAGGGTTATTTCTATGCCTCTGAGGCTTATGTCAGGTATAAAACCATCAATATTTTCATGCACAGGGATGCAGTTCCGAAACAGCTGATGAAAAAACTGGGGTTTTAATTCCCGATTTCACGACAAATTTTTGATGGAAATTTATTTTCTGAGTCTATTCATTACCTGTAGCTATTCACCCCATTTAAGCCACAGATTCACAGATTATTAGCTAAGGCGTTTATATATGAAAAGCATTAATTTCACTGATTTGCAATTTTTCATTCCGACTTGTCGGAATGAAAAATTTGATAAATCTGTGAATCTGTGGCATTTATAATTTTGTTTTTAATTAATCAAGGGCTGAATAGTTACCGTTGCCTTAATTTCTGCTTAACCTAAGCTATTAGTGATCTGGTTCAGGGCAAGGTTTCAGAAAAAAAACTACTTTTGGTACTTCATTCAAAAATCAAATTATGTTCTATACGATACTTCTCAAAAGTCATTCGGGACTCAGGTGGATTTTGCTTGTGAGTCTTATTTTTGCGCTGGTGAAATTCTTTCGTGCTGCCCGGGGTAACAGCCATGTGCGCCGGTTGGTTCCTTATACACTTATTTCGATGATACTCATGCACATACAGGTATTGTTTGGTTTATTGTTGTATTTTATCAGTCCAAAAGTCATTTTCGCGGCCGAATCCATGAAAAATAGTGTTCATCGGTTTTTTCTTGTCGAACACATTAGTCTGATGTTGATAGCAGCAATACTTATTACCATTGGATATTCGAAAACCAAGAAACAAATCAATACACCTTTTGGTGCCAAACGATTGCTTATTTACTACGGAATTGCCTTAATCATAATACTGGCATCTATTCCATGGCCTTTCAGGGGCTTAGGTGCCGCATGGATGTGATTCGTTTAGCCATTATTGAATTATAGAGACGTTAAAATATTGTACAATGGAAAAACATTACAGTTTTCAAAAATCTATGCTAATTCTCATTGCCACCGGTGTATGGGTCGTAGTCTTACAATTGTCCGGAATTATTCCGCAGATCAGACCAATGCAGTTTTCTTCGCAGGATGTATTACAGGTGAAAGGTATCGTTGAGGTTGAAAATGTCGTGCTAATTAAAGGTACTGTCGATGCCAATCTGGAAAGTATAAATGGGTATAGTAAATTTTATAAAGACCCACGCACCGGTGAATTTTATGTGCTTCCGGTGACCGATCCTTATCAATAAAAATGACCGGCTGAATCAAACGAGTAGTTTTGTGGAAATAACCGGCATTATCCGGTTGTGACTTTATTTTTTATCATTAATCTGATTGTGATATGGTTAGGTTGATCCGGTTTGTAATTTTCTTCTTATTATCTGGTAGTTTATATACGCTTCATTCTCAGGGTATTGATTCAAATCTGAATGCGCTTGGATTTCAGAATTTAACGAAAATTGCTCTTTCAGGAGGTCGTTACAGCGAAGCCTATGAATTATATCTGAATCAGCCACTTGATCACCAGGATACTTCTGGTCAGCATTTTGAACAACGGGTATTCGTCAGACATCGCGGTTTCGATCGTCCCACTGTGTTGGTGACCGAAGGATATGCAGCTGATTATGCCGGTTCGTCCGATTACGATGAAGAACTTGCCAACTACCTTGATGCCAATCTTGTTGTGGTTGAGCATCGTTTTTTCGGGAAAAGTGTTCCTGAACCTAAACAATGGGAACAATTAAATCTTGAAAATGCTGCGGCAGATCTGCACAGGATTAACCAGCTTCTAAAGACAATTTATACCGGTCCATGGATCAGCACCGGGATCAGCAAAGGTGGACAAACCACGATCTATTACCGGTATTTTTATCCGGATGATGTGAAGGTATCGGTACCTTATGTGGCGCCATTGAACTTTTCGGTGGCCGATAAACGGGTTTATTATTTTCAGGATACCGTGGCTACTGAATCATGTCGTGAAAATCTGAAAGCTATTCAACGCGATTTGTTAAGCAGGAGAGAGGTGTTTCAAAAAATGTTCGCCGATTCATCAGCTGCCCGACATTTGACTTTCGATAAAGTTGGAGGAATCGAAAAAGCATTTGAATACAACGTGCTTGAGCTGGGATTTGCCTACTGGCAATGGTATCCGATTGAATGTGCCGATCTTCCGGAAGCCGGTGCAGACACAAAGGAAGTTTTTAATGCTTTCATCGCTGCAGCCGGTTACGATTTTTTTGCCGATCAAAGTATTGGTGGTTTTGAACCATTTTTCTACCAGGCACTCACCGAAATGGGATTCTATTCATACAACACCAACGACTTTGACGATTTGCTTCAATATGTGAAAAATCCAAACTTCAATCATGCCCTTCCTGACGGAATTGTTGTTGATTATGATAACAGTCTGAACAAGAAGGTGAACCGCTGGTTACGAAAAAAAGGTAATACTATGTTATATGTGTATGGGGCTTACGATGCATGGGCATCCACAGCAGTTCAGACTGGTAAAAAAACGAATGCCCGAAAGTTTTTACTTGCCGGTGGATCACACGCTACACGACTTTATAATTTCGATGAAACACGCCGGAATGAGGCCATCAATTTGATTAAAGCCTGGATCGGGGAATAGGGATTTTACACAACATACACATCAAAACCATCTATCTGATTGAAAAACAAATGGGTTATCTCAAATCTCAGTTTCCTGGGTGCAGCCATCGTCTGGGGATTTGCATTTGTTGCCCAACGACAGGGAATGGCTTTTGTTGGACCATTAACTTTTAATGGGATTCGTTTTCTGCTTGGTGCCATTGTACTTATTCCTGCGTTTTGGTTATTTCGTCCGGTTATTTCTAATGATCTGCCTTTAAAATCTTATCTTTTTGCCGGGTTCATGGCTGGCTTGCCCTTATTCGTTGCTTCCACTTTTCAGCAGTTGGGAATGATATATACAACCGCCGGCAATGGAGGATTTATTACCAGTTTGTATATCATTTTTGTTCCGGTGTTTGGTTTTTTCAGAAAGCAACCATCGTCCCCGTCTATCTGGTTAGGTGCCGGTTTGGCTTTATCAGGGCTGTATTTATTATCGGTTGACAGTAATTTCCAAATGCAAACCGGTGATATACTTGTGTTTATCAGTGCAATATTTTGGGCCATGCATCTCATCGTGTTGTCCTATCTTTCGCCGCGTTTCGATTTTCGTTTGCTGGCTTTCGGTCAATTTGTGTTTACCGGAATACTAAGTCTGGTACTCGCCTTTGTATTTGAGACACCCCGGCTTGGCCCGATACATGCAGCGATATTTCCGGTTCTGTATGCCGGGATAGTTTCTATTGGTATTGGCTTTACCCTTCAGGTGATCGGACAGAAATATGCGCGGGCCGATCATTCAGCTTTGGTATTGAGTCTTGAAGCTGTTTTTGCGGCTTTTGCCGGCTGGCTGATACTGGATGAAAATATGGAATGGAAAGCGATGATGGGTTGTTTGCTAATGCTGTCGGGTGTGGTATTGTCGCAGCTAAAATTCAGGTTTGTCCGGTAATTGATGGATTTAGATGCAGAAGATGTAATTAACCGAAAAAGCAGGATTTCTCCTGCTTTTTGTACCCGAGGCCGGACTCGAACCGGCACGATCGCAATGATCAAAGGATTTTAAGTCCTTCGTGTCTACCAATTCCACCACTCGGGCAACTTTGGTTTATTTTCAGAAAAAAAAACCCGAATAACCGGGAGTTTTTTGAGCGGAAAACGAGACTCGAACTCGCGACCCCGACCTTGGCAAGGTCGTGCTCTACCAACTGAGCTATTTCCGCTGAAGTAAATATCAGGCTGCAAATGTACAGAAGATTTTCACATATCCGCCAAATATTTTTTGAGAAAATGTCATATTTCTCATGCGATATTTCTATTTCACCAACATTTTTCTGATTTCGTGTAATTTAAGCAATGCTTCAACCGGAGTAAGTGTATCGATATGTGTATTCAATATCTCGTCTTTTATCTGTAATAACAACGGATCGTCGAGTTGAATGAAACTTAACTGATAATCATCGATGGTAGGTTTACCACCGGCTGCCTTAAACGCCTCATTCGAATGCGTTTTCTCAAGCATCGAAAGCAATTTGTTGGCACGGTCAATCACCTTGCGTGGCATGCCTGCCATGGTGGCTACATGAATCCCGAAGCTGTGTTCGCTCCCGCCTTTTTTCAATTTACGTAGAAATATCACCTGATTGCCGCTTTCTTTTACGCTTACATGATAATTCCGGATGCGGTTAAAAGAAGCCGCCATCTCGTTCAATTCATGGTAATGGGTGGCAAACATCACTTTAGCCCGAAAAGCAGGATGCTCATGCAGGTATTCAGTGATTGCCCAGGCAATGCTGATGCCATCGTAAGTACTTGTTCCACGGCCTATTTCGTCGAGAAGAATTAAACTTCGTGAAGAAATATTGTTCAGGATACTGGCCGTTTCGTTCATCTCCACCATAAAAGTGGATTCTCCCGAAGAAATATTGTCGCTGGCTCCAACGCGTGTAAAAACTTTATCCATAATCCCAATGGAAGCTTTTTCGGCGGGAACAAAACTCCCCATCTGGGCCATCAGAACAATAAGCGCAGTTTGACGAAGCAAGGCCGATTTACCCGACATATTTGGCCCTGTAATAATGATCACCTGCTGACGATCCTGATCAAGATACACATCATTCGGAATATAGGGTTCACCGGCGGGCAGTTGTTGCTCAATCACAGGATGGCGTCCCTCCTTAATGTCGATCGAAAAGGAGTCGTTCATCGTAGGACGGACATAATTATTTTTTTGGGCAACCACAGCAAAAGAAACAAGGCAATCCATCCGGGCAATTACCGATGCGTTTATTTTAATTGGACTTAAAAAAGCTGAAACAGCAAGAATAAGTTGGGTAAATAATTCTGTTTCAATGGATTGAATTTTGTCCTCAGCGCCAAGAATTTTTTGTTCATATTCTTTCAACTCTTCGGTAATATAGCGTTCTGCGCCGGTGAGTGTTTGTTTTCTTGCCCATTCGGGAGGCACCTTATGCTTGTGAATGTTTGTCACTTCGAGGTAATAACCAAATACATTATTGTAGCCAACCTTCAGACTGCTGATTCCTGTTCGTTCTGTTTCACGTTTCTGCAGATTGGTCAGATAATCTTTCCCCGATTGAGACAATGATCTCAATTCATCTAATTCAGCAGAAACACCTGCGGCGATAATTTTACCTTTTGCCAAAACAGCTGGCGCTTCCGGATTCAGTTCATGACTGATTCTGTCGCGGATAACACTGCATTCGTTAAGTTGACCTGCCAGCAATTCAATTCCTGAATTTGGAGTTTTGTCACTCATTTGCTTTATTTCATTCACTTGCTGCAAAGCCCTGGATACCTGTAAGAGTTCACGTGGGTTTATTTTGCCGAGTGCTACTTTCGAAATAAGGCGCTCCAGGTCACCAATCAGGCGAATTTTTTCCTGCAACAAATCAATAAGTTCACGCTTGTTCATCAGATTTTCAACCGTATCATGTCGTTCTTCAATCGACATTCTATTTTTTAAAGGCAGTGCAATCCAACGACGAATAAGACGGCTACCCATTGGTGAGACTGTTTTATCTAATACATCAAGCAAGGTTTTGGCACCCTGATTTGGTGAACTCAACATTTCCAGGTTACGGATAGTAAATTTATCGAGCCATACATAATTTCCCTCGTCAATTCGGGATAATCCGGAGATATGATCAATCTTATCGTGGTGTGTTTCAATCAGATAATGTAAGGCAGCACCGGCTGCAATCACTCCAAGCATCAGGTTTTCTACCCCAAAACCTTTGATTGAATTGGTTTTCAACTGCCTGCAGATTATTTCATTAGAAAAATCAGGCGTGAAAACCCAATCATCGAATACATTGATATAGAATTTGTCGCCAAATGCCTCTGTAAAAAGTTTTCGTTTATTTCGTTGAATAATCACCTCACTTGGGTTAAAACTCTGAAGTAGCTTTTCGATATAATCTTTGTCGCCTTGTGCCACATAAAATTCACCGGTCGAAATATCTAAAAAACTAACCCCTGATATGCTTTCACCAAGATGAACTGCTCCCAGAAAATTATTTTCTTTCTGATTTAGGACGTTATCATTGTACGAAACACCAGGTGTAACTAATTCGGTCACACCCCTTTTTACAATTTTTTTCGTAAGTTTCGGGTCTTCCAACTGATCACAGATTGCAACGCGATATCCGGCCCTGACTAATTTGGGAAGATAGGTATCGAGTGAGTGATGCGGAAATCCGGCGAGTTCAATAAAAGTGGCAGATCCGTTGGCCCGACGTGTAAGTATAATACCCAATATGTTGGAAGCTTTGATGGCATCTTCCCCGAAAGTTTCATAAAAATCACCTACCCGAAACAGCAAGAGGGCGTCAGGATATTTACTCTTGATGTTATTATATTGCTTCATCAAAGGGGTTTCAACGATAGCGTGCGTCATGATTGGTATAATATAGGGCTTAATTCAGGATTATCAACGGCAAATATACGTGTTGAATCGGTTCATGTATCAAAGCCTAAACTACTATTTTTGCATAAAATTAATCTGAACCAAACGAATAATGCGAAAACTTAGCATGGATGAGCTTAACCGCCTGAATGTGAGTGAATTTAAGAAGATTGAAAAAATTCCTCTCATTGTAGTACTTGATAATATACGTTCACTCAACAATATCGGGTCGGTCTTTCGCACCTCGGATGCTTTTCGCGTTGAATCGGTTTATCTGTGTGGCATTACAGCATGTCCGCCGCATCGCGATATTCATAAAACGGCCTTAGGTGCCACAGAATCAGTTGATTGGCATTACTTTAGCAGCACCGCAGATGCTGTGAATCAATTGATGGAAATGCAATATGAAATCGTTGGTATTGAACAAACTGATACAAGCATCAGCCTGACAGATTTTGTACCTGTCCGTAAAACAGCCATCATTTTTGGTAATGAGGTCGAGGGTGTCGATCCGGAAGTGCTCGGGTCATGCAATCGGAATATTGAGATTCCTCAGGAAGGAACAAAACATTCGTTAAATATTTCGGTTTGTGCCGGTATTGTAATCTGGCATTTATATACACAATTTGCTAAAATTCTGTAACTTATCCAAACTATACCCGTAAAATTGAACAATTTGATAGTTTTTGGGTTTAATTTGTTAATTGGTAAACAGTAATTTAATAAATTTGCAGCAAAATCAATTTTTCTTTTGATTTCTTTAATAAATTAACTACTTTCGCAACAAAGTGTAAAAAATTATAAAACATCCGTTAAAAACAATTGAATACTTAATAAACAAAATGTTATGAAAAATCATTACAGTCTCTCCCGAATGGTTTTGATTGCTTTAATCGCAATCATGCCTCTGACTTTCTTTGGTCAGGATAAAACCAGCCAGGCTAAAAGCGACAAAAAGTCATCCACATTTTCTCCATATTGGTACGTACTCGGTGACCTTGGTGTTGCTACCTTTCATGGAGATCTGGCCCAGTATGGTTTTGCTTTCGATCCTAAATTCATTAAATTGAATGGTCATCTTGGTGGTGGTTATCAATTCGGAGGTGTGTTGGGAACTAATTTAAAATTAGGACGCGGCTACCTTGGTGGTGAAAAAGATGAATTGAATGCTATTCTTGATTACAACGATTATTTTGAAGGTAATCTGAATCTGACTATCAATATGTTGAACCTTATTCTGGGTACTAATCAGGATAGACTTTTCAGTGTATCACCTCATTTTGGTGTTGGTCAGGTGCACTGGCAGGCCAAAGCAATTAACCAAAAAACATCAGCAGTGATTAATAAAGTTGGTTATGACGGAAGTACAGGTGGTGAAAATGAAAAAGGTGGAAATAAAAATGGATTTATTGGCGATAATCGCATGGCACTCACTGTTCCGGTTGGTCTGGATTTAGGATACAATCTTAACCCGAAATGGGATCTGTATCTAGATTATACCTTCAATTTTGTTGATTCAGATCTTTTGGATGCCTACAGTTATGGCGATAAGATGATGAAAACAGATATGTACAGTACCTTAAATATTGGTGCACGGTACAAATTTGGTGCTTCAGGCGCCAAAAAAATGGCTAAAAACTTTGATCAGGTTCTGCTCGAAGCTACTCCAAGTGTTATGGTAGAAAAAGGTGATTCAGTCATTGTAACCGTAAAAGGAACAATTCCTCCAAAATACTTCGACAAGAAATCGGCAATGAACATCACACCGGTAATTGTTTATGAAGGTGGTTCAACGCCAATGGAGCCAATTAATCTGAAAGGTGAAAATGCAGTTGGTGAGGGTCAGGTTATCAGCTATAAAAATGGCGGAACTTTCACCCACACGGCAAAAGTTCCTTATAATCCAAATATGAATGTCAGTGACCTGGTGATTGCTCCGATGATCTATACCCCAAAGAGTGAAACTCAGGCTACCCGCGAAGCAATTCAGGAAAAAGAGCAATATTTTACCGCTGACCAACGCAAATTGGCCGATGGTGTTATTTATACGTCAAAACGATTGGCTGAAGACGGAATGAACACTTCTACCACAGCCCATGGTTATGAAAAAGTAACAATGTTCACGAAAGATGCCAACCTTTATTTCAAAGTGAATGTTGCCGATCTTGATCTGAAACTGCCTTTGAACAAGAAGGATGAAAACATTGCTTTATTAAAGGGACTGACAACTGATGTTCAAAAAGGTTGGGCGATTAAAGAAATTACTATCGCCGGTTGGGCTTCACCTGAAGGAGAAGAAACCTTCAATGCCGGATTGTCAGAAAAACGCGCCAATACTACTGAAAAATATGTAAAGGATCAGCTGAATAAATTGGCTAAAGACAAGAATGCTAAGGTTAGCTACACCAAAGCAGATGAAATTACTTTTGCCAAATCGGGTAATGGACCTGACTGGAATGGTTTCATGAATGCAGTTGAAGGCTCTTCAATCAAGGATAAAAATGCCATATTGAATGTTGTTCGTTCAGCTAATGCTGCCAGCCGTGAGCAGGAAATCAGGAACATGATTCTGATCTATCCTGAACTGGAAAAAGAAATTCTTCCTCCTTTGCGCAGAGCAATGATCTCGGTAAATACATTTGAACCAAAACGGACTGATGCTGATATTTCAAGTCTCGCACTTTCAGGCCCGGAAACATTGAGTTTAGCCGAACTTCTTTATGCTGCAACATTAACAGCAGATCCTGCAACTCAGAAAACTATTCTTGGAAATGCAATGCGCCTGCACCCTGAAAGTCTGAATGCAGTTATTAATGCATCTGATGCTGAACTTGCACTTGGTAACTATGATGCTGCTAAAACATTACTCGAAAAAGCCTTGACCATGTCAGATAAATCGGCTGAAGTTTACAATAATCTGGGTGTTGTTGCTGTTCATCAGAAAGATTACATCGCTGCTGAAAATCATTTTGCCAAAGCAAAACAATTGGGTGCTGATGTTGCTTACAATGAAGGGATTATAAGCATTTACAAAGGTGATTACGATAAGGCCGTTAACTCGATGAAAAGTAAAAAATGCGATTACAATCTTGGGTTAGCTCAAACATTGAACGGTGATCTTTCCGGTGCTAAATCGACACTTGATTGCGCTCCTGTTACCGGTGAATCACTCTATCTGAAAGCAATTATCGGCGCTCGTTCAAACGATAAGGAAATGTTGTACAGCAACCTGATGAAAGCAATTCAGAAAAATGAAGATTATAAAAATCAGGCAAAATGGGATCGTGAATTCATTAGTTTCTTTAATGAGCAGGATTTCATGAATATTGTTAAATAACAATTTGTTCTGATAAAAAAGGCCCGTCTGAATTTCAGACGGGCCTTTTTTATGCCCTTTGTGTGTTCAATTATCAGTTGTTTCAATCTCACGGGATGAAGAGTTTACTGAACTGACACGACACAATCAGCCTCAGAAAAGGATAGTGAGATAATACCGGATATTAAAGCGAGATACGATGAATACCGGTTTCGTACGATTGATTTATTACTTCAATAATCTTTTGATAATCAGAATCATTGTGTACGAAGTCGATGGTATTGGTGTCAAGAATGAGGATTCTCATATCCTGATGACCCTGAATAAACTCGAAATAACCATCCTGAATACGATTTAAATAGTCGTCCTGAATTTGTTGTTCATAAGATCGGCCACGCAATTTGATGTTTTGCTGTAGTTTTTCAACATCGAGGTATAAATACACCAATAAATCCGGTTTTGGAAGTGTAGCACTGATAAAATTGAAAAACCTGGTAAACAAGGCAAGCTCATCCTCCGGCAAAGTCTTGCGGGCAAAAATCAACGATTTCATAATATAGTAATCTGATATTATGAACGATTGAAATAAATCGAACATGACCAGCTTGTCTTTCAGTTGCTGAAAACGCGATGCCATAAACGACATTTCGAGTGGAAAAGCATATTTATCCTGATCCTCATAGAACTTAGGAAGAAACGCATTGTCTTCAAATTGTTCGAGAATTAATCTGGCATTGAAATCATTCGAAATACGTGTAGCAAGCGAAGTTTTGCCTGCACCGATCGTTCCTTCAATCGCTATGAAATTGTACTGTATCATTCCTGCAAAGGTACTGATCTAATCTTTTGGGTGATCGGTAATGTCGTAGTTTCTTACCTCATTTTTATCTTCCAGTTGTGAAAGAATCCGGGTTTGACTAAGCCCCAGAACCGGATGGATAAAATCCGGAGCTATTTCGACCATCGGTACCATTGTGAAGCGACGTAAATGTAACCTCGGGTGAGGGACTGTAAGTGTTTCACTTTGAATAATATCCGAGTTGAAATATACTATATCAAGATCAATTGTTCGTGAACTGTACCCTTTACCTTGTCGTTCGCGACCCAACAACAATTCTATTTCAAGTAATTTTTCGAGTAATTCGAATGGGTCGAGTGAGGTAACAATACTGATTACCTGATTCAGAAATTTCAGGTCCGAATCAAATCCAATGGGCAGGGTTTCATAAACAGATGATTTAATTGGTTTATGAATACAAAGCTCAGTTATTTTGGTGATTGCATCCCTTAGATTAGCTTCGCGATTACCAAGATTTGTACCTAACAGGATGAATACAGTATTCAGTTGCATGGAATTTTAATTATTGTCCCGTCAGACACCATTTGCGAGTATTTCCGTTTTTCTGACCGATTTGGTTAAAAGTCGGATCATGGCTTCCATTTTGTATCCATAATTTTGATCAGTGGCCCAGGTTCCTGCCAACGAATGGATATCGGGCGCAATTCCCCGTTTTACAAAGGCGAACCGTGTATCAACAAGTTTGGTAGTGATGGGTTCATGGCTGGCATAAGCTTTTAAATGTTGTATATGTGCCCTTACTCCATCCTCCATGCTCCCGAAAGTGGACCCCATGCTTTTACCCGTTGCACCCAATCCGCAGAAATTAAATTGATTTGCTTTAACCGAACCGTTAAACCGCAGAAATCCTGTCTCGAGGCACATCTGACTGATCGCGATATCATGATTTATCCCTTCAACCGCGCAATCTGAAATGTATGTTTCAACAATATGCTGAACAAAATCCAAATCAAGTTTTGGGTTATTCGCAATAAGAAAACCAATCAGCTGGGCCTTGGTTGTGCTTGCGGCTGATCGAATTAATATAGTGGGCTTGTATCGGACTTCTATCTCGGGCAGGTCGAAGATCGGAATGGAATATGTACTTAATAATGAGGTGTCAGAAAGAATGAGGTGGTTTTCGATGGCGATTTGTTCAAGGATAGAATCGGTATGGCTGACGGGTTCGCTGTACGTATTTTGTGTATTACTTCCGGCTGCTAAAACTACGATAATCAAGAAGCAAAGAATGG
Organism: Bacteroidales bacterium; assembly: GCA_013141455.1. GTDB lineage: Bacteria > Bacteroidota > Bacteroidia > Bacteroidales > F082 > CAJBPB01. The sequence goes on from JABFQW010000030.1 coordinate 19,539, forward strand.
CAACCTGAACAAGAAATCTTTTATGTTCTTTGAAGTAATTTTTCATCAAAATACAGGCATAATTATACGAGTACAAAGGTTAAACATTGGGCCATGATATTTCATGCATTTGAGAGATACTTTTACACAAAAAATTGTTAATATTGTAAAAGGAAATTACACAAAAAGCCAAATTACAATGTTCATATTCGAACAGTTAATGCCCAATCCCGGCCACGTGACCTGTTTCATTTGTTACGAAACATTCTGTAACACTCGCCTAAACAACAAATTATAAAATCATGCATGATTTGTGTAATGATAGAAATCATATAAGTAGTAATCACATAAAACATTAACCAGATGAAAGAGTTTTTTAAATTTATGTTTGCTTCCCTGTTGGGGACACTGTTAACATTGTTGTTGCTTTTGTTTATCGTTATTGGCACGATTTCGGCTTTGGTCTCGATGGCTGATAATGAACAGGTGAAACTTAAAGCCAACACCATCTTAACAATAAAATTTGATGAGCCGGTTGTTGACCGTTCCAGCAAGAATCCATTTGAGAATTTCAATTTCATGTCGATGAAACCTGAGAATACAATCGGGTTGAACGACATCCTTAAAAACATTGAAAAAGCAGGCAATGATCCCAATATTAGCGGGATATATATGGATCTCTCAAGCATGGAGATAGGTATGGCTAACCTGGAGGAGATCAGGTTAAAACTGCTGAAATTTAAGGAAACAGGCAAATTTATCCTTAGCTATTCGGAAGATTACAGCCAGGCTTCATACTATCTGGCGAGTCTGTCAAACGAAATTTATGTTAATCCCGAAGGCACTATCATGTTCAAAGGCTTAAGTTCGCAATTGGTCTTTATAAAGAATATGTTGGAGAAGCTGGAGATTCAAACCCAGATTATCCGTGGGCCGAACAACAAATTTAAAAGTGCCGTTGAACCCTTGATGTACGACAAAATGAGCGACGCCAACCGTGAGCAGATGCAAACGCTTCTGAATTCCATTTGGGGAAAACTGATTGGTTCGATCAGCGAAAGCCGTAATATCAGTGTCGCCCAACTGAACCTGATAGCCGACAACCTGGAACTCACTACCGCTGAGAAAGCACTGGAATACAAATTTGTAGATGGATTGGCATATAAAGATGAAATTCTGGCGAAGCTGCGTCAAAAGTCGGGACTTGGTGAGAAAGATAAGATTGAAGCAGTGACGATCGGTAAATATACAAATGCTGTTGTTGGTGACGAAAATAAAAACCGGAATAAAATAGCGGTTATTTATGCCGTAGGATCCATCTCGAGCGGAGAGGGCAATGAAACTGCCATTGGTTCCGAAAGTTTATCGAAAGTGATTCGGAAGGCCCGTGAAGACGAAAAAATAAAGGCAATTGTTTTCCGCGTGAACTCGCCCGGTGGAAGTGCATTGGCTTCTGAAATAATCCGTCGTGAAGTTGAACTGGCGAAAAATACCAAACCATTCATTGTATCCATGGGAAATGTTGCAGCATCCGGTGGTTATTGGATTTCGACCAATGCCGATTATATTTTTGCCGATGCAGGTACCATCACCGGATCGATTGGCGTATTTGGTGTTATACCGAATATGAAAGGCTTGTTTAACAATAAATTAGGTATTACATTCGATAAAGTAATGACCAACAAAAACTCCGATTTCTTTGGAACCATGGAACCTTTGAGTGAGTTTCAATATGCCAAAATCCAGGGTGAGGTAGTACGCATTTATGACGACTTTACCGGATTGGTAGCGCGCACACGAAAACTTCGTCAATCGTATGTTGACAGCATTGGACAAGGTCGCGTTTGGGCCGGTAGTGATGCAATTAAACTTGGTTTGATTGACCAGATTGGCGGATTGGAAGATGCCATCGCCTATGCGGCTGAAAAAGCATCGGTTGCAAATGATTTCAGGATAACCGAATTGCCCGAGCAAAAAGACCCGATTCAACAACTCATCGAAGAAATGAGCGGACAAACAAGGGTTAAGGCTACATTGAAGCAACAGTTAGGCGATTATTATGGTTATATTGAATATATCGAACAATTGAAAGGTATGACCGGTGTACAGGCCAGGTTACCTTTTCAGATGGTGATTGAATAAAAGATTAATTATGATTATAAAGCCTGTCAAACGCAAGTTTGGCAGGCTTTTGTTATAATCCAAAGTAATATTGTCCGTTGAAAAAAGTGAATCTCAGCCTGCGGCTGACAGGCGCTACGCAAAATCCTGTAATTGTATTCTATTGTTTTACAATACTTTATCCGCTACGCGGAAAGTTCTTCGTAGAGCCTGTCCTGATTTTTATTGGGAAAATTATGTATTGTAAGAAAGCAAGTTATAGAAAAGATTTACCTCGTAGAGCCTGCGAATTTAGAATTTTTCCACCTAAGAAAATTTGCCCAAACTGACAAAAAAACAACGATATGTATAGACCACTCAGAATTTGAAGCGGAGAGAAATCTGAGTTGCAAATTGTCTCACAATACAATAATGTACAAAGTCCTTCAAATGTATTTGTTTGCTTGTTATTGCGGACCCGAAAGCGTGAAAGCGGTGGAAAAAAGTTCTGATTATGTCGCGAAGGCACTGAATCATCTTTCAGGTTGCCAGATATGAAATTTTCTGAAAATAACCCACCAATTTGTTGATTAGGAAAGGAAAACCAAGCCTGTATCAGTCACGGATTCTCCAACTCTGTTTTCAAAACAAAAACCATTTGAATCACTGTTTTATTGGCATACCATTGGACCCCGTTCTAATCTGCTATTTCAGTGCCATCATTTTGTTTGCTGTTAATGATTAGATAACTGATTACCAGTACTAAGAATTTAATATTAAATCATTTATCAATAACATAGAATGTTTGCAAAAGGTCTATTTTACCATTATATTTGTACTGGATAACAACTAATATTCATTTATAACAAAGAAGGAGGTGGCTTATGGACACGGTTCATCTGGTCGGTTGAGTTCGCTCAAGTGGATTCATCCGTTTCTCTATTTATACAATATCATTCACTTAAATATTATTATAATTATGAAAATGAAAAAGACCTTACTAATTCTCCTGCTTATCCTCTTGAGTGTAGCAGGATTTCCGCAAAGATTCGAAGTTGCAACTTCTGATCCTTTGATTCCGTTTAAACGGCACTACTCCTACTCAATCGAAGGAGCTTACGTCAATGACAGACCACGTCAGGTTGTTGCCGGAAACCAAACCGACTGGCTGGTGAACAGCAAAGTAATTAAAGGAAACTCCATCGAAGGCACCACATTTCTTTCTGGTCGAGCTGTTGAACTGACCAATGAAACAGCAAACATCCTGCTGACAGATTTTATCATTACCCCGGATAACCTTGAATCGGAATACGCCGCCGGCACCGGCATTTATTTTCCGTCTGGTCCAACTGGTATGGGGTATGTCTACCTGGGTATCTATGAAAGAAGAACCATGCAAATCATTAGTTTAAAGTATTTTGATCTTCTTTATCCTGGTGAAGAACCCCGGAATACGGCCGGAACAAGGATCAAATATTCATCAAGGGAAAACGCTTATTATATCAGTGGGATCATGGTTGACCGCACATTTGTAAGCATGGACCTGGATAATCTGATGTGCAGGTCCAAAGGATTCATCATGAAAGTTGATCCTGCACTAAATCAAGCCGGTGTTTTGATTCTTGATCCGGACCCGATTGCTGATCCGGAAGTTGCATGGCTTTGTTCAGTCAATGATATGGTGATCAATGCTGATGAGACCATTATTGCCTTTACCGGAATCAATACAAAAGAAGGATCCACTGGTTATCATCAGCCTATGGCCGGGATGATCGACATGAATCTGAATCCACTGTGGTACAATGTTTATGAACTTACCGACCAGCGTTATTCAGGAATTGATGTAGAATTGGGCCTGAATGATGAAAGACTTTTCGTGTTGCTTAATTCAGAAAGGAGGCCTTTTGCCATCATGGAATTAGACAGAAACGGTTTAATATTGCAACAACCCGAACAATATACTTTCTCCATGCCCCCATGCTATGATCCTTCGGCTCGGATATTGCCTGGCACAGCTCGTGCACATATCATGCATTACACCGAAAACAACGGATTGATCGTTACCGGGAACTGTTTTGTAGAATCTGATACAAGAGTACTGTATCAAAGTCTCTTTAGCTACGACATCCCGAATGCCGCAGATTTAAGATCGGGAAACACATATTTCGGCACGTATTCCTGTGATCTGGTTCCGCTTGGAGGTCAGTTCCTGCTTACAAGCTGGTGGGCGCCGGAAAATTCGTTGTATCGGAATGCAAACCTTTACATTGTGGGATCGTACAACGAGAATAACAACCAAACTTATGGTTACAATTATATTGATGTAAACGGTTTTGACACATCTGATTCACATTGTTATGTACAAGGCAAGGTTGAACTACTTGATCTAAATACAAAACCTTTCAAAAAAGGAGTAGCAGAGGGCGTAACCTATGCTGAAGAGCTTGAAAGGTTCATTTATCCCTGGATACCTGAACCAAATCCGGAATGTGCGGGCAATAGTAAATCAACTTCAGTAACCAGCGAAGAAGATCTGACAGGAGGCAATATCTGGAAATATGCCGGAATTGATGAAGGAGGAATTCATGCTATTCTGAATACAGAAAAACCATGCAAATATCAGATCAGTGTTTATGATATCATGGGTAAGAAAGTATTTTTTTCAGAGTACAATGTTGAAGGACAGAAATATGTTTACCTTAAATTCGATACAGAAAGTCAGCTGTACCTGATCAGTGTCAATAATGGAATCACGTTTGAGACAATCAAGGTATCAAGATAAGCGTTCCTTTTGAAGTGATTTGCATAAAACCCTGTTGAATTCTCAACAGGGTTTTATAATATTAACCCGAGTTCAATATAAGAGACTTCGCAGATATGTGAAACTATAAGGAATGTTTTGTAGCATTATAGTATTGAGATACATTTTTAATACAAAAAAACCTATCAGCAAAGAATTTTACATAGTAATGGAGTGGCGCCAAATGGCAGAAATGAATAGATGTGGAAACTAAGTTAATTGGTTAAAAAAGCATCCATAATAGAGGTAAGGCCGCGCGGTTTTATATGTCAAGTGATTTTTGAGATTTAGAATCGTTATGAATGGCACAAACCGATATGCTCATCAAAATAGACCTGTTTCAGGAAGTAATAAAAAAGCCGCCTCGTCATTCATGACGAGGCGGCTTTTGAATATTAGGTTCAAAGGACTATTTTTTTGAATAATCCATTGCTTCGAGTCGTTTGTAATGGTTGTAACGCCATTGTGCATTTTCCAGAGCCAGATTTGCTAAAACACCGGCCTGTTCAGGGAAGGTTTTACTCAGGGATGAGAAACGAACTTCGCTGGAGAGGAAATCCTGGAATTTTGTCCAGTCCGGTTCTTTTGAATCGAGTTGGAAAGGATTTTTTCCTTCGGCTTCCAATGCAGGATTATACCTGAACATCTGCCAGTATCCGGCTTCAACCGCGAGTTTTTCTTCATGCTGGGTTTTTCCCATGCCCACGCGCAGCCCATGGTTGATACACGGAGCATAAGCAATAATGATAGAAGGTCCGGGGAATGCTTCCGCCTCTTTTATTGTTTTGAGGAATTGATTCTGGTTGGCACCCATCGCAACCTGAGCGACATAGATGTAACCATAACTCATCATCATCGAGCCAAGGTCTTTTTTCTTCACTTTCTTTCCGGATGTAGCAAATTTGGCAACGGCTCCGACCGGAGTCGATTTCGATGCCTGTCCGCCGGTATTCGAATAAACTTCGGTATCCAGGACAAGAATATTCACATTTTCACCGGAAGCGAGCACATGATCTAACCCGCCGAATCCAATATCGTAAGCCCAGCCATCGCCGCCAAATATCCAGTTCGATTTTTTAACAAAATATTGTTTCAGAGACATTAATTCTTTGGCTGAATCATCATTCTGTCCTTCGAGCACTTCATTCAGTTTTGCAGAAGCAATTTTTGACGCCTCAGCATCGTTGAATGCCGCGATCCAATTTTCAAATGCTTCTTTTCTTTCAGTCGAAACACCTGCATTTATTGCATCGTGCATCCTTAAGGCGATACGTTCGCGTAGTTTGTTTCCGGCAATAGCCATTCCAAAACCATACTCAGCATTATCTTCAAATAATGAATTTGCCCAGGCCGGACCTTTGCCTTCAGCATTGGTGCAATAAGGCGTACTTGGCGCCGAACCTCCATAAATGGATGAACAACCGGTAGCGTTAGCCACCATCATACGATCACCATAAAGTTGCGTGATGGTTTTAATATAGGGCGTTTCTCCGCAACCGGCACAGGCGCCCGAAAACTCGAACAAAGGTTGTGCAAACTGGCTGTTTTTCACGGTTGCCATTTTATCAACGATATTGTCTTTATAGGTGACATGCTTTGCAAAATAATCCCAACGACCGATTTCGGCAAACTGCGATTCGAGTGGTTTCATAATCAGGGCTTTGCCCGGTGAAGGACAAACATCGGCACAATTGCCGCAACCTGTACAGTCTAATGTACTTACCTGTATCCTGAATTTATGCGGTGCAAATTTTCCTTTGGTAGTCTGATACATTGTTCCTTCAGGTGCCTTGCTTTCTTCCTCCGCATTCACGAGGAAAGGACGAATAGCAGCGTGGGGACAAACATAGGAGCATTGGTTACACTGGATACATTCTTCGGTTTGCCATTCGGGCACATTCACAGCTATACCACGTTTTTCGTAAGCGGTTGTGCCTGATGGGAAGGTACCGTCTTCACGGTTCAGGAATGCACTTACCGGAAGGTCGTCGCCTTTCATGCTGTTGATGGGTTGAACCACATTACGGATGAAATCAGGAACCGACATATCTTGTTCTATCGGTTTTATTTTCAATTTTGCCCATTCGGCCGGAACCTCAATTTTTTCGACTTCACCACCACGGTCAACAGCGGCATAGTTCATCTTCACGATTTTTTCGCCCTTGTTTCCATACGATTTCAGGATGAATGATTTCATCTTGTCAACTGATTGTTCGTAAGGGATAATCTCAGCAATTTTAAAGAATGCCGACTGCATGATGGTGTTTGTGCGTCCACCCAAACCAATTTCTTCGGCAATTTTTGTCGCATTGAGGATATAGAACGAAATATCGTTTTCGGCGAGGTATTTTTTTATCTCATCCGGAAGCTTTGATTTCGTTTCTTCAGCGTCCCAGATACTGTTTAACAGGAACATACCGCCTTTTTTCAGACCTTTGGTCATATCATATTTTCCCAGATAGGATGGAACATGACAGGCAACCAGGTCGGGTTGGTTGACGAGGTAAGTTGAGCGGATCGGGTGATCGCCAAAACGTAAGTGTGATGTTGTGATACCTCCCGATTTCTTTGAATCGTAGGCAAAATATGCCTGAGCATATTTGTCGGTTGTTTCGCCGATAATCTTGATCGAGTTTTTATTTGCTCCAACAGTTCCATCAGCACCCAAGCCATAAAATTTTGCTTCGTAGGTGCCTTTTGGTGAAACATTGATTTCGGGCAGTAATGGCAAGGAAAGGAATTTCACATCATCGACGATGCCAACCGTGAAACCGGTTTTTGGTTCATTCATTTTCAGGTTGTTATACACCGAAAGTATCATGGCCGGGGTAGTGTCTTTCGAACTCAATCCATAACGTCCACCAACAATCAAAGGCGCGTTTTTGCGGCCATAAAATACATCCTTCACATCTAATAACAGGGGTTCGCCATTGGCGCCCGGTTCTTTGGTGCGATCGAGGACCGCAATACGTTTTACTGTTTCGGGAATTACATTCAATAAGTATTTAGCCGAGAATGGGCGATAAAGATGTACGGCAACCAATCCGACTTTCTCGCCTTTGGCGGCCATATAATCGATGGTTTCGCGGATGGTTTCGGTAACCGAACCGATAGCAATAATAATATTTTCGGCATCGGGAGCGCCATAATAAACAAACGGATGGTATTCGCGACCGGTGAGTTTGGTGATCGATTGCATATAATCATCAACCATCTCAGGTATGCCATCGTAGAAGGTGTTGGCAGCTTCGCGTGACTGGAAATATATGTCAGGATTTTGAGCGGTACCACGTGTTACAGGATGCTCAGGATTCAAAGCATTGTCGCGATATCGTTTCAATGCATCCCAGTCAACAAGTGGCTTCAGGTCTTCGATCTGAAGCATCGATACCTTTTGAATTTCGTGTGAAGTGCGGAATCCATCAAAAAAATGCAGGAAAGGAATCCTTGATTTAATTGCTGCAAGGTGGGCAATAGCGGCAAGATCCATAATCTCCTGAACGCTTCCGGTGGCAAGCATGGCAAATCCGGTTTGACGGGCAGCCATCACATCGCTGTGATCGCCGAAAATAGATAAAGCCTGAGCAGCCAAACTACGTGCAGTTACATGGAAAACACCGGGCAAAAGTTCACCGGCAATTTTGTACATATTGGGAATCATCAGCAATAATCCTTGTGATGCAGTGAAAGTCGAAGTCAGCGCTCCGGCCTGCAATGAACCATGAACGGCACCCGAAGCGCCACCTTCCGATTGCATCTCGGCAACATGAACTGTTTCACCAAAAATATTTTCACGACCGTAGGATGCCCATTCGTCCACATATTCGGCCATTGTTGAAGAAGGAGTGATTGGATAAATAGCTGCGACTTCGCTGAACATATAGGCAACATGGGCTGCTGCATAATTCCCGTCACAGGTAATAAATTTCTTTTTACTTTCCATATCTATTTTATTTATAGTAACTTAGGTTTAAAATTTCGATGCATTGCATTGAGTGTGCAAAATTACTAAAATATACTTGGAGCCTGAACGGTTTTAGCCTTTTCGCACCGCTCAGACACTAATTTATAATCGTTTTAGATTAATTTCAACTTTCGGTTTCTTTTGAATTTTTTAATAAATTTACCGCTCGAAAATGCCTTTATTTTAACTGAAATATTAAACTTAAAAATATGGATCTCAAGACCAGATACCTTGGATTAAACTTAAAGAATCCGCTTATCGTTGGTGCAAGCAACCTCGTTACCGATATCGATATGCTTAAAAAAATCGAAGATGCCGGCGCTGCTGCAATCGTGTATAAATCGTTGTTTGAAGAACAGATTCACCTCGAAAACCTGGAGTTGCATCAGGAGATGACCGACTATAATGATCGCAACGCGGAGATGAATAACCTGTTTCAAAGTAATTTGTATGAAGCCGGTCCTGAGGAATTCCTGCATAAATTCGGTGTAGCTAAAAAGGCAGTCAATATCCCTTTGATCGCCAGTTTAAATGCCGTTTATGATGAAAGTTGGTACGAATTTGCCAAAAAGCTTGAGGATGCAGGGGCTGATGCCATTGAGTTGAATTTTTATTCGACCCCGGCCGATTTCGATATTGACGGTCGTAGCATTATTAATGAAGAATTAGATGTGATTGAAGGTGTGAAAGCTGCTGTAAAAATACCGGTAAGTGTGAAACTCAGCCCTTTTTATACCAATCCGCTCTTTACAATTTCGGAGATGGATAAAAAAGGTGTGGATGGCCTGGTACTATTTAACCGCTTGTTTCAACCCGACATCAATATTGACACTGAAACGCATCATTTTCCGTATAATCTGAGCCACGAACAAGATAACCGTCTGGCACTGAGATATGCTGGTTTGCTCTTTGGTAATGTGAACGCCGATGTTTGCGCCTCGATGGGCATTTTTACGGGCGCCGATGTGATCAAGATGATACTTGCAGGCGCTAATGTTGTTCAGGTTGTTAGCACCTTATACAAACACGGACCAATGCAAATCACAAGAATGCTTGAAGAAATTGAACAATGGATGGCATCGAAACAATACGATTCACTCAACGATTTTCGTGGAAAACTTTCAGCAAAAAACACGAAAGATCAATTTACGTATCGCAGGGCACAATATGTTGATATTCTGATGAAATCGAATGATATTTTCAATAGTTACCCAATGCGCTGATAAACGATTTGTTGTCATCATTTTCAAATTGTAACATAGTTTTAGCCGTAGATCAGGAATTCTGGTTTACGGCTTTTCTTTGTCGGTTCATTACCTGTTAAGTTGGTTATAATGGGTTTGTTTTGCATCATAATTAATGTAATTTCGCCAAAAGAAATTGAATGAATTTCGATAACAATACTTTTTGGATTACCGGGGCAGCATCTGGAATGGGTCGCAGTGTAGCCATTGAGATTTCGAAGTCGCGGGCACGATTAATAATCTCCGACAGGGATGCTGCCGGATTAAACGCAACTGCCTCCATCATTAAAAATAATGGCAGTGAGGTGATAACCGAAGTATTGGATATGTCGGATAGCAATGCCATAAAAGAAACCTCAGCAAAAGTTTTGGATTTGGTGGGAAGGATCGACGGGCTCTATCAATTTGCCGGGATCAGTCAGCGGTCGTTGGTTATTGATACACCGATAGAAAATGACCACAGGATTATGGAAATAAACTACTTTGGTGTGATTGCACTCGCGAAAGCTGTTTTACCATCCATGATTGCTCAGGGAGGCGGTCAATTGGCTGTTACCTCAAGTCTGGTCGGGAAATTCGGATTTCCGTTACGTTCGGCTTATTCCGCATCGAAACACGCCCTGCATGGTTATTTTGAAAGTCTGTTAGCCGAGAATTCGAAAAATAACATACGTGTAAGTATCCTCATTCCAGGGAGAATTCAAACGAATATCTCTAAGTTTGCACTCGACAAGGAAGGGAAAGAATATGGTAAGATGGATGAAGGACAAGCCAACGGGATTTCAGCGGAAAAAGCTGCAAGACAGATTTGTCGTGGTTTACGTAAAGAGAAAAATGAAGTTTTGGTAGGTGGGAAAGAACTTATGATGTTGTATATCAGGCGTTTTTTTCCTTCAGTATATTATAAATTGGCGGTGAAATTGAAACCAACGTAATCAAAACAGAATTTTCATGAAAATGCAAATCAACGGAATTCAACAGTTAGGGGTTGGAGTTACCAATATCGAAGAGGCTTTTGCATGGTATCGCAAACATTTTGGAATGGATATCAAGATGTTCGAGGAGGCTGCCATGGCCGAATTGATGCTACCGCATACTGAAAATGAACCACGAAGTCGTCATGCTATATTAGCGCTGAATATGCAGGGCGGTGGTGGTTTCGAGATATGGCAACATACCGGCAGGGTGCCTCATCATCCCGAATTTGAAATACAATTGGGTGATCTTGGTATTTTTATTGGCAAACTTAAGACGTCGGATATAAACAAAGCATTTACCTATTGCCATAATCTTGGGTTAAAACTTTTTGGAGAAATTGGTAAAAATCCTTACGGAACCGATCATTTCTTCGTTAGGGATATCTATAATAATATCTGGGAAATCATTCAAACCGGAGCGCCGGTGTTTAAAACCAAATCCATTACCGGAGGCGTTTTTGGCGTTATAATCGGGGTGAGCGATATTGAAAAGAGCCTGGTGGTATATCGCGACCTGCTTGGTTTTGATGTGGTTGAGTATGATGTTACTGACAGTTTTAATGACTTCTCAGCATTGCCTGGCGGAAAAAATAAATGCCGGAGAATCTTAATAAAACATAGCAGAAAAGTGAATGGCGCCTTTAGCCCGGTACTTGGGCCAAGTTGTATCGAACTTGTGCAAACACTTGATTATAAGGGGAAACCGATCTATGACGGGAGAATCTGGGGTGATCCCGGTTTTATCCATCTCTGTTATGACATCAATGGCATGGACGATTTGCGTGAAAAAGCGAATCAGCATGGTTTTCCATTCACCGTTGATAGCGCCATCTCGATGGATACCTTTGATATGGGCGAGGCTGCCGGTAGTTTCGCTTACATTCAGGCGCCTGAAGGTACATTGATCGAGTTTGTAGAAACACATAAAATACCACTCATCAGGAAGATTGGCTGGTATTTGAATTTTGATAATCGTAAAATAAAACCTCTGCCACGTTGGGTTTTTCATTTGTTTGGTCTGATGCGGGTGAAGTAGGTGAAAGTTGCCTGCCTCGGCAGAATGACGAGGGAAGTCCGAAGTCCGAAGACCGAAGTCAGAAGTATGAAATTGATTATTAAAGATTGAGCCCACTCCGAAACTGATTAAAGAAGAAATGCCACCAAAACCCCAAGACTATAAAGTGCATCAAAACCTCACAATCAACGTTTTAACTTTGGTGAAATTTGGTGTTTTTGTGGTTTTGTGGCAATATTTTGCTTTTCGGAGGGGACTCAATATTGTAAATTGTGGTTACAAGTAAACTCCAAATTCCTGAACCATGAAACCAAAAGTAATGTTACGATTTGCATCCGGAATACTTATTCTTTTTACTTTCTGGCATATAGCCGTTCATTTTACCCGACACAATACGAAGGATATCAGGATACAAAAGGTGTTGAAGGCGATGACGGAGAATAAATTTGAAATGTTTGGCCAATTGCGCAGTTATGATGATAACTACAACGGCATGAGCCTGAACCTGATATTCTCGTTGCTCGCTTTTTCAATCATGCTCTGGATTCTTTCGATTTTTACCGAAAGAAACCGCGTGCTTGTACGGGCATTATTGGTGCCGATCAGTTTTTGCCTGATAGGATATTCTATCACCGGTTTCTTGTATTTTTCCCCGATTCCGGCTTACACCAGCTTTATCGCAGCAGTATTAACGATTGTATGTGTTTTTAAAATGGTTAATAAAAATAGCGAACTAAAGTGAGCTAAAGTTTAAACCTATAAACCCTATACCCCTATACCCCTATACCCCTATCAACCTCTCAACTTCTACACAAAAAACAACACAACTCCTCCAACGCTTACAGCCGCGCCGATATAATCAATCAGATGTACTTTTTGTTTCATGATGATGGCTGCCGGAGGAATAATCAGTATCGGGACAATGGCCATGAGGGTTGAGGCAATGCCGGTATTGGTATGTTGAATAGCGACCAATGAAAACGATACACCCAGAAATGGTCCGAAAAATGAACCTGTCAGAATACCGGCCATTGCTTTTTTGTTTGAAAAGGCATTTGTAACCAATGCGGTTTTACGTGTAAACGCAATGATAGCAGCGAAACCAATAAATCCGGCTATAATTCTTATTTGGGTTGCGGCAAACGGATCATATTCACGCATGCCGTATTTGCTTAAAACCAGACCGCCAGCCTGACCGAGTACGCCGAAAAAGGCAAATAAGATTCCCTTCAACGGATAATTTAATTTGTATTTGTTCTCTTCGTTATTTTTACTGAAAATGGTCATGGCAATACCTCCGACAGTCAAAGTCATCCCAAAAAGATGCTGGGCAGTCATTCGTTCACCAAGCACAGTCCATCCCAATAAAACGGTAACCGGTGGTACAAAAGTCATGATGAGCATGGCAATGCGTGAACTGATGAGGGTGTAGCTTTTAAAAAGGAAATAATCACCAAAAACGAATCCGATCAGTCCCGACAGACTGAGCCATAACCAGGCATGTTGGTCTGCATCGGTTGGCAGGAAATAACCACGGTAAAACCATGTGAAACCTGAAAGTAAGACAAAAGCGAAACCCAACCTGAGAATATTAACCGCCAACGAACCAACCCGTTTACTGGCGATTTCGAACGATAAGGCTGTGATCGTCCAGAAAAAAGCAACGAGTAGAGCGGCTATTTCACCGGAATAGGTTGAATGGGGCATGGATTAAAATTTAGCAGCGAAGATAAGGTTTTTAGCAGAGGTTTGATTCGGGCACGATTCTCAGATAAGTTTTGTTTGGCGTCGTTTGCAACTACGTCGATTTTCATTCCGGTCTTTGACCGATGATAAACTCACCAAACCTGAAGATTTTTTGTATTCAAGTGACAGAAATTATGCCGATCTCAATTTAGTCATGGATATAGTTCAATACATAATGCCATGAAAAACAGACAATAAGTTGATTGATGCCTACCATGCAATGGCATGTATATATAAAACAAATGATTGATGGCTACCTTGCATTGACGGGTATATATAAAACAAATGAATGATAGCTACGTGTAACTGATTCGTATAATAAAACATCTTTGCGGCAAGCTTTGGTAAAATTAACCGCAGGAGGCGCAAAGACGGCGCAGAGTACCGCTGAGAAAATCAAGTGAATGGTGCATAATGAATAGGATAAAATACTCTGCGGCCCTTTGCGTAAAACTCAGCGGACCTCTGCGGTAAAAAATTAACCACAGCGTATTTTCATTTTGGTGGGCTTTGGTGATTTAGTGTATTGGTGGCAAAAAAAAATAAAGCTTCCCTCCAAAAAAGGATTAACAAAAAATGGAATCCGTTTTATTACAAGGATTAAATTTCATGTATCTTTGAAAGGAAATAATTGACTATTAAACTGCATACAGCCAGCCAATCCGGAAAGTATTGTACAGATTTTGTGTACTGAGAAATGATGAACGCCGGATAAAACGCTTTATGTTAGCGAAGCTAAACCGCACAAACCTTCATTCAGCCAACGTTTGCAAATGAGCTATTTACTTTTCACAAAGCATGAAAAAAAAACAGAAAAAAAACACCCGGCAAAACAAACTGGAAAGCCGGCAGCACCAAAACGAATTTTACAAAAAAATGCAGCACATCATGCTGCAGTTGGGCGATGCATCTGCCTTTGGTTTACTCGATAAACCAAGTCTCACGGTAATGTATTATAGCCGCCTACGTCCGTATAAAATAACTGGCAACATTAACAATAATACTAAATTAGGCAAGCAGTGGGTGAAGGAGCTAAATGATTTATTAAGTTCGCAACTGCACAATACTTTTGTGGAGGTTGGTAAAGAACATACAAAATTTAGTTTGTATGATTTCTCTGTTTATGTTGAAACGCTCTTTTTGGTTTGGAGAAATGTTAATGAACAAAGTCTAAAAACGGCAAACAGGTTTAAGGCTTGTTTCACATTGTTCGATGAGGAATACGATAAAACCAGGGAGAAGGTGGTTGAGATGATAGAGAATAAACTGCATTTAACCGCCTTTTTGTATTCCAATATATTATACCATGTCGTACGTTTTGCCCAAGCAACACATATAGCATCAAATACTCTTTTCAACAATACGGCGTGTTACAACGATTATATGATCGAAGAGTTGAAACCTGAAACCGAAATGCTGAATATTAATGGCCACAACCGAACCATTTACCAGATAAACATAATACATGAAAATGGATTTTATCCATTAACCATGATACCCAAAAAATTTGGAATTGAAGGGATCATGCAGGAGACTCCGCTCAAGGTTTTTATTCAGAAACATGCATTAGAGCGCATTGAAGAGCGATTGGGTATATTTATCGGGACCTTCCATTATATTAATATTGTTGGCGCACTCCTTTTGGGTGAGTTTATTCGTGCCGAAAACAAATACGAGTATTTGTTTCCCCTTCTAAGCAACGGTGTAAAGCTGGGTTATTTGAAAGGGGATATTATCGGCGACAAACTTGTTATCCGGACTTTTTTATTCTTAACCAACAACGGAACTCCTGAAGGTAAAAAATTGCAGGAACTTGTCGGTCTTCAAAAAGCAGATAAAGAGTTCCTTGGCATCGATAAATTAAGCACCTTTATAAATTCGGATATCAAAACTGATGAAAAACTAACGAAACTGTTTACTAAGGCAGGATGTGGCGATTTGTTCAAACTCGATAAACAAATTTTGGTTGATCCGGGCGAAAAAGAAGTGGCTGTGGCCCGCTTTTTATTGCAATATGTCGGCATGTAACGGGTGTGTCAGTGATAATAAAAGCATTCCCTCCGCTCAACGTCTCCCATTTGCCTCAAACATCAATCCCGGTCTCCTGATCGGAGTGAAACGCTTTCAAAAATAATGGCAGATACGTAATTCAAAGCACAAATATTCTGGAGAAACGGACATACAATGGATAATTGACAATTGACACCCTTCGTTACTGAGTCTAATCATTTTATGAAACAGCGCGCAGGCTGCCCCATCTTTGAGGTTGGGGGCCGGGTGGGTAATGAAACGAGATGCGTGGCTTAAGCCCTCAGACTTTAAGAAAACGGTTATTAAGTTAAGTTTTATTAAATTAGCAAATACCAATTTGAAAAGATTTAATTTTAGAATGCAAAACGCAATCGTATATGCATTTCTTTTCGTTGCAAAATAATTATGAAATAATTTGAACCTTTTGGTTTTTGCGTGTACTGATGCAAAAGTAATTCGTATGGAACAGATAGATATATCGAAAAGTGCGCTGATAACCGGACTAATCTTGTTGATTTGTGGATTTGTAATTATGGCTTTGGGAAGTGATACCTATAGTTTTTGGAAAATAAGCGTTTCACCACTAATAATAATTATAGCTTTTTGTGTTATTGCCTACTCGGTGATGCATAAAAGACGAAATACCGATGTTTAAATTTAAAGCTCCGAATTATCAAAATCTTGCCGATGAAAAGCTGATTGTTGCTATTACAAATGGCGATTCAGCCGCGTTTAATGCACTGTACAAAAGATATAACGAACGCATACTTTATTATTTCTACCGCATGTTGGGAAATGATAAAGAACTGGCGCAGGATTTCCTGCAGGATCTTTTTTTAAAGATAATTGATAAACCACATTTGTTTGATGTTGAGAGAAAATTTTCGACCTGGATATTCAGTATTGCGCATAATATGTGTAAAAATGAGTATCGAAACAGAGTAGTTCGGGACATTGTTGATAGGGATGCTGATACAGATTACATTCCTTACGATGAAGAAACAACAAACTATTTGTCGTTTCAAATTGAGGATGTTTTTAGCTGTTTGAATGAATTTGACGAAATGCACCGCACAGCCTTTTTGCTCAAATATCGTGAAGGCCTGAGTATTGATGAGATAAGCTCAATTCTTGAATTACCGGTGGGAACGATTAAATCGAGATTGTTTTATACGCGAAAAAAAATTCAGAAAAAACTTCAACATATAATACCTTGTAACATCGGATTTTAAACGTTTACTTTAAATTTGAAAAACATCTTATTACTGAAAAACATAATACTTGAGAAAATGGATAATTTCGAAAAACATATAAGCAGTCAGTTGCAAAACGACAAATTGCCTTTTAGTGCTGACCCTGCCATCCAGGATCGGTTAATGTATCATATGCAATTGAAATCTTCAAAATCAGCTATGCATAAGAATCAAATTCTGCCCTTTTTAGATGTGCTGTTTGCTCCAAAACTGTTGGTCTGGAAACTGGGGATTGTCGCCGTTTTGTTAATCTCATCGATAAGTTACAACTATTATCAACCTGATGCAGGCATTATCCAGGTCGCCGATTCTACCCGGATAATAATAAGTTCAATTGACACTACGAATATTCTGTTTAAAGATACTTTATCGGTCAACTAATATAATTCAATGTCGTTTAGTTTAGAAATCGTACGCTGACAGGACCTACGGACACTGTCAGGCAAGCATTCAACCCGACCTTTCAGCGTCAACAGACCTGAAAGCGTCAAAATAAAATTACAAACTAAACGACATTGTAATATAATTCCCATTTTAGAAAGAGTTTCAGATACCCTGCAGAATCAGTTGCTTAATAAGCAGGTCTTCATTATAAAACCCGAACTTCCGAATAGTGCAAAATACCCGAACAATCTGTCAATCAGGATTTGTGATGGAACACTTTGTAATCATAAAAACTGATTAAAGCCATCGATTAGTTTGTCGTGCAGCTGTTTGTTGTTTTCGTTGCATATTTGGATAAGTTCCTGCATCAAATACACCTCTAATTGCACTTCGTAGCTCATTTCGTTTCTATTTATGGTATTTCCATGAAGGTAATAACGCAGGTTTTGGCTGGCGTTTTGATAAATATCTTCGACCAATGCATCACCTTTATTTTTTGCGCCTGTTTTATAATAGCATTTGACCATTTTGGGTGAAAAATAGCCAAACATAAATTGGCTTTGCGGGAAAGTAGATTGTGCCAAATCAATTAATTTCTCAGCCTTTTCATTCTCACCCGAACTAATTAGTTCTTCAGCCACTTCCACAAACATTTGTCCAAACCTGAACGACTCTGCCATTTGCTTAATTGTATGATCCAAAAATATAGCCGGGTTGTTTACATTTCCCCAGACAAACTCGTTGGTAATTAGTCTGTACTGATGATTGGCGAATGTTTTCCTGTTGTGCAAAATAGTATTGTTCTTGTAAGGAAGCAAGCGAAACAGCATACCCTCGCGATGCAAATAACCGGCCAATCCAATTTCTTGAAATATCTGGGGATAAATCGTGTACACCGGACGTTTCCAATCGTTTTTCGCTACCATGTCCAATATCAGGAGCTCATCGCGCGACAGATAACTTTTTTTGATGGAAAAGTAAATTTTTGAAGGCACATCACTTTTCTCCATTTCAAAATAACTGCTCTCATTTAAAAAGTTTTCCGCATTAACGACCAACGATAAATTTTTACCCGGAATATAACTTAAAAATTCACCCTCACTTGTTTGTAGCTTCGTTCGTTTGTCGCTGTTTTTAATAAACCGGATCATTTCTTTCACATCAATAGAGCTGTCAATTTTGGTCATTACCGGAAAATATTGATTTGTATTCATTAACAACTCCTTATCGTTAAATGAAATTGGAACACTTCCGCATCCCTTGTAGTTGTTATTCATTTGGTTGCCATACCAATCTATTGGTAAAAAAGTGGTGAGCACCTGGCGCACATCGGGTCGAAAATCTTCAACCTGCTGGAGGTACCAAATGGGATAGGTATCGTTATCGGCAGCGGTAAAAAGTATTGCATTTTGCCCGCATGAGCTCAATATGTTTTTCCCGAAATCGCGTGCAACGTATCTGCCCGACCTGTCGTGGTCGTCCCAGTTTTGGCTGCACATTAATCCTGGAACAATAATGATTAGTATTCCGGCCAACACCCATTTAGCAAAGGGGCTTTTCATATATTTTGCCGATGACAGAAATATGGCAGCGGCCCCCAGGCCCATCCATATTGCAAAAACCATAAACGAGCCTACATGAACATAATCGCGCTCACGGGGTGTGATAGGGACTTCGTTGAGATACATTACAATTGCCGGTCCGGTAAATAAAAAAAGTGCAAAGGCTACCCAAAAATTCTGTTTGTCATGCTTAAACTGAAAAATCATTCCCAATATTCCAATAAGCAAAGGGATCAGATAATATTTGTTTTGTGTTTTTCGGTTTATATACGCATCAGGAATTTCGTTTTGATTGCCTAAGCGCCAATTATCCAGAAAGGGTATTCCCGAAATCCAATTACCAAAAAATCTATCACCATCTCCCTGAATATCGTTTTGTCTTCCTGCAAAATTCCACATAAAATAACGGAGGTACATATAGCCAAACTGATACTTTAAAAAAAACTTGAAGTTATCGACAAAAGTGGGCACATTAATGGTTTTTGGGTTTCCATCAGCCCCGGTAACCCTTACGTTCCGACCTTTAATATCTACCCATTTTTTGTAAGCATCAACATGGCGGGCCTCCATACTTGCCATACGTGGAAAAAAGCCCAATGTATTCTCATCGTATTTGTAATCAGGGTTCAGATTATCCTGTATATACGACTGATTGTAAAGCTTATAAATGATTCGTTTTTTCGAATCGGTAACAGGCGAGTTGAAATTGTTGCCATAAATTAACGGTCTTTGCCCATACTGCTCACGATTTAAATAATCGACCAGGCCGAAAATATTTTCAACATTATTAATATCAACGAATGGATTGTCAACCGAACGAATAACCAGGATAGTAAAGGAAGAGTACCCTATCAACCAAAACGAAAACAGCAGAAGCGCGAAACGCAGATAATAGTTTTTGTTTCTCTTGAAATAGCGCATGAATAGAAGTATTCCTGTTATGAGCAAAAAAACGAAAGAAAAAACTCCTGAATAGACCGGCATCTTTAATGAATTTACAAAAAACAGGTCGAAATAAGCTGCAGTTTTTACCACTCCCGGAATTATTCCATTGACAAAAACCACGATTAATAATACTGACAGGCTGACTGTAATGAATAGTTTTAACGTAGATTGCTTGAAATGTTTGAAATAAATTACCAAAGCCATGGCCGGCAATGCCAATAAATTTAATAGATGAATTCCCACCGATAATCCCAATAAAAAGAAAATCAACACCAACCATCTATTCTCTGGCCAACCTTTCGGTTCTTGCTCGTATTTAGTAATACACCAGAATACAAGTGCTGAAAAAAGAGAAGAGGTTGCGTAAACCTCGGCTTCAACAGCCGAAAACCAGAAACTGTCGGTAAAAGCATATGATAATGAACCTGTTAACGAGGCTACCACGGCCACAAAATGAACATTCTCAATTTTTATTACCGATTTTATTTTTTGTGACAGTTTGAGTACAAACCAATAAATAATATGAAACAGCAGCAGCACCGTTAACGCGCTTGCCACAGCTGATAAAGCATTAATGGCCATTGCTACATTTTCTGTGTTGCCCAGGGTCAGTAAGCTAAATAACCGGCCTAAAAGTAGGTACAATGGAGCGCCGGGCGCATGTCCTATTTCTAATTTGTAGGCACAGGCAATAAACTCGCTGCAATCCCAAAAGCTTGCAGATGGTTCAAGTGTTAGCAAATAGGTAACTAAAGCGATTATAAAAGTTAGTCCGCCAAAAATTCGCTGCTGTAAATGGTTTTTCATACTAAAGTGTATCTTAAAATTTACCATCAGTACACGCATTTCGAAAAAGGTTCATGAATACCCTTTTTTACTTAACTTTTGCAATACTTTGGTTGGTTTATCTCGGAATAAAGCTTCACATAAGATAAGTTGTTAATCACACATATACATCCCGCTCAGCGTAGTCTTCCAATCAGTACGAACATTCATCCCGTTCTTCTGATCGGAATGAAAACCGTTTTTTCGAAAAGACATCAACCATAAATTAATAGGACTCCCATTACCATGCGGCGTAGTTCAAACGGTTTTATTTTCCATTTTCCTTTTTTTTTATTTTCAAACCAATGCTGATATCCAATGCTTTGTTATTATATTTGCAGTATAGCGCTGAATAAATCGTTATATATTAACAACCATAAAATAACTTATTAGGAATTAAAAATGAAAATTATGAAAAGAGCATGTATCGTTTTACTGGTTATTCTGGCAAATAGCTCCATTGCTCAAAACATTTGGGAGCCAATTCCATTTCCTGATTCACTCGTTTCGGTGGATATTAATGCAGAAAAGGAAGGAGTAATTTTTGTTGCTACCGGATATGACCCTGATTTTCGTGGACTTTTCAGGTCTGTTGATGAAGGATTAAATTGGGATTTGTTGTCGTTGGGCGTCCCATATCAGGAATATATCTATTCGGTTCGGTGTAATCCGGAAGGAGAGTTATTTGTTGGTACTGGTTCGGGAATTTACAGGTCGTTTGATGACGGAAATAATTTTGAAAGAGTGTTTCACGGAGGGTTCAATATAGTCTCAATCAATTTTTCACCAAGTGGTGAAATATATGCCGGAAGCTGGTCGAATATCTTTCGCTCTTCCGACGATGGTTATTCATGGGATACTTTATATTTTGGAGGTAATATCTATTTCGCGGATATTGATTTTGGACCAAATGGCGAAATTTATACCGTTGGAATATCCTATGACGGTCAGGGAACCGGAAGTGGTTTTAATCGTTCGCTCGACCATGGTGAAACCTGGGAAAATATTGGGATAACAGATGAAGCTCTATTTGAAATTGAAGTGAACAGCATGGGGGTAATTCTTGTCGGTGGATTACAATCTGGTGTTTATATTTCGCAAAACAGGGGTGAGAGTTTTACATTCCAATACAACTCAGAAGTCACTGCTTTAGAAACCGATTCGCAGGATCATATGATTGCCGGAGTAACTGGATATCAATACGATGATTGTCTGTTATCTGAGGATTGGGGCAACACCTGGGCAAGTTTATATGATACTGTTTTTAATCCTTATATCAATCAGATTTCGATTTCGCCAGACAATACGGTTTATCTGCAATGTCATAGCGTATCAAGTCAACAATACCAGCTATTTAAATCAATCAATCCCATTCTTGGCATTGATGATGAGATTACAGCAAATGAGATAATCGTTTTTCCGAATCCTGCAGATAATATAATATCTCTCACAAATTGCGACAATGCAATCAACAACCCGTATGTAATGTATAACCAATACGGACAGGAGATATTATCAGGGACAGCGGTTCATAATTCAATTGACGTTTCAATGCTTAAACCGGAACTATATATTCTTGAATTTGAAATCGGAAATAAAGCAATAAGGAAAAAAGTATTGATCAAATAAGGCTCCCGCTTACGCGAAATTATGTAGCCAGGGAGGGTATTTAAAGCATTATTCATTTTTTTAAATTAGTATTAAATGAAAAAGTCAGGTGTTTTTTTTGTAGGTCTTTTATTATGGTTCAATTGTTTCTCACAGTCCTGTTTACCAGAAGGCATTATTTTTGAAACGCAGGCACAGATCGACAGCTTTCCAATTAATTATCCCGGATGTACAATGATCGAGGGATCTGTTCAGATTCGGGGAGCAGAAATTACCAATCTCCTTGGTCTGGGGTCATTAACACGTATTAATGGATTCCTTTTTATTAACGGAAACGATAATCTTACCGATTTAACTGGTTTGAACAACCTGACAACTCCTGGTGGAAGACTTGCAATCTGGGGCAATATTGGTCTTCAATCGCTTCACGGTCTGGAATCTTTAGATTCAATTCATGGAGACCTTTTAATCTATGATAATAACGTATTATCCAGCCTCGACGGCCTTGATAACCTGGTTTATATTGAGTCATCGCTGGACATTGGTTATTTCATCTTTGAGCATCCATTATTATCTAACATTTCTGCACTCTCCAATTTATCTTATGTTGGTGTAGATGTAATCATCTGGAGTAATATTGCACTTGAAAATTTACAAGGCCTTGAAGGATTATCACAAATAAATAATGATTTTATTTTATACAATAATTCTTCATTGAATAGCCTGGCAGGGCTTGAAAACATTACAAAAATCACCAATCATCTTGAAATTGGACAAAATTACCAACTCGAAAATTTTTCTGGTCTTGAAAATCTGGATTCTATAGGAGGATGTCTTACTATTTCTGACAATCATTTACTAAGCAATATTTCAGCACTGAGTAATTTGCAAACAATATCAGGGTGTATTTATATTTGCGAGAACGAAAATCTTCAAAGTCTGGAAGGACTTGAAAATATTGACTCGATCAATTTATTGTGTCGAATTGGCAATAATAATGTTCTACCTAACCTTCAGGGATTAAATGGTTTGACATATATTGACGGGGATTTAAGTATTATTGCTAATGTGAATATGAATAGCTATGCAGGACTGGATAACCTTGTTTCGATAAGCGGTAAACTGGCTCTTAACAGTAATGGTTTGATACAAAATCTGTCAGACTTTAGCAACTTGCGCAATATTGGTGGAAGTCTTGTTATTCATTTCAACAATGCACTGACGAGCTTATCCGGACTCGAAGGCATTGATTCTCTGGGGAATGGACTCACAATCACTTCAAACCATAATTTGATGGAACTGGATTCGCTGATCCATTTAAAATCAGTTGGCGGCGAGATTATAATCGACAATAATAAGTGGCTAACCTCACTTCATGGGCTGGACAGTATTTCGGCCGGATCGATTTCAGATCTTTCCATCACAAACAACGACAGTCTGACTGAATGTGCAATTCAAAGCATTTGTGATTATTTAATCAGTCCAAACGGAAATATCGATATTCGTTTCAACAAAACAAGTTGTAGAACGAGACAGGAAGTAGAAACCTCCTGTCTTACCGGAATTGAAGAGCCTTTAACCAATACTAATCCTACGTCAATCAAAATATATCACAACACTTCCTCCGATTTATTATTTATTGAGAACGCGGAAATAATTTCAAGATCTCAAGTTTCCGTTTTCAATATGAACAGTCAGGAGTTAATCCAACAAGAGATCACATTACCCACGACTGCAATTAATATAAGTCATTTGCCAAAAGGGTATTATTTTATCAGGTTTTCCAGCGACAGTTTGGTTAAAGTATTCAAAATAGTAAAGAGGTAAGTTTATGAAAAACTGAAATCGCCCCACTTGTTATAGGCTCCATACTATCTATGTTGTACAAACATCCCGATCCAGGACAAGAGTGAAACGCTTTCATAAACAATGGATTATGCATAATTCGGAACTCAATTATTCCAGAGAAACTGACAAATAATGGACAATTGACAACCTTCGTTACTGAGTATAATCATTTTATGAAACAGCGCGCAGGCGCTCCCCATTTGTGGGGTTGGGGCCGGGAAGGTAACGAAGAAAAAACAAGCTAAGCCTAAAACGGTTACTTTACCACAATTCTTTTTGTTACCAAACCTTCACTCGATTGTAGTTGTAAGAAATATACGCCACTTGCCAGCCTGTTCAATGGCATCGAAATTTTTGATTCATTGTGTGAAACATACAAGGTTTGCACTACTTTTCCAGCAGCATCAAACAGTTCTATACCAGATATTTGTCCATCGAAGCCCGAAAAATCAATGTTTATAACATCTGTTGCCGGATTGGGATATAGTCTGATACCGCTTTCTGTTGCCGATACCTCTGTATTGCCAACAAATTCATCCACCGTTATTTTATACATCGAACGCCCATAAGTCGCCACAACCAACATCCGCATTTCGGGCTGAAAGGTGAGGTCCATCATTGGAACATTAGGCAATCCTTCGCCAACCGGAATCCAGTTTTGCCCATAATTTACGGTTCCAAACACACCAACATCGGTGGCAACATACAAAACCGGAACATAAACCGGATCAACAACAATATCGTTAATGGGCGATTCAGGCAGGTCACCGGAAATATCGGTCCAGTTTTGTCCGAAGTCAGTCGTTTTGAAAATATGTGATAAATATTCGTCATTTCTATAACCCGATAAGGTCACATAGGCAGTTGCTTCGTCAAACTGATCCGTTGAAACCCTGGTTACCCAACGGTCAGGCAGTTCGCCCGAGATTTTGGCCCAGTCTGAACCACCATTCTGAGTAACCCAAACATTGCCATCATCTGTACCGGCATAAATAATATTCTGATTTATTGGTGAAACCGATAGGGTAGTCGTGGTGCCGTACATCTGATTATACTGACCCGGTCCGTTGGTAAGGTCAGGGCTTATTGCCGACCAGCCTGCCGCATGGTTTGTGGATTTATACACCTTATTGCTCCCGAAATACAGGATTGCCGGGTTTGCCGGATTAAACGTCAGCGGCGACATCCAGTTGAAACGATCAGAACCACCAATACCATTTGTTGCGTCCATAAACGATGAGCCTCCGTTGGTCGATCTGCCCAGCCCGCCATACTGGTATTCGGCATAAACATATTGGTTGTTTACCGGATTTACTTTAACAACAAAACCATCGCCACCATAGATTTCGTGCCAGTCATCAATATTTCCGGTGAGGGTGCGGTTTGTCCCGTTGTCCTGTGTCCCTCCATAAAGTCGTTCCGGATGCTGTTGATCTATTTCAGAGGTGTAAAACTGTGTGATCGGCAGGTTTTCGAGATGTGTCCAGGTGTTTCCGGCATTCTGTGACGTATAAACCCCGCCATCATTACCTAGAACCAAAAAATTATTATCCATGGGGTGGGCATACAAATCGTGTTGATCAACATGCACAGAATAACTGATGTTTGACCACGAATTGCCACCGTTAGCCGTTTTAAACAGATCGAACCCGATGGCATAAACGGTATTTGAATTAAGCGGATCAATACGCAGACGTCCGAACTACCAACCGTAAGACGAATACATATTATTCAAGGCGGCATCGTTGGTGTGTGTCCAGGTGTCACCGAAGTTTGTTGATTTATACACACCATCGAAATAGCCTTCTTTATCAGCATATATCGAATATAAAACTGCCGGATCGGAAGGTGAGATGGTTATCCCGATTCGCCCGGTGTTGGGTGATCCGGAAGGCAATCCTTCGGTGAGTTCCTGCCAACTTTCGCCACCATCAAACGAACGATATATGCCGCAGGATGGACCGCCATAAATACGTTCATCGGGGCGTCGGATACGCTCCCACATGGCTGCGTATATCGTTTCGGGATTAAGTGGGTTAATAACAATGTCGATGGCACCGGTTGAATCATTGATATACAGCATTTGTTGCCAGGTTTGGCCGCCATCGATCGTTTTAAAAATTCCACGTTGGTTGTTTTTCGAAAACATACGTCCCATGGCAGCTACATAACATATATCCGGGTTTTGTGGATGGATTGCCAACCGTCCGATGCTTCCACTTTCGTCAAGACCTAGATGAGCCCACGAAGCGCCGGCATCATCCGATCTGAAAACACCCAGGCCATCATACGAAACTGATCCGCCACCGGCATTTGCTTCTCCGGTTCCTACGTATATCACATCGGGATTGGAAGGAGCAAGTGCGATATCTCCAATGGATAGACTTGGTTGCTCATCAAAAATTGCTTCCCACGAAAGGCCCGAATCAATTGTTTTAAAAACACCACCTGATGCTGCGCCGATATAAAAGATTGAAGGATCGACCGGGTTCAGTGCGACTGCCGAAACCCGTCCTCCAATGTTTACCGGACCGGCAAATTCCCATTCAAAATATCTGTTTCGGCTTTTGTTAACCGCTTTCAGTGCCTTTGCCTGATCAAGTGATTTTTGGTAGGCTTCATAGTTTATATCCGAAAAAGGGAAAGCCCGTTGGCTATAAAACCATTCGTTGGGTTTCTTTTTCGTTTCTTTAAGATTATCTGTTTTATCTTTATTGAAAAGAAATAATGAAGCAGCAAGCCCGAATAAGAGTAAAGCTGTATAAATTAGTTTTTTCATATAAATATGTATCTGTTTTCAATGATGTTTGATAAAACTAAGTTCACACCAAATACCGAACTTTCAACATCGAACTTTGAACTTTGAACTTTGAACTTCCAACCTATCAACCCATCAACCCATCAACATTATGTTTCATCTTTTCCCTGAATTCGTTGAATGCTATTTCCACGCTATCATCGAATTTTTGCTGAAGCGCCCGGTATGCCTCAAGTAAACGAAATGCCGCCGGAGTGAGCGAAGAGTATCCACCATCTTTACCGCCCCGTTGCCTGTCGATCAAGGGATACCCAAGAATCAATTCGGCTTGTTGTAAATCGCCCCAGGCTTTCCGGTAACTTACCCCAACCGCTTCTGCTGCAGCTTTCAATGAGCCTTTTTCATGAATTAAAGCCAATAAATCGTAGGTAAGATCATCAACCCGGCCATCACCAACTAATCCGGATAACCAGATTTTATAGGTTAAAAAAACATCTTTTCTGCTTGGTTTCGGATACTTGTCCATGCGAAATACAATTTGATGGCTAAGTTACTGTTTTTTCATTGTGATAATTGAACGCTATGATTGGTATCTTTAGATTTGTTTTTATTAATTTTTATATCGAAAAATTGTTCTCTCCTTCATTTAATAGTAAATTAGCTGAATAAAAAGGATGTTTAAGGCAATTCAAATACTTTTCAAAAAAAATAAACGTGAAGATTTTAAGGGTAATTGTTGGTGAAAGGAAACGCAGAAGGTTGAGTAAAACTGGCCGTTGTCTCAAATTTTCATAGGATGAAACTGGATGTTTTAGGTTTGTTGTCTTTTTAAAAGTGCTGAAATGATGATTATTATATATTAATTATTTTAAATTTATGCATCAATACACTCAAAGCCCGGATCAAAAACTTCGAATTCTTTTTGCTGAAGATGTAGCTGCCGATTACGAATTGGCACTGATTGCGCTTCGCGAAGAAAAGTTGAATTTCGATTCGGTACTTGTTGAAACCAAAAATGATTTTATTGAACAACTCAATATTTTTAAACCTCATCTTGTGGTGTCAGATTACGAGATGCCTTCTTTTAATGGGACCGAAGCCCTTGTATTAACTCAAAATTATAATCAGGCGCTGCCATTCATTATACTTACCGGATCGAGAAACGAAAATATTGCAGTTGATTGCATGCGAATGGGAGCATGGGACTACGTGTTGAAAGACAATATGAAACGGTTGCCGTTCTCGATAAAAGAGGTGTTACACCAGGCCGAAGCCATGCAAAAGGAAGCACTAGCAAGGGTGGCTCTTGCCGAAAGTGAGAAAAAGTACAGGTCATATATTGAACTTGCTACGGATGGTGTGTTTGTAACGGATGAAAACGGGAATTTCCTCGAAGTGAATCCTGCCGGATGCAGTATGACTGGTTATTCAGAGGATGAAATTCTGAAAATGTCAATCGTTGATTTTAATGTTGAGCTTTATGAAGACCAGAATCAAAGACTACTGAATCAAACAAAATCAAGCGGATCTGACATGATGGAAATGAAATTCAGACGCAGGGACAGGTCAATCGGCTGGTGGATTGTGAATACCAGAAAAATTAACGACAACAGGTTTATTGGTTACACCAAAGATATTACCTCAGCAAAATTGAACCACCTTTCGTTGATTGAAAGTGAAAAAAAATATAGATCACTGATCGATCAGATGACGCAGGGAATGTCAGTGCACGAAGTAATTGAAGATGAAAATGGCAAGGTTGTCGATTATCGCTTTCTGGATGTTAATAACAGTTTTGAAACAATAACTGGCCTGAAAAGAGATATGATTCTTGGGAAAACGGCGATCGAGATATATCCTGAAACTGAACGGGAATGGATTGAAAAATATGGTGAAGTAGCAAAAACCGGTAAATCATTTACCACACAAAAGTTCTCTTTTTTATTAAATCGCATGTTCGAGGTTACCGCGTATCGGCCGCAATTGAACCAATTCGTTGCCATTTTTACAGATATTACCGAACGGCAGGAAAGCCTTGATGCCTTGATAGAAAGTGAATCGAGGTTCAGGATGCTGTTTGATAACACGCCTATGGGTATATTCCATTACGATAAGCGTGGTATTATTCAGTCGGTTAACGAACCTTTTGTAAAAATGTTGGATTCTTCGATTGAAAAGCTCGTGGGTTTTGACCTTGAAACATTGAAGAATAAGGAAATGTTAAATGCCATAAAGCTAACACTTACCGGTCAGAATGCATCTTTTGAAGGTATATATGAAAGCATTACTTCTGGAAAAATAGGAGAGATCATCGGAAAGTTTACCCCTGTCTTTAGTGTTGATGGTAAAGTGAGTGGTGGTATTGGTATAATAGATGATATCTCTGACAAGAAAAAATCAGAAAGAGAACTCCATGAATCGCAGGAACGCTTCGTTAAGTCGTTCTATTCGAGCCCGGCGGCGATATCAATTATCGAAAGAAAGACAAATAAAATTGTTGAAGTAAACGATTCCTGGTGCCGGATTTCCGGGTATTCGCGCGACATGGTTATCGGGAAAAAAGTTGATAAAATTATCAGATTTGAAAAGTCTTCTAAACTTTTGATGGTGAATGAGCTTAAAACCAGAAACTCAATACACGAAGCCGAAATAAACCTGTTCTCCAGAAAAAACGAAAGAATTACAGCGCTCACCTCGATCGATGCATACGAAATTGCCGGGGTTGAATATCTGCTTTCGACCATGATGGATATCACCGACCGCAAAAATGCAGAAGAAGAACTTGTCAAATTAACCCGCGCCGTTGAACAATCACCAGTTTCAATTATAATTACTGATCTTGAGGGTAATATCGAATACGTAAATCCAAAAACAACAGAGGTTACCGGATATATGCCCTTCGAATTAATCGGAAATAATCCGCGGATTTTAAGTTCGGGTGAAACCCCTTCATCTGTTTATAAGGAAATGTATGATGTGATTAAAGCTGGTGGTATCTGGCAGGGTGAGTTTCATAACCGGACCAAATCAGGTTCGCTGATTTGGGAATCGGCATCCATTTCACCGGTCATTAACGATGAGGGCATTATGACGCATTATATTGCAGTAAAAGAGAATATTACCGAGTGGAAAAGGATGCTGGTTATTCTTCGGGAAAGTGAAAAACGTTACCGCGATATGTTTATTGGAAACCCTCTGCCTATGTACATTTTCGAAATGGATAGTCATAAATTTATCGAAGTGAACCTGGCAATGACAATTGAATATGGTTACACCGTGGAGGAGTTTTTATCGATGCGGTTAGAGGATATTCACTTGAAAGATGCTATCTCTGAAACATTCCCCGGACTTTTAGAAGATGATCAAAACAGACAGAGTGTTGGCATTTGTGAACATATCCGCAAAGATGGTTCTGTTGTGAATGTCGAAATCAGTTCACATCCCATTGAATCGGACAACGGTAAATATTTAAGGTTGATTCTGGAGAAAAATATAACCGAAAAACTAAATACCGAAAAAGCATTGCAACATGCCAAGGAGTTGGCCGAAGCAAGCGATAAACTGAAAACTACTTTCCTGAATAATATTTCGCATGAAGTCAGAACCCCGCTGAATGGAATTATCGGGGCGGCAAGTTTAATTGGCGATCCTGATCTGAAAGACCAGGATCACGAAGAACTTGTCGAAATAATTACCACAAGTACCGAAAGACTCATTCAAACGATCACCGATTTTATGGATGTTTCGTTGCTCACCTCCCGCAATATGGAAGTATTCATTCGCAAGGTATATTTATCGAAACTCCTCGAACGTGTCAGGCAAAAATATGAGAAACTGATATTTGAGAAAAACCTGAAGATCGAACTGCGATTGCCCGAAAACGCTGATTCTCACGTGCTGGAAAGTGATGAAGAGCTGATATTTAAATCATTATGCCACTTGATGGCCAATGCGGTAAAATTTAACGACCGTGGAAAAGTGATACTTGGATATCAGATCAAAGGTGATCAGATTGAATTTTTTGTAGAAGATAATGGTATCGGTATAAGTAAGGATTCGCAGGCACGGATATTCGATTATTTCAGTCAGGAAGACTCGAGCAGCGTTCGGAGATTCGAAGGCAGCGGACTTGGATTGTCAATTGTGAAAGGAATTTCCACACTTTTGGGCGGTTCGGTCAATCTTGTTTCGACCAAAGGACTTGGTTCATGTTTCTATTTTATCATACCTGCCGGAAAATTATCACATATCGAACCACCTGCACCGGTTGTAATTAAAGAAAAAGTTGATCAACCAATTTTGTTGATTGCCGAAGATGATGAGTCGAACTTCTTTGTGCTTGAGGTTGTAGTCAAAAAAACGACAGGAGCAAAAGTTATCAGGGCATCAAACGGACTCGAAGCCGTTGACTTCTGTCGTGAAAATCCTGCCATTACCTTAGTTTTGATGGATATCAAAATGCCAGTCATGGATGGGTTGGAAGCAACCCGGGAAATTAAAGCATTCAGACCCGATTTGCCTATCATTGCCATAACAGCGTATGCCATGAGTGGTGATGAACAAAAGGCATTGAACGCGGGTTGTAATGATTATCTCGCCAAACCGGTTTCGATGAAAGCCCTTGTTGCAAAGCTTGAGGTTTTTGGTTTAACCAAAGTAAACAAATGAAAACGAATATCAGAAGATTATAGCCGGACTAACTGTAAAAATGAAAGAATAATGAATCAGGTTCAGAAAAATGCTTTGTTTCAATACTTAGAGATAACTCCGCTGCCAACGATCATTACTGATTTTTCAGGTAAAATTACCATGATCAACAAAGCTGCCGGATCGTTGTGTGGATTGGCAAAGGATGAGGCTCCGGGTAAACAAATGCTTTTATTTTTCACACCACCTGATAATGCTTACAACGAAGAAACAGTTTTAAAGCAACTTCTTGATAAACAAATTGTTTCGTCAGAGTTTTTGTGTAAAACAAAGGAAGGAATCAACCGTCATGTCTTAGTGAGCAGGGCAGTATTCCGTATTGGTGATGATGAGGAGTATTCAGGTATTATTTGTAATCTGACATGGCTTAACGACGAAAAAATAACAGAATCTCAGGCACAGGCTGAGGCAAATTACCTGGGAGTAATCGACAATCTGAACGATGCTGTTTTTATACAGGATAGAGACGGAATATTTCTTTTTACGAATAATGCCGCATCTGAACTTTATGGATACACCAAAGAAGAGTTGACAGGCAAAACACCGCTCATGTTAAGCGGCGGGGACCAGAACGATTTCAAAGAGATTAACCGGAAAATAATAAAATGTTTCCATGGTGAAGCCCAATCACTCGAATTTTGGGGGTTGAAGAAATCGGGTGAACTTTTCCCAACCGAAGTAAGTCTAAGATCGGGGAATTATTTCGGTCAGAGAGTGGTTATCGCCATGGTTCATGACATTACCGCACGGAAAAATGCCGAATCAACACTCCGTCAAAGTGAAATAAAATATAAAATGCTGCTCGACAATGCTTTCGATGCCATTTACTTAACAAAAGGTACACGTTTTCAGTATGTAAACAAGCGTTTTACCGAAATCACAGGTTTAACAATGGAAGACATCTCGAAACCTGAATTTGATTTCTCAATAATACTTACACACAGCAGTCGGGTCATACTTGAAGACAGGACACAGAAACATCTTAAAGGTGAACCACTCGAACCAACCTATATTTTTCAGGTAATCGATAAATCGAATATGATTCATGATGTTGAGATCAGTACCGTGAAGCTTGACTCAGGCGATGAATTGACAATACTCGGCATCATGCGTGATGTAACGGCACAACTCGCAACCAATAAAGAGCTCGAATGGAAGAAAACGTATTTTGAAAATATATACGGTAGCGTGCCATACGGAATAGTGATTCTTGATGAAAAAGATCGTGTGGTTGATGCTAACTGCGTTTTTATCGAGATGTTTCAATGGACATTGGATGAATTGAAAGGAAACCAGATAAACGATTTTATTGTTCCGGAATACCTGAAGCAGCAGGGAATGGAATTAACGAATAATGTTGCTATTGGTGAAAAGATTGATACCGAAACAGTTCGTCAGCGTAAAGATGGCAAGTTGATACATGTCAAAATTATTGGAAAACCAACCCGGTCACCCAATGGTGACATGCTGGTTTTTGGAATTTATCAGGATATTTCGGAAAGGATTTCTTTTATTGAGGAAATTAAAAATCAAAAAAATTATTATGAGCAGCTCGTGCAACGTATCCCTTATGGTATTGCGCTTGTAGGTAAAAATAAAATCATTCAGGATTGCAATGAATGGTTTGCCAATCTTTTTGGTTATCAGAAAAGTGAGTTGATCAATATAGCAAACATCCAGCAGATAATACCCAAAAAACTTACATCCGAAGGCGTTGAACTCCGTAAAAAAGTTGAAGCAGGAGAGCGGGTTTACATAGAATCGATCAGACAGATGAAAGATGGCCGTTTGGTTGATGTTGCAATAACCGCCCAGTTACTCTATCGGCCCGATGGCAATCACTATCTTTTATCTGTATATCAGGATATTAGCGACAGGAAATCAGTTGAACGCGAATTGCAGTTCGAACGAAACCTTATGGAGGCACTTATGGCCAACATACCCGATACGATCTATTTTAAAGATAAGAAAAGCCGGTTCCTGCGTATCAACCAATCACAGGCAAGGGCATTGGGTGTCGAAAAACCAGAAGATGCTATCGGTAAAACTGACCTTGATTTTTTCAATAGCGAGCTGGCAGTTAAATCGTTTGAAGACGAGCGCAAGATTTTTTATGAAGGCGACAGTTTAATAAATTCGCAGGAACATATCAAAACTGCAAACGGTTGGCGGTGGTTTACAGCCACGAAGGTTCCTATGGTCGATAGCACGGGTAAAATCATCGGTCTGGCAGGTGTATCGCGCGATATCACCGACATTAAAAACCTCGAGAATGCCCTGCTCGAAAGAGAAGAAAATTTAAAACAGCTGAATGCCGAAAAGGATAAACTTTTTACGATTATATCCCACGATTTACGGAGTCCGTTCAACTCTTTTCTTATGCTTACCGAAATGCTGATGGACGATTCAATACCACTTGATGCGGACGAAACGAAAAAACTTACCGCATCGATGTATAAATCGGCAACCAATCTTTATGATCTTCTTGAGAACCTGTTAAGTTGGTCGAGGTTGCAACGCGGTCTCACTGTTCCTGAGCCGTCACCTGTTCAACTTGCTGATACGGTTGACGCCTGCCTCGAAAGTTTTACCACTGGTATCAACCGTAAAATGCTTAAGGTTACAAACAACATACCTGCTGAACTGAAAGTGATGGCCGATCCAAATTTAATTGGTTCCATCCTTCGAAACCTTATCTCAAATGCGATTAAATTTACACCACTCAAAGGTACTTTAACCATCGCATCAAACGAAACAACTGATAATGAAGTTATTATTTCAGTCACAGATACTGGTATTGGCATGAGTCCCGATTTGATGAAGAAATTGTTCAGTATCGAAATAAAAGGCCGGAAAGGAACTGATGGCGAACCAAGTTCGGGTCTGGGTTTGATTTTAGTCAAAGATTTTGTCGAAAAACATGGTGGTCAACTCAATGTTGAAAGTGCCGAAAATATGGGTAGTACCTTTAGTTTTAATCTGAAAAAGGTCTGAGTGAATCACCGGTAGCTTTTGGATGAGTGATTCAGGAGAAACTGGAGGTAAACCGGTGTTTTTTTTATTTAAGATGAAAGTCTGGTCAACGGCATATAATTCATTAATTTTGAACACGCATCAACCGGACATGAATAAATTTGCATTCCTACTTTTATTTGTTTTTTTGTCGTTAATAGGACAAAACCAGGAAAGATTTCAGGGTGTGGTTCTGGATGCGGGCACACGCGAAGGCCTGAGCAATGTTGTCATTCAATCTTCAATTACCGGTTTAACCACAATGTCGGATGTATCAGGTCTTTTCACGATCAGTGTAAATCCGGCCATTCAAAATCAGGATACAAGCAAAAGTTTGTTTTCAGTGATTAACAATTCGCTTATCTGGGATGTAAAGGAGGCGGTAACCATTCATCTGTATTCGTTAAATGGCGCCGAACTTTTCAACGCGTCGTTGCCTAACTCGGGGAGATTTCATCTGCCTGTACCTATTGCCGGATATTATTTATTGTATATCTATTCGACAAGTCAGCCGATTAAGTTTTTTTTGTTTTCTGATGCGACAAATCTGCACCTTATCAGGCCAAGGACTTTTCCAGAACCTACTCCTGTCTTCGACAGCAGTTTGTATTTCTATAAACCCGGCTACTTTACCCGGGAGGTTCTCCTGAATGAAACGGAAGGTCAGTTTCGGGTTAATCTTCTGAAAAAAGAATATGATGATTTAGACTATTTCAACGAATTGTTGCGGCATGAAGCCTTTTATATGCTCCATAGCAGTCCGCCAACTTCGAATTATGGCGAAATACAGTCGATAAAGGCATTTTACGATTTTGTGGAAGATGAGATTTATTATTCCAACCTGAAGAAATACCCCAGTCACTTCAGTTTTGCTGAGAGTGTTTTGAAATACCCATACGGATCCACAAACTTTTTCTGGACACAATATAATATCAGTCCATGGAGGTTTTTAAATTTGGTCACAATCAACTATCACGAACGAATTGACAAATATGTGTTTGAATTCGACTCCTGGGACAGGGTTGACTGCGATGGCATAAAGGCAACTTATGATAAAATAATGGAGACGTCGTTTTTTAAGGATAAACTGTATTTTTATGCTAATAATTTACAATGGAAAGATTGCCAGGGAGTTCCGGTAATCAGTGCGGAAGAATTGTATTTGGGTCAAAATTATCAGGCGCTAAATCCTGAAGAGAATTATGGCTTCCTGAGAAAAGTTGACATAAACGAATTGAACGACGCCGGCTTAAGCCGGCACGATCTGATCCTTTTAAATGGAATTCCGAATGATGTGCCTGTGGTATCGGGTATTATAACAACCGAATTTCAAACTGCACTGAGCCATATTAATATCCTGAGCCATAACCGGCATACCCCAAATATGGTATTGAAAGATGGCTGGACGAATCCGAAATTAGACTCACTAACAGGTGAACTTGTTTATTTGAAAGTGGAAAGCGATTCATTTTATATCAGAAAAGCAAATATCGTGGAGGCTACGGCGTTTTGGGACGAAAGAGAGCCACGTACACCGGTTATTCTTGAAAAAGATGTAATGACTTCGGGTTTGGTAGAACTCCAGGATGAGGACATTTTTTCGGTTAAGACCATTGGAGGGAAGGCTGCAAATTTTGCTGAATTAGTGAAATTAGATAGTATTCCATTGCCTGAAAATTACTTTGCCATTCCATTTTATTATTATCAGCAGCATATTATCAGTCATGGAATTGATACGATAATCCGAAATATGCTGAACGACGATACCTTCGTTTCGAATGCGGAATATCGTAAAGTCAAACTTGAAGAACTCAGAGATATTATTGTTGATTCGCCTCTTGATGCTGAATTATCAACTGCTGTGTTGAATAGAATCAATTATTTCGAGGAATTCAACGCCTACAAATTCAGGTCATCGACCAATGCTGAAGACCTGGAAGGATTTAGTGGCGCTGGTTTGTACGATTCATACGCGGCCAAAAAAGGCGATGCAGGCAAAACGGTAGATAGAGCGATTAAAAAAGTGTGGGCCAGCTTATGGAATTCGCGTGCATTTGATGAACGTGAGTATTATAAGATCGACCAAAACTCAGTTGCAATGGGGATACTCGTTCATCGGTCGTTTACCGATGAAGATGCCAATGGGGTGATCATCACACGAAATCTGTATAACGATAACCATGGTTACACCATCAATACGCAATATAAAGAGTACAGCATCGTGTACCCGGAACCCGGTATAATGCACGATCAAATAATCACTTACACCATAAATCTCGAAAATTTGCGTTATACGATCGAATATTTATCGAAATCGAATATCCCTGACCTGGATGGAAAAACTGTGCTCACTGATGATGAATTGATCAGGATAGCCGACTATTGTACGGCCATTAAACAACACTATTACAATAATATACAGCGGAATTGCCATTGCGATTATTCTGACTTCGCGGTGGATATTGAGTTTAAGGTAGATTCGCAGGTTGAGGATCGCAAAATTTATATAAAGCAGGCACGTATTTTTGAAACTGAATAATTAACGAGGTTAATGTATAAATGTAAAATTTGAGTATTATGAAGAAAATCGATCAAAGATTACCGGTAATATTGGTTACTGAGGATGATATTTCAAATTTTCACATGATGGAGGTGATGATTAATCAATATGTGAAAGCCACCATAATCTGGGCAAGAAATGGAGTAGAGGCCATAGAAATTTGTACAGAAAATCCTGATATCGATCTTGTATTGATGGATATTAAACTGCCATTGCTGAATGGGATGGACGCTACGAGGGCGATAAAGAAAATCAGGCCTTCGCTTCCGATAATTGCAATTACAGCCTATGCG
The DNA here is from genome assembly GCA_013141455.1 of Bacteroidales bacterium. GTDB lineage: Bacteria > Bacteroidota > Bacteroidia > Bacteroidales > F082 > CAJBPB01. The sequence continues at coordinate 57,150 of JABFQW010000030.1, forward strand.
CTGATTGGTGATGAACGGAAGGTGAGGGATGCGGGTTGTGACGATTATCTGCCGAAACCGATCCGGCTCCCGCAATTCTTAAAAGCTTTGGGTAAATATATTCCGATACTTTAACCCGAAATGCGTGTGCGTGAATTTCAGCATGATCAATCCTGCGCTTCGTCTTCCTTTAAGAATTCGCTAAAAAGTGTAATCATGTTTTTTTCTGCTTTCGCTGCATTTTCAATAAAATAGTCAAGTGTCACAGGATGCAGATGATCAGGATCACACAAATCTGTAATTACCGAAATCCCGGCAACAGGCAGACGCATGTGGTTTGCCACGATCACTTCGGGTACTGTTGACATGCCCACCACATCAGCCCCCGCCAACCGAAGAAAACGATATTCTGCTCTTGTTTCGAGGCTTGGCCCGATCCAGGCTGCATACACTCCTACGTGAAGCCTTATGCCATTCTTCTCTGCAATATTTTTCAATCTATCGTTCATTCTACGATCATAAGGTTGGCTCATATCGGGAAACCGTACACCCAACTCCCTGATATTAGGACCGACCAACGGATTGGTTGGTAAAAAATTGATGTGATCGTCGATGAGCATCATCGCGGCAGCTTCGAAATCGGGATTCAACGCCCCACAGGCGTTTGAAACCAATAACTGCTTTATTCCCATAACTTTCATCACCCTCACAGGGAAAGTGATTTGTTCCATCGAATAGCCTTCATAAAAATGAAAACGACCCTGCATCAAAACTACCCTTTCGTTAAAAATTTTGCCAACAATGAGTTTGCCACGATGCGATTCAACGGTTGAGTTTACAAAATGAGGAATATCAGCATAATCGATCTCCTGTTCTATATCAACCATATCAACCATGCCATTTAATCCTGTTCCCAGAATGATACCCGTCATAGGCTGTTTAACACCACGGCTATGAATATAATCCACAGCCTCCTGAATCTTCTGCATCATATCGCTAATTTTCTTACGAAATTATATAAATTTAGCCTGATAATCAATAATCGTAGCCCTTTAAACTTTTACCGAAATTGATTGTTACAGATAGTAAACAATTCGAAAATGAAGAAATCGATTTGCATTGTGGTTGCATTATTTCTGGTTTTTGGCTTAACAAAAAATGCAAAGTCGCAGGAAACCATTAAACGTACTGAAAAAAAGGATTATCATATACCCGAAGGCATGATACACAAAATTGAAAAAACTGATGCCGAATGGCGCAAAGAGCTTGGTGATGAACAGTTTAAAATATTGCGCCAGTGCAGTACAGAACCACCTTTTACAGGGAAGTATTATAAACACAAAGAAAATGGCGTTTATATATGTGCCGGTTGCGGACAGGAATTATTCGATTCAAAAACAAAATATGAATCTGGTTCTGGTTGGCCTAGTTTTTTTGCGGTGGTTGACAAATCAAAAATTACGCAAATTGTTGATACAGCCTATGGTATGGTACGAACCGAAATTAAATGTTCGAAATGTGATGGTCATTTGGGTCATGTTTTCACCGATGGACCAGAACCAACCGGACTTCGTTATTGTGTAAATTCCGGAGCACTCGATTTTGTCGAGAAAATGAAAGAATAGTTAACTGTACTTTCTGATAAGAATTTTATATGGTTTGAGACTGGTTTAACAGAATCTGACCTACCCTGCATTCGATACATCGTTTCTGATCGCAATAATGCGATTTTAAAAAAAGTAACGCCTGTGATTGCAGGGCGTTGTTAATCTGAACCCCAAATTCCGTATATTTTCTGATCGTTTGATTGTTCTCAGGTTCAATCGATTCGAGTATCATCAGCGCCTTATCGGTCAACGATTCATTTTCGATATACTGACCGTAAAAAAAGAGCATCTGAACCACCGAGTTAATCAGTAACAGGTTTACGGCTTCATCACCCATTTGCTTTTTTCGGTTTTCGGCTTGTTTATCGAACTGGTAATGTATGTCCCAATAAGTTGATGCAGTTCCTCGAAAAATATCTGAAATTGCATCAACCGATTCTACCTCAACTATTTTTGAAAAAAGCTGACCTTGTTCATGAATCAGTGATGCAAATTGCGCAATACGAATGGTCGGGAAATTAGCAGGACGAAGGCGCATGAATCGCCAACTGCTTTCGTTCATGGGTTTGATTGGATATTTCTTTGCCAGAAAGCTGTATGTTTCACGAAGTTGATTCGGGTAACGATCATTGAATTCCTTTTCCAACATACCGGCTTGTCCGAAAAGCAGCGCTTCAATTTCATGCAGCTTGTCAGCATGGCGAAGCAGCAAGTTAATCGGGATTGAACGGGCAAGTTGCTCAAAAGCATTATCATTTACCTTGAACCCAAGGTTAATCATCAGTCTGCGATAAAATGTTTCTTCCCAATCGCTCTTCGAATCGATGAATAACTGCTTCAATAAGTCAATTTTCATTTCGAGTTTTTCGACAATCAGGCGGTCGAGCCACGAAAGCCAGGTAAAATGCTGCACCGTTCCGACTTGTTTTTCGCAGGCTATCCAATGTTTGCTGTTGATGAAATCATGATAACGCAGAAATATATTTTCATCGAACATCCCTTTGATTTCAACCGTTGGAATTGGTTGATTTTCGGTGGTAAATATTTTTTTATCTTCCTGATAAACAATGTGTAATATAACATTATCGAAGGCTTTATCGTGTTGGTGATTGTGTAATAACCAATCAGATGAAATTACATGAATTTCAACATTTCCAGCCCAGACTGTTGTCCCAATTTTGATCCTGGCATTTAAAAAATCAGGACCGGCATTGGAATTTCTGTATCCGGAATGTAGAATTTCGACAGGCTCCTGATCGGTGGAAATCAAATCCTTACGAAGTAATTTGTTTTCCCAGAGGTAATAAATAAATTCTTCTTTCATGTTGGTTGTTCATCAAAGATTAAGTATTATAAAGGTACTGAAATCACAAATCAAAATGATTAAAAAGTTCAAAAAAAAACCGGATAATCTTTCGAATATCCGGTCTCTTTCTCTATGGAAGAAAATAATAATTATTTTATTTGTTGATTAACAGACTTTTAACTGTTTTGTTGTATCCGTTTTCGATCAGAAGCAAGTAAGCGCCATTCTTCAGAAAACTTACATCAACCACATGATTTTGATTATCCACAACATTGTATAATGTTTTGGTAAAAAGGATTTCGCCAGGCAGATTGGTGATGGTTAAACGGTATATCGTGTTAGTATTTCCCATCTGTATAGTAAATTTCCCGGAACCCGGATTCGGAAAAATATTGACAGTTCCGATAAGGTTCTCGTTCAATCCGACAGTATTGCGTAACACAACTGGTTTCTCATCTGTCCAGGCACTCTGACCACATTCATTAAACGAAGCGACTTTGATGGTAGCATTCCCTAAATAGGTTGTGACCCAGTTGATCGTGGCTTCATTTCCCGAAACTGTCACCTGAGCAGCCTCAGTGGGTGTAACTTCACAATAGTAACCATCTGCATCAGCAACCGTTTCAATTAAAACATTTGTCGTTGTCGCATAAACATAATCAACTGTGTCAGGTGTGACTGGCGTAACCGGTGCAGCAGGAGCAGAAATAACCGTTATAGAAACCTGTCCGTTAGCCGCTTGCTGACAGCCATTTGCATCGCTTACACTTACGAGTGAATAGGTTGTACTAACCGAAGGAATGATCAGATAATCGAATGGATTGGCACTTACAACCATTCCGCCGTTATTCATCTCCACTGTCCAGGGAGCCTGTCCGGTTAACTCAAAATGAATCGTAGCATTTTGTCCCAAACAAATTGTCTGATCTCCCGAAATAGTAACCGTTGGTATAATATTGAAATTCAATACAAAACTATCAGTTGCATCTCCGCAGTTTCCCGATCCGGTTGCATCGAGCGTCAATATTACGCTACCTGCCTCAAAATCAGACTCAGAAGGCATATAAACCGGATTCAGTAACGAAACATCATCAAATGCTCCTGAACCATTTGTTAGCCATTGTAATGAAACATAGTCAAAAGCAGTTGCTTCACTGATTTCGAAGGTGGTTCCCTTACAAATTGAGGCATCATCACCAGCCATAACAACGGGTGTGGGCTGAATGATTAAGTTCAGGCTCGATTCCACCGTAGCATTGTCACCGGTAACTGAAAGTGTGAGGATCGCTGAACCAGCCTCAATGTCGTTGCTCCCAGGAGTATAAACCGGATTAAGGATGGTGGCATCCGAAAATGTGCCATCACCCGAGCTTGACCATAGTACTGTATTGTAGTGGTATGCAACGCCATTCAATGGATAGGTTTGTCCCACACAAACCTGGCCATCATCGCCTGCATAACCACTGGGGACAAATGAGACCGGAAAAACAATATAATCGATATAGGCAGCATCAGCTCCACCAAAATCCGAAACATCCTTTTGATATTCCCATTTGAAAGTTCTGCTGCCGGCAGAAACAGGATACGAAACTTTTGACCAATCCTGTTCACCTGACCATTCATCTTTCTCAATTCCATCGATATAAAAACGTAAATAATCATAACCTGATTCAGAAGAAACCTTTCGGTAAAAGGAGATGGTGTCATCAGCGCTCACCGCATAAGTCAACAGCATCTCTGAACTTTGATCATCGCCGATTATACCTGAGCGTGATGCAAAATCACCTTCAAATGTTTCATCAATTTCTATTTTCCATGCAGATTCACCACCTGAAGTCCAGTCGAAAGCGTTGAAATCACCGGTTTCGAAATCTTCCAGGATCAGGCCTATCTTTGTAGCAAACGATTTATCAGCCTGATAAGTACCCGCAACAACATTAAATGAAAAGTCAACCGTAGTTCCAATTGGTGCGGCGGGATTAACTGTAACATTAAAACCGGCATTAATATTTTCTCCTGCCGGTATATTGTCATATTGAATGCTCGCAGTATTAACCGTAATATAACTGTTAACAAGTTCAAGGACGGCGATTGCATCTGTTGCAGCGCTCAAACCTGTATTGCTGAACGAGATGGTAATATCCGCTGTTTCACCCGGATCGAGACGGCCATTGCCATTGCCCGATGGGTCAGAAACTGTGAAACTGCCGACTGCAAATTCAGGGGCTAATACATTAACATTGAAGCTGCTTTCCCAACTCGATTCAGTACTTGTGATAATCAAATTGAAAGTTAACGTTGTATTATTTGGAATATCAGAAGCAACATCGAAGGCAAAAGCGTCCGCCAGAGTTACTGTTTGTTCTGGTATTAATGTGCCAAAGTCTTCGCTGCCATCGGTGATGTTCACAAAAGAAGATTCGCAACTGAGCACGATATTTACATTGGTTGCCGGTGTAACGCCCATATTCTGAATTTCCATTCCAAGAAGGATGTTTTCACCATAATCAATCATACCATTGTTGTTGCCTGTAGCATCATTCACCGTGTTCGAAACATAAGCGATAAATGGGCCGGCTGCCGGGAGAATTTCAACCTCCGCCATATACGTCACCCTGTTAAAAGCAAAAACAGTTACATCCATCATTCCGATTTCGGTAAGCGCTGGAAAAGTAATTGTGGCAGTACCGTTTTGAATATAGGCGGTCCCTAATATTTCACCATTGTATGTCAATGAAACAATTGCATTTTCGGCATCGGCATTCACAACAAACTGATTCATCTCCAGGAAGATGGTTGGCTGATGTGAAACCGTCATAGGAGTAGGGTTTGCAGTGCGTAAGCAGAGAGATGGATCGCCAAACAAAATCCAGGTATCGTGTGTGGACCGGCCTTCACTGCCAAACTCATCAATCATTTTCATGCTGCCATTAATCGAACAGCCACCGAAAGTTCTTTTGATGTTATTTTCATAACCTTCGACAAGCAAGGTGTTCATTTCGTCCTGGCCTGTCATGGGTGGCTGCCAGGGCTGTGAAATCCACGACATCATCGTTCCGATCGCTCCGGTTGGTTCTCCGTTATCCGTTGCACGCATCCAGGTTTCGGCAAAGCAGGTTCCATTGGTAAACCGGCCATTATCGCAGGCTACAGCCCAAACGATTGGCCAACGATCGGTATTTGTTAAGGCATCAACATGGCTGGTTGAATAGTTGCCTACACTCCAGCTGTTTTGCGAGCCATGGTTACAATAATTGATGATGCTTACACCATCGTTAATACGTTGTGAGATCATTGCGGCAGTAGTGTTTGGCAAACCAGGAACATTTCCATCATACTCACGGTGGACTGTTGTGTAGGTGAAATTCAGCAGACTATCGCGTATAAAATCGATATGTTGATAATCAGCTTCACCGCCATTATGACCGTTCCCGGCGCCTTCGTTACGCGAAACGCCCATACCAACATCAACCCAATCAACTGTCGGAGCCATATCGCGCTCGTAGGTTATGATTTTCTCAACCTGTGTTTCAACATGCGTTACCGTTTCGGCAGAGAACCTGCCAACAAATAATTCATTGAACGAATCACTTCCTTCGAGATAAGCATAATAATTATCTGAGTAACCGCCCGATGATGTATTGTTATAACTTGGAACATGCTGATGGTCACCCACGAGCAATAGGTAAGTGAGGCCATTGTTATTATAATAATCTGTAACAAAAGCTTTTATAATGGCTGGTGTTGAACCGATGGTAGCGACATCAATGATTTCGATGGGTCGGCCAATCTGCTTTTTCCAGGCGATAAAAGGTGCCATGGCTTCCATATATGGTCCATGACAAATAACGAGCATATTCCCTTCTTCTTCAACTGTGGGATAACGCTGTTGATGGACCCCATAATTGATAAAATGATGTGCATAAAGTTGATTAAACTCAGGGTCAACAGTCAATTGTGTACGTCCCGTAGTCAACTGATTTTCACCACCAGTTCCATTTTTGAATAATTCGATGGTGAATGTATGGAACACCCGAAGGATTTTTTGAATCGGGTTGTATGAAAACGGTTGTACCGTAACGGCTTGCCCCCGCAAATCCCGTAAAATATAAGGTGTTTGCAGGATTGAGAGATTTGCAGGATAAAAGGCATCATGGTTATAAATTTCACCATAAGTATATGGTATATCATCCGGATTAATCTGACGACTGAAATTTCCTTTGGATGGCGCTATCTCAATCCCCTGGAAGTCGGTATATTCAGAAGATAATATACGCACTTCCATCGAGGCATCGTTACCAATAATCGTTGATACGGCATATATTGGCAGATCAGGCGCTCCTGTTTCGAGCATTGAAACCATTTCCGGCACGCTTATAAGGGCAGCTTTACCACGTGGCGTTTCCACATTTGAACGATTGAACCCATCTACTTTAAATTGTATAACAATACTTTCATCAGTTGATGAAATCAACGTATATTGAATTGGCTTTTGCGTATTGCTGTTGATTCCGGTCCAGTTTTGACCAAATCCGGCGATTGCAAAAAACACCAAAACTATTAATGAAACAATTTGCTTTTTCATGATTTTTTCATTTGTAAAACATCTGTTAGATTAAAACAAACAAGGTTTGTTTATTCAATAACTACTTTTTGAACGCTTGACTTTTTATCGGTATTTAAGCGAAGATAATAAATCCCTTTCGCGTAATTCTCAATATTGATCGGTTCAATTACAAATCCGTTCATCTCACCCATCGACTTTGACAATAGAACCTGACCCTGATAATTCATCAATGTGTATTCGAATTGTTGGGAATGACCATGCAATGCCAGATTGATTTTTGATGAAGCCGGATTTGGATATACCGATATATTAAGTTCATCGGTTGTGTTGCTGATCGAATTACAAACATCGAATGTTACTGTAATTTCGTCTTCAGCATTACAGCCATTGATGTCGTATGCCAGCACTGAATAGGTTTGTGTACTATAACCGATTCCGGTGGTATCGACTGTAATAGTAGGCGTTGTTTCTCCGCCTGGCGACCAGGAGTAACTTATTCCGTTTGTAATGGTGCCATCGAGTAGCAGTGTGAAAGGCGAACAAACAATGGTATCGTTTCCAAGCTCCAATACCGGCGATTCGAATACACCAAGTGTGTATTGCGCTTCAACGGTTGATAATCCATCATTAACAATTACCGTATAGGTTGTCGATTCGCTTGGTGATGCGATAGGTTTTGCACTTGTAGGATCATTTAATGTTTCAGCAGGACTCCATGAATAGGTGTAATCGCCGCCACCACCAATAGCATTTGCATCTAAAACTGCAGTGCCATCGCCACAAATAACCGGTGGGTTTGAACTTATTTCGGCAAACAATGCCTGTTCAACATAACAACTGACTTCGGCAAACCAACCAGCCGCGATATAGGATCCGTCGGATGTAAACCGGAAAGTTAAAGCGCCTGATTCATTCGTTGACTGTATAATTCCCGGACTGTTGGTGCCATCGAATGGACTTCCCAATACCTCTGGTGCATCTGTGGTGCTGCCATCGTAAATATATAAATAGTCATATCCGCTTTCGGTAGCAAATGAAATGAATTCAACATTCAGCATCGCACCTTCGGTAGCAGGCATTAATGTCAGGGTGTAATTCTGATTGTCGGTATATTCACCCGCTTCACCACCTGTGTCGAAGAAATTAGCAATACAGGTATTGATTGTTCCGTTCTGCATGAGAATTTCCGGGGTCAGACCTATCACCACCATCGCGTTTTGGCTTGCCGAATAAACGCCATCAGGATCAGCGCTAAGCTCAAGTGACAAATTAACTGGTGTCCCGACAGGAGCGTCAGAGCTGGCTGTAACACCAACCGCAATACTTCCGGTTTGTCCGGTTGCAAGGTCTGTCAGGGCAACCTGATCTGTATTTATTACCAATAAATTATCCTCCGAAATTGTAGTCAAAACAAGATTAGCAGCATCAGATGTCCCAGTATTCGAGACAGTAATCATCAAATCAGCCGTTTCACCAGGATCGAGAATTCCATCTCCGTTTCCATCTGCCAAATCATTTACCACAACTTCTTCTGAAATTTCAAGTATAGGCGCATTTAAGGTGATGATCAAATTTGATGTCCATATCTCAGATCCATCAGTTGACTCAACAACAAAAATCGCATTGTGTCCGCTTGGAACAAAATCGTCAATTTCAAACGTATATGCATTGGCTACCGTGGCTGTTGCACCATTGGCAATGATGCCAAAATTTACTGAAGCCGGGCTTGTTAAGGTAGCAAAATCATCTGTTCCGGTGATAGTGGCAGTAACGCTTGCCGAAGGATCGGAGCCAACATTTTTCAGGGTAACATCAGTTCCGAATGTTTCACTATAATCGGCCTGACCGTTTGCATTGCCCGAAACATCCTGAATAACGTATGAATCCATCACAACATAAGGTCCGTCAAGCGCAGCGGCAGTAACCTGAACCATGTATGGAATAAATTGTGGTTTCGTTACAACAATATCAACCAAACCCGATGAAAGTACCGGATCAATCGGAACCGTGACGAGTCCTGTTTCGCCAACGAGTGCAGTGCCATGTAATATACCGTCTTTCGAAATAGCTACATAGGAACCTGGCTCAGCAGTAACATCGTAAGTTGTCAAACCAATCGGCATGATGGGTAAATGGGTTACGCTGTTGGTGTTTCCCTGTGTCATATAAGTAACAACGGATGGGTCACCCAACACATTGTAAGCCTGCCAGTAATACAACGGGCTCGAATGTTGTGGCCAACCCTGAATATCAACTTCGGTAACAGACAGATTTCCAATAGAAACCATGCCGCCGGCTGACACATAATCACTCATAAATGGTCCGTCGTAGGCACCCCAGGTAGTTTCATCATAGGTTGGTGTGTAGCCGTCATTATCACCCTGAATCGGGTAAGCGCCAACAGCCCAGTAGAAATCTTCGAACCAATATGAACTTGGTGATGAACCGATATAAACAACCGATCCCTTATTTTGGCCACGTGCCCAGGTTTCGCCCATACATTCAGTGTATCCGAAATCAGCTGCCAGACAACAGTTTCCAACGGCAAGCGGATATTTTCCATCATTCTCGAATGCGTTAACCTGTGATTGTGAAAGGCCTGGATCGCCCCAGCTTGTTTCGCTGCAATGGGCTGTGTAATTGATAAAACTTACTGCGATTTTATCAGGGCCATAACATCCGGTATAAGGACTTGTGAGATAGGAATACACATCGGCAAAGCCATGCTCGGCATTGAAATAGTTTTGTGTACCGTAGTTCACCGTTGGTTGACCAACATTCCAGTTCCAGGTACCATCGGCACCGGCAATCAGTGTTGTATTGTCGAGATAGGTTGGATCGGTAAATTCATACCTTTCATAATATAATGTTTTCTCAATCTGAGGTGTCAGTTGGGCCGAAGTACGGGCTGAGAATCGTCCGTAATACATTTCAGGGAAATAATCGCCATCAACACTTCCGTAATACAAATCGGTCATTTTGCCTGATGAATTACCGACTGTCGCCGGAATTTGAGGTGTATCGCCAACAAACAATACAAAACTCGGTGCAGGATCTTCGGGCGTACCATTATTGTACTGCTCATGCACGTATGATTGGATGGCGGTGTATGTTGAACCGATTACATCGGTATAAGCAACGATTACTTCAAATCCTTTTTTTGTTTTCCATTCGATGAAAGGAATCAGGTCGGTTTCGAACATTCTGTCGGAAACAATGAGGTATTTTATCGGATAGGTTGTCAAATCAGGATGAGCAGGATAATCGTGATCGAGCGTATTCATGAGGCTTTTATGAATCACATCAAAATACGGAGATACGGTTGAAGCTTTTACATATTTGGTAAGTTGTTCATCGCCCTGATTGAAGGTGAGCTCAATTTCAATATCATTCATTACCCTGATGATGCCTTTAACAGGATTGTAACTAACCGGATTAACGGTCAGTCTGGCCATGCGATAACTGCGCATAACACCGAGGATATCTACCGAAACGGTTTCATGGGTGATGAATTCGTCCTGGCTGTATATTTTTTCGTCGAAAACAAACTCAACTTCATCGGCATTCTGGTCCTTACGTAAGGAAGGCTGTACAGGCATGATACGGTTACTTATTCCGTAATCACTTAGTTTATATTCTGTTACAGTGGAATTTAACACTTTCGCAGTAACGGTGGCTCCAAATGGAATCTCAATCAATTGTTTTGAGGCGGGTAGTTTTGGCTGACCAATTTTCCCTGTCCAATATGCATTTGGAATACCTAACTCGTTAAATTGTCCATTTGGTGATTCAACCGTGAATGTAGTTACACCGGCAAAGGAAAAACCGGCTTTCAGACCTTGCATATTATCGTCGGTGACCTGAACACCTGTGGCTTTTTTGCCAAAATCAATGGCGTAGTTTTGCGCTTTGATTGCACTTAGTGGCAAGATGCACAATATCAGCAGGATACTGACAAAAGGAAAGAACGAATTCAAATTCGCTTTGAAGTAAACATTTCTCATTTTAACTTGTTTTAGATCAATATATTATAAGATATGAATTGTCAATTTACATCAGCGCATTGCGACAAATTTAGATATATTTATCCTTAAACAAGCGAAAATGGATGCTTATTTTCAAATTCAGACAAGGTGATTTTTTTGAATGGTTATTATGCTGGAAATGAAGCGGATATATTGTCTGAAATTTGATTAGAACTGGTGGGGACTTTAGTTGAATTTAGTAAGACCACTCCGAATAGCCAAATATAACTGGCAACGGCGAAGTCCTTACCGAAGGTTAATCACAAATGCATCAGGTTGCACCAAAGGTAAAACATTGATTGTGAAGTTTTGGTGCATTTTGGAGACTTGGACTCGTTATAGCATGCATAATGAGATGATGGCATTTTTTCCTTGTATCAGTTTACGGAGTAGGCCCAATAAAAGTTCAGGTTCTATCTACTTTAAAAACCATACCAGCAATCCCAACGCTTTCTCCGGCATTTTATCTGAAATAAGTTTCCGGGCCAATTCGCAGATATGTGCTTCATCTGTATCCTTCAGGTTTCCGAACTCGTTGATTATCTGTTTCAAATCATCCTCACCTGGAAATTTCTCAATATTTCCTAATTGACCTAAATCGTTTCCCGTGAGGTGTTTGCTGAATTTTATCTTGTCAGGCAGCGAATCAATACCAATACCAAGAC
>JABFQW010000035.1 GCA_013141455.1 Bacteroidales bacterium
GTTCGATTGGTCAACTGTCAGCCAGGTAAGGAATTGTTGTTTCCCCGGCGGATCGTCGTTCACACGAACCGGAACCGTCCAGGTTTCACCACCATCGGTCGATTTCACTAACCATACATCGGTGTCATTCTCTCCGTTTATCTGATCGGTATAGTTTATATAAATTGTACCGCGATTGGGGCCGTTGCTCAAATCGCAAACCGTTACAGGTAGTCCGTTTGAACGATAAATGCCCGGTATCGCCATATCCCAGCCACCGCCCTGTTCGCAAACAAAAGTTTCATTTTCGAGCCAGGTTTCGCCGGCATCGAATGACTTATTGAATACAATCCCGTCCGGTCCCGACCAGGCTACATAGATTTCACCATTTGGACCAACTGCGGGCACGGCACCTTCAACGGTATTATCGCTATCAACGCAATCGCCAGGTTGGTGGTTGATTTGTTTTGCCGGGCTCCAGCTGATACCTTCATCGGTCGATTTGCTGAACATGATATTACTCTGGCAAAACTTATCGGGACTGCCATACGAATCAAATTGCGTCCAGGTAACATAAATTGCATTCGTGTTTTGGTCAACAATGGCCCAATGCTTGTCCTGCGCCTTGTTACCGTTTAGTCCCATATAACTGCCATCGTTCCAGCTTCCCGTTAGTTTATTGTATTTCTGACAAACAATACGGTCGATCCAGTTACCGGCTGGTGGATTGGAAAGGTGGAAAAAATAGAAGTTGCCGGTTGTATCTGTGATAATCATCGGATCGCCCAAAACACCATAGGAAGGTGATTGCAACTGCCCAACCAACCAGGAATAACCACCGTCTTCGGAGTAGAAATAATTATCGATATTGGTACCACCCATCACCTCCAACGGATTTTTCGGATTGATGTAAATGCTTGGTTCGTTCATATTACCAATCTCTCCGATTCTGACATTTTGATATTGAGCTTGTAAATTGCTAAAAATCAATAAGCTAAAAATGTATAAAATGTTTTTCATAGTATAATATTTACGAAAAAATCACTGCTTTTTTCATTAGTCAAATCTCAGTGTTTATTATTACTCTCCTGTCTTCCGACTTCTGCACAACACAAGCCACTACTGCATCTCCCGTAATATTTACCACGGTTCGCATCATGTCGAGCGGGCGGTCAACGGCAAAGATAAGTGCAATTCCTTCGAGTGGGACGCCTACCGATTGCAAAACGATTACCAGCATAATCATACCGGCTCCAGGAACGGCTGCCGACCCAATTGAGGCCAATGTGGCGGTCAAAATAATGGTTAGTTGTGCAGTAAATCCGAGATCGATACCATATATCTGTGCCAGAAAAATGGTGGCAACAGCCTGATACAGGCTTGTTCCATCCATATTAACCGTTGCCCCCAATGGCAAAACAAAACTGGCGATTTCTTTTTTAATACCCAGATTTTCTTCGCAGCATTGCATGGTCATAGGTAAGGTAGCCGCACTCGAACTGGTTGAGAATGCCAGAAACTGCGCTGGTGACATCCCTTTCAAAAATTGCCTGAATTTTACAGATGTAAAAAAACTAATAATCAGAGGATAAAATACAAATACTACAAAAACCAATCCAATGATTACAGTAAGCGCGTACATACCCAACGAACTGAAAAGGCTCACGGTTTCTTTCAGACTGTTACCAGCCACTTCAACGGTTACGGAGGCGATCAGGCAGAATGCGCCAACAGGCGCAGTAAGCATCACGATATGAATCATTTGCATGACAATATCGTTCAGCTGATCGAACAGTTTTTTTACTGATCGTGTCTTTTCATCGGGAAGCATCACAAGGGCAATTCCGAATAGAATGGCGAAGAATATCACCTGTAACATGGCCGTGTTTTCGGTCATGGCTTTAAAGATATTCTCAGGAACCAGATCGACCACAAACTGCAACGGTCCCTGGGTCGTTTCCATAGCACCATTACTTATTTTATCGGCATATTTCTGCTGAAACTCGAGAGATTTCTCCGGCGAAAGCAGTTTGCCCGGATTGGTAATATTTACGATGATTAGCCCGATGCTGATGGCCGTCATGGTGGTAATCAGATATAAACCAAGCGTTTTAAAACCAATGCGCGAAAGCTTTGAAACATCATTCAGATTAGAAACACCGCTTACTAATGAGACAAGGATCAAAGGAATGGCAATGAGCTTTAGCAAATTAATAAATACTGTTCCCCAGGGTTTTATCCAGAACAAAGTGAATTGGTGCCAACCAAGCCATACGGCAAGGATACCAAATAAAATACCAAGCAACATTCCGATTAAAATCCACCAATGCTGTGCAATTTTTTTTAAAACCATAAGTAATCCCCCTTTATGCACACAAACTTACAATAAGTTACTATCTGATGGCGGTTATTGATGATTAAAATCGCTTATTTTGCAGTCAAATTAAGAGCGATGGCAAAACAGAAGAGAATAGGGATACTTACGGCAGGTGGCGATTGTCCGGGAATCAATGCCGCCATCCGGGGTGTTGGCAAAACGGCGATCTCACAATACGGCATGGAGGTTTTCGGGATCGCCTCCGGATTTTCGGGATTGATAAACAACGAATTCGTTGCCCTGACAGAGTCAAACTTATCCGGAATCCTGACGCTTGGTGGTACGATCTTAGGCACATCACGTGAGAAACCTTTCAAGAAAAACAGTGATCAGGGAAGCGATAAGCCCGAATTGATCAGGAAGAATTACAAGGATATGAAACTCGATTGTGTGGTTTGCATTGGCGGCAATGGCACACAAAAAACCGCCAGTATGCTGTCGGATATCGGCTTGAATATTGTCGGGATTCCTAAAACCATCGACAACGATGTGTGGGGAACCGATTTCACTTTTGGTTTCGATTCGGCCGTGAATATTGCTACGGAGGCCATCGACCGGCTGCACACGACCGCCAATTCGCACCAGCGCATCATGGTGATCGAGGTGATGGGGCACACCGCAGGTTGGTTAACGCTTTATGCCGGCATGGCGGGCGGCGGCGATGTTATCCTGATTCCTGAGTTGAAATACGATCTGAAAGACATGAACCGTTATCTGCAGGCACGTTACAATCGCAAGAAACCGTATTCGATTGTTGTGGTGGCTGAGGGTATCGAGTTCCCAAAAGAATTTCGTTCGGCAGCCGATTTCATTGCCTACAGTATCGAAAGTGAGACGAAGATTGAAACGCGTAAAACGATTCTCGGCTATGTGCAGCGGGGCGGCAGCCCTTCGCCTATGGACAGGATTCTGGCCACACGTTTCGGATCAAGGGCAGCCCAGCTCATCGCCAACGAAGACTACGGTAAAATGGTAGCTATCAAGGAAGGACATACAGTGAGTATTCCGTTGAAGGAAGTGAGTGGCAAGCTGAATCTCGTTCCGGCAAATTTGGGATTGATAGAGAAAGCAAGAGCACTGGATATTTTTATGGGAGGAAATTAAAGTATACATATTTCGCATTTGTAATATATGAAACTATATATTTGAATCATAGCGATATAAAAATAATATTTAGTCTTTTGCATCGCTTTGTGTCTTCTTAGTGCCTTTTGTGGTATAGCTAAAACTGTTGCACAAAGTGTCACAAAGAAGGCACAGAGGTTCACAAAGCAATTTGAAAATCAAATATTGATTTGTAACATATTATTTATCAGTACATTTGAATTTCTTATATAAGTTTAATTAATTGTATTTGAACTATTTAGCACTTAAGTCGAAACATAATTAAAGTAAACTTTACTTCGACAGGATCATTGTGAAAAGTTAGGTAATATTATAGCATACAAAAATTGTATTAAGAAAAAATAAAGATGTCAGTTGTTTGGATTTCAGGATTGTTGTTGTCAGGAAGCATGTTGGCTCTTGCCATCATTTCATGGATTGTATTGCTTCTCGGTAGATTCCGTACATGGTTCATCATGCCGGCAACTGATAAAGAGGAACGGATAAAAGGTAGAAAATGGTTTATTTTGCAGTCGTTTGCTTTGATGGCCGGCAGTTTCATCATACTTGTCCGTACCTGGCAGAAAAGTGAGGCCTATTCGGATAACGTTAGCGAGAATATGATTTATCTGATAGCCGGATTATTGTTGTTCAGGGCGGTTGGTGAGTTTAAGGTGATGGGCTTGTTTCGATCGGAAGATCATGGCGATTTCACCCAAATCGATAAAAAACTTCTCGTGCCATTGGCTATTATCCTGTTTCTATTGTGTTTGCCGCTGATTTGAAGGCATTAATCCATATCAAGTATTACAAGGATGTTATCTTTTACTTTTTGAATAAATTGTGTTGGTAGGTCCCCGATTTTTTTAAGTAATCGTTTGTTGTCAATGGCGCGGATCTGATCTATCATAATGTCACAATCCTCGTGCATATTTGCCATACCTTTTTTAAGATGAACCCTTAAAATATCTGATTCATTCTCGACATTTGTTGTTATTGGACAAACGATGGTAGATAGATGAGGGATCTTGTTTAAAAGATTCGTCTGAATAACAATAACCGGTCGTGTTTTACCGGGCTCTGTTCCGAGCTGTGGATTTAAATCTGCAATCCAGATTTCGAATTGTTTAATCTGCATAATCAATCCTTTCAAATTCGTTCAGCACGGCTAACGAATCATTTTTAACCAACTCCGACTCTATTTGAAGTTTCTTCTCAAGAATTAATCGTTTCTGAACCCGGTTGTAGTATTCAATCGCATCGTTAATATAGCGATTTCTGGTTTTTTTTATGCTTGACAGGATTTTTTCCGTTTCTCCAAAGATCGAATCATCTATTTTTAATGAGACTGTTTTCATTTTTTTGATATTTGTATATCACAAAAGTATATCATTTTGGTATGTATAATGAAAAAACTACAATTTTATTAGTAATCAAGACCATTTATTTTTTCGGTGATCAAATATAACTTTCCCAAAATCAGAGGGTTTGTCTGTTGATTCGTTTCCAGATAAAAAACACAGGAACGCCCATCAACACAATTACTAAACCCGGCCAGGTGTAATTTGGTTTGTAATAAAGCAGGTCGAGCATAATCAAGGTAGCGACAATGATATACAAAGCTGGTATTACAGGATAGCCGAATGCTTTGTAGGGCCTATCGGCATCGGGGCGTTTTTTGCGCAATACGAAAATACCGGCGATAGTCAGTACATAGAAAATGAGTACGGCAAAGATCACATAATCGAGCAGTTCGCTGTAAGTGCCCGATAAACAAAGTAATCCGGCCCAAACTCCCTGAAAAATCAAGCCCATAGCCGGCACGCCATTTCTATTGAGTGAACCGGCTTTTTTAAAGAATAAATTGTCCTGTGCCATGGCGTAATAAACCCGGGCGCCTGATAATATCAATCCGTTGTTGCAACCAAAAGTGGAGATCATGATAAAAATTGCCATGATAATGGCAGCGCCTTCGCCAAGGAAACTAACGATAGTGGCGGTTCCAAGCCTGTCGTTGGTTGCAAACTGAATGCCTTTCTCAAAAACAGAAATGCCTTCTGGATTTCCGCGTAATGGTAAAACCTGAATATAAACCAAGTTGGCTAAAATAAACAAAACGGTTACAATGCTTGTCCCCAGAAACAGGCTTAGCGGGATGTTTCGTTTGGGATTAATTACCTCACCGGCTGTAAAAGTGATGTTATTCCAGGCATCGGACGAAAAAAGAGAGCCAACCATGGCCGTGCCAATGGCGGCAATCAGGGCGAAACCGGCTAAGGATGTTGTCACACCTTCAGTCGTTTGTGCCGCATCCCAAAAAATACTGCTGTTTATTTTTATCGCCTCCTGATTTCTGGCAATGAATAATCCAATCAGGATAAAACCAATGAGAACGATTGTTTTAGTTATTGTGAAAGAATTCTGTACCAATTTTCCTAACCGGATGCCGCGTGTGTTAATCCATGTAAGAAAAAAAATGGAAAATACGGCGAATAGCTGTGTCGTGTTGATTTTGATGATGCCGGCATCAAACAATACATTTTGTTCGGAAAACCAGGGGACCAACACACTTGTAAATTTTGCAAATGCCATGGCAACCGCAGCTATCGTTCCTGTTTGGATGACAAGAAAAAGCGTCCAGCCATACAGAAAACCCGAAAGCGGGTTATAGGCTTCACGCAGATAAACATATTGGCCACCGGCTTTGGGCATCATGGCGGCCAGTTCGCCATAGCTGAGCGCGGCGAAAATCGTCAATACACCAGTTATGAGCCAGGCTATCATAAGCCAACCGGGCGACCCGAGTGTACGCGCCATATCCGATCCCACAATAAATACCCCGGAGCCAATCATAGAGCCGATCACGATTGCCGTTGAATCGAATAAAGTAAGACTCTTTTTGAATTCTGTTTTTGTTTCAGGGTTCATACCTTACAGTTTTTGGATTGATAGCCGTGTAAAAAAAGTTGAAATATACATTTTTTCTTTTATGTCATTCACGATAGGACATCGATCGGTTTAATATTATTGTGATGCGCCAGGAGTAAGTATAGATCAATTAAATTTTGTTGAACCAGAATACAGTTACTTTTAAGCATCCAAAACCTTATTTTCTTTTCCATTTAAACCTAAGTAGCAATGTGTCAAAGTATCCAATCAAACCTTATTACCTTATTTTGATTCAAGATTTCTTAGTGACGGCAGTAGTTTTATGGTTAATAAGGTCAAGGAATTGTTTTCTCTTTTCTACTAAGGTTTCTTGAAATGATAAGGTTTTAAATTAGGCAACTTAAATCATAAATATCACAAAACCAAGAACTTTTCCAGCACATCAAAATAAAAAATTGACCCCAAATTGCCTATATGAAATGCCGTATTAATTGTACGATTCGTCAATTTTTCCAAGGTGTTCCAAATGGCTTAACACCAATTTAATATCCCCATACGAAACATCATCGCCCAGCACATGCTTTGCGCTGCCTAAGCTCAGATCGCGCGTTTCGGTGAAATATTCGGTGATCAGGTCAATTTTATCCTTCGTCAAAAATTCATCTACGCTGAGGTGGCCCGATTTTACGAAAGCCGCCAGATGCCCGATGATGGTTGTTACGGCGAAATTTCGTTCCGTGGCAATTTCTTCCAGGGTTTTACCTGCTTTATACAGATCGAAACTGACTTGTTTCGTGTCTGCTTTTTGCGGTTTTTGTTCGGCAGGCTGTTCGCTTGCATCGATGGTCAAACCCAGATTATTGCGGTTGTTGTAATCCGAAATCATTTCGAGGATGATACCGCCATACGCTGCTAATTTCTTCTTCCCGATGCCGTTTATTCGCTTCAGTTCGATCAGGTTGACCGGCAGTTCTTCACTGATGCCGTTCAATGCTTTCCAGGGTAAAATAAGATCGGGTCGCACATCCATTTCTTCAGCAAGGTTGTCGCGCCACTTTTTTAACAACCGGTACAAACTCAGGTTTTTCTGGTTGCCAAAACTTTCTTTGATTTCTTTTTTCTTCATCACCGGCATCTCAAGGGCCGACTTGGCACGGGTTTCGACATAAGCAGAAACAGAAAAACCGTTTTTTGAAACCAACAAACATTGCTGACGGATATAGAGTACCGAAAGCATTCGTTCCTGGGTATCGTTCAACGATTTGCGGACAGCGGTATTGTCAGTAACAAAATCAATCTGGGCGAGTTGTATGGTTTCGGCCATTTTTGGATTGAAATACCCGACCGCTTTACGGATGCGTTCCTGTAGGGCTTCGTTCTGTTCAACATCAGTTTGTTGCGAAGTAAACTGTGCTATTTGCCGGCGGAATTTTTCGCCAACTTCAACCACTTCGATCTTGTATTTCCGGATAAGTGCATCCATTAATGCCTGGGCTGAAGCATCCACGGCGCCGATGTTTTCGCTTACAATGCGGCTCAACGTAAACATCCTTTTCAGTTGGGGTTCGAAGTCAAAAAGTTCGTGTAGTAGCGATTGTTGATAACCGATTTTTGCATCTTCGAGACGCTGCGTATCGGGTGGGTTTTCCTGAATCTGGTGCACGAAATGATTCACACCGGCATCGTGTCGTATCGACCGCCGCAGGATGGGCGTACTTAATACCATGCCTTCGAGGGTTTTGCAACGGCTGAGTGCCACATACACCTGGCCGTGGGTGAATGAGGCATTGGCATCGATGATGGCTTTCTCAAAAGTGAGTCCCTGGCTTTTGTGGATAGTGATGGCCCAGGCGAGTTTCAACGGATATTGCGTGAATGACCCGATAACGGTTTCTTTGATCTCTTTGGTTTCCTCGTTTAAGGTATATCTGCAATTATTCCATTCCAACGGCATCACCTCAATTTCTTCTTCATCACCTTTGCATTGCACCTTGAGTAATTTATCGGAAATTTGAACCAATGTACCTATTTTCCCGTTGTAAAATGCTTTTGCCGGGTTCGGATCGTTTTTAACGAACATTACCTGTGCACCGGTTTTCAGCATGAGTTCATAATCAGTAGGGTAGGCATATTCCGGAAAATCGCCGGTCACAGTGGCTTCGAACCGTTTTGGTTTTCCTTTTAGGGTTTCTAATTTCGCATCATTAATTTTCTGACTCTGGTAATTATGTGTGGTGAGGGTGATATAACCCTCGTCGTCAGCCGGATCAAATCCGGGTAAATACCGTTTATTCAGTTCAATGATGGCAGCATCATCCAGTTCATTTTCGCGCACCTTGTTGAGCATGGCGATGAATTTTTCGTCCTGCTGCCTGAAAACTTCGGTGAGTTCGAGGCTGATATAATCGGTTTTTTTGAGCGCAAGGCTACTGTAGAAATATACTGAATCGTAATAAGGACGCAGCATCTCCCACTCCTCTTCTTTGGCCACTGGTGCCAATTGCTGCACATCGCCAATCATCAGTAACTGCACACCACCAAAGGGTAACGAACGATAGCGGTAACGCCGCAACACGCTGTCGATGGCATCGAGCAAATCGGCACGCACCATACTTATTTCGTCAATAACCAACAGATCGAGACTTTTGATGATATTGATCTTCTCGCGCGTCATTTTCTGGTAACGCGATGCAGTGCTTTTGTCGTTGTTTGCCGATAGCTGAAACCGACCCGAGCGGGCGATATCGGCTGCAAATTCTTCAGGAATCTGTGGTCCGAAAGGTAATTGAAAGAATGAATGAATGGTTACACCGCCGGCATTGATGGCTGCCACACCGGTTGGGGCAACGATAACCATACGTTTGGCGGTTTTCAGACGCAACTGGTGCAAAAAAGTAGTTTTACCCGTTCCGGCTTTACCTGTCAGAAACAGGTGTTTATCGGTGAAATTAACAAAGTCGAATGCGAGTTGTAGCTGGTCAGTTGAAATGAAATTCATTGCAGATTTTGTTGCTGAAACCGGACTAAATTAGTAAAAAAGTTAATGAAATTATAAAGTCTATTGTGTATAAACCTAACTTTGAACTTTGAATTTTGAACTTTAAACTTTAAACTTTAAACTTTATCCTTCCTTACCAATTGATATAGTGTATCTTAAATTCATCGTTGGTGTATCCACCTATCACTTGTAACCGTCCTTCTTCGGCATCTTTTACACTGGTAAAGGCATTTGAGGTACGGTGACCACGGTCGGACCAGGGCCAGCCAGGAAATTTCTCAAGCAAAATTTCATTAAATTTATAGGTTAGGTTGAAATCATCTTTCTCCTGATGGATATTGCTGATCAGCATATTGTACGATTTAACACCTTTACCTTCGATATCGCAGAAACAGGATGAGAAAACAAAATAGTAATAAGGTCCGCGGCTGTAATCAACAATAGGTGATTCGATAAAAATATCCATGTCATCCTCCTGATGGTCTATTTCAGGGTTCAGGTTATTCCGGTAAATGTTGCCGATCAGGTTATAACAAACATCAATACCTGTTACAAACAAGTCGAAATCACCATCGCCATCGTAATCGCCCCAACGTGCAACACCATTCGAAACGCCTGTCAATCCGGCCATATAATCGATGAAACCAACATTTTTTCTATTTTCAAATACTAAGGTGTAAGGTCGTTCCAGACTTTCGCCTGTGATCACGAAATCAGGATCGCCATCGGCATCGAAATCGCTTACATCAATCTTCGAATTCATCAGTTGCCGCATGCCACTCTCGCGTTGCTCATCGAATTGCATGTCTTTGTATGCCCGAAAAACATGCGTATATGGCATTCCCGATGCCGTTGAACCACTCACAACAAAATCGGTCATATTGTCGAGGTTATAGTCGAGCCAGGCGCCGTCGCTATGTTTCAGACCGGGGAACATTTGTGGAAGCAATTTATAGGCATTATTCTGGTAAATATAAATACGTGTTATTGGTCCGGTTGCCGAAAGACCGGTGATCAGAATGTCGGGATAGCCATCGCGGTTGGCATCGCCCCAGCGCGCACTGCCAAACTGAATGCCTGGAAGGTTGATGTCGCTCTCCGTCAGCTTTCCTTCAACATTTTCAAATATCCGGGTAAAAATCATTTTGTTGTTGTCGCTACCTGCGATCAATACATCCATATCTTCATCCTTATCAAAATCACCAAACTCGACTGAACCATCAACTAATCCGGGGATATTCGATTGAATACGAATAAACGTGCCATTGCTTTGCTGAATGAAAACGCCTGCAACGGGTTTGTTTCCAATGCCCAAACCAGTAATAACAACATCCTGTAGTCCGTCTTTGTTAAAATCAGCTACGTCCATATCGCCACGACTGAATGGGGGCAGACTTACGTTCGACAACGCGAATTGATCTGTGCCCGATTGCTTGTAAAGGTTTGTTTTTGGTTGCATTTTGGTATGAACCAATTCACCACTGTGAATCAGATCTAATTTCGACTGACGTGAAATCCAAACGGCAGCTGAATTAGCAAGACCCTGTGGTTGTTTATTGATTTCAGTAAAAACCTGCGCTTGTAATACCAACACCAGCAAGTTGAAGGCGAGAAATAAAAATATGCGACTTGATAACAATTTTGTCACGTTAGCGAATTAATGTTTCTCAAAATTAAATATATTTTTGAATGTAGCGCTTAACGATTCAATATTGAATGGCTTGCTTACGAAACCATCGAATCCCATATCGAGATATTTTTGATCTTCGCCTAATATTGAGAATGCTGTAACTGCAACAACGGGAATGTGATTGTCAATCTCTCTGACTTTTTTCATTGCTGTAATACCATCCATCTCAGGCATTTGTATATCCATCAGAATCAGGTCAACCTTTGTTTTAGATACAATGTCTAAGGCGATAAATCCATTGGAGGCAAACATTACATTGCAATCCAAACGCCTGATCATTAAACCGGCCAACTGAAGATTCGTTTCGATATCCTCAACAATAAGTATCGTTTTACCGATAAAACCGGAATTGTCATTTTGTTCTTTTATCTGCGCTAAGGTATCCTTTCCGTATTGCTCGGGATCGGCGGGCAGCGTGAAATAAAATACTGTGCCGGAGCCTTCAACCGATTCAACCCAAATTTTTCCACCCAGCAAATGGGTAAGGTTACGGGTTATGGCTAAGCCTAAGCCTGTTCCCCCATAAAGCCGTGTGTGTGAATCATCTGCCTGTCTGAATCGCTCGAAAACAACATCCAATTTTGATGCCGGAATACCGATTCCCGAATCACGTACATAAAATTCGTAGCGATCGCCAATGTGAATAACACCAAACTCTACCTCTCCCGAATGGGTAAATTTTACCGCATTACTTAATAAGTTGGTCATGATTTGCTGAAGCCGCAACCGGTCAGTGGTAATCATGGCATTTTCGATGGCGGCGCGGTGATTAAAAATGAGTTTCACACCATTGCGTTCGCTTTGATCGAGTTGTTGTCTGAATGTGTTAAATGATTCGTCGAGCACACTAACAACCTGAAATGTAGTGGCCTGAATTTTTAATTCGCCGGCTTCAATTTTCGAAATATCGATGATATCGTTAATCAGATTGAGCAAAAGTTTACCGCTCGATTTGATCATATTGATAAATTCGGTTTTTTCCTCCTCATCGTATTCATTTGACGAAAGCAGGTCGGAGAAACCGAGAATGGCATTCATAGGTGTCCTGATCTCGTGCGACATATTTGCCAGAAAGGCCGACTTGAGTTTATCTGATTCTTCCGCCTTGTTTTTCGATCGGATTAATTCGAACTCGAACTCTTTTTGGGAAGTGATATTATCGATCACAGCAACAAAACCGATGAATATTTTCTCATTGAAGATTGGAGCCACTTTCAAATAAAACCAGTTAATCACTTCATCGCGTATCATCCTGAACGAAAACTCCCTCACCTGATGATCATCCTGATGGATGCTGTTCCAGAAATTAATTGCTTCGCTGCGGTCATCAAAAAAGATATTACTCAGCCATTTACCCTCTAAAAATTGCGACTCAACGATTCCGGTTATTTCGAGCAGGCGGTTGTTCATAAAAACAATTTGTCCTTTTTCGTTTGTTACCGCAATGCCCGAAGGCGAGGTATCGGAAATGGTTTTAAATTTTTCTTCACTTTGCCTGAGCGAATTCAGAGCAACTTCACGTGCCAGTATCTGTTCGCTTAATGCCGTAGTACGTTCATTCACACGCTCCTCGAGTGATAGATTGACAAGTGCAAGATTCTGGTTCATCTTCCTGTCTTTCAGATATCTCCAGATGGCAAGCAGGGCAATAAAAATCAGGCATGCACTAATAAACAGAAACACAAATAGTTTCAAACGCATGTCTTGTTCCTTCACTTTCAGACGAAGGATTTCGTTGTCGGCATCTAATTTATTCGTTTCATACCTCACCCTTATTTCTGACATCTCATAAAATTTGCGTTCATTTAAGAGTGAGTCTTTAATACCATAAGCCTTGTTTGTGAAATGAAGCGCTTCTTTATAAAGGTTCTTTTTTTCAAGAATTTTACTCTGAAGGTCATAATTTGTTTGAAGCAAACCGAAGTTTTTTTGAATTAGCGCCAGACTTTCAGCCTTTTTCAGGAAGTCGTAGGCCATATCCAGCGCATCGAATAAATAATAGACTTCAGCTTTTCGGTTGTAAATCAGGGCTAAACCATAATCAGCCTTTTCGTTGGTATATATCTCCTGCGCCATATTCAGGTATTCGAGGGCGTCATCAAACTGGTTAAGTTTAACCATGGCATCGCCCATATTGCCATAAATATTAGCCATTTCAAGGGTCTCATTCTTTTTTTTACGAAGTTCAATGGCGTTATGAAAATACTTAAGGGCTTGTTTTTGATCGTTCATCCTGATCAGCGACATCCCAATGGCATTGTACGAATAAGCGATCTGCGATTTATCTTTGAGTTCTTCTTTGATTGCAAGTGATTTATAATGGTATGTCAAAGCATCTTCAAATTCATTGATGCCATAGTAAACATTACCGATATTGGCATAGGTAAATGCAATCCCCATGCTGTCGTTGAGTTTCTCGAATATTTTTAGCGCTTCGAAATGTAGCATTAACGAATTTTCGTAAATACTGAGTTTACGGTAGCAAACCGCTTCTTCATTTAGGAGTTTGGCTTTAAATTCTTCACTGCCTATCTGGTCGGCAAGTTTTATGGCCTCACGCGCTATATCTATACCGTGAGCCGGGTTAAGGTTATTTAGCGATATGATCAATTGATTGTAAACATCAAGCTTTTCGAGGCCGGTTTTGGTCTCCAAAAGTTTTGTTAAACTATCGCTATGTAGTTTGCTATCGCCTAAAACCTGAAAAGGTATTAAAAAGGACAATAACAACATATTGACAAACAGAAGCATCAGCTTGCTTCGCATACGATTGATAAATTAAAAGTCGGAACTTGTAATTGACAAAGATAAGTAAAACTATTGTAGTACTCGAAATCAATTAATTATCAGAGAAATTTTGTAATTTCTTCGATAAGTGTTTTAGGAACAATCGGTTTTGAAATATAAGCGTCAAATGGGGCGTTGGCCCGGTCGAAAAGAGGTGAATCGGTATAGGTACTCTGCGATAAAACGGGTAAATCGGCACGTGTCATTTTTATTTTTAACGTGGTCTCAAACCCATCCATAATGGGCATATTATAATCCATCAGTACCAGATCAATTTTTGGGTCGGTGGATACAAGTTCCAAAGCGGTGAAACCGTCTTCGGCCCAGATAATCTTTGCTCCGGTTCGAAAAAGCATGGCTTTGATAAGTAAATAGTTTACTTTGACATCGTCAACAACTAAAATTGTTTTGTCGACAAAAACATCATCCAACAGGATTAATTCCTTGTTACTATCTTCGTTCGTTTTCATTGTTTTGTCATTCAATATTTCGTTTTACGTAATACGATAAACGTGCCATTGAATTAAACATCACAATATCAAATAAATACATAATAATAGGGAGATCAAAATAATCCTATATTGGTCAATAAATCTCAATATGGGAAAAATGAAATCTTTGAAAAAATATCAGAGATTTTCGTCAAAGTAAGTGGTGATTTTTTTTATGAGATGAGCCCTGTCTTTGCCCCTTACGTTGTGCTCATGGCCGGGATAGACGAAGTAATCTACCAAAACCCCATCATCGACACATTGCTTGAGAAACGACAGGCTATTTTGCCAAACCACTGTTCTGTCTTCGGTGTCGTGAATGATCAATAGCTTGCCTTTCAGGTTTTTGGCCTGAGGTAGTAAACTGGCATTGGCATAGCCTTCAGGATTTGTTTGTGGTGTATCCATATACCGCTCACCATACATCACTTCGTAAAATTTCCAATCGATCACAGGACCGCCAGCTACCGCGACTTTAAATATTTCGGGATGTTGAAGCTTTAATGTCATTGCCAAAAATCCTCCGTAACTCCATCCATCAACACCAATTCGGGTAGCATCAACATATTCGAGCGTTTTAAGGTAACTGATCCCGCTTAGCTGGTCATCAATCTCCACTTTGCCCACATTCCGGAAGATTGCCTGTTCAAATTCTTTGCCTCGGTTGGTCGAACCCCGGTTATCTAAGGTGAATACGATATAACCTTTTTGTGCAAGATAGTTGAGGTAATTATTGGCCCCGCCAAGCCAGCTATCAGTTACCAACTGCGCATGTGGCCCGCCATACACATATACGATAACCGGATATTTCTTCGTCTGATCAAAATCAACCGGTTTGATCATACGGCAATACAGATCGGTTCCATCAGAAGCTTTTATCGAAAAAACAGAGGTTTCACCCAATGTATAGTCTTTCAATAAATTGCCTTCCGATTTAATGATGCGTGCATTGTTGGTTTTGGTCGTGATAAGTGAAATGCACCTCGGTGTATTCTTTGTGCTATAAATATCAATGATATATTTGCCCGATTTATTGAGCAGGCCACGATGAGTTCCCTGTTCCACGCTCACCTTTTCAATACTATTTGTTTTCAGGTTTACTTTATAGATGTTTTGCGATAGGGGTGAATCAATCGTCCCGGTAAAATACAGCAGATTTTTATCTTGCTGAAAACCAACCAAATCCAATACAACCCATTCTCCCTTGGTATGTTGCCCGATGAGATTGCCTTTTGTATCGTATTCGTAGATGTGATTATAGCCATCGCGCTGGCTTTGCCAAATGAACCTGTCAGGCTTGCCGGGAATAAATTCCATCGGATTCATTGGTTCCACATATTTTTCATCTGTTTCCTGAAAAAGAACCGTTACAAGATTCCCGTTTGAGATATCATAAGCATTCAATGACAGATGATTCTGATCGTGGTTCAATAAACCAATATAGATGGTTTTGTTATCAGGATTCCAGGTAACGGAAGTAAGATATTGTTCTGCCGGTTCGCCGGTTTTCATGAATACGGTACTTTTCGTTTCCAGATTATAAACCCCAAGCGTCACCTCATGACTTTTCTCACCGGCCATCGGATAGGGCTCGTTTTTAACTTCTGCAATCCGGGCGTCGATATCAACAATCGGATAGTTGGCAACCATCCGTTCATCCATCCGGTAAAAAGCAATGCTGTTACCATCGGGCGACCAGAATATGCCGCCATTGATGCCAAACTCGTTACGGTGAACGGTTTGACCACAAACGATCCCTTCAGGTTCGGTGGTGATTTGTGTATGTGATTGTCCATCAGCTACAAACAGATTGTTTTCAATGGTATAGGCAACCCGGAGTGAGGGTAGGGTAATCGAATGACTCTGAGCATTTTCCGGAAACTCAGTGATCTTCTGAACCTGTTTTGAGATGATGTTGAACGCAAAAAGTTTATTCGCGTTGAAATAATAGATTTGCGATGCATCTATCCAGTTTATTTGTGGAATCCTTTGGAGCGTATCAAAATTATTGGTTCGCAAAATACTGTTCAATTCTTTGATTTTGAATAAGGTATCAGTCTCATTGGATATCGCTGAGTATCGCATCACTTGTTGCTTATCCGAAAAAGTGAAATCATCCGTGTCAGCCATCCATTTCAACTGACCATAACCCGATGGGCTCAAGGCGGGGTTCAAACCAACGGCTTCTTCAGGAGTAAAAAACTTGTTCTGGGCAACAATCTCAGCCGATAATACAGTTAGCAATAGGCTGATAATGAGTAAATACCTGTTCATTTTTACTTAATTTATACGTTCATTTTTTTATTTGTAAAACCACGGTCAGCAGTTTAAGGATGATTGTCAATGATTGACAGGCAATAGATTCCTTTCAATACCTGTTTTAACCTACATTATGTACGGCATCGGCAAACTGACCAAGCAAACCGGGTTCTTTCTCGAGGGCATTTCCAATTACTATCACATCGGCACCTGCCCGTGCGCATTGCGCAGCATTTTCGGGTGTGCGTATTCCGCCGCCAACTATTAACGGGATGTTTATGCTACCACGGACCATTTTTATCATTTCCTCCGAAACAGCGTGTTCGGCACCGGAACCACCTTCCAGGAAGATCAGTTTCATGCCCAACATCTCACCTGCCATGGCCGTGCAAATGGCAATGTCAAACTTATCGTTTGGGATTGGTACTGTATTGCTCATATAACTCACAGAGGTTGGTTTTCCACTGTCGATCAGCATATAGCCGGTTGATAAAATCTCTAATCCGCTCAGTTTTAAAAATGGGGCTGCTATCACATGCCGGCCAATCAGCATTTCGGCATTCCGACCCGAAATAAGCGATAAAAACAGAAACCCATCGGCTTTGTTACTCAACTGATTCGTGTTTCCCGGAAACAGGATTACCGGTATATGTGCATGTTTTTTAAGCAGTTTGATGCAACTGTCGAGATTGTCGTTGGTGAGTAAGCTACCACCAACAAAGAAAAAGTCGACACCTGATTGTTGCGAACTGGTAGCGATCCTGATGATTTCCTCATCAGTAGGCTTGTCGGGATCGACTAAAACGGCGAGTTTTTTCCCGGGTTTGGTAAATATATCGTAGAGCTTCATAATGTTTTCATTCGATCTCCAAAAATAGAAATTTAAAAGATTGAAGAATTAAAAATAGTGAAAGGCTAACGAAATAGTAATATCGTGCAGGTGAACAGAATAAAATAAATTGTCGAATTGTAAAATTCTTAAAAAACCGCTTCTGCAATCTTTCTGATATTATCCGAATTTCCCATGGTATAAAAGTGCAATACGGGAGCTCCTTTGGCAATCAACTCACGCGATTGCGCGATGGCCCATTCCACACCAAGACGGCGAACCTGTTTGTTATCGGTACATTTTTGTACCTCTTTCACCAATTCCTGTGGCATATCGATATTGAAAGTTTGTGGCAAAATATTGAGGTGATTCAGCGTAGAAATAGGTTTCAAACCGGGTATGATGGGGACAGTAATCCCAATTTGCCTGCACCTATCTACAAAATCGAAGTACCTTTTATTGTCGTAAAACATCTGGGTTACAACAAATTCGGCGCCTGCATCAATTTTCATTTTCAGAAACTTCAGGTCACTGTCAAGGTTTGGTGCCTCGATATGTTTTTCGGGATAACCGGCTACGCCCACACTGAAATTTGTCGGGGTAGCATTCAGTAAATCCTCTTCGATATATTTACCTTTATTCAGGTTCATAATCTGATTTACGAGATCAATGGAATGCAAATGACCACCTGGTTCGGCACGGAAATATTTCTCCGAAGGCTGGGCATCACCACGCACCACCAACAGGTTTTTTACACCTAAGAAATGCAGGTCGATCAGGGCATTCTCGGTTTCTTCCTGGTTGAAACCGCCGCAGATAATATGCGGTACCACATTGAACCCATACCGATACATGATTGCAGCCGTAATGCCAACTGTGCCGGGTCGTTTGCGGATTGTTTTTTTCTCAAGCAGACCATTGCCAAGTTGCTTGTAATGAAATTCCTCCTGATGATAAGTCACATTAACGAAAGCCGGTTTGAACTCCATCAACGGATCGATGGTGTTTTCGATATGTTCGATGTTCTGACCCTTCAGCGGAGGTAGTAACTCGAACGAAAACAGTGTTTTATCTGATTTTTCGATGGCTTCATTTACCTTTAAGAAACTCTGCATGGCAAGTGTTATTTGTAATTCAGGTTAGCATTAAGCAGTCGTTCCATTTCCGGAATACTGCTACCTTTTCGTTGTGAATAGTCATTGAGCTGGTCGCGGCCAATTTTACCGACATTAAAATATTGTGAATCAGGATGTGCAAAATAGAACCCGCTAACAGCTGCCGTGGGTGTCATCGCGAAATTTTCGGTTAATGAAACGCCGGTGTGCTTTTCAGCATCGAGCAGGTCGAAAATAATTTGTTTTTCGGAATGTTCCGGACAGGCCGGGTAACCCGGTGCAGGTCGTATTCCCCGATATTCTTCACCAAGCAACCGTGCAATATCAAAGGGTTCGTCCGGTGAATAAGCCCAATATTCTTTCCTGACCTTGTAATGTAGAAATTCGGCAACTGCTTCAGCCAGTCTGTCGGCCAGCACCTTGGCCATGATGGCATTGTAATCGTCGTTTTCCGATTCAAACTTTTGTACGATTGAATCCAGACCAATTCCGGCAGTAACTACAAAACAACCGAGATAATCTTTTATCCCTGACGATTCCGGTGCGATAAAATCGGCCAGACACAGGTTTGGGATAGTATCATTCTTCTTTTGTTGGTTTCGCAAAAACTCAAAGGTAGCTATTTGTTTATCAGGTGATTGTGGATCATAGATGTACACCGTGTCGCCATTGGCATTGGCTGGAAAAATCCCGAATGTTGCCTTAGCAACGAACAGCTTTTCCTTTACAATTTTTTGTAATAGAAATTGCGCATCATCGAACAGTTTGCGGGCTTCTTCGCCTTTTTGAGGATCATCAAATATCTGCGGGTATTTCCCGCTTATGCGCCACGAATGGAAGAAAAAAGTCCAGTCGATAAATGGAACAAGCTCTTCGAGCGACTGATTGTCAATATGAAATACGCCTTGTTGCAGTGGCCTGAATACAGTAGTTTCATCGAATCGGGCGACAAACTTATTTCTGCGGGCTTCATCAATTCCAAGATAAGATTCTTCGTTGCGGTTGTTGAGATGTTTTTTCCGGAGCATCTCGTAGCGCACATTCAGATCAGTAATATAGTTTTCTGTCTTTGTTTTTTCACCCAGCAAATTCGAGATAACCTGCGTCACCTTGGACGCATCGCGGACATGCACAACCGGTTTTTTATAGGAGGGAGCAATCTTAACGGCCGTGTGAATCTCCGAGGTGGTTGCTCCGCCTATCAGCAAGGGCCAGTGCAGATTCAACCGTTCCATTTCGGCAGCAACATGAACCATTTCTTCAAGCGAAGGCGTTATCAATCCACTCAACCCGATGATATCAACCTGTTGTTCGAGAGCAGTTTGTAAGATTTTCGAAGCGGGTACCATCACACCAAGGTCAATTACTTCGAAATTGTTGCATGCCAACACAACACCAACAATATTTTTCCCGATATCATGTACGTCGCCTTTCACCGTAGCGAGCAACACTTTTCCTGCCGAACTCGATTCGGTCACTTTTTCGGCTTCAATATAGGGAAGCAACACTGCCACGGCTTTTTTCATGACCCGGGCGCTTTTCACAACCTGTGGTAAAAACATTTTACCGGCGCCAAACAAATCACCAACCACACCCATGCCATCCATCAGGGGTTGCTCAATCACATCCAATGCGCGTGGATATTGGGTTCTGGCTTCCAGCGTATCTTCTTCAATGAATTCGGTTATCCCTTTAATCAACGAATGTTTCAACCGTTCGCTTACCGGCGCATCACGCCAGGAATCATGTTTTTCTTCTTTTTTAGTGCCGGTCTTTATGTTTTCGGCAAAAGCAAGCAGTCGTTCGGTGGCATCTGCACGACGGTTGAGTACGAGATCTTCGGCGAGCAGTAGCAATTCCGGTTCTATCTCATCGTAAATCTGCAACATGCCAGGGTTCACGATACCCATATCCATACCTGCCTCGATGGCGTGATACAGAAATACGGAATGAATGGCTTCGCGAACGATATCGTTTCCACGAAATGAAAACGAAAGGTTGCTTACGCCACCGCTGGTTTTGGCATACGGAAGATTCGCTTTGATCCATTTAACGGCATTTATGTAATCGACGGCGTAATTGGAATGTTCTTCGATGCCTGTTCCGATAGCAAGTATATTTGGATCGAAAATGATATCCTGTGGTGGGAAATTCACTTTTTCGGTCAGGATGCGGTAAGCACGCTGGCAGATTTCTTTTTTTCGTTCGAGCGATGATGCCTGACCTTCCTCATCAAAGGCCATGACAACGGCTGCTGCACCGTATTTCCTGACGAGTCTGGCATGCTCGATAAACTGCGCTTCACCTTCCTTCAGGCTTATTGAGTTTACGATGGCTTTGCCCTGAAGGCATTTCAATCCCTTCTCGATAACAGACCATTTCGACGAATCGATCATCACCGGCAGACGTGCAATCTCGGGATCGGACATCAGGATATGCAGGAATTTCACCATTTCAACTTCTGCATCCAACATGCCATCATCCATATTCACATCGATCACCTGTGCTCCGCCTTCCACCTGGTGCCGGGCGATGATTAGCGCTTCTTCAAATTTTTTTTCACGGATCAGGCGGGCAAACTTAATGGATCCACTCACGTTGGTACGCTCGCCGATATTCACAAAATTGCTTTCGCGTTGCACTTTCAGTGGTTCGAGACCCGTGAAAACCGTTGTCGGATGAATGGATGGGTGCTGATGGCTTTTCTGATCCTTTGCAATCCTGGCGAATTCACGGATGTGATCGGGTGTTGTGCCGCAGCATCCACCCACGATATTGACAAATCCATGACTCACGAAATCGTGGATATGTAACGCCATTTGTTCGGGTGATTCATCGTAGCCACCGAATTGATTGGGCAGACCGGCGTTGGGATACGCGCTGATTGCAAAAGTTGATTTTTGAGAGAGTTCTTCAATATATGGTCGCATCTGTTCAGCGCCAAGGGCACAGTTCAACCCAATGCTAAGCAAATCGAAATGTGAAACAGAATGTAAAAACGCTTCAACGGTCTGCCCCGAAAGGGTTCGTCCGCTGGCATCGGTGATCGTTCCTGAAATCATAACCTGGATCCGGATACCTAAGTTATCCTGTAATTGCTGAATGGCAAACAGCGCCGCCTTGGCATTCAGCGTGTCGAAAATAGTTTCGACCAATAAAATATCAACGCCACCTTCGACCAAAGCTGCCGCCTGTTGGTAGTAATTACTGACCAACTGATCGTAAGTCACCGCGCGAAACCCCGGATCGTTCACATCGGGCGACATGGAAGCTGTTTTGTTCGTTGGTCCAATGGCACCGGCTACATAACGTGGTTTACCGGGGTTACGTGCCGTAAATTCATCAGCGGCGGCACAGGCAATTTTTGCAGCGGCAATATTTATTTCAGTTACCAATGTTTCGAGGTGATAATCCGACTGAGAAATCTGTGTGCCATTGAAGGTATTCGTTTCGATGATATCAGCACCTGCTTCGAGGTATTCGTGGTGAATGGCCGAGATAATATGGGGTTGTGTGAGGCAAAGCAGATCGTTGTTGCCTTTCAGGTCGTGCGGATGATTCTTAAATTGCTCACCGCGGTAGTCTTTTTCGGTGAGGTTATAGCGTTGGATCATCGTCCCCATGGCGCCATCGAGCACCAATACGCGGGCATTGAGTAATTCCTTTATCGAAGGTTTGAGTAAGGTCATTGTTTTCTTTTTACGTTGAATTTCAGCCAATAGCACTAAAAATGAGTTTGATAGAAATATCTAACTAACTCGTAAGCAAACCATTAGCATAAAATTACAACAATCATTCAACATTCGTTTAATTTATAATCTCCCGAGCTGTTGCCAGTCCGGGTTAGGTATTAGCACCACTCCCGAACGTGTCGGGAAGGTTGCTAGAGTTTCGCTGAGCCTAATCTCTCCACTCTTCTTTATAAATCAAAGGACCTTTTTTGAGGAAGGGCATTTGAAATACGCGACTGCAAAGTAACAACAAATTTGTGTTTTTTGCAACTATCAGGAATTATTCTAAATAGAAATGCAGGCAATTCGGTAATGTGGCAATTCGGCAATTTGAGAATTTGGAAATGTGAACATGATTTCTCAATTATTTTTTTTCACCTTGTGGTTTTTAAATTAAAGTGCTAATTTTGGGAGAATTATAAAAAACACGTAGTTTTCATATAAAAACAAACCAACCGATGAAAAACCTGTACATTTTATTGATTTTAGTCGTGATGTCTGTCAGACTGATGGGCCAGGGCTGTTTACCGGAAGGGATAACTTTTACAACACAGGCGCAGATTGATAGTTTTGCGGTGAATTATCCGGGATGTACGGAGATTGAGGGAAGTGTTTACGTAATGAACGGTCAGGTTCAAAATTTACAAGGACTCATAAATATTACTTTAATTGATGGTGGTTTATATATTTTTGGACAAGATGATCTTACTTCACTTTCCGGACTTGATAATTTGATTTCAATTGGTGAGACTTTGGAAATTGACAACAACTCAAATCTGGTTAATTTCATGGGATTACAATCGCTTACAACTGTTGGAAGTGACATGATTGTTGTCGGAAATTATGTATTAGAAAATTTTGAAGGTCTTAATAGTTTGAGTAATGTGGGTGGTAGATTAGATATTGCATGGAATAATATCCTTTTGAATTTCTCCGGACTGGAAAATCTCAATACAGTTGGAGTAGAGCTTTATATTTTTTCAAATCATTCACTATCAAATCTTACAGGACTTGAGAACCTTTCAAATGCCGGCGGAGTAGTCCAAATTCTTTACAACAGCAACTTAAATAGTATTCAAGCCTTGTCAGGCATTGCTCCTGGCTCAATCAATCAAATGGATATTTATGGTAATCTGATCCTGAATGAATGTAATATTCCTGCATTCTGTGACTATCTGATGGATCCGACAGGTGTGGTGAATATTTACCAGAATGATGATGGCTGTAATAATCCATCCGAAGTTGCAGAATCATGTGGGTTTGAGTTGGACTGTCTGCCTTATGGAAACTATTGGGTAGCCACACAACAGGAAGCCGATAATTTTTTCCAGAATTATCCCGGTTGTACCGATCTGAAAGGTAATTTGCATATTGGTGGCCAAACTCTGAATTATGTGAATGGTTTATCTGGGATCAATTCGGTTGAAGGCGACCTTCTTATACAACATAATTATAGTATGAACAACCTTATTGGATTGGAATCCTTGACTAGTGTTGGAGGTGATTTGAATATCGGTGGTTTTGAAGAATGGAATTATTATTTGCGAAATATGGTTGGACTCGAAAATCTGGTCAATTTTGATGGTAATATTCAAATAATTGGAAATGAATCACTTGAGAATCTTCATGGCCTTAACGGCATTGATACTGTAAATGACCTGACGATTTCATGTTATCCAAGTATGATTGATTTATCAGGATTGGATAGTTTGACTTCGGTCATGCATGATTTCCATATTACTGGAAATTCGTTGAAGCACTTATATGGTCTCGAAAAAATTGATTCTGTTCATGGAAACTTATCGATCGGTGGTAGTGATTCGTTGATAGATTTGGAAGGACTAAATAGTTTGAATTATATTGGTGGGGAACTTAGAATTTCCTATAATAAATCCTTGAACAATTTAACCAATCTCATTAGTGTTAAATCGGTTGGTGATATCGCAATCATGAATAATGAATCATTAACAAGTTTAAGTGGATTGGATAGCATTAATGGTCAGGGTATCAGTTATATGTATATTAATGATAACGAAATGTTATCCCATTGCGAAGTAGTAAGTGTTTGCGAGTACCTAATCGGCATAAATGGCACTGCCGTTATAAGTAATAATGCCCTTGGTTGCGAAAACCGCGAAACGATTGAAGCTGCCTGCACAGTTGGTCAAAAAGAAATCAAACATAATGATATTTGTACTGTTTTCCCAAATCCATCCTCCGGCCGGGTAAGTTTTTCGATCACGCTTACCGAACCATCACCTGTTAAATTAGTGATTATGAACGGTCTTGGACAGCAAATAGTCAGCCTTGCTGACGAAACACTTCCATCCGGTTCAAACATTTTATTTTGGAATGCAGGCCAACTCCCTGATGGAATCTATTATTACAAACTACAAACTGATAATCAAACTGTTGGTGGTAAAATAGTTTTAATGAAATAAATCCAACTTCGGTCTTCCGACTTCCGACTTCCCACTATTTTATCTACCTTTGCAAAAAATTTCAAATCACACAATATAACACTATGAATCAAAGTATTATCGATAACGATCTTCAATATAAGGTAGCTGACATTAAATTAGCGGATTGGGGACGTAAAGAAATTGAAGTCGCCGAGATGGAGATGCCCGGCCTGATGTCGCTCCGTACAAAATTTGGTGCTTCAAAACCACTGAAAGGCGCGCGTATCTCCGGTTCACTGCATATGACCATTCAAACAGCTGTTTTGATCGAAACATTGGTTGAATTAGGTGCTGATGTTCGTTGGGCAAGTTGCAATATTTTTTCGACACAGGATCATGCTGCCGCAGCTATTGCCGCAGCTGGCATACCTGTCTTTGCCTGGAAAGGTGAATCACTCGAAGATTATTGGTGGTGTACAAAACAAGCGCTCACTTTCGCAGGTGGATTGGGGCCAAACCTGATCGTGGACGATGGTGGCGATGCTACCTTATTGATTCATAAAGGTTTTGATATAGAGAAGAATCCTGACTTATTGAAAGTTGCCACAACAAATGCCGAAGAAGCTGCACTGATGAAAACACTTCAGGAAGCTTTTGTTGAAGATAACAAGCACTGGCATCGTACGGTGGCCGATTGGAAAGGTGTTTCGGAAGAGACAACAACCGGTGTTCACCGTTTGTACCAGATGCACGAAGCCGGCAAATTGCTTGTTCCGGCCATCAATGTGAATGACTCGGTTACCAAATCGAAATTTGATAATTTATACGGTTGTCGCGAATCGCTGGCCGATGGTATCAAACGCGCTACAGATGTGATGCTGGCCGGTAAAGTTTGTGTTGTATTGGGTTACGGTGATGTGGGCAAAGGTTCGGCAAAATCGCTGAAAGCTTATGGTGCCCGCGTTCTGATAACCGAAATCGATCCGATCTGTGCCTTACAGGCTGCTATGGAGGGTTTTGAAGTGACCACCATCGAAGAAGCGCTGAAAATAGGAAACATCTATGTTACCACCACGGGCAACAAGGATGTAATTACCCTGGAGCATATCCGTAAGATGAAAGATCAGTCGATCGTATGCAATATTGGCCATTTCGATAACGAAATTCAAGTAAGCCGCCTCGAAGAAGCGAAAGATGTTACAAAAACCACGATCAAACCACAGGTGGATAAGTATCTGTTTGAATCAGGAAACTGCATCTATCTGTTAGCCGAAGGCCGATTGGTAAATTTGGGATGTGCCACCGGCCACCCGAGTTTCGTAATGAGTAATTCATTCACCAACCAAACGCTGGCACAACTCGATTTGTGGGAAAAACGCGATAATTATCCGGTTGATGTGTATCGTCTGCCGAAATATCTCGACGAAGAAGTAGCCCGTCTGCATCTTGCCCAGATTGGTGTAAAACTCACCACCCTGACCGATGAACAAGCCGCTTATATTGGCGTTCCGAAAGAAGGTCCTTACAAACCGGAACACTACAGATATTAATTTTTCATGATTTTTGTTAAACAAGGCCTCCGGTATCCGGAGGCCTTGTTTGTTTATGGGACGAAAATAAAATCTATTTTAGAAAATCTGACAATGCTGTCTCATGATGAAATTAATATGTAAAAAACCATCATGTTTGCACCAGTTTATTTGAAACACTGCATGTTGCAAGCGTTATCCTGAAACACTTTTTTTTACTGTTATCTGGATTTTATTTTTCTGTATATTTGTTGGTTAGCAAAAATGCGTAAAATGATAAGCAGTAAAATAAGGGCCATAATCATTGATGATGAACTGGAAGGTCGCTATGTACTGCAAAGCATGCTTACGAGATTGACTGATGTTGATGTTGTTGCTGTTGCCGAAGATGCCGAATCGGGCTTCGAACTGATTTTGAAATCAGCACCGGATATCGTTTTTTTAGATATCAGGATGCCTCGCATGTCGGGTCTCGATCTGGTGAAGAAACTGGCTGAGAAACAAATAAATACAACGATTGTTTTTGTAACTGCCTATGATAAATTTGGTATTCAGGCGATAAAACTTGCTGCTTTTGATTATCTGTTAAAACCCATCAATCCTGATGAAATACAACGCGTTATTGAGCGGTTTAAACTCGAAAAGCCATAGCTACTTCAGGTGATTTGAAATTTTGAACTTCAGGATAATGACATGAATCATTGAATTGAACGGGGATAAGATGGTAAATCTTAATTGAAAATCCTGAGATATTGCCCGTTATATGTGGTATTATACCTTATCATGGGCCATTTACCTTCACCTTGAAAGATACCCCCATCAAGTATCGAGTATGTAATATCGAGGCAATCATCTTTGACAAATGGGAAATTGTCTCCGACAACCAATCTGGTACAGTTGGTACTACTCTCGCAACAATGGTTCGGATCATTCGGCGGAATACGGTCGTAAGCCAAAAATTCGTCCTGAGTTGACCGGTAAACAATGATCCCTCTGCTTGGTGGATTTGAGGTGAGGTACATCCAGCCACCCGAGGTATTCAATGGTTGAAACATGGTCGAATTAGGATCGATTGTAATATTAATATATACATTAGGGATATTTGGATTTTGTTCTTCTTTTTTACACGAAAGCAAGCCAGGCAACGTAAAAACAAGAATACATGCCAACAATTGGCTGCTTTTCAATTTAATCAGATTACTCATTATATACATAGCATTCAAACGTGAAAAACTGGCCAAAATTACTTTTCTTTGTACTAAGTTTATTAAAAAATTGAAATGCATCAATTCCGGCTGTTTTTCCTTAGAATAATCTTCTTTGTTCAAATCCTCTTTATTTCGGGATGTTTCCTGCAGCATAGCCTGTTTCAGGATAGGGCTGCGAAATCAGAAAAGGAAGCGCTTAAACAAGAGGCTGAGATGCAGCAGGAGTTCCAAAAGGAATATCAGCAAAGAAAAGAGACACATATCGATCAGCAATCGGACGAGACATTGAAGCTGATGAAAAAAATGCAGAAGAAAAGCCGTAAAAGTATGGAATGGCGGCATCGTTCCTGGTTCAGAGAAAATTTCTGATTATGATACGAAATAAACCTGTTTTGGTAGGACAATGGATGAAACTCATAAACAATGGGTTGACTTCTGCGTTGTTAGCAACAACATATTACATCGGACTTGGTTTGTTTTTTATTTTTTTAAACTTACGGTGTTTTGGCCAGGCGGGTACACGCGAACCATATTTCGACCGTATCATGTCGGAAAATATAAAAATTGAAAGGGGAATCAGTCAAAACTCAATTGTTTCAATTGTTCAGGATAATATGGGTTTCATGTGGTTCGGTACCTTCGATGGGCTCAACCGATTCGATGGATATGAATTCACCATATTTAATAAGGAGCAGGGATTAAGCAATG
Organism: Bacteroidales bacterium; assembly: GCA_013141455.1. Lineage (GTDB taxonomy): Bacteria > Bacteroidota > Bacteroidia > Bacteroidales > F082 > CAJBPB01. The sequence continues at coordinate 28,097 of JABFQW010000035.1, forward strand.
AGTCGATCCGATGTTTGTTTCAAACCGGCGACACACTCTGGGTAGGAACCGAATTTGGCTTGAATCGCATCAACCTGAATAATGATCATATTGACCAGATAGTAAAGCAGGACACCGATAGTGCTTCCCTTACGGATAACTGTATAAATTCTATCTACAGCGACCATGATGGAAGCTTATGGGTTTGCACCGCAAACGGGCTGAATGTAAAGGAATCGAAAAGCAGTAAGTTTCGCCCATATACCGGCATCGAATCCAACTATGGCCTTTATGGTTTAGACTACAATTGTATTATTCAGGATGAAATACACAATTATTATATAGGTACCAACCGGGGCTTATTTTTCGTTGAGGCTGAAACGCAGTCAATCACAAGATTTTCACACGACCCTTTAAACGGGTCGGGCCTACCTGATGATCAAATAAACGCTTTGATTTTCGACAATAACCAACAATTATACATTGGGACAAAAAAGGGATTGGTCAGCTTTTCGAAAGAAAATAAATCATTTCACCGGCTTGATCTTAAATCTATTAAAAACAAAGCCCTTGACTCCGATGAAATAACATGCTTAACAAAGGAGGCAAACGCAGGAATTTGGATTGGAACTTATGGTAATGGGGCGTTCTTTATTCAAAACGAAACGAAAGTGATTTCGTGTTATTGCAGCAAAGCTCCCTTTTCATTCAGTTTGTCGAACAACAGGGTTTTAAGTATTTATCAGGGCAATGAAGGAATCATTTGGGTGGGAACATTCAACGGCCTGAATAAACTCGACAGGAGCGCTCCTAAATTCAGGTCATATAAAGCGACTTTAGAATATCTGAGCGGATTTTCGAGCAATCAGGTCTGGAGCTTTTTCGAATATTCTCCTACTGAATTGTTGGTTGGTACCGATAACGGAATGAGTGTATTCGACAAATCAAAGGGTACCTATCGCCAGAGTGACCTTTTTAACGGACCTCAGGTTGGGCTTTTGAATAAGCAGATTCGATGTATTTTTAAAGACGACACTGACAATTATTGGATAGGTACGCATCATAACGGGTTATATCGCTACGATCCGCGTACCGGCCAACATTGGAACTATTGTAACAATCCGGAAGTAGAAGGTTCGATCAGCGACAATTTTATCTTGGATATCGTTGAGGATTTACAGGGTCGCATTTGGGTGGCAACAGGAAATGGCCTCAACCGTATTGACAAAAATCGTAAGGGATTTATTCAGTATTTTTATAATGACTCTGATGTTAACGCTTTAGCTGACAATAAAATTTTTGATCTTAATGTAAACCGGAACGGTCAGTTGTGGTTAAGTACGGCTAACGGGCTGGCAATGTATAATGAGAAAAGCAATGATTTCACAACATTTAAAATACCCTCAGCCTGCATTGAAGAGAACAAAACAGGAACAAATAATTTTTATTCGGTTCTCGAAGACCATGAAGGCATCATTTGGTTGGGCAGCAAGGGAGGCGGTTTGGTTCGTTTCGACAGAGATAAAAATGAATTCACAATACTGTCGATGAAAGATGGATTACCTGATAATGTTGTTTATCTGGTACTTGAAGATCGTTTCAACGATTTGTGGGTTACAACCAATTGGGGGCTTTCGCGTTATGACCCGGTTTCACAGGTATTTACAAACTTCGATGTCACCGATGGCCTTCAATGCAATGAATTCAACTGGAACGCGGGTTTAATTGCATCCGACGGTGAAATATTTGTTGGTGGAATGAATGGGTTTAATGCCTTTTACCCCGAAGAGATAAAAACACATTCTGGAAAACAAAGCATTCAAATCACTTCTTTTAAAAAATTCAATATTCCGCAGAAACAAACCTTTCACGATGGTGACACGCTTTTGTTAAATCATGACGATAATTTCTTTTCCTTTGGATTTTCGGCGCTTGATTTTACCAATCCTTCAAAAAACAGTTATCGCTACCAGCTTGGGAATTATGACACAAAATGGATCGAGAAGAAGGCCGAAAACCGGGTTGCCGAATATACACGTGTACCTCCGGGCACTTATCAATTCAGGCTTATGGCATCTACAGTTGGTGGAAAATGGCCTGAAAAAGGGATGACCTTAACTATCATTATTACACCACCGTGGTATTCAACCTGGTATTTCAGGATTTTGGTGGTTATCCTGACAGGTGTTTTATTTTATGCTGCCATCGTTATCAGGATGCGGTTAATTAAGAAAAAGCATGAAACCGAAAAACAATACTTTGCCATCGAAAAGAAACTTTACCAACTTGAGCAAAAAGCCCTTCAGTTGCAGATGAACCCACATTTTTTGTTTAATTCGCTCAATAGTATCCAGGGTTTGATCCTCGGTAATGAAATTGATGGTGCGATTCATTATCTTTCGAAATTTTCGCAGTTGATGCGCCGAACGCTGAGTAATTCAAGCGAAAGTTTTGTTCCGTTGCAGGACGAAATAAACGTACTCAAATTGTATATCGAACTCGAATCGTTAAGGTTTGCTGACAGGTTCGATTTCAAGATTGAGATTGACCCGAAGATTGATCAGGAATTTATCGAGATTCCACCCATGATACTTCAACCTTATGTTGAAAACGCGATTGTACATGGTTTATTAAACAGAAAAGGCAAGGGACAATTATTGATCGAGTTAATGCTGGATGACCGTAAACTTCGGTGTGTTATTCAGGATGATGGCGTAGGTCGAAAACGTGCGACCGAAATACGGCAGGAATCCGGAATCGAACGAAAATCGAAAGGCATGTCAATCACAAGCGAGCGATTAGCTATCCTGAATCAATTTTCAAATGACATATATTCAGTTAAAATTATCGATTTGTTTGATGATCTGGGTAATGCCTCCGGAACACGCGTTGAAGTTGATGTAATCATGAAGATATGATTAGCGTAGTAATTTCGCGACTTAAAGTAGTATTACTGAATATTAAGCTAAATGATTTAACATTTTTTAAATAAAATTATTTAAAAAACATTACTTCCGATTCAATTTAACTTAATTTTACTTTTTGATTTTACTAACTAATCAGCCAGATAACTAAAGTTTGCACCTATGATTCGATGCGTCATTATTGAGGATGAGCTTAAATCGCGTGAAGCTTTGAAAGCTTTACTATCGCGGTTTTGTCCCGAGGTGATGGTTAGTGGCGAAGCCAGTGGTGTAGAAGCAGGTCGTTTAATGATCGAACAACAACATCCCGATCTGGTTTTTTTGGATATTGAGATGCCCGATGGGAGTGGATTCCGCTTGCTGGAAAAATTTAACAAAATTGATTTTGAGGTTGTATTTACTACCGCATTTGAGCAGTTTGCTATTAAAGCCATCCGTTATCAGGCACTCGATTATTTACTTAAACCAATTGTTCCCGAAGAACTTATTGCGGCTGTTGAGAAAGTGAGGCAATTAAAAGCAAAAAAGAACAACATAAAAAATATTGAGACGCTCCTTCATTCATATGGTACCAGACCACCTGAGAAAAGAAAAATAAACCTTGCCACTACCGACAAAATCCATATCGTTGACGTTGATACCATCGTTCGATGCGAATCGGATAATTATTATACGCATTTTTATTTCGACAATGGTAATCACTTGTTAATCAGTAAAACACTAAAAGAAGTTGAAAGTATGCTTGAGGAATTCGACTTTATTCGTCCCCATAAATCGCATTTGATTAACGTCCATTTCATCCAGAATTTTAACCGCGACGAAGGTGGTTTTATCACACTCACCGATGGCAACAAAATACCGGTTTCGCGACGCAAAAAGGAAAAGGTACTCGAGATAATCCATAATATTTGATCCGTCCGGCCTTTTTTAAATATCGTCCTCATTTTGCGACAATATATTTCCTTTTGTATATCTTTACAGTTTAGTTGTTAAAACGTAAGTTGATATGGACGATTTTATCTATATTCTGATTGGTGTTTTTTGGGTGATTTTTACCATAATGCGTAAATCTCAAAAAAAACAGGGAGCTGCATCGTATGATAGTTCAACTTCAGGTCAGCAGAAGATAGGGTCATTCGATGAAGTGATCAAGGAATTATTACGGGCAAGTGAAACTGAAATTATCGAAACAGCAGTCCCAACGCTTGAAGAAAAAGGAATTGAAAGTTCAAACGAACAGTTTACATTAGAAACAATTGACTCCGAAATTCAAAAAGGTGAAGTGCTGGAATCAGTAGAAGCCATGGAATCATTGGAAGACGAAATACAATCGTCCGGATACACATCGATCAGTTTTGACGAAGAGCCAGAGGAACCGGATGAAAATCAGGGTTCATACGTATTCGATTTCGATGCAAAACGTGCTGTGATTTATTCAATTATTCTCGATCGGCCATACGCTTGATGACGATGCCTAAAACTTTTTTTTAATAGCAGGTTTTTTCTTGGTAAACAAAACGAATTGTTTTTTACCTTTACCCACTCTTTTAACGCACAAATTTTGAAATAGTATAATATAAATTTACGCTGGTATGTTTAAAAATTTACTGCTTACCTTGGGTATATTGCTGATGTCTTGTACGTTGGCATTTTCCCAGCAGGGACGATTGCAAGGAAAAGTTTATGAGAAAGATGGCCAAGAACCAGTACCTTTTGCAAATATCGTACTTGAGAATGGAGGAACTATCGTAGGAGGGGCCACTTCTGACTTTGATGGGAATTATGTAATCAATCCTATTCCTCCCGGAAAATATGATTTAAAGGCAACTTTTGTTGGTTTTAATCCAATCACAGTGCGGGGGATAACTATCCTGGGTAACCAGATCACTTTTTATGATGTTGCCATGGTGAGTTCATTAATCAACCTTGAAACGGTTGAGGTTGTCGATTATGCCATTCCATTGATTTCAAAAGACCAAACGACGAGCGGTGCATCGATTACTGCCGAAGAAATTAAGAAAATGCCAAACCGTTCGGCCGAAGCTGTTGCAGCTACCGTGGGAGGTGTGTTTTCGGCTGACGGAGAGCGCGGTAATGTGCGTGGCGCCCGTTCTGACGCAACGGCCACTTATATTGATGGTGTGCGCGTCATCGGATCAAGTGGTGTACCACAATCGGCTATCGAACAGGTTGACGTGATTTTGGGTGGTACTCCTGCACAGTATGGTGATGCCACCGGAGGTATCATCAATGTTACAACCAAAGGACCTTCACGTGTTTTCGGCGCCGGAGTTGAATTTGAGTCATCCGAGTTTCTTGATGCTTATGGCCATAATCGTATCGGTTTTAGTGTTAACGGGCCACTTATTAAAGGTAAAGGTGAAACTACATCATTACTTGGTTTTTTTATTGCCGGCGATTTAAATTTAGATAAAGATGGCCAACTATCAGCCATTGGGTGGAATCATGCAAACAGTACTGCTCTCAATTCGATCGAACAAAACCCGCTCCGTCCTTCTGGAACCGGGACAGGAACTTATTTAAATGGTGAGTTTGTTCGTGGAAGCGATCTGGTTTCCAGCAAACGATCGATGAATACCGGCAGTTATGATGTAAATCTTTCGGCTAATATAAACATCCGTACCACTGAAACCATTAACCTTTCTTTTGGCGGGACTTATAATAAATCCGCAGGAAAGAATTTCAATTATGCCAATTCATTTTACAATTATGATAAAAACGCTGCATTTGATAACAATACCTGGCGTGTTTTTGGCCGGTTTACACAACGTTTTCCAACGTCAAGTGAAAGCACGTCATTAGTCAAAAACATTTATTATTCCATACAAGCTGACTATACTCAGGAAAAAAATCTTTTCGGAGACCCATTTCATGGCTCCGATTTATTTAAGTACGGATATATCGGAAAATTTTCAACCTATAAGACAAATACTTTTGAAAAAGGAAGTGATTCGGTAAACGGTCAATTTTATGACAATGTTTATGTACTCAATTCATGGGATTATGACACACTTGTAACCTGGAGCCCTGCTGATATTAATCCGCTGGTTGCTAACCATACCTCGAGTTATTATGATACCTATGCAGGTTTAGCCGATGGTCATTACAATAACCTTGACCAGATTTTACTTGGTGGCGGACTGTTAAACGGAAGCACACCTGATCCATTTTATGGCCTATACAGTGCCCCCGGAACAAATCAGGCCGGTTATAACATCAACGACAACAATCAGTTCAGTATCAATGTAGCAGGTTCGATGGATGTTGGTAATCATGAAATTAAGCTTGGTTTTCAATATGAACAACGCACCAACCGCGCTGTTGGTTATGCACCAACCGGTCTTTGGAGTTTAATGCGTGGGTTAACCAACTTTCACCTGATCGAGTTGGATAAAGACAATCCCTATGTTGTGAACTACGATGGAATAGTAGATACCATTATGTATAACCGGAAGTATGATGGAAACTCACAGCGGACTTTCGATCAAAACCTGCGTGCAAAACTCGGACTACCAGTTGATGGACTCGATTTTATCAGCATTGATTCGTACGATTTTAATAACAACAGCATCGAATATTATGATGTAAATGGCGATCGCCAAACGATAAACCTAAATGAAGAGCTGTTCGATATCAGTATGTTTAGCCCTGATGAATTGCTAAATGATGGGAATGCTTATGTTTTTTATCAAGGGTATGATTATACTGGTAAAAAACTAACTACTGCTCCAAGTTTTGATGATTTCTTTACTTCACAGGATGAAAACGGGATGTTCCTTCGTCCCGTTGGAGCTTTCCAGCCAATTTATATGGCCGGTTATATTCAGGATAAATTCGCATTTAAAGATTTGATTTTCAATATTGGTGTTCGTGTTGACCGATTCGATGCCAACCAAAAGGTTTTAAAAGATAATTTCCTGTTGTTCAATGCAAAGACTGCGGGTGAGGTAACTGAAATTAAGGGAGAAGCTGTAACGCACCCGAATGGTATTGGCGATGATTATACCGTTTATGTTGATAAAGTGAATGATCCTACAAGAATTGTTGGTTATCGGTTTGAGAATACCTGGTATAATGCCGAAGGTTCAGTAATTACAGATCCAATTGCTACACTCGATGTTGGTTCAGGAATTGCACCATATCTATTTAACCCCAATCAAAACAGGGTCGATATCAGTTCTTTCAAGGATTATGACCCACAACTCAGTGTAATGCCCCGAATTTCATTTTCATTCCCTATTTCGGATGAAGCCTTGTTTTTCGCACACTATGATGTACTGACGCAACGGCCAACAAGTAACGTGTTCTCGAATCCTGCAACATACTATAACTTTGATAATATTAATGGAAGTTTCAATAACCCTTCATTGAAACCTTCGCAAACAATTGATTATGAATTAGGTTTTACTCAAAAACTTACGAATTCTTCTTCCATTACATTTACCACTTTCTATCGCGAGATGCGCGATATGATTCAAAGTTATCGTTTCACCGGCGCATATCCTAAGTCATACACTTCATTTAGTAACCTCGACTTTGGTACAGTTAAAGGTTTAACTGTTGAATATGATATGCGTCGTACGGGTAATACCCTTATGAGAGCAAGTTATACCTTACAATTTGCCAATGCTACAGGCGCTACCACCACAACGGCTGCCGCACTTATTGCCTCTGGTTTACCAAACCTTCGCTCGACCATGCCGATGCCATGGGACCGTCGTCACCAGTTTAATCTTTTATTAGATTACAGGTACACTTCGGGTAAAGAATATAACGGACCTCGCATACGTCGTGAAAAAATGGAAAAAGCGCCTATTCAGGTACTTGCAAATACTGGCTTTTCATTAACTATTGGCGGCGGTTCAGGAACACCTTATACGGCCTCTGAAAATATTATTTCTCCCATCACTCCCGGAGGGAATTTATTACAAGGAAGTTTCTTTGGTTCACGATTGCCCTGGCAGTTTAGATTAGATCTGCGTGTAGATAAAGATATAAATCTAAAGATAGGTGGAAATGAGGAGAAAGAAAAGAGCCCGGCGTATCTGAATGTTTATTTTCAGATACTGAATTTGCTTGATACAAAGAATATAATGAGAGTTTATTCCTCAACTGGCAATGCTGAAGATGATGGCTATCTGGCAGCGCCTGAGTGGCAACGTCAGATTAATAATCAAACCGATCCATCTTCATTCAGAGAGTTGTATGAGGTTTATGTAAATAACCCGGCTAACTATAGTTCACCTCGTCAGATTAGGGTAGGTGTTTTGTTTAACTTTTAAAAATGGAATCTGTTATGGAACACCTCTTTATAACAAAAAAAACCAATGAGAAAATGAAGAATATTTTACAAAAGCTTGTCTTAGCCTCATTCATTTTAATGCTTTACCATCAGGGTTGGGCACGCGAAATCCAAAATCCGGACGGACATAAATCATCGTACACGCTTAAAGAAACTTCAGCTGAATGTAGTCCATCTTCAGCCTTTGAGTGGCTAAATATAAATAATGTAAATGCCCGGATAAATGCCGGAGGAGATATGTGGTGGGATCTGGATAATGTCGGTAAATACTTTATCCCGAAAAATGGCTCCGCAACTTCGGTTTTTGCCGGATCACTATGGATAGGTGGGTTGGATATTAACAATCAGTTGAAATTGGCTGCGGTTCAATTTCGTCAAACCGGTAATGACTACTGGAACGGACCTTTGACTGTTGACGGCACTGCGGCTATTGACAATGCTGTTTGTGCTCAGTATGATAGACATTTTAAGATTACGCGTGCCATTATTGATGAGTATCTGTCGCATGTAGATGCAGCAACGGGTGTCTTTATTCCATCCGAAGATTATGCGATACCAAAGGAAATCATTGATTGGCCAGCACATGGAGACGTTTCAAAAAAGCAGAGTTATTACCTCGCACCTTTTTATGATACAGATGGAGATGGCGATTATTCTCCAACTACTGGTGATTATCCCTATTATGATGTTGATAATAGTCTTTGTAAGACCAAAACACCCACAATGGACGAAACCGAAGAAGGTAAGGTAATCGGTTCTATTCTGGCTGACCAGGTTATTAAGGGCGACCAGACAATTTGGTGGGTATTTAATGATAAAGGGAATTTCCATTCTGAGACGAGTGGAGCATCTATAGGGATGGAAATAAGGGCGCAGGCTTTTGCTTTTGCAACAAACGACGAAGTAAATAATATGTCCTTCTATAGTTATGAAATTATTAACCGATCAACATTTGAACTAACTGAGACCTATTTCTGTCCATGGATCGACACCGATCTTGGGTATGCTGCTGACGATTTTGTAGGATGCGATGTTGGCCGTGGCCTTGGGTATTGCTATAATGGAGACGCTATTGACGGTGCAGGAACTCCTGAGACATATGGAGCTCAACCACCTGCGATTGGGATGGACTTTTTTCAGGGTCCTTATATGGATCCTGATTTTAACAGTGATGGAACGCCGCGTGATAATCCTGCCTTTAGTGGGGATTGTTCTATATTAAATAGCGAGTTCGGATTAGATCAAATGGCCATTAATGGCGTTAACTTCGGTGATGATATTCCTAATAATGAACGGTTTGGGATGCGAAGATTTGTTTATTATAACAATGCTCAGGGACCCACTGGTAACCCTGATATTGCCGCAGATTATTATAATTACCTGAGAGGCATTTGGAGGGATGGAATTAAAATGCAATATGGTGGAACCGGGCATCCAAATGGTGCCGGTACTGTTGGCCCTGATACGGATTTTATGTTTCCAGGTGATTCAGATCCATGTAACTGGGCAACTGGTGGCACGCCACCCAATGGTGGGTTTAACCAGGCTGGCTTTTATTGGACTGAAGAAACCGGTAATGCCAATACACCAAATCCTCCTGGCGACCGTCGTTTCATGCAGTCAGCCGGTCCGTTTACCTTGAAACCAGGTGCTGTAAACTATATTACCGTTGGTGTACCATGGGCGCGTGCTACTTCGGGAGGAGCGTTTGCTTCTGTTGAGTTATTGCGCGTGGTTGATGATAAAGCGCAAGCCTTGTTTAACAACTGTTTTAAAGTTATTGATGGTCCGAATGCACCTGACCTTTCTTTTCAAGAGCTTGACAGAGAGATTATTTTATATATTTCGAACTCACCTGCTTCGAATAATTTCGGCGAAAGTTACGAGGAATTTGATCCAAATATTACTCAACCACATCCCAATAATCCATTACAAAGAAGTGACTCATTATATCGTTTTGAAGGATATCAGATATTCCAGTTAAAAAATGCTGCTGTTGGAGTAGAGAGTATACACGATGCTGATTTGGTGCGACTTGTGGCTCAGTTTGATAAGAAAAATGGAGTTGGTAAACTTGTTAATTTTAATTTTGATGAGTCAATAGGTTTTGGTGTACCTATTGTTGAAGTTGACGGAGGTGACAATGGGATTCAACATTCAGTTACTATTACTCAGGATGCATTTGCTACTGAAGATGTCAGATTAGTTAATCATAAGCAATATTATTATATCGCTTTGGCTTATGCTTATAATGAATATATGCCGTATTCTCTTGAACCGGCAATCCTCAATGGATTATTGGGACAGAAGAAAACTTATTTATCAGGACGAAAGAATATTAAACTATATACTGCAATCCCACATAAAACAATAAACGGATCAGTGCTTAATTCAGTATATGGTGATGGACCTGAAATAACCCGTTTGGCTGGCAATGGCAATGGAGGTATGACACTTGAACTCAAACAGGAGACAATTGACGAAATTTTGAGCAAAGAACCTGCTGGCCCAAATAATATTTACGGAAGTCCAACATATCCGATTGCCTATAATCCTGTGTATAAATCAGGAAATGGACCGGTTAATATTCGTGTAATTGATCCGTTGAATGTTAAATCGGCCAATTACGAATTATGGTTCGATGATTTGACATACATTAAATTGTATGAAGTTACAGGTGAACCTGAAATACAGGGCGACACTGCCAGCAAGCTCATATCACACTGGAAGTTAAAAGACCTGGAAACAGGTGAAGTATTTAATTCTGATACAACTACACTGGCAAATGATGAACAATTATTCCTTAGCCGTGGAATAGCTGTGCAGATTGAGCAACCATACAATCCTGGACCTTATAAAGTTGGTCAGGTTCCTGGACAAGGTGGTACACTGAAACCAGCTTTCAGGGTATTGGCTGAAAATAATGGATTTATTGAATCCAGCATCGAGTATGCCGATAGTTCACGCCAATGGCTTGATGGTATCAGGGATGTTGATATCCCTGGATTTGATCTAAACTGGATTCGGTCAGGGACTTACAAGGATCAGGCGAATAGTGCCAATGATGACTGGAATATGTCAACTGATCCCGACAGACCTTCTGACCCTGATGAGTCATTTGAGAAAATTGCTAACAGAACCTGGGCACCCTATTCATTGGTGAGTTTTGGAAACAATTTTGGAATAGGCTCGAACCAAAGCTATGTTGGCCCTGGTTTTAGTTCGGATTCAAAACCAAACAGTGCTTTTGAAAATATTTCAAGTGTGGATATTGTTTTTACACCTGATAAAACAAAATGGTCACGCGTTCCTGTGATTGAGATGCAGATTGACAGGGCGTTGGCTGAGGGTAATGCCTACAAATTTAGCTTGCGTAACACAGCTTCAGTTGACAAAGACGGTAATCCAGCCACTGATAAGAACGCACCTGCAAGCGAAAATCCGGCAGATGCAAATTATATCAGCAGTCATGGAATGGGGTGGTTTCCTGGATACGCGATCAATATTGAGACCGGAGAAAGATTGAATCTGATGTTTGGTGAAGATTCTTATTTAGTGGCTCAAAACGGAAGGGATATGTTGTTTAATCCACCAGCAAAAAATATGGATCTGATAAATCAGGCATTAGACCCAAGTATTTATTCACAGGTTGGTTATATGCCTGTTATGGGAGGAAAACACTATGTATATGTTATGCGGCACGATTTGTATCATTTAGGTGAGGGAGGGCTTAATATTAATTTTCAATCTCCTGCATATGATGCCGGCTATTATGCCCATAGCGTTTTGGATACTGTTTTTCAATCAACATATAATTTCTTGCCTTCCTATTTCTACTCACAGGTTATGTGGGTAGGCATGCCAATGGGTGTGAAGGGACAGGATTGGCTTTCGAATGAAGCGAAAATAAGAATTCGTGTTGCTAAACAATATCAGAAATATTTCTCATTATTGCCTCCCGATACGCTCATTGACGGAATGGATGTAAATAACTATCTTCCAAAATATGCTTTCACTACAACTGGAATCGCTACGGAAGAAGAAAATCCGGAGAAGATACAAACCGATCTTGATTTGATAAATGTTGTTCCGAACCCATATTATGCCTACTCAACCTATGAAAGGAATGCGTTAGATAACAGGATAAAAATTACGAATTTGCCTGAAGTGTGCGTTGTAACGATTTATAATATGAGTGGTACAAAAATCAGACAATATAAAGTAGATAAAACTGGAATAGTTTTACCTCGTGAGGCACCCAAATCTTCATCTGAAGATGGTGTTGATACAGAGGCCAAGACTTCGATTGACTGGGATTTGAAAAACTTTGCAGGCGTTCCTATCGCCAGCGGTATCTATCTGATACACATTAAATCTGATGATGGTGAAAGAATCATCAAATGGTTTGGAACAATGCGTCCGATTGACCTTAACACTTTCTAATCCAAAACGAATTGCGAACAAAAAAAATAATCTACAATATGAATACTTTTTATAGATATCTGATCGCAACGAGCCTGGTGCTAACGATTGGTTCATTAGGGCTCAAATCATACGCAGGTAATAAAGATCGTTCCGGTCAGGCCGGAGCCTCAGAGCTTTTAATCAATCCCTGGGCACGAAGCACGGGTTGGGGGAATGCAGGTATGTCGAATATCAAAGGATTGGAAGCGATCTGGAGTAATGTCGGAGGAACTGCCTTTACTAAAAAGACAGAACTGATTTTTTCACATACTACCTGGCTAAAGGGTTCCGATGTTAATGTTTTCTCTTTTGGATTAACACAACGTGTTGGTGAATCAGGAGCATTTGGCCTGGCAATCATGTCGATGAATTTTGGTGATATTCCGATAACAACAGAAAGTGATCCGGACGGTGGTCTGGGTAATTTTACACCGAGTTTGATGAATATTGGATTATCGTATGCTAAATCATTTTCGAACAGTATCCATGCCGGTTTTGTGCTGAAAATCATTTCTGAAAGTATTTCTGATATCAGCGCTCAGGGTGTCGCCATCGATGCAGGTATTCAATATGTGACCGGAACAACTGATAACATCCATTTCGGTATTGCTTTAAAAAATATCGGGCCTACCATGCAGTTTTCAGGTGATGGATTATCTATACGGGCACTTATTCAAGGTCAGGAAACTCAGTCAACAGTAGAACAACGTTCCGAATCTTTCGAGCTACCTACACAATTGGTTATAGGTACTGCCTATGATATAAACCTTGAAAAAGAAAGCAGGATCACGCTTGCTGGAAATTTTACGTCTAATTCATTTACCAAAGATCAGATTACCGTTGGTGGTGAGTTTAGCTTACGTGAATATTTGTTGCTCCGTGCGGGTTATACTTACGAAAATGGGATTTGGAATGATGTTCAAGATGCTGAACGTACAAATGTTTCAAAAGGTTTGAGCGCTGGATTGTCGGTTCAGGTGCCATTAAATAAGGAAACTGGTTCAGTTTTTTCAATTGATTATTCATATCGCGATACAGATCATTTTAACGGGAACCATACCATCGGAGCCCGCATTAGTTTCTAGTGCGATAAAAGTTTAAAAATATTGTAATTTACCGTAGTAAAGGCCCTTAAATTATTAAGGGCTTTTATCTTATTTAATACACTAAGCTATGTCGGATACAAAATATTTTACGGAGGAAGGACTTCTTAAACTGAAAAAAGAATTAGAGGAACTCATATCGAAGGAGAGACCGAAGATTTCTCAGATGATAGCCGAAGCGCGCGACAAAGGTGATTTATCGGAAAATGCGGAGTATGATGCTGCCAAGGATGCCCAGGGCATGCTTGAGTTAAAGATTTCCAAACTACAGGATTTGGTTATTAATGCCCGTGTTATCGATGAATCGAAAATGGACATTACAAAAGTACTTTTACTGTCGAAAGTGACAATAAAAAATTTGAATAATGGAGCGAGCCTGACTTATTTGCTCGTTCCTGAGAAAGAATCGGATGTTAAAAGTGGGAAGATTTCAGTTAATTCGCCTATAGCAAAGGGTTTATTGGGTAAAAGCGTTGGTGATCATGCTACAATTACCGTTCCATCGGGAAATATTACTTTCGAAATTGTTGAGATTTCACGCTAATTGAATTATTATGGCTACCATTTTCACACGCATTATCCAGGGAGAAATTCCTTGTTTCAAGATCGCCGAAGACGAAAATTATTTTGCCTTTCTCGACATTAATCCGCTCGCTGAAGGCCATACGCTTGTTATACCCAAAAAGGAAAGCGATTATATTTTTAAAATGGATGATAGTGAACTTTCCGGATTACTGATATTTGCTAAAAAAATTGGTCTGGCCATCGAAAAGGTTATACCGTGCAAGCGTATTGGAATAACAGTAATTGGTCTGGAAGTCCCTCATACACATATCCACCTGATTCCGATCAACGCCATCACAGATATGGAATTCAGCCGTCCGAAACTCAAACTATCAAATGATGAGTTGGCCGGGATTTGTGAAAAGATTAAGCAGGCTTTGTAACAGATTTATGCTGATCTGTTTTCAAATTACTACTTCCTAATAAGCCCGCTGGTTTCTTCCTTCAATGAAATTGATAAACGATTTATTTACCACCTTATTTCCCCCGGGTGTTGGATAATCGCCTGTAAAATACCAGTCACCGGTGTGGTTTGGGATGGCTTTGTGCAGGTTTTCGATAGTCTGGTAAATAATACTGACACTTGCTTTAACCTGGGGCGAGGTAATGAGCTGGGCAATTTTATCAGAAATCTGCTGGGCAGTAAAAGGTTTATAAATGGCTTTTACACTGTTTCTGATTTCTTCTTTCGGTAGATGCTCCTGGGCTTTACAATTTTCGTAAACATCATTGATAATATCTTCCAGGTTATTTTCCTTTAATAAGGCAATAGCAGCCCTGAATGCAATGAAATCACCCAATTTGGCCATATCTATACCATAACAATCCGGATAGCGAATTTGAGGCGCTGAAGAGGTAATAATAATATGTTTTGGTCCCAAACGGTCGAGAATGCGAATAATACTGTTACGTAAAGTTGTTCCACGAACGATGGAATCGTCGAGTACCACGAGCGTATCTACATCGCGGTTTACAACACCGTAAGTAACATCGTAAATGTGACCTACCAAATCCTCCCGTTGATTATCCTGGGTGATAAAAGTGCGCAACTTCATATCTTTTACCGCAATTTCTTCAACCCTAAGGCGAATGTCTAATATTTCATCCAATTGCGATTCTGTAAACTTATTGCCAAGGGCAATGATGCGTTCCTTTTTTGTTTTCAGACACTGAATATTCAATTCCTGAACCAGACCCCTGAAAGCTACAGATGCGGTATTTGGTATATAAGAGAATACAGTCTCCTTTAGATTATAGTCGATCGACTTGAGTATCTGCGGTGTAAGCAGACAACCAAGCATTTTACGCTCCTGATAAATATTGGCGTCTGTACCACGCGAAAAATAAATCCTCTCGAATGAACATGCTTTTCTTTCGGTTGGCGTTTTGTATTCAACTTCCGAAAACAATCCGTTTTTCTTGATAATCAGGGCGTGACCAGGTTTAATTTCGTGAATTAAATTTAAATCAATATCAAAAGCAGTTTGGATTGGTGGCCGCTCCGAGGTAACAACAATAACCTCGTCATCGTGGTAATAATAGGCAGGCCGGATACCGGAAGGATCACGCATAACAAACGCATCACCGTGTCCGAGCATTCCCGTAATAACATATCCACCGTCCCAATATTGTGAGGCTTCCGTTAAAATTCGCCGGATATCTAAATCCTCAGCAATTTTTGGAGTGATTTCCTTTTTCGAAAAGCCGGCTTTCTTAAAGTCCCAATACACCCTTTCATTTTCTTCATCCAGAAAGTGACCTATTTTTTCCAATACAGTTACTGTGTCGGATGTTTCAACGGGATATTGACCCAGATCGACCAATTTATTGAAAAGCTCATCCACGTTGGTCATGTTGAAATTACCGGCCAAAACAAGGTTACGGGTCATCCAATTATTTGCCCGAACGAAAGGGTGAAGGTTCGAAATGCTGTTCTGACCAAAAGTACCGTAACGTAAATGACCCATGAATACCTCGCCCGTGAACTCAAGATTCTGTTTTAGCCAATGCACATCGCGCAAGCCCATGGGTTGCTTTTCGGTGGCCTCATGCAGTTTATCATAAACCTGATTGAAAATGTCTTTGATGGGTGTTGTTGAATTCGATCGGATACGATTGATGTATTTTGATCCGGGCTGCATATCAAATTTTATCGAAGCAATACCAGCTCCATCCTGACCACGATTATGTTGTTTCTGCATCAAAAGATGTAGTTTCTGCAAGCCATAAAATGCGGTGCCGTATTTGTTCAGGTAAAAGTCGAGAGGTTTGAGTAAACGAATCAGGGCTATACCGCACTCGTGTTTTATTTGGTCGCTCATCCGTGTAAAGCTTATTTGAATAATTGATAAATTTGCCTCAGGCAAGCGGCAAAATTAATTAAAATTCGTGTATGATTACGATCAGAAAAGCAATGGAAACGGATATTCCCATGTTGGTCAGCTTTCAGGAAAGAATGGCCTTTGAAACTGAGGGGATAAGTCTTGATAAGACTGTATTGACAGCGGGAGTTGAGGCGCTATTTGCCGAACCATCACGCGGTAATTATTTTGTGGCTGTGGATGATGACAGGGTAGTGGCATCATTATTAATCACCTATGAATGGAGCGATTGGCGCAACAAAACCATTTATTGGATTCAGTCGGTTTTTGTGAATCCGGTGCACCGCCGAAAAGGTATATATAGCCTGATGTACCGGTATGTTCAGGATATTGTAAAAAAAGATGAGTCTGTTGGCGGGATTCGTCTGTATGTTGATCGTTCAAACATCAATGCACAGCAAACCTATTCTGTCCTGGGGATGAATGGCGAACATTATCAGGTTTTCGAGTGGATGAAGTAGTTTTAAGTAATTGCACTAAATGTTTTTTTTATATCGTTGTTATTAACAATGATAAACTTACTATACGTTTGTAAAACAATAATATATGCTTAAAAAAACCAAGGTACCGCACACTTATGTGATTGTGTTTTCAATTATTCTGTTGTCTGCAATCCTGACCTGGATTATTCCGGCAGGTAAGTATATCACAGAGAAAAATGAAGTTGATGGTAAGAACCAGAATAGCCTGACGTTTTATTATGAGAAGGATCTTCCTGCTGAATACCAGTCAACAATTAAAAGTGAACCGCAGACCTGGCAGGTTTTTTCAGCGTTGTTTAACGGATTTGTCAGGCAGAGCAGCATCATTGCTTTCATATTGATTATTGGTGGAGCCTTTTGGATCATGAATAAGAGCAAGGCAATTGATGTGGCTATATTGTCTTTTTTGCGGTTCGTAACCAAATTGGAACATAACCGTATTCTGCGATCCGTGGGGGTCGATAATCTTGTTATCGTGCTTGTAATGAGCCTTTTCAGTTTATTTGGTTCTATTTTTGGAATGAGTGAAGAAACGATCGCGTTTACGATTATTTTCATTCCTTTGGCTATTTCGATGGGTTACGATTCTATCGTTGGAGTTTGTATGGTATATATTGGCGCACACCTTGGTTTTGCCGGTGCAATACTGAATCCTTTCACAATAGGTATTGCGCAGGGACTATCGGGAATTCCACTTTTTTCCGGTATCGAATACCGGGTCGTGTGTTGGATTATTATCAATATTGTCGGGTTTGCATTTGTGCTGAGATATGCACACAAAGTAAAAAAGAATCCGAAAAGCTCGCTGATGTACCACGAAGATGCACATTGGCGAAAGATGGAAGTTCATGAAGATGACAGGATTTCCTATTATACGCCAAAGGCAGCCTGGTATGTTTATCTTGCTGTTTTGCTTGCGCTGTCAGGTTTTTCATGGTTCTACCCCATATCTTCGTTGAAATTTGGAATCAGCACATTGAACCTGCATATCATTCCTGTCCTGACCCTTGTTTTTGCTGTGGCCGCTTACTTTTCACTTCGCAAAAGCGTGCATTATTTTATTCTTTTACTTTTGGCCTACACGGTAATTTTTCTCATTGTTGGCGTGATGGCTTACGCCTGGTATGTGATGGAAATTGCCTCTCTTTTCCTGGCACTTGGCGTATGTAGCGGTTTGGCTATTAACAAGTCGTCAGGCGATATTTCGAAACTGTTTCTCGAAGGTGTCAATGATATTTCTTCAGCAGCCATTGTAGTCGGTTTGGCCGGAGGGATCATCGTTATACTTGAAAATGGTGGAGTGATTGATTCAATTCTGTATGGACTTTCAAAATCGATGAGTGATTTTGGGGGATTTGCTTCTGTTACGACCATCTACGTGATAGAAACCCTCACCAATATCATTATTCCTTCCGGATCGGCCAAAGCGGCACTTACCATGCCCATCATGGCTCCTTTCAGCGATCTGGTCGGTATATCACGCCAGGCGACTGTAATGGCTTATCAGTTTGGAGGCGGATTTACGAATATGATTACACCAACTTCGGGTGTGTTGATGGGTGTTTTGGGCGTCGCAAGAATACCGTATCAAAAATGGTTTAAATGGTCATGGCCTCTCATCCTGATCTTGTTTTTGCTTGGAATTTTATTGTTGATTCCAACGGTAACCATGAAACTCAACGGGTTTTAAAAATTTGGTAATTCTGTTTTATTGCTTTTTTCACGAGTCAGAAAAACATTTATTTTTTTGCATTGACAATCTGAGAGATTTAGGGTATTTTTATTCTCCTTTTAAAACGCAACAAATTATGAAACATTACATTATCAGGCTTGGATTTATGTTGTTCTTCATTGGATTGCTGAGCCCACAGGCGCAATCACAAGGGAGTCTCCTACGGAAAATCCAAAACAAGGCTGAGGACAAAGCAGTTCAAAAAATTTTTAAGGAAGGTGATAAACCGAAAGAAGAGAATGCGCCTCCGGTGAATGAAGAAACTGAAACTGCCGGTCCTACAAATACAAAAGGCGCGGCATTAAAGAATGCTGGCCCTGATGTAAACGAAAATATAAGTGAGGCCGAAAAAGCAGTGAATGACAAAGAATACGGTGATGCCCGCGAAGCTACCCGTAAGGCTCTGTTTGGTGTGGAACTGGAAATCGGGAAACAGGTTTTGAAAGACTTGCCGGAAGAAGCGTATAAATTACCCAAAATTGAGGAGGAGGATGTTGTAACAAGTACTGGCTCCGGCTTTGTTGGTATGGTGATCAAACGCATCTACCGGAAAGGCGACCAGCAACTAAGTGTTACCATTTCAAATGATGCCGTAATGTTTGCCGGGATAAATATGTATTGGAACTCGGGTGCTTATTCAACTGAACAGGATCCAAATAAAAAAGAAGTGAAGTATAAAGATTATAAAGCATTGCTGGTATTTGATGAATCATCGGGATATAGTCTGAATGTTCCTTTTGGACAAACTTCACTCATGGTTTTTGAAGGAATAAACTTCGAAAATGAGCAGGAAATTATGGATGCTGCCAACGAATTTGATATTGAAAAGATAAAAAAACAATTGGGTGAACAATGAAAAAGATAATCATTTGTGCCGTAATGGCATTGCAATTCTTTGTAATACAGGGATATGCGCAGGATGTAACTGGAAAATTAGAGCAGGCAAAAGCATCATATAGTTCGGGTGATCTCGAAAACACCCGTTTTGCTTTGCAACAGGCTTTGCAGGAAATAAATCAGATCATCGCGAAGGAGATTCTCGGGATGCTTCCGGTTGAAATAGGAAAAATGCCAACTATTGTTGCTGAAGACAGCTATTCTGGTGGCTCCGGAGGTTTTGCCGGGTTGACTGTTCATCGGAATTACAAATCCGTTACGGGTAGCCTGAGTCTTGATATAATAGGTGACTCTCCGATGATCAAAACGATCAATATGGTTATTTCGATGCCTGGTTTTATGTCGGGTGATCCAAACCAAAAAAAGGTCAAGATTGCCGGTTATAAAGCCCTGCTTACAAAAAATACTGACGAAAAGGGAGTTGTTTCGTTTACGGTTCAGTTACCCTTCGATACATCGTTGTTATCAGTGAACAGCGATGGTATTGCTGATGAAAATGAATTAATTGCGGCGCTAAACACCATCCCAATGGCGGATATTGCAGCAAAAGCAAAATAGGCAGATTTACTTTCGATGGGACATCATCTTTTGAACCAAAACACCAGTCAGCTTATCCGGTGATTGGTTTTCAATCATTTATCTATTGTTTACCGACTATTCTGCAGATAGGATACACCATATATTTATTATCCCACCAGGGGGTTTTGCTATAAAACCAATTTAACTGACCATAGGAATCGTTTGCAAAAGTTGAATCATTTTTAATTTTCGACTCGAATTCAGCACGTAATCCGGGGATTGAATCAAGCATTTTACGTGCCAAAGGTTCCATTACGTAAGATTCAGCATATTCTTTCTGTTCAAAAATCTGGTTAAATAGTCCCCATTCAACCAATGACCCATTTCCATCAGGTTCAAGCAAATGGGCTATAACTTTTGCAAGTGGTTGATTCATCGGTACGATCATGCTGCCTTTTAAGAAAAGTGTTTTGGTTATTTTGGTTTCGAACTTTTTATCTGACAATTTGAAACGGCCTTCATAAGGATTCGTTTCCCAGGTTGCCGATGTAAAAACATAAGTTTCAACCTCAAACGTCTTCGACTCATCAAGGGGTTTCATCTTTATGCCATGATATTCAAGTCGTTCGATGACATCCTGCCATTCAACAGGTATAATATATGCCTCGGGAAGATTTACAAAAGTGGTTGGTTTGCAGTGATCAAACATCGGAAGCAGCATATCAACCGGTTTTTTATTGTCATAGATAAACCAATCACCACCGCTTAAGTCGCTTTTTTTAACCTCATATTCAAACCCTTTGAATGAAACCAACACACTATCTGACATATCGATTGTGAATTTGGTAGGGAAGGGTTTTGTCCTGAATTCATTGGAAGATGAATATTCATCTGCTCTGGTAATCAGCGTTGAAAGATTATGATACTCCTTATTCAGCAACTGAATGGTGGCCAGAATGATTTCTTTGGTGGCTTCAACACGTTGGTTGTAAGGCTTTAGCATATGCGTTTCAACAAGTAATCCCGGGCGGTTTCGTGTGGCGGTATAACCCTGTGAAAACATGGGTCCGGCCACCCCCGAAAGCAATCCACTGCGCGGATCGTGCCAGTTTCGGAAATAGACATATGGAAAAATCGGAATGTTCTTTTTCTCCATCATCTGATTGATAAATGGCAGATAGACGGTTGTTTGCCAGCTATTGATGTTGGCGTCCATATTTTCACCTGTTTCGAGGCCATAGGTTATAACATATTGATAATCAGCTCCATCGGTCGTATGCGTGTCGATAAAAAAGTCGGGCAACCATTTGTTATACAGTTGCAGCCATGCTTTCATTTCGGGTGCATCTGCCTTCAGAAAATCACGGTTCAGGTTCAGATTTTGCGCAGTGGTACGCCATCCCATTTCAACTGGTCCGTTTTGATTGATGCGGCCATATTTGCCAAACCTTTCATGTCCGTCCACATTAAAAATCGGAATAAACAATACGCTCACATTATCGAAGAACGACTCATTTTGCTTATTGATGATCAAGTCGCGCAACATCAATAGCATGGCATCTTTTCCTTCCGATTCACCTGCATGAATACAGGCTTCCACCATCAGGATGATCCTTCCTTTTTTTCGTATTTCAACCGGATCGGTCAATCCATCGATGTCATATACCATATAAACCAAATCGCGTAGTTGCGGACTTTTACCAAATGAACCCATCTTCAGCTTTTCAGATTGTTGATCGAGCCGTTCGATGAAATCGATTGTTTCGTCATAGCCTGGCGTGGCAATACCGCCCGATTTTTCATAAAAAGTCTGCCATTCGGTGGTTTGACTAAAAACAGGTAGCCAAAGTGAAAGAAGCGTGATTGTGAATATACCGGTACAATATTTCATAAAATAGATTTTTCAGGTGGTGGATATATTTGATGTTTATGATTATATAGCAAATGTAAAGGATTTCCCTATTTCAGGCTGCGCTGATTCGTTAAGTAAGAAATTTGAGCCCACTCCGAAAATTGTTAAAAAAAGAAATGCCACGAATACTACAAATCTCTAAATTACTCCAAGCACTCACAATCAGTGTTTTACCATTGGTGAAATTTGGTGTTTTGGTGTTTTTGTGGCAATATTTTGCTTTTCGGAAGGGATTCAAATTTGGAGATTTATGAATCACTACACCGTATAGAAATCTTATCTGAGTTATCAGTTTGAATTCATTATACTGTATTACCCATGACAATGTTCACCACATCCGCAGCCAATTCCTCTTGCCTTTTCAAAGGCTTCTTTGCCTTCACTGAAAGAAAACCAGATTAATCCGGCTGCACCCATAACATCCGCATAAGCGAAGCCGGTAAACTCATAAATCAAACTTGAAACAAGTAAAACGATTGACATATAAACACACACTTTGGTGCAATTGGCATCTGCTATTATTGCTTCGGAATTGAGTTGACGGCCAATTTTCTTCTTGGCATTCATAAGCCAAACCATTACAGCTATTGAAACAATCGAAATGATTACTCCCCAAAAAGTAGTTTCGGGCTTGTGATGGTTAATGATGTTTAAGACGATCCCTGCCAATAAACCTGCTGAAAGCAAGTAAAATGCTATACCTGTAATTTTCAATGCCCTGATTTCGAACCTGCTTTTAACACTATCCGGGTTTTGTTGGATGCGAATAATCATGATGGATATACCAACGCCCGATAAAACTTCGATAAAACTATCGACACCAAAACCAAAGAGCGCGAGCGTTTCGTCCTGAATCCCAAACCAGATTGAAACAAGTCCTTCGATGATGTTATAAACAATTGTAAATAAGGCCAGACCGGCTGCAATTTTATATAGTTTCTTTTCCATTTGATTTTACTTTTATTTTTTTTTAGATTCTTCATGCCCATGCCTGTGATGCAGATCGGGGTAATGTGGATGTTCGTGGGCTAATGGATTATGGGCATGGTGATGTGAGTGCCATATACCCTCAGTAATAGTCTCCGCATCATGCGTATGGTCATGATGCCCGTCAGTATGTTGATGGTAATGCAGATGTTCCATCGCATTATGCGTATGCAAATGCTTGTGGGATAAAACGTAAGTTACAAATACGGCAAGTGCCAGCAGGCCAATTGAGAGGATATGAACCCACTGAAATGATTCGTGATAAAACAGATAGGATAGAAACACGCCCCAAAATGGTGACGTTGAGAACAGAATCTGTCCTCTGGTTGCACCGAGATTTTGTGCCGAAGTAATATATAGTACAATACTAATCCCATAAGAAAACATTCCAACCAATAGGGCAGAACCAACATTACCCAACTTCATTGGCTCACTGGCGATAAGTGAACCAATAAGTAAGTTGACAGAACCGGCCACAATACCTTTCAAAAAAGTAACTGATTGTGGCGATGAACCATCAGTTAAGGCTGTCAGATGGTTGTCAACTGCCCATGAAATACAGGCTGCTGTAATGAGTAAGGCTGAAATTATTCCTCCTGAACCTTCACCCAGGGAAGTTACTATTCCTGCCATAACCGTTAAACCAACTCCTACCCATGTATTTCTGTCGAGATGATCTTTAAAAATGAATACACCTAAAACGGCTGTGGCGACTAATTCTAAATTTAACCAAATTGAAACTGAAGCTGCATTGGCGGTTTTCAATCCGGCCAATAAAAGCAATGGCCCCAGAAAGCCTCCGAAAAAAATAATTCCAAAGGTTTTAGTCCTGTTGCCCTGTCGAAATAGTAATTTCAACTGGCTGGTCTTGCGGAAAATATAAGGCAACATGGCCATGGCAGCCCCCAGATAGAGCAAACCTGCCAGCTCAAATGGATTTAAGCCCGCCAACAGAAGTTTGCTGAATGGTGTGGCAACTCCAAAAAGGAAGCCGGAAAATATACCTGTAATTATCGCAAATCGTTTCATTATGAATAATAACCTGTTTTTTTGGAGCGGCAGTTTTGAAATGCAAATCAACTTGTCAAAAGTAATGAGATTGCTTTACAAAGATCAACAATGTCGTAATTTGAAACGATTTTCAGACTCAAAAATTTAAGAACCATTATCCGTGAAGTAACTATTCACCCCATTTAAGCCACAGATTCACAGATTATTAACTAAGGCGTTTATATATGAAAAGCATTAATTTCACTGATTTGCAATTTTTTATTCCGACTTGTCGGAATGAAAAATTTGATAAATCTGTGAATCTGTGGCATTTATAATTTTGTATTTAATTAATCAAGGGCCGAATAGTTACTCCGTGAAAAATCGACTTTGTGCCTATGTTACGATTACTTATTGATATTGCATCAATTCAGCATATGATTTGTGCAATTCCCTTTCCAACGCAAGTGACATATTCACATTTTCGTAGTAAAGGGAAAGTTCAACGATATAATTGATCAACGAAATTTCACCTTTGTCCAATGCTGTTTTCAGAAATTCTGAATTATCAAACCGGGTCAGATTAGTCCGGTATTCTTCAAGATTCTTCCGGATGGAAATCGTTTTTGAATGGATTGATTTAAGGTGGTTGTAGAACTGCAATTTGTTGTCGAAGGTTATGCTTTCCAAGGCGATTGTCTTGGATTTCATGAGCTTAACACCGTTTTTGTTTTCCCACATTGGAATCGTCAAACCGACGGTTATTCCCTGAAATTTCTCACCAACCACCGTTTCGCTCATATATGCAGTCTTAAACTTTGGCAAACCCATGGCTGTAGTCAGTTTCACCTGCTTCTGAC
Organism: Bacteroidales bacterium; assembly: GCA_013141455.1. Taxonomy (GTDB): domain Bacteria; phylum Bacteroidota; class Bacteroidia; order Bacteroidales; family F082; genus CAJBPB01. The sequence goes on from JABFQW010000035.1 coordinate 53,214, forward strand.
TTATTTCCAACTCTTTTTTTAACCAGCCCAGCACCGGATTGTTTTGTTCTGCCATGATGTACCATTGTTCAAAATCGGAGGAAATGACAGGTTCCAGGTAAATACTATCTTGAAAATCAATCGGCTGACCACCATTCAAACCTGCCAGTTCTGATAATAATGTTTTCCGTTCAATCTCAATGTTTTCCATTTCTCTGTAAAGATTCAACAGGTTTAATTGTGCCTTGTTGTACTCCAGAACATTGGTTTCACCCAGATCGAATTTTGCTTTAAATGAATCTGCAATCAGCCTTGCACTTGCTAATCTTTTTGTCAGTTCAGATTTTAATGCATTTGAATACACCAGATCAAGGCAGATGTTTCGTGCTTTCAAAAGCAGTGATTTGTATTGTCTCTGAAATTCAAATTCGATCTGTTCGTTTTTTTGATCGGAGATCTGATTTTTGAGGCTGTAAGCAAGCGGAAAATCGAAAGATTGACTGATACTGAAGTCAGTACGGTTACCGATGATTGTTGGGCTGCCCCAGAGATAATTAAAGGTAACTTCCGGATTCTGAAGATAAATAGCGGTTTTATTCCCTATTTTATCTGCCTCAGCACTTTTACGTAAAGCTGAAAGTGTTGTGTTGTTCTTGTCAATTTCGGCCAGTATTTTATCGATACTTTTCTGTGGGAAAGCACCGGAACAAACAGCAACGATGCCAGCAAATGTTAAAAATATGTGTTTCATTTAATTACGGTTTTGATGATGCCACGGTTATGCAAAATGCTGTAAACGATGGGGACAATATATATGTTAAGTAGGGTTGAGGTGAACAGACCACCTAAGATGACTTTCGCCATCGGACTTTGTATTTCATTGCCCGACAAATCACCACGCATTGCCAGTGGTATTAGAGCCAGTCCGGCAGTGAGCGCGGTCATTAAAATGGCATTCAAACGGTCGGATGATCCTTTCGTGATGGTTTCTGATAATGAAATACCCCGGTTCTGCAATTGCTGATAATTTGAGATCAACAAGATTCCGTTGCGGGTTGCGATACCAAAAAGGGTTATAAAACCAATAATAGCCGGTATGCTTAAAACGCCCGATGTAAGCCAGATCGAAAACACACCACCAATTAAAGCAAGTGGCAGATTCAACAGTATGATTCCCGCCAGCTTAAAGTTTTTAAATTCCTGAAACAACAACAGAAAAATGATCATGATTGCCAGTATGGATGTAATCATCAGTGTTCTGGATGCCGCAGATTCACTTTCGAACTGACCGCCATATTCTACCCTGTAACCTTCGGGAAGAACTACCTTTTCGTTTATGTTTTGTTGAATTTCCTCTACCACACTGCGTAAATCGCGTTCAGCGACATTTGAAGAGATCACAATTTTCCGCTGAACATTTTCCCTGCTGATCGAGCTTGGCCCTGAAACGGAAACGATATCAGCGACTTGCTCTAACGGGACCTTTTTGCCATCGTAAGTATCTATCAAAGCCGAACGGATACCATCGATAGTTTCGGTATAATCACCACTTAGCCTGACAACCAGATCAAAACTCCGCTGTCCTTCGTAGATATCTGATAATTTTTCACCACCGAAAGAAGCATCTACAAATTCATTAAACTGTTCAATCGTGATTCCGTATTGTGCAAGCATATCGCGGTTTGCACGAATCTGGATTTGTGGTATTTCAACCTGCTGATCCACATTTACATCCACCAGACCTTCGATATTCACGATTGAACTTTTAATCTGGTTTCCGATTACGAACATTGTATTTAAGTCATTACCAAATAGTTTGATAGCAATATTTGCCCTCGTACCGGAAAGCATGTGGTCAATTCTGTGGCCTAAGGGCTGCCCGACAGTAAAAGCGATTCCCGGAATCCGTGACAGCGTTTTACGCACATCGGCCATAAATTCCTGCTGACTTCGATTTTTTAACTTAAAGTTCACATCAATTTCTGCGCTGTTTGTTGTTTGCGAATGTTCATCTAATTCACCTCGGCCAGTCCGGCGGGCCGTACTCGAAATTTCGGGTATCATCAGCAATTCTGTTTCAGTAAGATTGCCCAACCGATTGCTTTCTTCGAGTGAGGTGCCTGGTTTTGTTATAACCGATAAAGTTAAGGCGCCTTCATTGAACCCGGGTAAAAAACTCCTTCCAAATCCGGAGAAAGCAAATATGGAAACCACGAACAAACCAAATGTCGCCACGATCACCTTCTTTTTATGATTTAAAGCCCATGAAAGGGATTGCTCATAATAAAATGTTAGTTTTCGTACCAACCATTTTTCCTTTTCATTACGTGCAAGATACCTGTCGTTTGTCAACATCATATTGCATAACAGAGGAGTAAGCGTCATGGCAACGATGAGAGAAACAAATAAGGAAACCACAAAGGATATCCCAAGTGGTTGCAACATACGGCCTTCCATGCCCGAAAGGAAAAATAATGGCAGAAACGCCACCATAATGATCAATGTTGCATTTAGAATGGATGCCCTGATTTCTTTAGAGGCTTCGAAAACGACGGTAAAAGATGATTGTCTTTCATCGGCAGTTTTTTGCCGGTTTTGCCTGAGCCGTTTATAAACATTTTCCACATCAATGATGGCATCATCAACCAGCGAGCCAATGGCGATTGCCATGCCACCCAAACTCATTGTATTGATGGTAATCCCTAATAATTTCATGGCAATGATTGCACCAAGCAATGACAAGGGAATCGCCAGAAGTGAGATAATTGTGGTGCGGAAACTGCCCAGAAATACGAACAGAATAATAATTACAAATATTCCGCCTTCGAGGAGAGCGTTTTGTACATTATTTACCGAAGTTTCAATAAAATCGGCCTGACGGAATATTTTTGTGTCTAACCTGACATCGGCCGGAAGCGTTTTATGAAGCACTGCCAGGTTCTCTTCGATACGTTGGGTCACATCAAGTGTATTTGCATTGGGCTGCTTCGAAATGGAAATGATGATGGCAGGTTTCGCATTTTCAGAGGCGTGACCCATTTTCGGCGCACTTCCAATTCTAACCTCAGCAACGTCATTCAGTCTTACCGGTTTACTATTGTTCGATTTGATGTAGGAGTTACCAATTTCATCAATATTGGAGGTTCGTGCTATGCCCCGCACCACATATTCATTTCCGAATTGCCTGACAACACCGCCGGTAGAGTTTTGGCTTACCTCTCTGCAAACATCTGTCAGTTGAGCCATTGTTACTTGAAAGTACTTCATTTTGAGCGGATCTGCAAGAACCTGATACTGCTTGAAATCACCTCCGATGATCGTAACCTGAGATACACCACCTGTTGCAAGTATCAATGGTTTTACATTCCATTCGGCAATTGTGCGCAGCTCCATCATGCTGGTACTGTCGGCTTGCAGACCGATGAAAAATATTTCACCCATCACACTTGATTGCGGGGCAAGAACAGGCTGACCTATGCCAATCGGCATCTGGGCTGTAACACGAATGAGTTTTTCACTTACGATTTGCCTGGCCTTAAAAATATCTGTCCCCCAGTCGAATTCAACCCAAACAAAGGAGAATCCCTGTGAAGAGGCTGATCGCACACGACGGACATCAGTAGCGCCGTTTACAGCTGTTTCGATAGGAAAAGTGACAAGTCGTTCGACCTCTTCCGAAGCCATCCCGTGGGCATCCGTCATCACAACCACTGTTGGCGCCGTGAGGTCGGGAAATACATCAATATCCATATTTGAGGCCGTTTTCATCCCGAAAACTACCAGTATAACCGAACTTAGCAGGATAAGATACTTATTGTTCAGCGAGAATTTTATGATATTATTCAGCATAACAGTTGCGTTTTAATGAACATGACCCGAATGCGCATCCAGCGTACCTGTAGCCTGAGCAAGTTTAATCAGGATACCTCCTTTAGTGACAATTCGTTCATGTATCGAAATTCCTTTCAGGATTTCGATTTTTAAACCATCAGAAGCACCGGGTTTTACTTCCCTCTTTTCAAATAGTTCGGGAGTGATCTGTACATACACAAAAAAGCTGCCATGCTCCTCTAATATTGAAGTAACAGGAACCGTCAGGGCTTCTGAATTTGTCCGGGTTTTCAAAAATATTTCTACAAAACCTCCGGTTAAAAAGTTTCCGTTATTATCGATTTGCAGGTTAACCGGAATCAGATAATTATCATCGTTGGCGCTTTTGCCGTATGATACTATTTTGCCATTCAACTGTTCAAGTGAATACGTTTGGTTATCGTGTAATGTTCGGATGGTTGCAGTGTGGATTGAATGTAAAATTGATGCATATTTCTGCTGAACTTCAGCAAGCAGCATGAGGGTTTTATTCTGTGCAATGGTCACAATGGGTTGTCCTGCTTCAACATATGATCCGTTTTTAACGAAGACCTGTTTGATAAAACCATGCATCGGACTCGAGATATTTTGTCCTGTTGAACTGAAATTCCTGTTCAGATTCTCAAATATTGCTTTTGCATTTTCAAATTGGTTCTTTGCGGTAAGCAGGTCCTTATCGGATACTATTTTATTTTTTGCGAGTTCTTCTGATCTTTCGTACTCTGAGCTGGCTTTTTCGAGATTGTTTTTGGCTTCTGCATATCTAATGGAAATATTATTATCAGCAAATTCACCTCCCGAAACCGTGAACAAATGCTGCCCGGCAGAAACATCTTTTCCCGCCAAAATATTATTGCCGGTAAGTTTCACAATGCCATTGGTTTTAGCCGTGACGATGATTTCGTCACCTTGTGATGAATGAACCTGAGCGGTAGTTTTGATAATCTGGCCGAATGGCTCCTGATGCGGGAAATCGGTTGAAAACTCAACTTTCCATGATTGTTCCTTGGTAAAAACAGTCGTGTTTGTTTCGGATATCTGGTTCTTTTTGGCTGCTTCGGACGCTTCTTTATGCGAAGCAAAAACAATAATCTCGGGTACAACCACTTCAAAAGTTTGATTCGACCGACTTATTTCGAATCTCAATACTCCTTTTCCTGCAGTTTCTGTCTTGAGATCGAAGCTGTAAATTCCAAGACGTGTTGGTTTTTCCAGGGTTTGATGAATTTCATTTCCGTTGACTATCAGATGAATAGAAATACTTCCATCTTCCAGAGCGGTAAAATCGGGCAGGTTTGAAAAATGTGCAAGCACATTTGCTGATTCCCCTACGACGAAGGCATCAGCTTCAGCAAACAGTTCGAAATCATTGGTATAGGTCGTGTATTGAAATTTTACTTTGTCGTGAGTATCATGAATTTCCGACTTATGACTTTGGTTGCAGGCAGCAATAGCAAATGCTATTACAGCAAGTTTGAAGATTTTATTAAACATATGGGTAACAGGTATAATTTTTAGAAAAGAGACTTAAAAAGGCAATCCGGCACCATTTTCAGGTGTTAATTGCATCATTCGCAAAAACTAAAAATTTAGCAAACCGGGGGGGCTCGTAAACCTAATGTTGTTGAAGCAAAATAGGAATAGGAGGAGGTTATGAGAGGGATTTGTGCTTTTGAAACAATGTTAGGAACCAATGAATTTAATTCATCGGTAAATAGGATCGACTGAAAATCATGAGATCCTGCGTATTTGTCAGTCGAATTAAAATATATACGATCTTGTTTTACCTGAACTGATGGAATAATAACGGCTTGCTTTAAATTGCAAAAATCAGATCCGTTTTCACTATCGTGGTGGTGGTCAGATTCCTGAGTACCTTGATTGTGTGCGTAACTATCAGATTCACAATGTGACTTTTCAATGCAAACCTGATTTTGGTGATGATGATGCGATACAACAATTTGTACCAAAAATATCAGATTGGCAAGTAGTACAAAAAAAAGTGCTGTTCGTTTCCTGATCATTCTACAATATTGATGCGAAGATAAAGTATAATTCAATGAAAATCATTTTGTGCTTATAATTCAATTTCGTTTTGGTTCAGAAATCAGATGTTGACAGTACCCTCGGACGCTGTCAGAGAAACCTGACAACCAGCCTTTTCATGGTCGATTTGCCCGAAAGATTCAAAAGTAAAATTACTAACCAGGACCTCATAATCTGTGTTTTACCCTTCCATTGTCATTTGATGTTTTTGTAATTTTCCTTCAGTGAGAGCCTCGCTGTTGGCGGCAATATTGGGCTTCCCGGAATGGGCTTTATCATTATATAGCCTGCGTTCCAATAACTTTATATCTGGTAAAGTGTTCCCGGATTTGGCCAAAAATAAATGTGGTAACATCTTGAAATGAAATAACTTTAAATTATGAGGGGCAACAGGGTACTTCTCTATCTGCTAACTACCTCAGTCTTGGTGCAAATAATTCATCAGTTTTCAGGGTATTTCGTGCCAGATTTTGTACACTTTTTTCGATCACCAACTCATTTAAGGCATTTCGGACCGGAGCATATTTTTCGTGCAATGGACACGGATTATCTTCATCACACCGGTTTAATCCAAAACCACAGCCCCTGAACAATTTATCACCTTCGGTAGCGACGATTAATTGTTTGAGAGGCAGATCTGGTTTATGACTATCAAAATAAAAACCGCCACCTTTTCCTTTCTGCGATTCAACGAAACCCATCCTGACCATGCGTTGCAATATTTTTGCCGTGTAAAAAACAGGCGCATCAATTTGTTCAGCTATTTCAGAAATGCCAGGCCGGCGACCATCAAAATTTTGTAACTGTATGTAAACCAATCCTCTGATAGCGTATTCCGTTTCTTTATTGAACATCTTGCTTTTCTTTTATTGTAAATTATTAGCCACAAAGATAAAAATAAAAGAATTAAAAATAATAAAAGACCTTTTAGTCTTTTATTAAAAATATTGTATATATTTGCCAGCGTAATTTAAAAATATCATTTATGTTAGTACCAACAATTGATCGAAACACAATAGGTGAAATTGTCGCCATGGATTTCAGAACTGCCTCCATTTTTAAAGATGCCGGCATCGATTTTTGCTGTGGTGGCAATAAAAGTATTGAAGATGCCTGTCATGAAAAAGGAGTGGATGTTGAACAGATTATACAGCAACTTGAATCGCTTTCGCAAACCACAGTAAGCAGCTCCATGAAATTCAACGAATGGGAACTCCCTTTCCTGAGCGATTATATTGTGCAGACACACCACAAATTTGTTATCAGGAACCTGCCGGAACTCGTCTTTTATACACAGAAAATTGCTTCTGTTCACGCTGAGCATCATCCTGAACTGATCGAAGTGGAAAGTTTATTTGCTCAGGTAAACGCTGAACTACTTCAACACCTAAAGAAGGAAGAAGAGGTGTTGTTTCCCGCCATTAAATCAACAGTTACGATACCATCACAGGAAGACAAGGCAACGATTATTTCAGAAATCACCCGTATGCAGGGTGAACATGAGTTAGCCGGTGGAGCCATGGATAAAATAAATGTGTTGACGCATCATTATCTGATACCCGGGGACGCCTGTAATACCTACAGGGTAGCCCTCAAACTGCTGGAACAGTTCGAAGATGATCTTCACATTCATGTGCATCTCGAAAATAATATTCTCTATCCGAAAGCCTTGAAATTAGCCGAATAATTCAATAACAGAACATGAAAACAGCAACGCAAAACCTCGAAGAAGACCATATCCAGATACTTCGACTGATAAAAGTTATGGAACGAATAACACAGTTGGAAAATCCGGATGAAGTGCATCTTGAATTGATTATCAAAGTAATCCGCGAATTTGCCGATGGCCAGCATCATGCAAAAGAAGAACAAATGCTGTTTCCCTTGTTGGTTGAGAAAGGTTTCTCCAATGAAAGCGGACCGGTTACGGTGATGCTTCACGACCATGAACAAGGCCGCCTTTTTGTGAAAGGCATGGTTGAAAATATGTTGCTGATGAAAACCGGTGATCTATGCGCATTTCAGGATATTTATACCAATATGCTGGGTTATACTGAGTTATTGAAAAGCCATATCGCTAAAGAAAACAATGTGCTTTTTCGTATGGCTGATCAAGTACTTACAAATACTGAACAGGAACGGCTTCAGCTGGAATTTGCTGTGGTTGAAAATGAAACTAAAACAGGTCGCAGCAAAGATGATTATATCGCCATGGTCGATGATCTTACCGGGATCTATTTACCCTGATCGTATCTTAAAATTTAACATAACACGATTACTCAAAGCAAAAACTTAAAAACATGAAATATATTTACAAGTTAATCAGAAGCATAATTCCGTTGGCAGTCGTTTTACTGATTGCCTCGGCTTGCAGCAACGATAGGCAATCTGTCGGTTCAATCCCGGAAGCAATAACCAGTGAAGAAGTTGCGGTTTTAACATTTGCCCCCGATGTTCCACCACCAATCAAACGTAAACACGCAACGAAAATGATCGTAAACCTCGAGGTCATCGAAAAGGAAATGGAGATGATGGATGGTGTGAAATACAATTTCTGGACATTTGGTGGTCAGGTTCCGGGGAAATTTATTCGCGTTAGGGAAGGCGATCTTGTTGAGTTTCATTTGAAAAATGATCCATCCAGCAAGCTGCCTCACAACATTGATTTGCATGCAGTTACAGGACCTGGTGGCGGAGCGGTTTCAACTTTCACTGCGCCCGGGCACGAAACGCAGTTTTCGTTTACTGCACTTAATCCGGGTTTGTTTATCTACCATTGTGCAACAGCGCCGGTTGGTATGCACATCGCCAATGGCATGTATGGTATGATTTTGGTTGAGCCGAAAGACGGATTGCCGGCAGTTGACAAGGAATTTTATGTAGTTCAGGGTGATTTTTACACCAAGGGTGGTTATGGCGAATCGGGTTTGCAACAATTCGATATGGAAAAAGCGCTGAATGAAAATCCCGATTACGTTGTATTTAATGGCAAGGTTGGCGCCCTTACTGAAGCAAATTCGCTGAAAGCAAATGTTGGTGAAACGGTGCGTTTGTTTGTCGGAAACGGCGGTCCCGGATTAGTATCAAGTTTTCATGTGATTGGTGAAATTTTCGATAATGTGTATCCTGAAGGTGGAAGTACACTGAACCATAATATTCAAACAACACTGATTCCTCCCGGCGGCTCAGCAATCACTGAATTTAAATCAGACGTCCCGGGGAATTACATTTTGGTTGACCATGCCATTTTCAGGGCTTTCAACAAAGGTGCGCTGGGCATACTCAAGGTGGATGGTCAGGATAATAAAACTATTTATTCAGGTCAGCAGGACGATCGGATTTATCAGCCTGAAGGTGGCGCTATCCAAAGCATGCCGACAGCGGATGTGGAAACAGCAAAACCACTCACAAAAGATGAGAAACTCGTAATCGGGAAAGCGCTGTATGCAAGCATTTGTTTTGCCTGCCATCAGGCCGATGGCAAAGGAATTGAAAAAGCATTCCCCCCATTGGTTAATTCCGACTATTTTGCATCGAATCCCGAAATTATCATTCAAACAATTACACATGGTCTTACTGGTCCGATTACTGTCAACGGTAAAAAGTTTGATGGCGTAATGCCCAAACAATCGCTGAGTGATAACCAAATCGCTTCCGTTGCTACGTATGTGCTCAATAACTTTGGCAACAAAGGCGGTGAGTTTGATGCTGCTGATGTGGTCAGACTTAGAAAATAATCTGATGAAAATAGTGCTGGTGATATTGGTCTTATTTATTGGATCTGGTGTTTATTGTCAAAGTCAGTCACTGCCTGGCCAAATGGTTCTGATCGAAGGTGGCTCCTATCTTCCGTTGTATTCAAAAAATGTTCAAAAAACGGATGTAAAAAGCTTTTATATGGATGTTTATCCCGTCACAAATGCCGATTATCTGGCGTTTGTTAAAAGCAATCCCGATTGGAAAAAAAGCGTGGTGAAAAGTGTTTTCGCCGATAGCAACTATCTGAATCAGTGGAAATCGGATATGATTTTTGACACCAATATTGCAAACAGCCCGGTTGTAAATGTATCATGGTTCGCGGCCAAAAAATACTGTGAATGCCAGGGAAAACGATTGCCCGAAACGGCAGAATGGGAAATTGCAGCCAGGGCAAGTAAAACAAGGGGCGATGCAGCGAAAGATCCTGAATTTAACCAATGGGTATTGAACTGGGTGACAAAACCAAACCCAACCACTTTGCCATCAATTGGCTCCACTTTTAAAAATTTTTACGGGGTTTATGATATGCATGGATTGGTGTGGGAATGGACTTACGATTTCAACAGCGCCTTAACAACGGGTGAATCGAGAGGCAACAGCAGTCTGGATAACAACCTCTTTTGTGGCGGTGGTTCATTCGCTTCCAATGACATCAACAATTATGCGTCATTCATGCGTTTTGCTTTACGTTCGAGTATAAAGGCGAAATATTGCCTTGGTAACTTAGGTTTCAGGTGTGTTAAATAATAAAATTATGAAAATTCCAATCATTCTGTTCTTGCTCTTTTCAACTGTAATGACTTCGTGCAACGACAACAGCGAAACTAAATCGAAAAGTTGTTGCAGTACAAAAAAAACGACGGAAACCGATAAAGCGATTTCGGGTGAATCTATTTACAACCTTGGTTCGACATGGATAACACAGGAGTCCGACAGTGTTCAGTTGCGAAATTTTGCCGGAAAAATTACAATTGCAGCTATGGTATTCACACATTGTGAATCGGCTTGTCCACGCATTGTTGCTGATATGCAATGCATCGAATCAGGCTTGTCGGGAGACGAACTTCGGCTGGTTAACTTCTTGCTTATCAGTATGGATCCTGATAGAGATACCCCGGCAAGGATGAACGAATTTGCAGTTGAACACAAGCTGAATGCCAGTTGGACACTCATCAGCTCAAATCACGATGCGACCATGGAGATAGCCAATGTGTTGGATGTTAGAGTGAAGAAGCTTGAAAATGGCGGGTTCGATCATTCAAACGTCATTTTTTTATTAAACAAGTCCGGAGAGATTCTCTTTCAGCAAAATGGATTCTCGGATGAGCAAGATGAAATGCTGGAAGTGATCCAAAATCAGGTAAATTAAAATATTAAGCCAACGCGATGGTAATGATGTAATTAGCCATAGTTACGTTGATTATAATAGAATAAACTTGTGGTTAATGAACTCAGTTTTTTGTCAGCAAATGGTTGGTAGTATTATACTTAGCCGATAGTTGCCAGACGTAATTTGAGTTTTCAATCCCAACGGACCAAAAATCATAATAAACATTCATTCTATCGCCATTTTCATCGAGCCGTGCACTTCCTGTGGCACCAGAATAGGAAGCCGCCATTTCGATGAATGCCGTCTTAAATGCCTCAGGACCAATGTTTGAATCATGTGTAATTGTGGTTAAAGCCATGTTCCAGAGTATATCGTAAGCCGCGAGTGCGTAAATACTCGCCCTGGTACCGGTGATTAATTCAATCTTGTCGAGCAAGGGTTCATAAATATGCGCTGCTGTTTCGTCGAAACCAAATACCGGACATTGAAGGTTTGAGGCAATCGCAAAAGAAGCGGCTTTATTACTCCCGGTAAGGCTGGCGCTCTGTGCGTAAGCTGAGGCTCCGTAGATTTTTATATTTCCGGTCGAACCTGCATCAGCCAATGCTTCCAGAAAGTCAGTTCCGTCGCCATAGGAAATCAGATATATTGCAATTTTATCTGAACCATAGAGGTTTGTGCCTTCGGTTATTTGCTCCTTCACGTTGGTTATCAGCGAAGTAAAATCAGTTGTGCCAGGTTCAAATGACTGCTTTGTTAATATTTCACCTCCGTTTTGGGTGAAACGTAAGGCTGTTGCATTAATTAGAGAATTGCTCCACAGGTCGTTCCGAATAACCGGAATGATGGCCTTGATTGAATCGGAAGTAAACATGGCGTTTATTGCTTCGGCCTGATAGGTGTCGCACGGTACAAAACGAAGCAGATAGTCGTTTGGAATTGCCAATGATGTTGAAACTGCTGAATGCGAAATAAGTAGGACATGCTGGGGATCGGTGATGCTTTTCACAGCCTTGGTTTCGGCGCTGGTGTAGGGCCCTATAATGAGTTTTATGCCTTTATCAATAAGCAATTGGGCCTTGATTTTAGCCTCAGTAGTATCCGTTTTGGTGTCTTCGAAATACAATTCTACCGTTCCCTGATACCCGACTTGAGAGAGATAGGTATTTATTTCTGATACACCGATATTGAGTGAGGCTTTTGTGTCGTTGGCATTTTGGCTGCCTGAGCCGGTGAAACCGAGTAATACGCCTACCTTAATTACATTCGGTTGGTTGTTGGGTGCATCTTTCAAACAGCTGTTTACCAAAAAGGCAAACATAAGCATGATCAATGACTTTATAAGCCAGCATGACATTCTGTTTTTCATCGTTATCGAAATTTGAGCCCTTAGGTTTGTTTGGCTGAATTATTATTTTGGGGTTATATATTCGAGATACTTTTCTAATTTATCCAATAGAATTTTAGTATTGATGGGTTTTGAAATATAATCGTCGCAGCCCGCTTCAAGGGCATTATGTTCATCACCACTTAAACCATAAGCAGTTACGGCAATGATAGGAACATTAGGGAATTGTTGCTTAATTATCCCGGTTGCTTCGTATCCATCCATGAGCGGCATTTTAATATCCATCAAAATTAAACATGGAATCGTATTCTTTCGGCAATAGTCAATAGCTTCAATTCCGTTTAAAGCGCGTACTATATCAACGTTAAAGTACTTATGTATTATTCTATCAAGTATCAGAAAATTTGAATCTTCATCTTCAGCTATCAATACCAATTGATTGACCATATTATGATTTGTTTGCGGTAAATTTACGTCAGTTTTCGATAGTAACATGTCATCTTCATAAGGCAATTCAAAAAAGAATTCGGTGCCTATTCCTTTTTCCGAATCGAACCAAATTTCACCACCTAAGAGCTGGGCCGCTTTATAACAGATGGCAAGCCCTAATCCGCTTCCCTCGTAACGGCGTAAATTACTCGCGTCTTCCTGGGTGAAATTTTTGAAAATATGGGGTTTCACTTTCTGGTCAATACCAACTCCGGTGTCTTTTACACAAAACACAAGAAGTGATTGTTCTATTTGAAGGCTGAATGTTATAGAACCCTTATCGGTAAATTTTATCGCATTATCGAGCAGATGATTTAGAATTTTTTCAACTAAACTTTTGTCAGTCAATAGTTTGATATGACTATAGTTAGTTGGGAACTCAACAATCCATTCTATTTGTTTTTGTTGACAGGCAGCTTTGTGTTCGTCGAGTATCGGATCGAGTATGGCGGGCAAGCCGGTTATTACCGGATAAAGCGGCATATTATCGGAAGATAATAGTGAAATGTCCATATATTGGGTGATGGTACGCAACAGCCGTTGTGTACTTTCATTCATGATTGCGATCATATCATCGCGAACCTCCAGCGAAATATCAGGTTCCGATAATAAAGTTGATGCGCCTATTATTCCATTGAGCGGTGTGCGTACTTCATGTGAAATATTATTAAGGAACTCGGTTTTTATCTGATCACTTGCTTTTGCCAGATTCATGGCATGAACCAGATCTTTTTTTTGCTTAACAAACTGTTCTATCAGAAGGCCGATTCGTTCAAAATCCTGACTATTTTTCTTCAATTGATTGATCTTGCTCAGATCCTCATTTTCAATGATTTCGCTTGCCAAACTAAGAGGCCTGGTAACAAGACGTGTCAATAAATAACCTAAAAATATAAATATTCCAATGGTGCAAACAATTAATAGCCATTCCATTTGTATCGTTATTCTTCGCAAAAGATGGATTACACCTAATTCAGTTTTAAAAACTAAATAACCCGCATCCTGTTTGTCCCACGACTTCATCACCTGTATCACACTAATCGAATCTGATTTAACTTCTTTTTTTGAATCGGGTCGGTTCAATAATTTGGTGACCTTACAGCCCGAAATTGCCTCAACAGATTGAATCATTTCATCATTCCAACGCTTAACCATAAAGAAATAAGCCTGAGGGTTGGTCAGTTTGCCGGGATCATTTGTCGGGTGAATGGTTGCTCCCTGTATCATGAACAAGTCATCGCCTACGTTTTCGTAATAATTAATCGACCGGTTTTCATGAAGTTGGAGTAACATATTCTTATCGAATTTCAAACTTATCTCGTTTTGTGTACTGTCAAAAGCCTGGAAGAGTAAATTGCCATCTAAACCAACTATCCAGGCACTTTCCAATTTAAAGGAATATATTGATGAAGTTATATTTTCCTCGGCCCATGCCTGATCATAACTTTTAATAAATTCAACAAATGGATCCCAGTAGGTATAGTCATAGATTACCTGATATATTTTGTGTTCCTGTTCTTTAATTACTGCTTTTGTCCTTCGGTTTAACTCAATCAGGTTATAGTCGATGATGAGTTGTTCGCGTTTGGCGTTGAATTGTGTTGCAATAATTCCGACCAGCATCACAAGAAGCATGGCTACCAGAAGCATTTGAAGGATTTTTCGTTGTGTGCCCATTTTAGTATAATCCGATAATTATCGCAAAATGTGTTTGTTTGATGAGTGGCGAATAAAAGACCGAAAATTTTAAATTCAGTGCAATTTGCTCATTCAGTGTGATTTCCCGATGGAAGTTGGCTCCAATAGTTGTAAAACCATTTTTGCTTTCGTCGTAGTAACCCGTCTGGGGAGTGTAACCTGCCACTAATTCAACATCAGTTTGCCCGAGTTGTTTACACCAGGCGGCCTCAAAGTAAGTCGAATTCGTTGAGTCGCCGAACACATTGACGCCAGCCAAAAACCGGAATGGAAATTTTTCCAAATCAGCAAACGCCCCGGTTATTTCGATGGTATGTGCTGAATTCTCTTTCTGATACTTGAAATAGGAGGGTGTTAAACTGTCAGAATACACGAAATAGTCGATAACAGTAAATTCGAAATTTTTAAAATTGTAATTCAAATAAGCATCTAATTCCTTATTCTCACGTGCCATGAGTGAAACGGAGCCCCACAAACCGAAGTTCCAATTGTTTAATGTTATTTCGGCTGTTGATTGTATAACGGGTCCTTCGGTTAGTACTAATCCGCGCCATACATACTGTGAGGCGAAATCGATGCCAACATTTAATTCAACTTTTGTCGCCAGGCTATCTTGCGATACCGCACTTTTCACAAATAAACATTGTAATAATATCAGGCACAGGACTTGAGAATAGTTTTTCTTCATTTCTCTTTAGGTTTGGTTAAATTAACCGATGCGACAAATTCACCGGATGTCAGTGATACTGTTTAACACAAAATATCAATCAGAATGGTCATAAAGTTACATCTTATTCGTAAAACATACAACTGAAATTATTCATCTGTATGATTTCTGCAAAACTACGGATCAGTTTCGTATAAAC
>JABFQW010000127.1 GCA_013141455.1 Bacteroidales bacterium
GCCTCACATAGTTTTCAACCTGATTATCTGAGTCTGTTTTTTTATGAAGTGAAACTTGGAAGAATGAAATTCAAGAGTGTTGACACAATGAAATTCCATGTTTTTCAGATGCCAAACTGGTATTTCGAGATTTCCTATTTCAACCGTAAGGGCAACAACACCGGCTGGTTAATTTCAAACCTGATGTATGTTAAAGAAAATGAAAAAGGACCATTAATTAAGTTTTACGAACCATGAGAAAAATAAATTTACTCTTCATTACGTTTTTACTCACAATACACTGTTTATCTGGCGCTTACTGTCAGGATACCATTTCACAGCCTGATTTGGAAGCAGAAGATTATGCGCAACAAACCCGCGATTTGGTTTCGTATTTCGAAGGAACACTCAACTTTTTGGGCGATCCTTCAGCCACAGTTCAGGAAAAAGAGATCGTGATTAATGAAAGTTATATAAAGATGTTTAAAGACGACAAGGTTCAGATTGAAGACGACCTTGATGAATATCGTCAAACAAATATCAATAAAGATGTTCAGGCTTATCTGAAGGATGTCGATTTTTTCTTTACCGAGGCCAGGTTCACTTTCGACATTCAAAAGGTGGAGCAATTGGTGAATTCAAATAACGAAATCTATTTCAAAGTGAGCCTTATGCGCAAGCTCGATGCCAAAACAATTAACAATGAAACGGTGGGAAATTCGCGTCAGCGCTTTATCGAAATCAACCTCAATCCTATACAAAAGGAGCTAAAAATTGTAAGCTATTATACGACAAAGATCAACGAACGCGAAGAACTTGCTTCCTGGTGGGGAAATATGGCCACAGAATGGAAGGATTTTTTTGGCGCAAATATCATGGTAAACGACACCTTACCCATTACAAAATTGGTCGGGCTTACCGATGATGCCATCATCGTTAACCGCATGCACAGCCTGATCCGTAATGATTCGTTTATGGTAGTGAATCAGGATACGCTTCTTTTGTCGGAGATTGGCATACTACACGGTCACCGGCCCGATACGATACTCTATCTGAACGATACAAGCGGTGTTTTAATGCCTGACACCTTGCTTACCGATGTTTCGGAAATATACAGTAAACTCAAAGGATTTACGCAGTTAAAAGAAGTGAATATCTCGTATAAATTCCAGTTTTTCGATTTGGAACCACTTTCAGAACTTACTGAATTAAAATTAATCGACTTTTCGAATACCGTGATTGGCGACCTATCGCCATTGCGCAACCTGAATCAACTCGATGCCATTTACTTCTCGAACACCCAGGTTTCGGATCTTACACCACTTCAATATTCAGTCAATATCAAAGAGATACATTGTTTTAATACTCCGTTGGAGGATATACGTATTCTTTCTGGATTCAAACAACTCGAAAAATTATATTGTTTCAATTCCGAAATTACTTCATTGGCGCCAATTTCGGGAATGAAAACATTGCAGTCGTTACGTGCTTCCGGCACCAAAATTACCGATGTAAACGCCTTAAGTGATCTTACTTTTTTATTGATTCTCGATATCAGCAACACATCAGTTTCAAATATTGGTCCATTAAAAAACCTTGGAATCCTCGAAGTGCTGAACCTCGATAATACATTGATTTCATCGCTGGAGGCGGTGAGAAATATGAAGGAATTAAAAACGATTCAATTTAATAATACCAATATCAGCAATCTGGACGATCTGGCCGGATTGCCACTTATTCAGAAAGTTTACTGTGAAAGAACCGGTATTACCTCTGCCATCGCAACAGCATTTACACGTATCAAACCTGGTTGTCTGGTGATTTATGAAACTGAGGAACTGACCAATTGGTGGAAAGGACTCCCGATTTATTGGAAGGCTATCCTTAGCGAACAAGCCAAAATAAGCGCCAGTCCTAATCCAGAAGAATTGCACGAGGTAATTAATTTGAACAAACTCGACCTGAGTGGTAACCGATATTTGCAAAACCTCGACCCTGTCGGCCGTTTGATAAATTTGAACACCTTGTTACTTTCAAAAACTGAAATCACTGACCTCGCCCCCATCGCTAACCTAAGTGAATTAACTACTTTAGACATTTCGAATACGCGTGTGGCCAATATCAATGATCTGTCGTCATTGCACAATCTGGAAACCCTGAACATCGAAAATACACGGATTGACAATCTTGATGCATTGGGTGGATTAACGCAATTGCGTTTGATTTTGGCCGACAGCAGCCGGTTGAACCAACAAACAGTTACCACTTTATTAGGCAAACAACCCGACGTCAAGGTTATCTTTCAATCAGAGGTACTTCATGTCTGGTGGAACAATCTGACACAGGATTGGAAAGATGTTTTCCGTAACGCAATCAGCCTCGATATTAATCCAAATGCAGTCCAACTTCAGGCAATTGCTGATTTAAAAAAGCTTGAACTGACTGATAATCTGGCAATTAATTCAATATCTCCAATTAGTCGTTTGCTGTTGTTAGAGGAACTCTTTATCAAAGGAACCATGGTAAATGACCTTAGCCCGGTTTCAGATCTCAAATACCTGAAAAAACTTGAAATACCAGGCAATCCCGTCGCTGACCTTCAACCCATTGCCAATGTGCTGACACTCGGGTTACTCAATATAGAAAATACACCCATCAGTGATTTATCGCCGGTGGCATCCCTCATCAATCTGAAGATACTGAATATTGGCGGAACACACATTAAATCGCTCAAACCAATAGCCTCGCTCTCTAAACTTGAAGAATTATCGATTAACAACACCGATATAAAATCATTAAGTCCGGCAGATGTACTTCCTAATCTGAAACAATTAAAATGTTTCGAGACGAAAATCAAAAGCAAACAGATTAATCAACTTCGAACAACAAGGCCTGGTTTGAAAATATACTATTGATTCGAAACCATGTCGAACAGATCGACCTGAATTTGGTAAGTAAAATATCTTACGGAATTGGTATTTTCAATTTGATACAATTCAACATACTGAATATCACATTTTTGTATGATAAATATTTAAAGATAAGGATTAGCTTGCCGATTGCACAGGAATTTGTACTTTTGCACGCGATTTATCACTAATACAATACATCATGTCAGAACCAATGGTTAGTATTTTTGCCGGAAGGGCCACCGAATATCTTGCTCATAAAATCGCCGCAAGTTATGGAACACCACTTGGCAAGAGTACGGTTACAGTTTTTTCTGACAACGAATTTCAGCCTTCATTTGAAGAGAACATACGTGGACGTGATGTATTCTTGGTTCAGTCAACTTTCGCCCCAACCGAAAATCTGTTTGAGTTATTGATGATGGCAGATGCCGCGCGTCGTGCATCGGCCCGAAAAATAACCGCCGTTATTCCTTATTTCGGATTTGCCCGTCAGGACCGGAAAGATAAATCACGTGTTTCTATTGCCGCCAAACTAATCGCGAACTTGCTCAGCACATCGGGTATCACGCGAATTATCACCATCGATCTTCATGCCGATCAGATTCAGGGATTTTTTGACGTTCCTGTTGATCATCTTTTTGCTTCAAATATTTTTTTACCATATATCGAAAATCTCAATCTGCCGCATGTTACAATGGCATCGCCCGACACCGGTGGAACACGCCGTGCCGCGTCGTATGCCAAGATGCTCAATACCGGATTTGTGATTTGTCACAAGCAACGGGCTAAAGCCAATGTTGTTGAATCGATGTCGCTGATTGGGGATGTAAAAGGCCGTGATGTTATTTTGATTGACGACATCATCGACACAGGTGGATCAATCACGAAAGCCGGTGAATTAATCATGGACAATGGAGCTTCGAGTGTCAGGGCATTCTGCACTCACCCAATTTTCTCGGGAGAAGCGATCGATAGAATCGAAAACTCACCATTTACCGAAGTGGTCGTTACTGATACCATTCCTCTAAAAAGAGAAGTAAGTAAAATAAAAGTATTGTCAACAGCCGATCTGTTTGCCGAGGTGATTCGTCGCGTCGAGAATTCTGAATCGATCAGTTCGTTGTTTCAATTTTCAACTAAATAATTATTTAATCATTACAAAATCATGAAAACAGTATCATTGAGCGGTTCTCTTCGCGAGAACGTAGGGAAAAAAGATGCTAAGATGCAACGCTACGCGGCCAAAGTGCCTTGTGTGTTGTATGGCGGTAAAGAACAAGTTCATTTTTCGACAGATGCAGTGAATTTCAAAGCCATTCTTTTCACCCCTGAAACATTCCTTATTAAAATTACTATCGGCGACAAATCGTATGATGCCATCCTGAAAGATGTTCAATATCATCCGGTTGAAGACAATGTGTTACATGCCGATTTTTATCAGGTTGAAGCTGACAAACCAGTCGTTGTCTCCTTGCCGGTTAAAGTTGCCGGTACCTCCCCTGGTGTAATACGTGGTGGTAAATTGAAAGTGAAACTCAGCCGCTTAAAAGTAAAAGGACTGATTGCAAAAATTCCTGAATTTATCGAAATCAATATCTCGAAACTAAATGTTGGACAAGGAGTTAAAGTAAAAGATCTGAGTTTTGAAAACCTCACTATCCTCGAACTCCCGAATAATGTAGTTCTTGATGTAAAGGTAGCCCGCGGGATTACCCTTGCTGATGAAGAACCTGCTGAAGAAAATGCTTAATCGCTGATTTTTAATAAAATAACAAAGGTATAGGTTTAATTACCTATACCTTTTTTCGTAACTTAACCCGTAATGAAATTCCTGATCGCCTGTCTGGGAAATATTGGTGCCGAGTATGTGAATACGCGTCACAACATCGGTTTCCTGGTTGCCAATAAATTGGTTAATTCAGGCGAAGGCAGTTTTACAACCAATCGCCTGGCACAAACAGCGAAAATAAAATACCGTGGTAAAACATTGGTGGTTATTAAGCCAACAACCTATATGAACCTGAGCGGTAAAGCGGTCCAGTATTGGATGCAGAAAGAAAATATACCCATCGAAAATATATTGGTGGTTGCTGATGATATTGCCTTGCCAACCGGACAGTTACGTATGAAGATGAAAGGAAGTGCGGCCGGCCACAATGGACTTATTGATATCATTCAAACCTTGCAATCGGATGAGTTTGCCCGTCTTCGATTTGGCATTGGAAACGATTTTCCCCGCGGACGACAGATTGATTACGTGTTGGGAGAATGGTCACGACAGGAATCAGATATCATCGAACCAAGAATCGATATTGCTGCCGAAATGATTAAAAGCTATGTAAGTGTAGGCGTTCAGCTTACGATGACGGCATTTAATAACAAATAGTTCCATCATAAATGTAAATAACAAAGGCTGTCAGAAATCTGGCAGTCTTTCGTTTTATAAAAATACTTTCGTTAATTTTTTACTTTACTGCGAATAATATCTGAAAGTTTACCGATGGGTACGCGCTCCTGCAACATGGTATCCCTGTCGCGAACTGTTACAGTCTGATCTTCTAACGTCTGATGATCAACCGTGATACAAACAGGTGTTCCGATTGCATCATGACGACGGTATCGTTTGCCAATGGCATCTTTTTCTTCGTAATGACACATAAAATCCTGTTTCAACGTATCCATGATCTCACGGGCTTTCTCAGGCAAGCCATCTTTTTTCATCAACGGAAGAATTGCAACCTTGTATGGCGCAAGCACAGCAGGTAGTTTCAACACAACCCTTTCAGAGCCATCTTCTAACGTTTCCTCGGTATAAGAATTACTTAATATTGTCAAAAACATACGATCCAATCCGATTGATGTTTCCACAACATAAGGCACATAACTTTCATTCAGTTCCGGATCGAAGTATTGAATTTTTTTACCGGAGAATTTCTGATGTGCACTCAGGTCGAAATCGGTGCGTGAATGAATCCCTTCAAGTTCTTTAAACCCAAATGGAAAATTAAATTCAATATCTGCGGCGGCATTCGCATAATGTGCTAATTTCTCATGGTCGTGGAAACGATATTTCGAAGCAGGAATGCCGAGTGAGAGATGCCATTTCATGCGTTCTTTTTTCCAATATTCGAACCATTCAAGTTCTTCGCCAGGTTTCACGAAAAATTGCATCTCCATCTGCTCGAACTCACGCATACGGAAGATAAACTGTCGGGCAACAATCTCATTACGAAATGCTTTACCCGTCTGGGCAATCCCAAAAGGGATCTTCATCCGGCCGGTTTTCTGAACATTCAGGTAGTTAACAAAAATACCCTGGGCGGTCTCGGGACGAAGATACAATTCGCTGGCGCCTTCGGCAGTCGATCCCATCTGGGTCGAAAACATCAGGTTAAACTGGCGTACTTCGGTCCAGTTGCGCGAACCCGAAACAGGACAAACGATAGCCAGGTCTTCGATAAGTTGTTTAAAAGCTGGCAGGTCGTTGGCTTCCATAATACCATACAATCGTTTACTGATTTCATCCAACTGCGTTGTATATTCGAGTACACGCGCATTGGTTTCACGAAACTGCTTTTCGTCGAATGTTTCGCCAAACCGTTTAGCAGCCTTTTCGACTTCTTTCGTAATCTTATCTTCAATTTTTGCCATGTGATCTTCAACCAGAACATCAGCACGGTAACGTTTCTTCGAATCCTTGTTGTCGATCAACGGATCGTTGAAGGCATCCACATGGCCAGAGGCTTTCCAGATTGTGGGATGCATAAAGATCGCTGAATCGAGCCCAACAATATTTTCATGAAACTGCACCATGGCTTTCCACCAATAACTGCGGATGTTGTTTTTTAATTCAACACCGTTTTGGCCGTAATCGTAAACGGCACTCAGTCCGTCATATATTTCACTTGATTGAAACACAAAGCCATACTCCTTGGCATGTGAAGTGATTTTCTTAAAAAAGTCTTCCTGATTTATCATGGGGCAAAATTAGAAAAATTGCGTTTGTGAGCACAAGAATACATAGTTAATCACATAAAAAACGCCTGGATTACTTGCAAAAATCCAGGCGAATTCAGGTTATTATGACATTTCAATCGTCAAATGGTAGTATTCTTTTACAAAATCAACATGGCATCGCCATAGGTAAAGAACCTGTATTTGTTAGTGATTGCTTCTTTATAGGCTTTCATCAGAAAGTCGTAATCAGCAAAGGCAGCCACCTGCATCATCATAGGTGATTTAGGTAAATGAAAGTTCGTGATCATAGCATCGGCCATTCCAAAATCGTAAGGCGGAAAAATAAATTTATTCGTCCATTGGCTCACTGCCTTGATATGATTAGGCATGGTAACTGCCGATTCAAGCGCTTTCATTGTAGTTGTCCCAACAGCAACAACTGAGTTGCGCCGGGCTTTAGCGGCATTGATGATCTCCGCATTATCAGCTGTGATATACATCTCTTCCGAATCCATCTTGTGCTTGGTTAAGTCTTCAACCTCGATGGTTCTGAAGTTTCCCATACCGGTATGAAGTGTTACCTCAGCAAACGAAACTCCAATGATTTCGAGACGTTTCATCAACTCACGGCTGAAATGCATACCAGCTGTTGGAGCTGCTATGGCACCCTCATGTTTGGCGTAAATAGTCTGGTATCTTTCTTCGTCTTCGGGTTCTACAGCACGGTCATGAATTTTCGGAAGTGGTGTTTTTCCAAGACCCTGAATGGTCTTTTTAAACTCTTCATATGGTCCATCAAATAAAAAACGTAATGTTCGGCCACGTGAGGTGGTGTTATCAATTACTTCGGCCACCAATGAATCGTCATCGCCGAAATAAAGTTTGTTACCAATACGAATTTTGCGTGCCGGATCGACTAAAACGTCCCAGAGACGACTTTCCCGATTCAATTCGCGCAATAAAAAGACTTCAATTTTTGCTCCTGTTTTTTCCTTTTCGCCATACATCCGGGCAGGAAAAACTTTGGTATTGTTCAGTACAAACACATCGCCATCTCTGAAATATTCAAGAATGTCCTTGAATATCCGATGTTCAATTGTTTGATCCTTACGATTGAGAACCATCAATCGTGATTCATCCCTGTTTTTGGGAGGATGGCTCGCGATGAGGTTCGGGGGCAGGTTAAACCTGAATTGTGATAGTTTCATTAGCTCAATAATTAATTCCAACTAGATTTAAATAAATCCACTTTCTGTTTGAAGCTTTATTTTTATAGGATATGCAAAAGTAACCCAGCATACAGGCGATGTCAAGGAAAAAGTTTCCGATACAGAATTTAACAATGTTTTTAAGGTATTTTTAAGAATTATTAAGTGTTTGCTCCTGCAATACCAATTCCCTGAAGCGGTCGATGGTTAACGAATCCTCAACAGCGTAATTGCCAATCCGGGTTCGGCGAAGACTTTTCAAACAGGCACCATTGTTCAATGCAGCTCCAAAATCATGAACCAGGCTTCGTATATAGGTTCCTTTGCTGCAATCGACTCTAAACTCAATTTCAGGAAGATTAACCTTCGTAATTTCGAAATTGCTTATCGTAATCTTACGCGCAATCATGGTTACATCCTGATTTTTACGCGCATATAAAAAGGCTCTTTTACCGTCGATTTTTATCGCAGAGAAGATCGGTGGCACCTGTTCGATCGTGCCTATGAACTTCAGTCGCGCAGCTTCAATTGCCGCTTCGGTGATGTTTTCTGTTGAATAGAATGCATCTGGTTCCGATTCAAGGTCATAGGAAGGGGTGGTTTGACCGAGTAATATGGTTCCGGTATAAACCTTATCCATATCCTGTAAATCCTGGATTGTCTTGGTTTTTTTACCTGTACAAACCAACAGTAATCCGGTTGCTAATGGATCAAGCGTTCCGGCATGACCCACTTTCAGCTTTTTGATTTTATAGGAATGTTTTAAAAATGACCGGATAAAATTAACAGCATCGAATGAAGTCCATTCGATTGGTTTGTCGATCAGTAATAACTCGCCCCCTTCGAAATCGAATGCCATTATACTATTGCTAATTCAAATCCCAGAGCAACCATCACAAGGATGACCAAACCTACAATAATCCTGTAATAACCAAAGTATTTGAATCCATATCGGGTTAAAATACCAATAAAGGTTTTGATCGCCAATAAGGCTACAACAAAGGCTACAACATTGCCAACCAATAATATATCGATATCATCCTTGCTTATGGTCTGGTAGTTTTTAAGCAATTTGTATGCAGAAGCTGCAAACATCGTTGGTACAGCGAGGAAAAACGAAAACTCGGCTGCTGTTTTACGATCAAGTTTCTGAGTCATTCCACCAATGATTGTGGCTGCTGAGCGCGAAACACCCGGTATCATGGCGATACACTGATATAGTCCGATTTTGAATGCTGATGGATAACTAATTGTTTCAATAGTTTCTTTTTTATTAAACCATTTATCGACAAATACCAGCACAATACCTCCCAATAATAAGGTAACAGCAACGACCACAACATTTTCGAGCATGCTATCAATAAAGTCACTTGCAATAAAACCGAGGATGGCGGCAGGAATAAAGGCAATAAAGAGTTTATAATAAAAATCGACTGTCTGGAAGAATTTTTTCCAATACAATACGATTACTGATAAGATTGCACCAAATTGAATATTTACGGTAAAGGCTTTCACAAAATCGGTGATTTCCATCCCAAGTAACTCCTGGGTTATCATCATATGTCCGGTTGAAGAAATTGGCAAAAACTCGGTAATGCCTTCAACAATAGCAATAACAATGGCTTGAAAAAAGGTCATCTTTTAGTTTTTGCTCTTTTTCATAATGGCATATACTTCAATCGCATAACCGGCCAACACCAATAGTGGAGCCAGGGTCCAGCGACTAAAACTAAAAATACCTTTACCAAAGATATCCGGATTGTCGGATCCACCACCAATCATCATGACAAATCCTATCAGAATGAATGCCAATCCAATAAGAACCCATTTGTAATTCTCACGCGTGAAAGCGAAAGCATCCTCGTTCGGTGTATCGGTGGTTTTTTCTTTGCTATTGAATTTAGTGTTCATCATCTTAACGAAAATTTTGCTCAAAGATACAGGTTTTTTTATGATTTGGTTTTCACTCAGGCAAACAGATCATCGGTTTTCGACCGAAGGTATTTCTCTATTGCGAAATAGGTAGAGATAGCCGAGATAGTAATGCTGATAAATATAATCACTCCATACAATTGCAGTATCAGGTTTATGTCTTTTAGTAGTAATAAATCAGGAATATTTTCACCAGTGGCAAGCAATACCAAGGTGAGTAAGAATTCAGCAATAAGCGCACCAACAATACCATGTAAAACACTTCTGAATACAAACGGAGTACGGATAAAATTTTCGGTGGCACCCACAAGTTGCATGCTTCGAATGATAAATCGTTTCGAGTAAACCGACAGGCGTATCGTATTATTTATCAAGGCAATGGCAATAAACAACAGCAAGGCGCTGAAAACAAATAAAACAAAGCTGATCCGTGCGAGGTTGCTGTTAATGCTATGAACCAACGATTTTTGATAATAAACTTCTTTAACATGGCTATCGGCCAATAATAGTCCTTCGATAATAGCCAAACTATCATTGTTTGCCCAGGCTGCCCTGAACCGAACATCAATTGAAGGCAATAATGGATTATTATCTTCGCCAACCCATTTTACAAAATCTTCGCCTAAATCAGTGATCAGTCGATGGGTAGCTTCCTCTTTTGTGATATACTCTGTAGATTTTACCGAAGGTAAGATGTCGAGCGATTTTTGCAGTTTCACGATCTCGGCTTCTTTCACATCGTCTTTCATAATAATTTCAAAACCAATGTTTTCCTTTATCAAATCGGAAAGCCGGTTGGCATATAACACAACTATCCCCAATAATCCTAAGACGAACATAACGAGCATCAGACTCAGGGTCGATGTTATATACGAACCTCTTATTCTGCGTTTTATGTATTTTCGATCTGAATGCATTCTTAATTGTTTCCGGTATAAAAATAATAAATAGTGCCTTAAAACTAAGGATTTTAAATCAGAAATTAATAACTTTGAATTTACTTAAACTTAAAATGAAATTTATCATGGCCCTAAAGGATTGATTTGAAACATGATTGTTATCAATCCTGTGACAAATGTCCGGAAAAAAAATGGCAAGGTTGAATCTAAATATCGAATCCTTGAGTAAATCAGTAAAAAAATGATATCGATTATCGATGCTCAGAGGCTTAATTTCAATATCAAGGTGTGTTAACTGGAAACGAAAGATTTTAGGATCAGCCCTGAAAGGGTTGAATGACAATAAAACTGAACGATAATTAGGAGAACTGAATCTCAATAACCCCGGGCGAAACCCGGGGATAAAATGAAAACAACAAATCAGCCCCGAAGGGGTTGAATCCGGATTATCCATCTATAAACCCTTTTTAAAACATACCGCCCTCATGAATACGCCTCCTTCCTTTCACTAATTAAACTCGTTTACAGATAGCGCTCCGAATCAGTGCTTTTTCGTAAATTTGTGCCATATTTGATTTCCATACACATGTTCAAATTACTATTTTTTCTTCTGGCCCCGGTTTTCGCTTTCAGTCAGTCTGTTACGAATCCTTATAACCTGCCACTAACCAATAGTATTGAAAAATATCAATCAGAAGTTTCGGCAAATCCAGACAATGAATTCGTCGATCTCTCTGAAGTGATACCCGATATAATTCTTGACATCCGCTATGCCACACCGAATAATTTCACCCACAAAGTGGTTTATGATCTGCCAAAAGCATTTGCACGCCGACCGGTTGCCAAAGCCTTGGCTTCGGTGCAAAAAGAACTGCGCAGGCATGGGATGGGAATTAAAATATTTGATGCATATCGTCCTTATCAGGCAACATTGAAATTCTGGAATCTTGTTGAAGACACACAGTATGTTGCGGCTCCCTGGAGTGGATCACGACATAATCGTGGTGCTGCAATTGATCTGACCTTAGTTATTTTGAAGACCAAAGAGGAAATTAAGATGCCTACCGACTATGACGACTTTTCGGAGAAAGCTTCTCCAAACTATGTCCAACTACCTGAACAACTGATTGCTAATCGGGCTTATCTCATCAAAGTCATGCGAAAACATGGTTTTACTGTGTTTCCATCCGAATGGTGGCACTTCGATTTTAAACATTGGGACGAATTCAGTCTGGTGGACATTTCATTCGAACAATTACTTGACTATAAAGCCATTAATAAATAATTTACTTTCACCCAAAACCCTATGGATTACAATTTTAACGAGATCGAAAAAAAGTGGCAGGATACCTGGCGTAAAAACAAAATGTACAAGGTTGAAATTGACAAATCAAAACCGAAATTCTATGTATTGGATATGTTTCCATACCCATCCGGAGCTGGCTTACATGTAGGGCATCCGCTCGGATATATCGCCTCTGATATTTATTCACGGTATAAAAGGTTGAAAGGATTCAATGTACTCCATCCGATGGGTTACGATGCTTTCGGACTTCCTGCCGAACAATATGCCATTCAAACAGGAACCCATCCTGCTATCACAACCGAAAAAAATATTTCGCGCTACCGCGAACAACTCGATAAACTTGGATTCTCGTATGACTGGAACCGCGAAGTCAGGACGAGTGATCCTGAATATTATAAATGGACACAATGGACTTTTATCCAGTTGTTTCAATCGTGGTACAATAAAAAAAACAATAAAGCTGAACGTATTCTTTCGCTGAAGGCTGAGTTTCATACCAAAGGGAATGCCAATGTTGATGCTGTTTGCAGTGAAACTCCCATATTCAGCGCCAATGAATGGAAGAGGAAAAGCGAAAAAGAACAACAGAGCATCATGATGAATTACCGGTTGGCATACCTTGCCGATACCATGGTAAACTGGTGCCCTGAGCTCGGCAC
>JABFQW010000025.1 GCA_013141455.1 Bacteroidales bacterium
ATATAGAATATTGCTTCACGGTGAACGAAAACGTATTTAATCCACCACCCAAAGTTAAATCGGCCGTGATACGATTGACCCGAAATTCTGTTTCCAACTTAGAATGCGATGAAGTTCTGTTTAAAAAAATAGTGAAAGCAGGATTTAACCAACGGCGAAAAACGCTTCGGAATGCATTACGGGAGATGATTTCTATTGAGATTATGGATAATCAGATATTCAATAAACGGGCTGAGCAGCTAAGCGTAGAAGATTTTACCATGCTTACCAGGCTGATCGAAAATCACCCGAAATTACCATGAGTTTAGCTGCAGTTTTCAGGAATATATTACTCGTTGCCGGAACTGGAAGAAATATTGGTAAAACAACGCTCGCCTGCCACCTGATTTCCCACTTTTCCAAGAAAAATGAAATTATAGGTTTGAAAATTACCAGTATCTATCCTGATGAAAACGGGTTTCACGGGAACAAATCAAGCGAAATGCAGGGTAAATTTGAAATTCAGGAAGAGTTTTCCGTAAACCAAAATAAGGACACATACAGGATGAAACAAGCTGGCGCTTCGCGGGTTTTTTTCGTTCGGGTAAAAGATGAGTGTTTGGAAGAGTCGATGGAGGCATTATTTCAACAAAATGACAAAAACAAAATAATCATTTGTGAATCAGCAAGTTTACGAAACATTATTACACCCGGATTATTTCTCATGGTTCGGTCAGTTGACGAATCAAGGATAAAGGAACGATCTGTAAAGTTGTTTCCCTTAGCCGACCAGATTATTTTTTCGAATGAATGCGATCATGAAAATATTATCAGTTCTATTGAACTGGATAGAAATGGATGGAAGTTAGTAAGCTGATTTCCAACATATCTGGATTAACATAAGCAAACTGAACTATTTGATTCTAAGCTAATTGAGATTTCGGAAGTGCAAATGTGAAAATACTACCCTTGCCTGGTGAACTGCTTACCGTAATTGTTCCATGATTCATCCTGACGAATTCGTGACACAAAATCAGTCCCAGCCCTGTTCCCTTTTCATTGGCGGTACCATTCGTTTTGAATTGCTGATCTATCCTGAATAACTTCGTAAGATTATCTTCACTCATGCCAACACCTGTATCTTTTACCGAAACCAAAACTTCCATTTCCGTCTCCTTTGCCGAAACAATAACGCTACCGTTTTCAGGAGTAAACTTAATGGCATTTGTAATCAGGTTTCGTAAAACAGTATTAACACTGTTTTTATCGGCCCAGACAACCGTCTTATTCACTAATTCCGATTTCAGATCAATTTCTTTTTGGTTGGCCTGAGCGGTAAGCAATTGAATATTACTGTTTGTAATATCAAACAGATCAATGTCTTGTGGATATAACTCTAATTTTCCATGTTGCGAATTCGCCCAGGTCAATAAATTTTCAAGTAACTCATAAATTCCAACCGTGCTTTTGCGGATGGCCTGTATCGATTCCTTCAGCTCGTCGGGTTCAAACTGGTCGAATTCAGTGCTCATTAACTCGGTAAATCCCAATAAAACATTAAACGGGTTTTTCAGGTCATGGGCAATAATCGAGAAGAATTTATCCTTGGTTTGATTTGCAGCCAATAATTCTTTTTCAGTTTTAACCCTTGATTCTATCTCGGTTACCAGCTCCCTGTTTGTTGCCATCAATTCTTTTGTTCGTGCCTCAACCTCATCCTGTAATTGACTTTTCGTTTCACGTAAGGTTTGTATTCGTAAATAGAAAAAAACTGAAACCAATAAAACAATGGTTAAAACCAACAGCGCCCTGAACCATAATGTCGCCCAATAGGGTGGATCAATCATTATTTTGAGGCTAACTCCTTCATTATTCCAAACTCCGTCGTTATTTGAAGCAATCACTTTGATCGTAAAATTACCATATCCAAGGTGTGCAATATTTACTGTATTCTCATTTCCAAGTTGTATCCACTTGTTGTGCATTTCCATTATCCGGTAGGCATACTGGTTCTTTTGCGGCTTGTAATAATTGAGCGCTGCAAATTCAAGGGTGAATGATTGGTTATTATAATTTAGTTTGATTTCACGTGCATTCGCAATGGGCGGATCGATAACCACCGGCTTACCACCTATTTTTAATTGTGTAAATACGATCTTTGGAATTTTGTTATTATCCAGAAGATCATGGGGTCTGAATATACTAACTCCGTTTATGCCACCGAGATACAACGTACCCTCGTCATCCTTATAATATGCGCCGCTGTTGAACTCATCAGCCTGAAGCCCATCCTGCTGATCGTAATTTCTGAAACGCCCGGTTGTAGGATTGTAACAACTAATGCCTTCATTTGTACTAAGCCAGATATTCCCATCTTCATCCTCCAGTATTCCATAAACAACATCATTGATTAATCCGTCTCTGGTATTTATTTTTTTGAAACCCGAAGTTTTTTCATCAAAAAGATTCAGTCCGCCATCGGTTCCAACGTAAATCTGTGCACTCTTCGATTCGATAACACAATAAATAATATTGGAACTGATTGAACTACTATCTTTAGGATCGTAACTGAAATTATTGAAAATGAAATCATTACCTTTCATAAATGCAAGTCCGCCACCCAAAGTGCCTATCCAGGTACGGTTTTTTGAATCTTCAAAAATGACCCGTATCCTACCATTAGGGATAGAGAATTTGTTGGAATCATCATGAACAAAAAAACTGCTGCGACAGGTTTTCTTGTTGAATATATTCAAGGCAGTTTCGGTTCCAACCCATAACTCATCCAGGTTTTTATCCTGTATGCAATAAATACCTGTTCCAACGATACCCTTCTCATGTATTGGATTAACAGAGGTATATCCGGCAAGGTGAAAACCATCTTTTTTTCTGATTTTTTGTAAACCACCGCCTTCGACACCCACCCACAAAATTTCATCATCAACAGGATCAGGATGTAGATAATAGGCATTACCAATGGCAGGTATATCAATAATTCTTTTAAAATTCCTGTCGAAAGCATTGATACCACCATAACCACCAATCCATAATCTTTTATCCTGATCACGATAAATCCTGCGTACACTTCTGAAAGTTAAACCTGAAGTACCTGAATTAGTGGGTGCCAGATGTTGAAATTTCTTATTTACAGGGTAATAATAATTTATTCCGTGACCATTATTTCCAATCCAGACTCCGCCACTTTTGTCACAGTAAAGTGTTTTCAATCCACTTGAGTTAATTCCATTCTGGATGAAAGGATTGTAATCAATTAATTCTATCTTATTGCTGTTCAAATGAATAATTTGAATTCCACCACTCGATGAGGCACACCACATGGTCGTATCATCCGCCATAACAATAGAACGTAAAAAATAAAACGGGTTTTTTTCGTAAAGCGGGATGGCGCGATCCATCTTAGATAGTGAATGTTCATCCGTATTGAGTTTAAGGATGTAATCGCCAAACGAAGCTGCCCAGAGCTGACCGGATTTATCTCTGATAATTTTAAGTATTGTCCCCTGATGCTCAGGTTCCTCGGGTCTTAACCAACGATCCTGAATCGGGATAGCAGTAATGCTATTATCTTTCAGATTCAGACGCAATAATCCTCCGATGTCGGTTCCTATCCAAACCTGATTTAATTCTGCAAGCATACAGTAGATGTTGCCAACATATCGCGTTCCAACTTTATAGGTTCGAAAATCGACAAAATCAAGCGTATTATCGTTTAGATTCAACTTTGCAACACCGTTATTGCTGCCTGTCCAAAGGATGTTATTCACAGTATCAATAGAAATACAATAGATATTTTCGCCGATATTGATCTTTTCAGGATTTTTAATCAATTCATTATAAGGATGAAATGTATTATGGATCGGATCAAAAAAGCATAGTCCATTCCCATGTGTTCCAATCCACAGTTTATGCTGAATATCCTGATTTATAGATAGAATGTTGTTGTTTGGAAGACTGAATCCGTTGTTGTGATTTTTCCGGTAAACGACTATTTTTTTTCCATCATACCGGTTAAGACCATCGTTGGTGCCAAACCACATAAAGCCATCATGGTCTTCAAAAATGACATTGATTGTTCCCTGACTCAGTCCCTGGGCCTTGGTTATCGATTCGAACCTGTACTCCGATTGTGCATAAACCGAAGGCATAAGTAAACAAAGAAAAAAAATACCCGCAAGTATTTTATTGATCATGGTTTTATTTTTACAAAAACTGCAATCGATCTAAAAACAAGACTTTACAATTCAATCGTGCTAAATTAGTAAACAATAAAATCAAAACCAACCTAAAGCAATAATATTATTTGTAACTATTATTTCAATGATTACTCCCTGATTCACAATACTTCGATTGATATCCGGTGATAAGGTCGGAAATACGGGGAAATATGATACCATTGCCTGACAATGGTTTACATCATGAGTTTTTCGAATCGCTTCATAATCTGCCTCACGGTATATACTGATGACAGCCAGCCAATTATAAATACAACGCCAAATACTTTAACAACATCCGGAAACTTTAGGTGAACCGGATAGGCATCGATGATGAAGGTGCCGGATTCGTTACCCAATTTCAACACACCAAAATACTGTTGAATAAGAACAACGACAATCCCGAGCAACAGGCCCAACACACCTCCGGTCAAAGTGATCAGCACACCTTCGGTCAGGAATAATTTTTTGATGAGATTTGGTGTGGCTCCCAATTTGCGTAATACGCCGATATCTTTCCGTTTATCTACGATAAGCATTGTTAATGAACCTATTACATTGAAGGTCGCCAAAATTAATATGAAAGTAAGGATAAAAAAAATGGCCCATTTTTCGGAACGCATGATATTGTATAAGGTTTCCTGTTGCTGCATGCTGTTTTTTACGGTGAAATTACTCCCGGCGATCGACTCAACCTGCTTTTGAAGTGCATCCATTTCAATTCCATCCTTACTAAATAATTCGACGGAAGTGAGTTCATCCTGGCTTCCGATCAATTCAGCAGCGAATTGAAGCGGTACAATAACATGTGTTTCATCTATTTCCTGTTTGGCATTGAAAACACCGGAAACAGGTAATGCTCGATAATTGAACGCCTGTTCAAGTGAAAAACTTGACGGATCACCTTTTTTCGGTACATAAACGGTCAACAAGGCAGCCGGGTTTCGGGTATTCAATCCAAGGTACCAGCCAACACCAGCTCCGGCAATTGCAAATTCACCATTTTCATTCTCCAGTACAAAATTTCCACTCACCATCAGGCTATCAAAAATACCGGTTGCCTGATAATTATGGCCCACACCTTTCAACCTGCCAATATGTTGTTTATCGTTGTATCGGAACAGGGCATCTTCTTCAATTACTTTTACAACAGATTGAACACCCTGCAGCGATCCAAGGTTCCCGAAATCAACAATTTCTTCCCTGAAATATTTACCGGTTTTTGGTTCGATGACCAGATCAGGTGAAACAGACGTCACCATTTCGGTGATTACCTTCTCAAATCCGTTAAACACCGACAAAACAACAATCAGGGCAAATGCACCTACACCAACGCCCACAACCGAAATCAAGGTGATAATATTAATGAGATTATGGCTTTTTTTGGCCACCAGATAACGTTTCGCGATGTAAAAGGCTACATTCACATTTCAGGACTTCAGGGTTTATTTGCGGTAAAGTTATGAAGTTTTCCAGGCAACGGCAATAACGCCTGTTCCGGTTTTATGTGTCATATTCACATCCAACACATTCAAAACCAAGCAAAAAGGATAAACAAGCAAATAATAAAAAGGAAGTATGATAAAGAAAACTTTGGAAACATTCAACAGTTGTATGGGATATTTCATCGAAAGTTTCCATGAAACTTTACCGGGTGTTCCATATTGGTAGTGAATCTCAGTTTTCGCAAAACCGGCTGAACGGAGTTTCGAGTCCAATTCAGCTATACCGTAGCCATCACGCACATGTTCATCCACAAAACCAACAGCGCCTTCTTCGTGGTCATGTTCATGCACATCGGAACCACCCTGATCTGAAGGTGTGGAAATCAATAACATCCCACCTTGTTTAAGTGCTTTGTAATAGTTTTTTAGTACCAGTACATCCTCTTCAATATGTTCCATCACATCCACACACAGCACAAGATCGAATTGGTTTGTAAAGCTTAGCTTTGTTAAATCGGCCACTTCGAAACGGGTGTTTTTGAACCCGATGCGCGTGAAAAAAGCGTTGCAATCAGCAATCTGCTCCTCTTTGACATCGACACCCGTAATTTTCAAGGAAGGGCTTTTTCTGCCGAGGTAATATACATATTGTCCAAAACCTGATCCGGCATCCAATACACTTTTACCACTGTTTTCCAGTACCAACCAACTACCGAGTTGTTTCTTGATATGCCATGTGCGTAGCAAAAGAATATCGAGCAGCCGGTAAAATAGTTTACGTGTGAATGGAGACTTATTAAAAACAGCACCCAGGCTGCGCTTTATCGGGTCGTATTGCATTTATTTTTAAAGTAAAAATCGTTATTCTTAAAATTTCAAAAATCAAAGACTATTTTGATTTTACATAGTGAAAGTGGAATTTCAAAAAATCAGCCGTTTTTCAGCAGATTATCAATGTTTTCAAGGTAATCGAGTGAATCATCCAGAAAAAACTGCAAATTAGGAATAATCCTCAATTGACCCCCAACACGTTTCCCAAGATGTCCACGTATCTCTTTTGTATGGGTTTTAATTTTCTCAACAGACTCCGTTTTCTTCGTGGTAGCGAAAATACTCAGATACACGCGTGCAATCGACAGATCAGAAGTGATTACAACTTTGGTTACTGATACCATCACACCCGGAACGACTGACCGCATTTCGATCTGAAAAATTTCGCTCAGATCTTTTTGAAGTAACTTATTGATTTTTTGCTGACGTTGTGTTTCCATTGCGCAAAGGTATGGATTTTTTTAGTCACCGGTTAAGAGCAAGTTACGACAAAATAGTAACGGATTGGCCATTCTGAAAAGATGTGACAGAATCCGGCATCATGATTATATCAAATTATCCTACTTTTGTACATAAGAAAAAATATCAATGATAAATCCTCAAATTAAGGAACTTGCTGCCCGATATTTCCATGAAACCGTTTTCTACCGGCAACATATTCATCGTCACCCCGAGTTGAGTTTCTCAGAGAGTGAAACGGCTGCTTTTGTATCATCCAGACTGAAAGAGTTTGGTATTCCTCACAAAAAGGAAGTAGGAGGTCACGGTATAATAGCGCTTATCGAAGGCCGTAATCCCTCGGATAAATGTACCGCTTTGCGCGCTGATATGGATGCATTGCCGATTCAGGAGATCTCAACAAAATCGTACTGTTCTGTTAACGATGGTGTTATGCATGCCTGTGGTCATGATGTTCATACCGCTATGCTCCTGAGTGCAGGCCGAATACTTCAGGAAATGAGGCAACACTTCAATGGAACCGTGAAACTGATCTTTCAACCTGCCGAGGAGAAACTACCTGGAGGCGCTGTTGAGATCATTCGTGCCGGTGGTTTGGAAAATCCCGGACCGGATCAGATTATCGGTCAGCATGTGCTGCCAACGCTCGAAAGTGGAAAAGTTGGTTTCAGATCGGGTGCTTTTATGGCGTCGGGCGACGAAATAAATATTCGTGTTATCGGCAAAGGCGGCCATGCAGCCATGCCCGAAAAAATAAATGACACGGTGCTGATCGCATCTCAGATTGTGGTGAATCTTCAGCAGGTGGTGAGCCGGTTTGCATCTCCACTCATCCCGACAGTTTTGTCTTTTGGCAAAATCGTTGCCAACGGCGCTCACAACGTCATTCCTTCAGAAGTATTGATTCAGGGAACTTTCCGCACTTTCGACGAAACCTGGCGTGCCAAAGCCAAAGAACATATCATTCGCATTGCCCAACAAACTGCTGCCGCCGGAGGTGCCAAAGCAGAGGTTATGATCGAACAGGGTTATCCATTTCTGTGGAATGATGAAGTTACGACCCGCACTGCCAAATTAGCAGCCATTGAATATCTTGGGAAAGAGAATGTGATCGATTTAGATCAACGCATGACAACGGAAGATTTCGCCTGGTATTCGCAACAACTGCCAGCCTGTTTTTATCGTATCGGTACACGAAATGAATCCCAGCATATCACTTCTGATCTTCATACAGCCACCTTTGATATCGACGAAAATATACTCGAAACAGGAACCGGACTGATGGCTTATATCGCGTTGAAACAATTGTCAAATCTTTAAATACACTTATCAATATTGATTCCCTGATGCTTGTACAAGGCAAAAATTACAAAACCATCTGGATGGATGGCACTTCGGTTTTCATGATAGAACAGAATAAACTGCCATTTTCATTTGAGATATTCGAATGTAAAACCTATCAGGAAACTTGTCTGGCAATCAAAAACATGACCGTAAGGGGTGCCGGTGCAATCGGTGCGGCAGCGGGTTATGCCATGGCACAGGCCTATTTGGCAGCAGCTGCTGAAAAAGAATCCTTCATTACAAAAGCAAAAGCTGAAATTGAAGCCACCCGCCCTACTGCCCGAAATTTGTTTTATGCTACCGAAAGGGTTTTACGTGCAGGAAAAATATCAGTTGAAAACGCATTTACCGAAGCTGAAAAAATAGCTGATAAAGATATCAGAGACACACGCGCTATTGGTGCTTTTGGAAACGAATTGATAAAGGATAAAGCACGCATTTTGACTCATTGCAATGCTGGCTGGCTGGCTTTTGTTGACTACGGAACAGCGCTCTCCCCCATCTATACAGCATTCAACCAGGGGAAAGAAGTTTTCGTATATGTGAGTGAAACCCGACCGCGCGGACAAGGTGCCCGACTCACTGCCTGGGAACTGCATCAAGCTGGCATTCGTCATACAATTATCGCCGACAATGCTGCTGCAAGCCTTATGGCACAGGGGAAAATTGATCTGGTTATCGTTGGAGCCGACAGAATCGCTGCAAACGGCGATACCGCAAATAAAATTGGCACGCTCGACCGTGCGATCCTTTCCAACTTTTTTAACATTCCATTTTATGTAGCTGCGCCTTCTTCAACATTCGACACAGAGTGCAATTCGGGCAACGAAATAATCATCGAAGAAAGAAGCCAGAATGAAGTGTTGTTTCAGGAAGGAATGGATGAAAATGGAAAATGGCATAAAATAAGAGTAAGTTCACCGGGTTCTTCTGCCTGTAATCCGGCTTTTGATATAACACCTGCTCAGCTTATCACCGGAATTATTACCGAAAAGGGTATCATCATCCCAGACAAAGCTGCCATCGTTGAATTATTCAAAGGCATTAAAAATGAATGAAATGAATAAACTGAAAAAAGAAGTCGCCTATTTCATGCGAAGGCTCTATAAAACTGGTTTGACTACGACATCAGGAGGAAATATAAGCGTGAGGATCAATGATGGTGAAATTCTGATCACGCCTTCCCAAACCGATAAAGCACGGATGAAAGCTTCCGAAATTATCCGTTTGAATTTTGATGGTTCTTTTGAAAACAGATCATTTAAACCAAGCATGGAAAGTGGTTTCCATCTTGAAATTTTTAAAAACAGACCTGATATTCAGGCAATCGTTCATGCACATCCGGTCATGGCAACAAGTTTCGCTGTGAGCCACAAACCGATCAATTGCGATCTGATGGGCGAATCAAGAGCCATTTTAGGAATACCGGTTTTCGCTCCATATGCCCTTATGGGAACAAAAGAATTGTCAACGAATGTGGTCGAAGCTTTCAGAAACAGCAATGTGGTTTTGATGGAAAACCACGGTATCATTACGGTTGGTAAAACCTTGCTTGAAGCTTTCGACCGGATGGAAGTACTCGAAAATTGTGCCCGTATAAATATCCTGTCTGAAATTTTAGGTGGTCCCGTTTCATTGACTATCGGGCAATTGCATTCCATTGATCAACTGCTGTTTTCAAAATGAACCGATTTGAATTGTTGTGATCTCTCCATGCAATTCTAAATTTTTATGATCCAGAATCAGATCACAGACCTGAATTTATCCCAAAAAGCAATATCTTAATTATTGCTTACTTTTACAGCCAATCATCACGAATAAATGCCTCAAAAATATCAGGTATCCGATTGGTTACCAACAACAAAAAAAGAAGTGGAGCTTCGAAGCTGGGATGCGTTGGATGTAATTCTGATAACCGGTGATGCCTATGTTGACCATCCGGCATTTGGTGCGGCTGTTATCGGACGAATTATCGAACGCGAAGGATTTAAAGTAGCGATTATTGCCCAGCCAAACTGGCGTGATGACCTGCGCGATTTTAAGAAATTAGGTCGTCCGCGCTTGTTTTTTGGTGTCACCTCGGGTAATATGGATTCGATGGTGAATCATTACACCGCCAATAAACGCCTTCGTTCGAATGATGCCTACACACCCGAAGGCGCCAGTGGTTACCGGCCCGATTATGCCACCACCGTTTACAGCAATATCCTTAAAAGTCTTTATTCGGAAGTGCCTGTAATCATCGGTGGTGTTGAAGCGTCGTTACGAAGAGTGACACATTACGATTACTGGTCCGATAAATTACAAGCCTCTGTATTGATCGATTCGAAAGCGGATTTAGGCATTTACGGCATGGGTGAGCTGGCTTTGCTCGAATTGTTGCATGCCCTCGATGCTGGAAAAACCATTCAGGAATTAACTGAAATAAAACAAACTTTCTTTCTGACAGATAAGACAACGCCCGTTGAAAAATCGCCCTGGGGTGAAATTCAGCTTGCATCGCACGAAATTTGTTTAAAAGACAAGAAAAGCTATGCCGGCAATTTCAGGCATATTGAGCAGGAATCGAATAAAATGCATGCCGCACGCCTGATTCAGGAAGTTGGTAACAGGCGGCTGATCATCAATCCTCCCTTCCCGACTTTCACTGAGGAACAGATGGACGCTTCATTCGATTTGCCCTTCACCCGGATGCCGCATCCTAAATATACTAAGCGCGGCGTCATTCCGGCCTACGAAATGATACGTCATTCGGTGAATATGCATCGCGGATGTTTCGGTGGTTGTAGTTTTTGTACAATTTCGGCGCATCAGGGCAAATTTGTTGCCAGCCGCAGCAAAAAATCCATCATGGCTGAGGTGGATCAAATCACGAAAATGGACGATTTCAAAGGCTATATCAGCGATCTGGGCGGGCCATCGGCCAATATGTATAAGATGAAAGGCAAACATCAGCGTATCTGCGATAATTGCAAACGCCCAAGCTGTATCTTTCCCGAAATATGTTCAAACCTCGATACAGACCACCATCCGTTGATCGATATCTACAAAGAAGTTGATAATCATCCACTTATAAAAAAAGCTTTCGTTGGTTCAGG
This sequence comes from Bacteroidales bacterium, assembly GCA_013141455.1. GTDB lineage: Bacteria > Bacteroidota > Bacteroidia > Bacteroidales > F082 > CAJBPB01. The sequence goes on from JABFQW010000025.1 coordinate 11,389, forward strand.
GTTGCGCTACGACTTGTTTTTGAGTGATGACAAAGAGAAAAACAAGGAAAATGGCTACGATGAATATCTGAAACAATTGGTCACCAGACATGTAAGCGGCCGATTAAAGGTCGCACCCGAGCATACCTCCGACCGGGTTTTGAAAGCCATGCGGAAACCCTCGTTTAAATTGTTTTATAAACTGAAACGTAAATTTGAACAAATCAATGCAGAACTTGGTTTAAACCAACAACTTATCCCTTATTTCATTTCGAGCCACCCCGAAAGCACCCTCGAAGATATGGCCCACCTGGCAGCCGAAACCAAAGAATTAGGCTTTAAACTCGAACAGGTTCAGGATTTTACGCCAACACCCATGACAGTTGCCACTGAAATTTATTATTCTGGTTATGATCCTTACACACTTAAAAAGGTGTTTACTGTCCGTTCAAAAGAGGAAAAAATAGCCCAACAGAAATTCTTTTTCTGGTACAAACGCGAAAATCAGGCATGGATCAAACACACACTCCTGAAGTTAGACCGGGAGGATTTATCGAACAAATTGCTGAAAACACAAAAAACCCAAAGCCATGGACCAGTCAGAAAAAGATAATATGTCAACGGGGCAACTGCTTCGGATACAAGTCTTTTCAACCTCCATATTTGTAATTTCATTTTTATTCGTCTTCGTTCTTTCCGGACTTGCGTTCTTATACATATCCTCTGATTTGGAAGTTCCGGCAAGTTTAACGCTTGGTAAAACACAGGTAATCATGTCCGAAAATTCACGATTTTGGACGAGTGATTCAATCATAAGCATCTATTCAACGATACCTATCAGTTGTTTCCTTATTGGCGTTTTTTGTCTCTTTGCCATTCATCTCAATGCAAAACCAGGCTTCACTTTCTTAACAGCCAGCATCTGGACATTTATACACGCCTTCAATCTATCACTCGGAGCCGTTGTCATCGATCTTTTGTCGCAAACCGGGTTTACAAAAGCCGCCCATGAAATGGGCATCGAAACCATCATGACTATTTTGATTATCGGTGTAAGTATTTTTTTCATGTACAAATTAGGTATTTTTGCTGCACGAATTTTTCATGACAAAATTTTCAAAGGCTTTACTAACGACAAAACATTCAGAAACCGGCTATTTACGCGATTTATGTTGCTCCCGTGGCTTGTTGGAACGCTGTTACTTTTAATCATTTCGTTTCCGGTCAACGATTACAAAAGCTATCTTCTTCCAAT
>JABFQW010000114.1 GCA_013141455.1 Bacteroidales bacterium
TGCCGGTGGGTTACCGTACCGTTTTAAACCTTTTTGTTTTTGAAAAACATACACACAAAGAAATATCTATCGCATTGAATATCAGTGAAAGTACTTCCAAATCACAGCTCTCGAAAGCAAGATCACTATTGAGAAAAAAGATGAAAGAATTTTGTAAAGTTCAGGAGGTTAAAAAATGAATGAACAACACAAAATAGACGAAATTCTGCGTAACTCGCTTGAAGGATATAAACCGGATTTGAATGCGAGGCAACGAAGCCGGTTTCTGGAGGAAGCCGCGAAGATTGAAACGCCAACAACCGGAAACAATAACCGAAGGAATAAACTCATAGCCGGAGGATTATTGCTGATTGCCTTCACAACAGGATTGCTTTTCATTTTTAATCCGGACGTTGATAGTCCGGTTGAACGTGTTGCGAAGTCGTTGGCACCTGAAATAATTACCTCAGCAGTAAATGAAATAAAAGTTCTGAATGAGGAAAAAGTTGGTCAAAATATTCCTGTCAAAGAGATAGGCAATGGATCGGAAAAAATTGAAATATCAGCGAAAACACGTAATAACTTTGAAGTAGCTGAAACGATCATTTCCACTGATAACAGTGACAAGCAGACTGAAACAGTTGAAAAACAGATTCCGCCTACCGGTGTAACCACTTTCGAAAATACCATTACAAATACGGATGCTACTAACAATACCGAAGTCGTAGTTATTGCTGCCTTGCCCGAAGAAGTTCAGTTAATTTCGGAAGTGCCTGTAAATAAGGAAACTGAACAGACTGAAAAAGATGTTCCGGCACGAAAACCATCGCAAAACCGAAACCAATCGGCTTTGGTCAATGTGTATTACCGCCCCGAAATGATATACAATATCATCGGAAACGAAAAACTGATGCAAAGTTTCGGAGCTGAATTTCAATACAAACTATTTGATAATAAATACATTATAGGCACCGGATTGGGATTGTCAATCAGCAATGGTTATTATGAATATGCCATCGACTATAATGAGTATCTGGGCACCTTCGATAAACTTGACTCAATCAGTTTCGACTTCGATGCTCAACGGTTTGAAATGACTCAAACCGTTCACACATCTGAAGAGGTAGTTTTTGATACGGCCACCCAAACAGAGTATGCACGTATTTACCGGCAATTTGTTTATCTGCAGATACCATTCATGATAGGTTACGATTTTATTAGAAAAGAAAACTTCAGCCTTGGGGTCAGGTTTTCGCCGATATTATCGATTTTACTCACCAATAAACCCATTTATTTTCATTACGATGCGGGTTTCAATCAAATCATACAAATCAACCGAATCACACCAGAAAGGGTTCACACAAACTGGCAGTTGACAACCGGATTCAATTTCACCCGATATACAAAAAGCCGCTTGTTTTTCGAAATTGAGCCAAGGTTTACCTATTATTTCAATTCAGTTTACCAAAAATCAGATCATACCAACCCACCTTATGGTTTCGGCATCAGGTTGGGAATAGGAATAAGATAATTCGTCGAATTAATTGAGTATTAACATTATGAAACAAATAATTAAATAATTGCAACATGAAAAAACTCCTATTTTCCCTTTTCATGCTCATCGCATTGGTCACAACGGCACAAATCAACGTGATCGTTTCAGGCCATATTACAGATGAGCAAAGCGGCGACCCGGTTGTCAATCACGAAGTTTTCATATCACTTTACAGTGAAAACGACAGCACTTCAGGTACCACAACCGTACTTTTAACAGACCCTGCCGGTTATTACAATTTCACTGGAAGTATTGAGGGTGTGCGGGGCACACTACAGGTCAGTACTTCCAATTGTGATGGAACAGTCCAGAGTGAGGCTGAACAAATAGACGCAAATGCACAGAATGAATTTGTATTCGATTTCGAAGTTTCATGTCAGTCAGATGGTTGTCAGGCTGCCTTTAGCTACGAAAATGAGGATTATCTAACTGTTCAGTTCGAAAATGAATCGGAAGGCGAAAACCTCAACTATTCATGGAACTTCGGAGACGGTACCTACTCGTATGAGGAAAACCCGTTGAAAAACTATCAACAGGCCGGCATGTACGAAGTTTCGCTTTCCATCGGCAACAACGATTCAACTTGCTCGTCGTCCTTCACCAATTTTGTGTTTGTTGGCGATACGATGAATGAAGATTGTCAGGCAGCTTTTACCTACGAAAATGAGGATTATCTAACTGTTCAGTTCGAAAATGAATCGGAGGGCGATAACCTTTTCTACAACTGGAGCTTTGGTGACGGGACGTATTCAAGCGATGAAAATCCATTGAAATTTTATCAGTTACCGGGCATGTACCAGGTTTCGCTTTCTATCCTTAGTGGTGATTCAAGTTGTTCGTCTTCCTTCATGGATATTATTTTTGTTGGCGACACGATGAACGAAAACTGTCAGGCCTCCTTTGTCTATGCTAACAATCCATCAAGTTATGAGTTTTCGTTTTTTGATGCTTCGATTGGAAATCCGACCATGTGGGCATGGGATTTTGGCGATGGCTCGACATCCTATGTACAGAACCCAACCCATACCTATACACAAGCCGGTGATTATTTGGTAAGCCTGAATATTCAGAATGCTGATTCAAGCTGCGTTTCTGATTATTCATCCTACATTAGGGTTGGCGATACCATCATCACCGACTGTATGGCTGCTTTCAGCTGGTTACCTGAACCAAATAGTTTTAATATCTCGTTCTTCGATATCTCCATGGGCAACCCCACATTATGGAGCTGGGACTTTGGCGATGGAAGTTTTTCCTACGAACAAAATCCTATTCATACCTATGCCCAGTTGGGCCAATATAATGTCATGCTGACCATCCAGAATGTCGATTCGACTTGTGCTTCGACAACTTCACAAGAGGTATTTGTTGGCGGACAAACCGGCTGTTTTGCATGGTTTGAGGCTATGACTGATCCTGCCGGTGGGAATACCGTCGGATTTATCGACAGATCGATGGGTAATATTGAAATATGGTTTTGGGATTTTGGTGATGGATCTACTTCCAACGATTATGCCCCGGTACATACCTATGCCCAGGCCGGAATTTATACTGTCTGTCTGACCATTTCATCTTACGACAGCACCTGTTTTGATATGAGCTGCCAGACCGTTAGTGTCGGAGAATCAAATACCTGCCTTGCGCAGTTCACCTATTATCCTGATTCGAGCCAAAACCAGACCGGCATTCAGTTTGTTGACTTATCGTATGGTGATCTTACTGCCTGGAGCTGGAGTTTTGGTGATGGCACAAGCTCACCTGAGCAAAATCCGATTCACGTTTACGCACAGGAAGGCAGTTACGATGTTTGTTTGACTGTTTACGGTGAAAACTGCCAGAGTACATGGTGCGAACCTGTGAATGTTGGCACAATTGTACCTGACTGTTATAACTATTTCACCTATTTCAATGCCGGGAACAGTATTCAATTCGAAGGAATACATTCGAGTAATATTCCTGCAAGCTACCAGTGGGATTTCGGTGACGGTATCACAGCGCTTGGTAACCCTATCACCCATGATTATGCAAGTCCGGGCGTTTATTATGTTACACTGACTTCGTGGGACGATAACCAGTGTACGGCTACTTCAGGTCAATCCGTTGTGGTTGGTGACAGCATTTCATTCAATCAGGTTTACGGACAGGTTTTCGAAGGATCGTGGCCGATGAATGCCGGATTTGTGATGATTTTCAGCTTGGAAAGCGACCCGAACTATTATCCGTATTTTGCCGTGACACCGGTTGATTCGATGGGTGTGTATGTATTTCCTTTCGTGCCAAACGGGATATTCAACCTGATTGCAGTTCCCATAGATAATAACGGGTATATGCCAACGTATTACGAGAGCACCTTATTCTGGGAAGAAGCTAATCAAATTATCCCTGGCGAGACCGGGAACCCATACAATATTAATCTTGTCAGCGCTACAGGAAATCTGAGTCCCGGTACCGGTGTAATTCAGGGTCAGATCAACCAGGAAGGAGTACGCGATGGGTTTATCGGCCATATCATCATGTATCTGACCAACGAAAATCATGAGTCACTTTCTTTTACCGAAGTAGCTTCGGATGGATCCTATCGTTTTGACAACCTTTCCTACGGAACGTATTATGTTAAACCTGAACTGGCTGGTGTAACAAGCGAATACATTCGTGTTGACCTCAGTGAAAATCAGAATGACATGACTGTAAACATGACTTTCACAGGAAATAGTTTCTTAGGCACAATCGAAAATGAAACTGCAATAAGTGCTGGAGACATTTATCCGAATCCTGCGACAGATAATGTCCGGATTTCGGTAACTGCCGATAAACCTGGAACTATCAACCTTACGGTATATGATCTTTCGGGAAGGATGGTTTCTACGCTAAATCAGGATCTTACTTCAGGAAATAATACCGTTGAAGTGAAGATCAACCAACTCGAATCAGGAATTTATTTCATGAAACTTATTGACAGCAACGGCAGAACTTTTAGCCGAAAAATTGTCAAAGAATAGACTGAAACCCAATATGTTAAAAGCCCTGTGTAGTAAATATACAGGGCTTTTTATTTTTTGGGTACCTTTGAAACCGAAATGAAAATTTACGATCCGTATTTAACGTAATATCAAAAAATACCGGTATGCATTCCTGGCTTTCACACCGTGATTCGGTTGTCGAAGAAAATAAAAAGTTCCTTGTCCGGCTGACAAAACAAAACCACAAAGAGGTTGTTTCGAAGGCTGATTCAATTCATGATGAAGTTTTCATGCGGATCGATTGTTTGCAATGTGCCAACTGTTGTAAAAGCATCCCACCGATTGTAAATCAAACAGATAGCCGAAGGATCGCGAACTATTTACAACTTTCTGAATCGCAGTTTTATCAAAAATATTTGCTGAAAGATGAGGATGGCGACACGGTGATCAATCAGTCGCCCTGCCCCTTTCTGGAACCCGATAACAAATGCCGGATTTACGAAGTAAGGCCAAAAGCCTGTCGCGAATACCCGCATACCAACAACCGAGAATTTATTAAAAACATCAGGTTACACATTCAAAATACGCACTATTGTCCGGCCGTTTTTCATATTGTCGAACAGTTGAAAACCTATTTTAAGTAAACAATCAGATGGATAGCATGACATTTGAAATCAGAAAACCCGGCCAATATAAAACGAGCCAATGGAGTGGTGGAACTACCACGGAGTTATACATTTACCCGGAAGGATCGAGTCTTCAAAACCTTGATTTTCAATTCAGAATCAGTACGGCAAGAGTTGAAATTGAAGAATCAAGCTTTACTGTTTTTCCAGGGGTGAAGCGAATTATTTTTCCATTACAAGGTGAAATGAACCTGATACATGACGATGATAAACCGATACATTTGAAACCTTATGAACAGCATTCATTTGCGGGTGACAGTATCACAAAATGCATCGGAAAAGTGACTGATTTCAACCTGATGACGAGAGGAAACATTAAGGGCACCATTGAAGTTATTCAGTTACAGCCAGATGAACAAATCAGCGTAATCCTTGAAAACACTGTGATTTATTGTTTTATGGGACAAATTCGAATTGATAATCAGAACTTTGGGACGAATGAGACGCTGGTGTACCATTCTGTTGATGCGCTAACAATTAAGTTGAATGCGATCTCCCGGTCTGTTTTGGTTATGGTTGTTTTATAATAATGCCACTTCGAGAGCCTCAGTGGCCGGGCTTCGATGTTTTAATAACTGCCACTTCGAGTGCCTCAGTGGCCAGATCATCGAGTGCCTCAGTGGCCAAATCATCGAGAACCTCCGTGGCCAGATCATCGAGTGCCTCATTGCCCGGGCATTCGATGCCTCAGTGGTCATATTTTCGGATGTTGGACGAAATCGATGTGGTTACTTATTACTCTATCCTCTCAATTGCTTGATAGCTGTTTGCATAGCAGCTTCCAACCTTTTGTTCACAGCATCTTCTGATCCGGCTCCATCAATTTCATAAAAAACGCTTTGTTTTTTGTAATTATCGATTACGGGACGGGTCTTTTTTTCGTATTCTTCGAGACGGTGTAAAATCATTTCGGTACTCGTATCGTAAAGCCTTTTACGGTCGGTTTTCGATCTGTCGTTAAGTCGCCTGATCGCTTCAAGGGTCGAAAGCTTCAGGTTGAGCATACAACTCACCCTCGAGTTCAACCGGCGTAACAATCCGTCAAGAATATATGCCTGCACAATTGTACGCGGAAATCCTTTGAAAACAAAACCGGCAGCATTGGGATTGCGCTCAATCTTGTGTTCTATAACACGAATCGCGAGCTCGTCAGGCACGATTTCACCACGATCCATAAATGGTTTGGCTATGCGACCTATCTCCGTATCGGCAGCAATCTCTTTACGAAGGAGCTTACCGGTAGATATGTAAACGAGATTATGTTTGCTTGCCAGAATTTCACCCTGTGTTCCCTTGCCCGAACCTGGTTTGCCAAGCAATACCACGTTGAAATAGTCCTGCTTGTAATTATTGTCAATCGTTTCACAAAGCATTTTAAAAATGTCATCCACCGAACCAACTCCATTGATTGGAAAATATTTTCCTTTTTCCTGATAGAAGTTGATAACAGGTTTGGTTTTATCCTCATATTCCTGCATCCGGTATTTAATAACATCAATGGTATCGTCCGAACGTCCACTCAAAACAGCACGTTCGAGTAACCTTCCCACCAGTTCATCATGAGGCACTTCGAGGCTCAGCATACAGGTAAGTTTCGTGTTCATCTTGAGCAGCAAGCCCTCCAGAATATATGCCTGAACAACGGTACGCGGAAAACCATCAAATAATATCCCACGCGAGGTGAGGTTCATCGTCACTTTCTTTTCGATGATCTGCACAATAATCTCATCCGGGACCAATCCACCCTTTTCGATAATGGATTTCGCTTCACTCCCCAAATCAGTCTGGTTGGCGATTTCTTCACGTAACATATCGCCGGTGGAGATATACGTAAGGTTGTATTTCTCGAGCAATAATTTTGATTGGGTACCTTTACCAGCACCGGGAGGTCCAAAAAGAGCAATGTTTAACATAATAGTAACTGCGTAAATTTATAGAACAATTTTATAGATATCGGGCAGGTTGCGCGCGTGTTCGTTGTAATCGAGTCCGTAGCCAACGATAAAGTCGTTTGGTATCTCCAAACCAATATAATCAATGGTATAATCAAATTGGAATGCATTGGGTTTGAATAACATAGTAGCGATTCTGACTTCATTGGCTTCCAGTTTCATCATCTTCTCCATCGTGAACTTCATCGTCAGGCCGGTATCGATAATATCTTCCACCATGACAATATTTCGGCCATGGATCGAATGATCGAGACCAATCAGTTCACGTACAACAGCGGTAGATGAAGTGCCCGAATAGGATGACAGCTTTACAAATGATATTTCACATTCAATCTCAATATTTTTGAACAATTCGGCAGCAAACATGAAAGCACCATTGAGTACAACCAAGAACAAAGGGTTTTTACCGGCATAGTCGCGGTTGATATCATCTGCCACTTTATGGATTGCCCGTTCTATCTGATCCTGAGGAATATATAATTCAAACTCTTTATCGTGTACTTTAATACGGCTCATACTGTTTTAAAATTAAAATCGTTCTGTATCTATTGAACTCACAAATATAGGCAATGAATAAATATGTCAGAACAATATGTTTAATTTTGTACAGGTTTAGTGAAAGTTAATACTTTGGATTCATTCGTCAACTAAAGCACGAAACAGAAAAACTCAAATTTATAATTTCATTGCCGAATTGTTGAATTGTCGAATTGCCGAATTAAAATATAAATCTAAATACTAAAAAGAAATAGATGCAAGCACTTGTGAGTATTATTATGGGGAGCACCTCCGACCTTGGAGTGATGGAGAAAGCTGCCGCCTTTTTCAATGAGATGGAAATTCCTTTCGAAATGCATGCTATCAGTGCACATCGAACACCCGAACTGGTTGAGGAACATGCGCGAAACGCGAAAGACAATGGAATAAAAGTCATCATTGCCGGTGCTGGTATGGCAGCTCATTTACCTGGCGTTATTGCTTCATTAACACCGCTTCCGGTGATTGGCGTTCCGATAAAGTCGGGGTTCGAAGGCCTTGATGCCCTGCTTGCTATCGTGCAGATGCCTCCCGGAGTACCTGTTGCTACCGTTGCCGTAAATGGCGCCCTGAACGCAGGAATTTTAGCAGCACAGATGTTGGCTACCGGCGACGACGATATGATGAAGAAAGTAATAGATTACAAAGAAAACCTCAAGGTAAAAATCACCAAAGCAAGTGAGGAACTAAAGGAATTGAGATATAAGTATAAGACGAATTAAGTTCTTTGCGGGAAGTTCATAAAGTTATAAAGTTGAATCCACCCCGAAAATTGGCAAAAGAAGAAATGCCACCATCTCGTCATGCACGCTATGACGAGACCAAGTCAAGAAAATGCACCAAAACCTCAATATCAGTGTTTTACCTTTGGTGAAATTTGGTGTTTTTGTGATTTAGTGGCAATATATTGCTTTTCAGAGTGGACTCGAAATTGATTTTTTCTTTTCAACATTATGAACTTAACTTTTTTTTAAAGCTTCCTGATCATCATCAATCCATCACGCATGGGTAATAGCACCTGCTCAACGCGTACGTCATCCGCTACGATACTGTTAAATTTTACTATCGCTGCCGTTTCGGCATCTTTGGAACCGGCTTTCAACACTTTGCCACTCCATAACACATTGTCAACCAAGATAATTCCACCAGTTCGAACCTTGGGCATAACCTGCTCATAATAAACGGGATAACCATTTTTATCAGCATCGATAAATACGAGATCAAAAGTTTCGCTGAGGTCAGGTATGATTGTTTTCGCATCGCCAATCAACAATTGAATTTTATTCCCAAAGCCTGATTTCTCAATGAAATACCTGATCAGGTCTTCGTATTCTTCATCATATTCAATGGTTATAAGCTTACCACCATCACGAAGACCTTCGGCCAACGACAAGGCTGAGTAACCTGTGAAAGTTCCAATCTCAAGAATTCGTTCAGGTTTGAGCATCTTACTCACCATTTCAAGAAATTTCCCCTGTATATGTCCCGAAAGCATACGGGGGAACCTTGTCCGAAGATTTGTCAGGCGGATCATCTCCTGTAATAATTCCGAAGGCCTACTGGTGTGTTTCTCCAGATAATCGTCTAACGACAATTCTTTCATTTCAAATGTGATTCAAAGTCAATAATGATGTTATTTAATGTATCAGAAACAATTTCAACCTTCTCAATATCAAAAGGTTGATCGTTATCATCCACCTCAAGAAGCATCGGACTTACTACAATATATCCAATTTCTTCGGCACCAATACTTTCGCAAATCATTTCTGATTTGGCCGTTTCCCCCTGCTTCACTTTGGTAAAAAACATGGATTGTTCGCGGTAAAGAAAACTTTTTCTGTTATCGAGTAAGGATGCCGTTACCCAAAAATTATCAACAAAAGATGCTGAACGGTTAGTGAAAGAAAAGATAATCCGGGTACTCTGATAAAACCGGTTGATGTGGACAAACTTTAATAAATATGGTTTAAGTAATGTATCAGTGACCTCAATTTTCGGTGCAGGTGTTGAATCAATTCTTTTAACTTCGATTTGCTTTTGGAATAGTTTGTCCTTTGTAAACTCAACCACTGTTGGTTGTTCCTGCGCCTGCAAAACAGTCAGCGTGGCGATTGAAAGAAACAGCGCTGTAAGCGTGAGTATATGGTTTTTCATTAGTTTTTTTGTTTCAAAGTTTCACGTTTCAGGGTATCAACGTTTCAGTGTTGAATTGGTAGCTATTTTGAAATTTTCACTTCGTTCCCGCATCCCGTTTCATCGGGACAAGCTGTGCGGGATTCACTTTTCACTTTCGTCACGTCCTTCATACAATAACGTTGAAAGTTGTAGAGGGTCGAAAGTACGATTTGCAGCCTCCAATAACTGTTCAGCCGTCAGATTATTAATTTTTCGGATCACTTCCTCCATATTGTCAACTTTATCGAACAACAAATGGCTTCGGGCAATGGAGAGCATTTCGGTTAATCCCGATTCAAAGTTAATCGCCAACTGACCAATCAACTGCAATTTAGCACGATGAAGTTGAAGACTTCCGATTTTTTCATTACGAAGTTTCTCTAATTCCTTATGAACCAACGAAATAGTCCTGGATACCGATTTTGGATCCGTACCAAAATAAACAGCAAACATGCCTGTGTCGGAATAGGAAGAGAACTGGGACTCGATGGTATAAGTGAAACCATATTTTTCGCGGATATTCAAATTCAGCCGCGAATTAAGTCCCTGCCCGCCCAGTATATTGTTGAGCAAAATCAGGGCATGTTTTTTTGGATCTTTCCGGTTATACGCCACATTGCCAATCATGCAATGACTCAGATAATTGTGGCGTATTTCGGTTCGGCTGCCTGGTTCATAACCCAAAAACACTTCTCTGTTGGAGGAAACCGTAACGGCGCCAATTCCTTCGAAATATTTGTTAATCAGCTTCTTCAGCACTTCAAATTTAATAGTACCAACCGAAGCGATAACAATTTTTTCAGTGGAATAATTATTATGAATGAATTGAACGATATCGTTTCTGGTGAATTTCAACAGGTTCTCTTCGCTACCGAGTATGTTCCTGCCGATGGGATGGCCATGAAACAACAGATTTTCAAATTCATCAAGAATCTCTTCGGCCGGTGAATCTTTATACGACTTTATCTCATCGATAATCACATCTTTTTCCTTTTCCAGTTCCTGCTCAGGAAATGTTGAATGGAAAAAGATATCCGAAAAGAGTTCGATAACCCGTTCATAATAGGGTGAAATAAATGAAGCATGAATGCAGGTTTCCTCTTTCGTTGTAAATGCATTGAGGTCACCACCAATATGTTCGAGGCGACTTAACACATGATAAGCTTTTCGTTTTTTGGTTCCTTTAAACATCATATGTTCGATCAGGTGCGCCATCCCGTTTTCACCGGGCAATTCATCGCGTGTTCCTGTGTCGATCATCAGTCCTGCATGTGCTACAGCGCCGGCCGATTCACGATGAATTAAACGTATTCCGTTTGGAAACCGGAAGTATTGATATTGCTGACTTGTTTCTGGTATCATCGAACAAAACTAAAGATAATTTGGCAATGTTTCAATTCGATGCGTCGCCCCTGACACTTCAGATTTCGATAATTTACTGAACCTACATGAAAGTGTTTCTATATCTTTGCCATTGAAAAAAGAAATCACAATGTTACGTAAAACACTGTTAATAGCATTTTCAATATTCTGTATTTCAACAGGATACTCTCAGCGAAATATTAGCGACACAACGCTTTCGTCGTTTATTTTTCACGTGGCTTACAGCTTTCAGTCGCCCTATGGTGATCTTACAGAATTTTACGGGATTAACTCAACGATTGGTGGAGGAATCACCTACAAGACAGACCAAAACTGGCTTTTCGCAACAACAACGAATTTCATTTTTGGCGATCAGGTAAACAACCGTGAAAAAATTTTAAGTTTGGGTACCACCTCCGATGGAGAAGTAATTGATGGCAATGGTACCATCACCAGCCTTACCTTTTTCGAAAGGGGTTTTCATGTGCAGGCTAAAACAGGTAAAGTCTTTAATCTTTTAGCTCCGAACCCTAACTCCGGAGTTTTTGTGATGGGTGGAATAGGTTATCTACAGCACAGGATACGCATCGAAACACAGTTTGGCACTGCACCCCAACTCATGGGTGATTATGCAAAAGGCTATGACAAATTACGTGGTGGTTTTGCCTTAACCGGCGAGGCCGGATATTTACTGATGAGCAATTCGCGCATTTTAAATTTCAGTCTTTCCCTTGAAGTAATCCAGGCCTGGACCAAAAACCTGAGACCTTACGATTTTATTGAAATGAAATATTATGACGACAAGCTATTTTCGGACACGTATTTAGGCGTCAAAATTCATTGGATGATACCCACTTACCAGCGTGCACCAGACAAGTATTATTACGACTAAATCAATACCCTATGCGTTTTCTGTACAGCTTTCTGATTCATTGTTACAGTTTCGCGGTGTTTCTGGCATCTTTTTTCAATCCAAAGGCCAAAAAGTGGCATAAAGGAAGGTTAAAGGTTTTCTACTATTTAGAGCAACAAAGCGCAACTTCAAACCATTGGATTTGGTTTCACGCTGCCTCTCTGGGCGAGTTTGAACAAGGCCGGCCCGTTATCGAAGCCTTAAAAAAAGAGCATCCGGGTATATCGG
>JABFQW010000048.1 GCA_013141455.1 Bacteroidales bacterium
ACCCCGTGGTGTTTTATGTTTATACCGAACCCGCAACGGCCAATGTAATTGATGCCTATGGTGTTAGTCAAAACGGCATTTATAACGGCGATATGGCAGAAGACGGTTATATTTATATTTCAGTTGATAACCGTGGAACACCTGTTCCGAAGGGTCGCACCTGGAGAAAAGCCATTTACCGCAAAATCGGTCAACTTAACATCAGCGATCAGGCTATGGCTGCTACTGAAATATTGAAATGGAATTTTATTGATACCAGCAGGGTAGCTGTTTGGGGCTGGAGTGGTGGTGGCACTGCCACGCTTAATCTTATGTTTCAACATCCTGAAATATACAAAACCGGTATCGCTGTTGCTGCTGTTGCCAATGCACTGACCTACGACAACATTTACCAGGAAAGATTCATGGGACTTCCTCATGAAAACATGGATGATTTTGTGAATGGATCACCCATTACTTATGCCAAAAACCTAAAAGGAAATCTGCTCTATATTCATGGAACGGGTGATGATAATGTACATTACCAGAATGCTGAAATGTTACTCAATGAGTTAATCAAATACAACAAACAGTTCCAATTTATGGCATATCCTAACCGCACACATGGCATTTCGGAAGGTGAAGGTACTTCGGAACATTTGTCGAATCTTTTCACAAATTATTTAAAAAGGTATTGTCCTCCGGGAGCAAAATAAACCTCATAATACGCTCATTGGTTAGAATTTATGTCAGTTTACCTGGCCTTTTTTCAGCTTAATTTCTGCGTATAAGCCATTTTTCAAACACCAGATCACCCGGTGCGAATCACATATAATATATCTCATTATGAATTATTCCCAAATCCTTTCAAATTTTAATATCACTGAACTGAATGAAATGCAGCAGGCTTGCATCGAAGCAATTCCTAAGTCTGGTAGTGTGATACTCCTCTCACCAACAGGATCTGGTAAAACCCTGGGATTTCTATTGCCGATATTGGAATTCATTAAACCCGACCTGAATCAAATACAGGTATTGATTTTGGTTCCAACGCGTGAACTGGCCATACAGATAGAAAAGGTTTTCAAACAAATGGGTACTCCGCACAAGATAAACGCATGCTATGGTGGACATTCGATACGTATCGAGATAAATAATCTGCAACAGGCGCCGACGGTTTTGGTCGGGACACCCGGACGGATTGCCCAACATTTACGCCAGGATAACATTAAGCTAAATAAAACACATACTTTAATTCTCGACGAATTTGACAAGTCACTTGAATTTGGTTTCAAAGACGAAATGGAATATATTGTAAATCAGTGTACAAACCTAAATAACAAGATTTTAACTTCAGCAACTGCATTACAAATAATACCATCCTTTGTAGGTTTAAACAATCCGGTGACCATTCATTACACTGACACCCACGAACAGTTAAAATCATCGCTGATTCTGAAATCAATACGCGTTGAAGGTGATGATAAGGTGGAAGCCCTGATGCTCTTGCTGGGTAAAATTGGTAACAAACCAACCATAGTGTTCTGCAATCACCGCGAAACAGTAAACCGAATTTCGGATCAACTGAATTACTATAAAATCGAACATGGGTTTTATCATGGTGGTCTGGAACAAATCGACCGCGAGAAAGCACTTATCAAGTTACGGAATGGTAGTATCAATTTCTTAATAACAACCGATTTGGCAGCGCGTGGCCTTGATATTCCAGAAATTGAAGTTATTATTCACTATCACCTGCCTCCTACCGTTGATATTATGATACACCGGAATGGCAGAACTGCCCGTATGAATGCAGAAGGGACAGCCTACTTTTTATTAGATCGTAACGATTATCTCCCTAAATTTTTAACAGAAACTCCTGAACAGGAAATATTGCCTAAAAAACTTGTTATACCGGAACCAAACCTTTGGAAAACCCTTTATATTGCTTCAGGCAGAAAGGATAAAATAAGTAAAATGGATATCGTTGGGATGCTTATTAAAAAAGGCCAGTTATTAAAAGATGAAATAGGCAAAATTGAAATATTGGATCACTCAGCTTATGTCGCTATTAAGTCTGATAAGATATTGAAAACGATCCAACTCATTAAAGGAGAGAAGATTAAGAATAAAAAAATCAGGATTGAAATTTCAACTTAACCTGAGTTGCCTTTCAATTGATTATATTTTTGTTGCTTACCATCAACCTGATTGACTTATACTTCCGGCAATTTGTCTATTTTTGCCAAAAAATTAACGAAATCTTATGAAAAAAATCACACTGTTTGTTTATAGTATTTTAACTTTAACCGCTTGTAACCAGGCGCCAAAAAACCCTCATCACGGTGGCAAAGGTGAAGGGCAAACTAAAAAAGCTGACACTACGGTTCATTACGAACAAGAGAAACATCTGGCAAATGTGAAACAACTCACTTTTGGTGGTGACAATGCTGAAGCCTATTTCAGTTTCAATAGCGAAATGATTGTCTTTCAAACGAATAATCCTGCCTGGTCACTCGATTGCGATCAGATTTTTTATACCCACCTTGATGGCCCAACTATGGACAAGGTGATACCAACACGTATCAGTACCGGTTTGGGTCGCACAACCTGCTCCTATTTCATGCCCGGTGACTCGACCATCGTTTTTGCATCAACCCATATGGGCAACGGAAGCTGTCCGCTTACACCGGCAAAGCGCGAAGACGGAAAATATGTCTGGCCAATTTATAGTGATTATGAAATATTTGTTGCTGATTTAAGCGGCAATATCATCGATACGTTGACCAATTTCGAAGGCTATGATGCCGAAGCAACCGTTTCACCAAAAGGTGACAAAATTGTATTCACCTCACTTCGTACCGGCGATTTGGAACTTTTCACCATGAATTTGGATGGAAGTGATTTGAAACAAGTGACAACGGGATTGGGCTATGATGGCGGCGCTTTCTTTTCGGCTGATGGAACAAAACTTGTTTTTCGTGCATCGCGGCCACAATCACCTGAAGAACAGGATGATTATAAAAATTTATTAAAAGAAGGACTCGTGCTTCCGACCAATATGGAAATTTACACATGCAACGTGGACGGATCTGATTTAAAACAGATTACCAAACTCGGCAAAGCAAATTGGGCTCCATTTTTTACACCTTCCGGCGATAAAATTATTTTCAGTTCGAACCATCATTCCGAAAAAGGCTGGCAATTCAATCTTTTCGTGGTAAATCTTGATGGCAGTGGACTTGAACAAATTACACACGACAAAGTATTCGATGCTTTTCCAATGTTTTCGTTCGATGGAAAAAAACTCATATTCTCGAGCAACAGGAACAACGGCGGCACACACAACACCAATTTGTTTATTGCTGATTGGGTTGATTAACCAAATATTTCAGGTATGAGCGTGGCTATCAGTCAGGTGAAGGAAAAACTAAAACTCCTCGGAATAGATTTCGGGGAGTTTTATCATGAACCTATACCAACCATTGATGATGCTTTACCGGTTTGGAAAGAAATTGATGCCACGCATTGTAAAAACCTGTTTTTCAGAAACCATAAGGGAAACCGACATTATCTGGTGATATTTCATTACCTTCAGTCGCTCGGAATCCATGAACTTGAACAACGGCTGAAGCAGGGAAAACTTTCCTTTGCTTCCGAAGAAAGAATGATGAAATATCTCGGTGTTAAACCGGGAAGCGTTTCACCATTTGGGTTAATCAACGATGAAGCACATCATGTACATCTTTTTATTGACAAAAACCTGATGCAAACGAAACGGATCAGCTTTCATCCAAACGACAACTCGGCCACCTTTGTATTATCAATGGAAGGGTTCATGGAGTTTTTAAATCATACAAGAAACTCGTACGAGTTTATCGACTTATATTAAACAAAACCAGGCTTGTGATTTTTGATTTATATCAAAATTCAGCATCATTTCACTCATTTTCAAGTAAATAAACCAAATGAAGACAACCGAAAAAATTCAGATAAACTCCGAAATAGGCGAACTTGAAAGTGTTATCATTCATACACCAGGTGCAGAAGTTGAAAACATGACTCCAGAAAATGCGTCACGGGCCTTGTATAGTGACATTCTAAACCTTAGTGTTGCCTTGCCAGAATATAACGAATTCAAGCAAATTTTACAAAAGGTGGCGAAGGTTTTCGATGTAAAGGATTTGCTTCAGGAAATACTTGTAAATGAAAAAGTAAGGGCCAATTTATTGGCAAAAGTATGCAGGTTGGAAGAACTCGACGACATCTGCAAAATAATCTCGGGCCTCGATAATATACAATTGGCTTCACAGCTTATCGAAGGTGTTGAAATGCAGAAAGATACACTTACAAAATACCTCGATAATGAACGTTTCTCGGTACATCCGCTGCCAAATTTCTTTTTCACCCGTGATGCCTCATTTTCATTAAATGATAAGGTAATTATCAGCAAAATGGCTAACAGGGTTCGCGAACGTGAAGCCCTGATTATGGAAGCGATATTTGATTATCATCCGGCTTTTTCAACACAAACCGTAAACCCCGTAAATCTTTACGACAAATCGGGCAAGGCAAGTATCGAAGGCGGCGATATTCTTATCGCCCGCGAAGATGTGATTTTATGTGGTGTAAGCGGCCGGACAAGCAGTCAGGGAGTCGATGCCATGCTCGAATACCTTAAAACAAAACCTGGGATAAAACACCTTATTTTGCAGGAACTTCCTTACCAACCAGAGTCATTTATTCATTTAGATATGGTTTTTACTTTCTTAGATGTTGATAAATGCATGATTTTCGAACCCTTGATTCTGCACTCGAGCCGGCATTTGACGATACATATTACTGTTGCAGATAACAAGGTATTAGAAATAAAAGAAGAAATTAATATTTTAGATGCGCTTAAATCACTTGGAATCGATTTGGAACCAGTTGGGTGTGGCGGACATCATGATACCTTTATCATGGAGCGTGAGCAATGGCAAAGTGGTGCCAATTTCTTTTCGATTGCACCTGGAAAAGTTATTGGTTATGGTCGTAACACGAATACAATGAATGAGTTACATAAACACGGATTCGAAATAATTAAAGCCAGGGACGTGATAAAAGAGAAGGTTGATTTATCAACCTATCAAAAATATGTAATTACTATCGAAGGTGATGAGCTTTCGCGTGGTGGTGGTGGAGCACGTTGTATGACCATGCCAATCCGCAGGAAAGCGGTTAGTTGGTAATGAATGTATATTTCAAATGTGTTGATAGCCAACCATATAACTTTACAATACAGTTCCTTTAGGTTACAGTTTGCAGATGAGCCAATCTGAAGCAAAATATGCTTCTATTATTATCTATCTGAAATCATTTTTACCAGCTGACGTAATAAAGCAATTTGCTATTACCTTTGTTCAAATTAAAACTTTCAATATACTCACCATATAGCTGATTCAATGGTAAAAAGGATTTTACGGTTTAAAAATAAGCATCCCTTTTTGTTTATCATGTCAATTGGCATTTTGCTCAGGTTGGTGGCTGTAATTTTCTCGAAAGGCTTTGGAATGCACGACGATCATTTCCTCGTAATTGAACAGGCACAGTCGTGGGCCGATGGTGTCGATTACCTGAAATGGCTTCCATGGACGCCTGGAAACACCGGCCCACAAGGCCATAGTTTCTTTTATGTCGGCTTTAATTACGTTATTTTAAAAACATTAACCATTTTTGGATTGCACAATCCTCAATGGAAAATGTATATTATTCGCCTTCTGCATGCCGGACTTTCATTGTTGGTAATCTCATTCGGATACCGCATTGCCAGCCTCATTGCACCGCGTAAAACAGCCTATTCGGTTGCCTTGTTGCTCTCCGTTTTTTGGTTCATGCCATTTTTAAGTGTCCATAACCTTGTTGAAATGGTTTGTATTCCCTTTTTAATGTATGGAACACTGATTGTATTACGCCAGGAACTCATACGAAAAGCGCATGATCCAGGCTATCACCAAACATCATATCTTGTTGCCGGTTTTTTTCTTGGCCTCGCTTTCTCGGTTCGTTATCAAACTATTTTTTACACCGGGGGACTTGGATTGGCGATTCTGATTGCCTGTAATTGGCGGGGGATGATTTCAACCATTCTCGGTTTTTTAGCATCAGTTATTATTCTACAAGGAATGATCGATTTGTTGGTTTGGCGTATGCCCTTTGCCGAACTGATCGAATATGTGAATTATAATTTGAATCATGCCTACGATTATCATACAAATCCCTGGTACAATTATTTGTTGGTCATTTTTGGTTTACTTATTCCACCAGCCAGTCTGATGATTTTTTGGGGTTTCCTGAAAGAATGGAAACAAAACCTTCTCCTCTTTTTACCTGTTATTATTTTCATCATCTTTCACTCATTTTTCCCGAATAAACAGGAACGGTTTATTTTGCCCGTTGTACCAATGCTTATCGTACTTGGATTTGTTGGTTGGGAAAAATTTAGGTTGCAATCAGCATTTTGGACGAAATATTCGAAATTTCATACTGGCTTATGGGCATTCTTCTGGATAATAAATATAAGTCTGCTTGTTGCCCTTACTCCAATGTATTCAAAGAAATCGAGGGTTGAGTCGATGACATATCTAAGTCATTTTAAGGATATTACTTACTTTGTTGTCGAAGATATTCATAATACAATCGTGCGGTTTCCACCAGTATACTATACCAGTCAGTGGCCACAATATGATGCTATTACCAAGGATCATGGATATTCGGAAGTCGCGGCAAACAAAAATTGGTCGCTGAAGGAAAACCAGCCAAGGTTTGTGCTTTTCTTTCAGGAGAATGAATTACAGGCGAGGGTCGATTCGGTTAAGAAATACCTTCCCGAACTTGTCTATGAAACCAAAGTAAACCCAAGTATCATGGATCGCATCATCCATCGCATCAATCCGGTTAATGCGAATGAAAAGATTATCATTTATCGTAACAAAGCTTTGATTCCCTAACCAAAGTTGATTTCTATGACTTCTGAAGAAGCAAAAAAAAAGATTTCCGATCTGAGCGAAGAATTAAACAGGCACAACTATAATTATTATGTGCTTGATAATCAGGTAATTTCTGATTATCAGTTCGATTTGATGTTACAGGAATTGATCGACCTCGAAAAAAAATTTCCTGAATTCGTTGAGGCAAATTCACCAAGTCAACGCGTTGGCGGTGCCATAACCAAATCATTCGAAACCGTTGTCCACAAATTCCCGATGCTTTCCTTGTCAAACTCGTACAATGAATCCGAATTACTCGAATTTGACGAAAGGGTACGCAAATCCGTTGGAAATGATGTTGAATATATCTGCGAATTGAAATTTGATGGTGTCGCAATCAGTCTTTCTTACGAAAATGGCCAACTCAAAAAAGCCGTTACGCGAGGCGATGGAACAAAAGGTGATGATGTTACATTAAATATTCGCACAATCAAAAGCATACCGTTGCAGTTGAGCGGCAATTTCCCCGACTTTTTTGAAATCAGGGGCGAGATTTATTATCCACATGCCAGTTTCAACAAACTCAACCAGGATCGGTTAGAGGAAGGCATGCAACTGTTTGCAAACCCACGAAACGCCGCCTCCGGAACTTTAAAAATGCAAAACTCAGCCGAAGTCGCCAGACGTAAACTCGATTGTTTTTTGTATTATCTTTCTTCAGATGATGACATTACTGATAATCATTATGATAGCTTAACATTAGCCAAATCATGGGGATTCAGAATTTCGACATATATGGTTAAATGCCATCACATGAATGAAGTATTTGAATTCATAAAGGATTGGAATGTGGATAGGCGATCGCTCCCTTTTGATATAGATGGGATCGTAATAAAAGTTAACGATTTCAAACAACAACGTGTACTTGGGTTCACAGCAAAATCGCCTCGCTGGGCAATTGCTTACAAATTTAAGGCTGATGAAGCCAAAACAAAATTGGTAAGCATTGATTTTCAAGTTGGAAGAACTGGCGTGGTTACTCCGGTTGCAAATCTGGAATCTGTTCTATTAGCCGGAACCGTTGTTAAACGAGCTACCTTGCATAACGCCGATGTTATTCAGCAACTTGGGTTACATCATCACGACACTGTAATTGTGGAGAAAGGTGGAGAGATTATTCCAAAAATCACTTCGGTTGCCTCAGATCTCCGGTTACCAGATTCAGAACCGGTCGAATTCATCCAATGTTGTCCCGAATGTGGTACAACACTCATTCGAAATGAAGGAGAATCGGCATGGATTTGTCCGAATGCATACACCTGCCCTCCACAAATTAAAGGTAAAATTGAACATTTCATTAGCCGGAAGGCCATGAATATCGAGAGTTTGGGCGAAGGAAAAGTTGAAATACTTTTCGATAACAAATTGGTATCCAACATCGCTGATCTCTACGATTTAAAATATTCCGATTTATTAGGTCTGGAAAAAGTGTTTGCCATAGAAGATGCCGAAAATCCAATGATAATTAAGGAAAGGAAAGTAAGTTTCCGTGAGAAAACTGCTGAAAACATCATTCAGAGTCTCGAAAATTCTAAAAATGTACCATTTAACCGCGTGCTTTTTGCGCTGGGAATCAGGTTTGTTGGCGAAACAGTTGCAAAAAAAATAGTAGAAGCTTACCCTACACTCGACAAGCTGCTGTTAGCCAAAAAAGAAGAACTTCTGGAAGTTGATGAAATTGGAGACCGGATAGCAGATTCATTGTTAGAATTCTTTTCAAATCAAGATAATATTTCTGTAATTCAACGACTTAAAGATTTCGGGATTCAGTTTGAGCAGGAATCTACGATAAAAAGGATCAGCGCAACTTTAGAGGGTAAATCAATTGTTGTGAGTGGTGTTTTCGCAAATTTCTCACGTGATCAATTAAAGGAAATCATTGAACAGCACGGTGGAAACAATGTTTCGTCAATTTCGGCCAAAACGGATTTTATAGTGGCAGGTGAAAACATGGGACCGGCAAAACGGGAGAAAGCACTGAAATTAGGAGTTCCGATAATCACGGAAGAAGAATTTATAAAGCGTATCACTTAAGAAGTAAGTATCAATCAAGCAAGGTATTAGCTCTTTCACCCAACTGATGTAAACCAAAATATTTCCCGTCTTTGTTCATGATTAATTCGTCATGGGTTCCCTGTTCAATGATTTTACCATTTTCGAGAACAAAAATGCAATCGACCGAGCGAATGGTTGACAAGCGATGCGCGATGATGATTGATGTTCTGTTTTTCATCAATTCGTTCAATGCACTTTGAACCAAACTTTCAGAAGCAGTATCGAGTGCGCTGGTAGCTTCATCAAGAATCAAAATTTTTGGATCGCGCAGAATTGCCCGTGCAATGGCGATACGCTGACGTTGGCCTCCCGATAACTGTATCCCG
The DNA here is from genome assembly GCA_013141455.1 of Bacteroidales bacterium. Classification (GTDB taxonomy): domain Bacteria; phylum Bacteroidota; class Bacteroidia; order Bacteroidales; family F082; genus CAJBPB01. The sequence goes on from JABFQW010000048.1 coordinate 9,389, forward strand.
CGTTCGCCAACCAAAGTTGAGAAACCTTCGTGAAACGAATCGATAAATTCAAGCGCATTCGCACGGGAAGCTGCTTCCCTGATTTCCTCTATTGACGACCCCGGTTTTCCATAGGCGATGTTTTCACTTATCGTTCCGCCAAAAAGCAGTACCTCTTGTGGTACAATCGCCATCTGTTGTCGTAACTCATTTAAATTGAAATGTTTAGAATCTTTACCATCGAATAGAATCTCACCACCGTTTGGTTCATAAAAGCGGTAGATAAGAGAAGAAATCGTTGTTTTACCAGCCCCGGATGCGCCAACCAACGCAATTTTATTACCCGGTTTAATTGCAAAACTGATTGAATCTAACACCTTAGATTCGGGTCGTGAGGGATATGAGAAGGTGACATTTTTCAATTCAATTGAACCATTCAATTTTTTAGAAGTGCTGTCAGGCTCTTCAATTTTTATCACTTCCGTTGTTTCTTCAAGTAAATCGAGTAAACTATCTGTTGCTCCCAAAGCCTTTTGAAGCTGGGAATACAAGTCGGCCATCCCTGAAATGGAAGCTCCGATAAAAACTGTATAAAGAATAAACTTGAATAAATCACCTGCTGTCAGGCCTGCGCCTTTGTTTACCAGGTAAACCCCGAACCAGATTACACCGATAATGGTCGTGAAAAGGCTAAAAACAATCAGGGAGATAAACAACGCTCTGCGTTTTGCTCCCTTTAAAGCGATATTAATTACTTCATTTGTAGAACTTTGGTAACGTTCCGATTCAAAATCTTCATTCGTAAATGCCTTCACGTTCACGATACCCTGCAAGGTCTCTTCAACAATCACATTAGTCTTTGCAACCTGATCCTGAGCCGAATGTGAAATTTTGCGGATCGATTTCCCAAAAAATCGTGCGCCTATGGCTACCACCGGTACAAATGCCAGCATAAACAAAGTAAGTTGAATTGAGATGAACGAAAGAAGTGTAATCCCACCAATGATGGTTATCACCTGACGAACAAATTGGGCAATCGTAAAAGTAAATGTTTCCTGTAATACTGATATATCAGCCGAAATGCGGCTATTCAACTCCCCCACCCGACGTGACGAAAAGAAACTCAACGGCAATCGAATCAGGTGGTTATATGTTGTTTGCCTCAAAGCAGCAAGCATGAACTCGGTAACAACGGCGAACAAATAAATCCTTAAATAGCTGAATACCGCATTGGTAGCAAAAATTGCTAAAAGTATCAAAGCGATCTGATTGATCTTTTGTAAACTGGCTTCAGGATGGGCTGAATCGAGCAGCGTACCTAATAACATCGGAAAAGCCAGCGTGATTAAACTCGAAAATGTAAGTGCCAACATGCCACCTATAAAAGCATTTCGTTTAGGAAGCATGAACTTTAATAACGATAGCAATCGTTTTAAACCTTTTAAATCAATTTTCTTTTTATTTTGAATTTGTGGTTCGGTCATGAATTCGTTTTGAATTTAGTTATTCAGCGATGTAGTAATAGATATTCGTTTGCCATTTTGTGGAGTCAGGCTCATTTGAAGGATCGATAAGATACTCTTCCCAGACAGGTTTTTCAGAATACGTCAGATCAAATTCATCAAAATACTTTGCCATTTCATCATGAGCTTCTCCCAATTTTTCATAAGGACCATAGCTGACTGCCTTTGCAGCAATTCCCGATGGTCTGATATAAAACTCAACCCTTCCCTGCGATTTCACTTCTTCGAACACCGGAAATCCTATCCTCATTTTTATATAAGTCGTTGTATCCCAATTATAATATAAAATAAAAGCAGGGCCAGATGCGTTTACATTCGATCTTTTCATAAAAACATGGAGTTCATCCATTGCCTTTTTCATTGTTGTTTGCATTCCGGCAATTTTTGTCGAATCGAATATTACAATGGATGGCTGTGCTTTCAAATCAACGCGTTCGATTGTTATTGATTCAGGAAATGCCTCCGTTACTTCTTTGAGTCTCTTTAAGCCTTTTTCCTGGTTGGGTTGCATAATGCTCTTTAAAAAAGCGCCAAAATATCTTCCAAAAGGATAACTTAAATCCTTCAGTCTGAGAGTCCAAATAACTTCGGTTCCGGCGCCGGATTCGTTAAAGTTCCATTCATCGAAAGCAGTACCGGAGCTGCCCATTTCCAATCGGCTTTGGATAAATTTATAAGGTTCGCTTTGAAGTATCGTCATATTCCCGTCACCCATTTCTTCACTTGTCCAGCTATATATTGCACCTTTACCAGATTCGGGACCGGAATATTCGGATTTCATTTGTGGATCGCCTAATTCAAAAGGACTCCAGCTACGCCAGTTTTTATAATTATTTACCTGACGAAATACTGTTTGCGGATTTGTCTCAATCAGAATACGCTCACTAACTGCGACTTCCTCGGGAAGAAAAACCGGTAAAATTGCCAGGATAACCAATACAATCAGTATCAGTACACCAAAAAATTTCAGTGCGCGCATATTGTTGGTTTTTAAAATTAATCAACTTATTGAATTATTCGTCAAAGATAGTACATATCAAATCATTAAGTTATTCAGCCTTATGCGTTTGCATAAACTTCTTTCAAACGAAGCATGGCGGCCTCAACCGTTTTGCGCGGGCAGGCAATATTCAGTCGCATACAGCCTTCGCCACCAGGCCCGAAATCGGTTCCAGCATTCAATCCCAATCCTGCTTCAAAAATCATTTTTCTCTTCAGTATTTCATCTGTCAGACCATACCCCAAAAAATCGAGCCAAATCATATAGGTTGCTTCTGGCCGAAAAACCCTGATGGCTGGTATATTTACGCGAATGAATTTTTCTACATAATTAACATTATCATTCAGATATTCAATCAATTGCATCCTCCACTCATTTCCCTTGCCATACGATGCATTTGAAGCAACGATGCCAAAAATATTCCCCATCCCAATATGAAGGTCATCAATAAAAAGTTGAAAAACCCTACGTAAATCAGGGTTGGTAATTATCACACTTGAAGTTGCCAAACCTGCCAGATTAAATGTTTTGCTTGGCGCATGGGTTGTAATGGTAATGGCCGCCACTTCTGGTGAAATATTAGCAAAAACTTCATGTTTATACCCCGGCAAAACCAGATCAGCATGAATCTCATCGGACAACACCAATATATTGTGTTTCAAACAAATTGAAGCAATCCTCTCAAGTTCAGACCTAGTCCAGGCCCGGCCAACCGGATTATGCGGATTACATAAAATAAGCAGGACAGCATCTTTTGCCTGTTCTTCAAGTAGATCAAAATCAATGATATATCCTGCTTCAGTTTTTACCAACTGATTATTGACTAACTCCCGGTTATGACTCTTAATGGCGCCAAAAAAAGGAAAATAGACCGGAGATTGAATGATGATTTTATCATTTGGCTTTGTATAGGCAAGCACAGCAAAGTTAAGTGCGGGAACTACTCCCGGACAAAATAGTATCGAATCCTTTTCAACTTTCCATTGGTGATGTTCATTTAACCAATTGATAATGTGATTGTAATAGTCAGAATCCCGAAAAGTATAGCCAAACACAGGATTATTTGCCCTCTCAATAACCGCTTCCCTGATAAAATCGGGCGTTTCGAAATCCATATCGGCTACCCACATTGGAATTACATCGGATTTACCAAAAATTGTTTCACGCAGATCATATTTTACACTTGAAGTTTCTGAACGATTAATCTCTGTGTCAAAATTATATTTCATTGATTATAAGCGATTTATTATTTAAATTATGAAGCAAACGAAGTTATTATCAGTTTGCAAAGGTCTGAAAATTTCATAAGCTCTATCCGATTCTTTTGCAAAATGAAAACTTGCTCCCCTTGATACATGTAACATTAACTGAAATGCAAACGGTTATTGATATATTTGCAGTTTATGTTACAATCAGAATATATACAATTTTCTTTTGATACGATTGATATCACATTTTCATAACTTTTGAAATACACAATTCATTAAAATGAAAGAAAAACTTATCCAGATAAATAAAGCAGAACCATATTTTTTCTATCTTTTCGTATTGCTAAATTTATTGCCGGTATTAAGTTTTAAGTATTTTCCAACTGTAGATGGTCCGGCTCACCTGTATAATTCAAAGATAATTACAGAACTCGTTACTGATTCAAACTCAGCCCTAACCCAATATTTTAGTTTTAACGATCATATAAGTCCGAATTGGACAGGACATTTAATTTTATCTTTCTTTTTGCTTTTTCTACCTGCTTTTTTAGCCGAAAAAATAATTCTATTGTGTTGGTTGATAGGCTTTCCATTGAGTATCAGATATCTATATAAAACCCTTGGGATTACAACGAATTACAGTATATATTTAATCTTTCCTTTTACCTATTCATATTTATTTTACTTCGGATTTTATAATTTCAATATTGCCCTGGTTCTTTATTTTATAGCGTTGAGTTCCGTGATTCGTTTTGGCAATGATTATTCTGCTAAAAGAGCTATTAAATTAATGTTAATCAGCACATTAATATGTATGTCTCATCTGTTTATCTTTGCAATATTATTACTAACAATCTTCTTTTTTAAATTAAAAGATATAGTCATACTCTTTAAATGTGAAAAGCAGGTCAGATCAGATTTAATAAAACATTTTTTAGTCCTGTTTTTCTCGATTCTTCCTGGATTAATCATTCTTGTAAAATTTGCATTTACCGGAAACTCAGGTGTGAATTCTTCCGTTTATCTTTCTGTAGGTGATATTCTAAATTCATTAAAATACATTATGCCTGCAAAAGGAATTAATTATGATGAGTATTCGGTAGTTACACGTTTACTTCTGTATATTTTCACATTTCTTATACTATATCATACTTTATCAGCCATTTACCAAAAGATTGTAAATAAAAGGAATATCCTGAAAAATACAACCTGGATATTATTATCGTTGCTAATTTTATTGTTGACATTTATTTTACCTGATTCCAATGCTTCCTTTGGCTTTATATCATCACGCTTTATGCTAATTTTTTTCCTATTCTTAATTATAAGTATAGGATCGCAAAAGCTTCCTATTTCGTTCCAGGTACTATTATTTGTTGTGATCAATTTTGTAAACTTTTCAATTTTAGTTCATAATTATAGATCCGTTTCGAATGGCTGTTTATTATCAAAAGAGATAATTACTGCATCTAAACTAATCAAGCCATACAGTACTATTTTACCTGTCAATACAAGTGAAAAGCATTTATATTCCCATATATCGAATTATCTGGGTTCAGAAAAACCGGTTGTGATTTTAGAGAATTATGAGGCTACTCTGGATTATTTTCCTCTGAAATGGAATTATCGCGAATTACCTGAATGTTTTGGAACAAATCAGAATTACGCTTTTGATTTGATGAATCCTCATACATACTCGTATAATCCATGTATTGATTATATTCTTTTCGTGAGCGACAAAAGCAGTAAAAAAGACAAATCGATCATGCAAAGCATTGACAATGATTATGTTTTACTATTTGCAGATAAAGATAGTGTTATACAATTGATGAAAAACAAGAATGCTCCCTAATAATAATGATTTCAATTGGGCTTATCGTTCAGGCTAATACTTCGATAAAATTTATATCCATCACTAACTAAAAATAATTCATAGTGAGGTATATCTGCAACATTATCAAATAGGTATGAATAATCTCTGTTTTCAAATTGCTCCTTTCCTTCCGGAAAAATGATATATTTAACACCCAGACTGTTGGCTTTATCAGTAAATGTTTCAAGATTATACTTCATCTTTTCACTTACTTCCAAATACTCAAACAGCTTAAAACTAATTAGATCATGGGTTTCCAATCCATTGAATACAAAAGGATAATCAGCCAATACAATTCCACTCTGTGGTGGTATTTTTGATAATGCCTGTGTATGCATCTGCACAAAATCCTTGTTTTTAGATAGAATAGTAACAACCATGGCAGTCGAAAAAGCTATCTGCAATAAAATTGCCATACTGAATAATACTTTCAAAACCGGATATTTTTTTTGACGGAGTTTTTCAATACCAAACAAAAAAATGAGAGCCATATATGGGAAAAGATAGATCAGAAATCGTTCAGCTATTTGACTACCAAATACGTTGAGCGCAATAACGAGAGAAATTGTATAAATAAGAAGGTTCTTATTCTCTTTAAATTGGGAACGAAAAAATGGAATTAATGCCAGAAAGAAAAACACAGACGACATCCAGACCTTATAACTCCAAAAGAAACGTTGGTGCTCTGAAGATAATTTTCTTAACACATTCCATACATATCCAAAAGCGTTATTACTTATCCAGTTTGACCCAACCGGATCAGGCCACTCACGCATTTGAAAAAGAAACATTTCTAAACGACCCGGTTGCCATAAATCATAAAAAAATAATGAGGCGATTGCCCCGGTAACAATTGAAAACAATAAGAAAGGCATGAATTTCCGGTTATAAAGTAACAGTATTACACCGGCTATCGAAAAAATTAATCCGTTCATGTGAGTCAAAAAAGCCAAACCGGAAAAAATCCCAGCCAGCGCAAGTCGCCATGTTTTTTTATTGTCTAAAAATACTTCGAGATTGATCCATGATAAGAATCCGAAAAGCATCACCAAAATTTCGGGCCGGTAAGTGAATACAAGTGAAATCAGGATTGGATTCACCAAAAAGAAAAATAAAAGCAGTGAAAAATCCCTGCTGTGCAACTTTTCACCGTTTGCCCTATGATATCTGTAAAAAATACACAAAAAAATACTAAAAATAATTATTGTAGTTATTCGCAGGTTGTTTACCGACCAGCCAAACACCTTGATAATACCCGCACCTAATATTATATTTAACTTATGGTAAACCAGCAAATGTTTGTCCCATTCAAAAAAATCTTTCAACGAGGCAGTTCGGGGAATTCCATCTTTAGAAAACCAAAATGCCTGTTCACCAAACCAGGCGTCATCAATATATATGTACCTGTTTTTAAGTGTAATTAAAAAACCAATAACAGAGATAGCTGAAATAAGATATAAGAACCTTTTACTTACTAAAAAATCAAAAAAACTATTGACCTGAATGTTTCGGAAAGGGAACAATTGATTTTTCATGTTGATGACACTTTGACCTTAAATAACTTTTTCAAATCTCATCCCTTTCTGGTGAATAGCATGTGTTTACTATCTAAGAAGAGATCAGTTACAAATTTGAAAGTATTGAATTAACTCATTATCAATGGTTTTTAAACAACTTTTTCACACGAATCAGACTGTTTTCGATACTCCATAAAAACAATTGGATTTTTTCAACCGATGAAACCCGAAAAACTCCTTTCTTCACAAAAACACTATCACTCTCATTTTTATACCAGATTAGATAATCATTTGTTTTCATCCAATCTAAAATATCCGTGATTTTCGGATTGGTATAATACTTACCATGCGTTTCGATAGATATAATATCCGGCCGGCTGACCATATGTTTAATCACAAACCATTCGGCGCCTTCTATATCAATACTGATCAAGTCAAATCCTCCTGAATCAATCTCGCTAAATTGAATAGAATTTGCTATAAATACCTCATTTTCATTTATTTTACAGTTATCATTTATCAATGCCGGACTTGCTTCCAATTGACTGATAAACGTAGATGAATCTCTTCTGCATAATTCGATCTTGCCATGAAAATCATAAACAGCAGCCTCTATAATTGTGATATTTTTTCGATTCGCAAAAAACTTTTCAATTTCAATGATATAATTTGGATCAGCCTCCACAAGTGTTGTCGAAATGTCACGATTAATAAATTCAATAACATTAGATTCCTGTGGTAAATACACCCCTATCTCACAAATATTTTTGGGCATATATTGCTTACGCTTTAATTTATTATATAAACGAATCGCACCTTTGTTCATGACTTATATGATTAAATGATTATTTGTACCGGGTGGCAAAGTTCGAACAATATCAGCATTTTTCGATAGATTGCCAAAATAAATAATACGCTACGGCAAAACATGCTTCAAAGTGGATGTTTGACGTTGTTTAACGAGTAGGATTGCGGAACCAAATAAAATAATTATACCAGTTGGTGTACTTCTCTTGCCTCAGGTAATCAATGACTTTAATGAAGGGAATAGATAGAAACCATCAATCAATTTGAATTACTTCTAAAAAAATCACGGATATGACTACAAATCATCTCAATCTGTGTTAACTCCAATTCATAATAAAGCGGCAAACGTAACAATTGATTAGAAAACATCTCGCTCATCGGCAAACTCCTACCATCATGTTTGTTAATAAAATAAGGCGAATTATATAATGATAAATAGTGAAAAACGACCATTATATCCTTCGATTTAAGGTACTTTATTAAATCATCCCTAACATCTGCCTTGTTAATTACGAGGTAAAAGATATGACCATTATTGGTTGCAAACTTATGTGTCACAGGCAATTGAAAAAATTCAGGAGCTAAATCCGACAATAAATCATGGTATTTTTGCCAGATCAGCAACCTTTTCTGCTGTATTTGTGCAAGATTTTCAAGTTGTGCATAAAGGAATGCGGCGATGATGTCGGATGGAAGAAAGGAACTCCCGATATCGACCCAGCCATATTTATTCACCTCACCCCTAAAAAACTCGGCCCGGTTAGTTCCTTTCTCCCAAATGATTTCAGCACGTTTAACAAACCGTTCATCATTGATTACCAACAAACCTCCTTCGCCACATTGTATATTTTTCGTTTCATGAAAAGAAAAGGCAGCCAGATGGCCAATTGAACCCAAAATCCTATGATCCCCGTTAGGAGACACGAAAAAGCTGTCAATTGCCTGTGCAGCATCCTCAACCACAAAGAGATTATATTTGGCAGCCAACCCCATAATTTTCTCCATATCACAAGCCACACCCGCATAATGTACCGATACGATTACTTTCGTCCTCGCTGTTATTACTTCTTCAATTTTATCCGGATCTAATCCCGGATGATCGTTTAAACTATCGATAAATACAATTTTTGCACCTTGCCTGACAAATGCCTGTGCCGTGCTAACAAAAGTATAAGAGGGCATAATGACTTCATCACCCGGACTAATATTCAGTAACAGCGCACACATCTCGAGCGCATCGGTGCAGGAGGTCGTAAGCAGTGCTTTTTTTATTCCCCAGCGTTCTTCAAAATAACGATGACACATTTTTGTATATTTTCCATTTCCCGAAATATGCCCAAAATCAACAGCATCCTTGATGTAGGTGATTTCCTTTCCTGTAATATGTGGTTTATTAAAGGGTATCATGAATTCCAAAGATGATAAATAAATGTCGTTGATATGATCTTGTAATTATTCTTTGTATAGAATTGCATGGCTTTATTATTTGAAAACTGGGTAGCTACTTCGATCTTTTTAATCCCTTTTTCGAAAGACAGATACTCAGAGGCATTCAGTAAAATCGTTCCGATTGATTGACCTTGAAATGAATTATCTACTGCTATTAAACCAATCCGGGCAGAATCACGACTACCTAATCCGAGTGTAACAAAACCGGTTATTTTTTGTTCAAGTGTTGTTATAAGAACAAATAAATCAGGATCGGATACACTCTTATCAATCCATTCTTTATATAATCTCACGAATTCGTTGTCCTTAAACATTTGGTCGGTGCGAAATCTGGAATACAAGCCACTTAACAATGCCAGTTCCAATAATTCTTCATAGGAATGAAATCCGCTTTTGAACTTTTGTACTGTTGCATTTTGACTACATTTTGTTAATGTTTTTGCAAATACAACCTTCTGGTCGGCAAGTTTTAGTTTGAACTTATCGGGCAATTCATTTTGAGAAAAGACATAAACAAGTTTAAAGCTCCTCGATTCATCTATAAGCTGCTGTGGTTCAATAAGATTAACATTATCGATGCAAATTTTGCCGACCGGATAATTGAAAAAAGCAGAATCCCAGGGTAGCTTGTCAATCATTGACTTTTTTTTCGATGATATAAATGGGTCTATTTTTTACCCCTTCAAATGTTTTACCCACATACAATCCCACAACGCCTAAGGTTGCAATAATAAAGCCCGATAAAAGCCAAACAGAGATTATCAGACTCGTATATCCAAGTACCGAAATGTCGCCTTGTAACCATTTCACAAAATAAACGATGGCAATAATAAAGGAACCCCCTGAAATAAACAATCCGGTTTTTATCAGTAATCGTATCGGTTTATCGCTGTATGCCAAAATAATATCTGTCGCAAGTTTGAATAAACGCTTCAGATTATAAGCCGATTTTCCCTCAAACCGTTCATCATGATCAACATTCAATTTGGTCGATCTGAAACCAACCCATTTAATCATTGTCGGAAAATATCTGATCGATTCGCGCATACCAATTACCGCATCAATAACTGACCTGCGATAGATTCCAAAATTCGCAACTTTTTCATCCTGCTCCGAACCAGTAAGATACCCCAGAGTCTGATAAAACAATTTAGAAAAAAGTCTTTTTGCCAAGGCGTCCTTTCTATCTATTCTTCTTGCCAAAACAATGTCGAATCCTTCTTTTGTTTTGTTGAATAAATTTATAATCTCTTCGGGTTGGTCCTGCAAATCGCAATCCATGACTACAATCCATTCGCCTTTCGATTGATCTAAACCTGCTGTTATTGCATAATGCTGTCCGAAATTTCTACTAAGTTTTATTCCTTTCACGCGCTTATTTCTGAGTGCTATCTGTTCAATAACATCCCATGAATTATCCGAACTACAATCCTCAACTAATATTATCTCAAAGTCATTGGTAATTTTTACAACGGCTACCTCAATTCTATCAACTAATTCACTGAGAATTAACTCGGCTTGATAAACTGGACTTACGATGGTTAGAAATGGCATATTGATGATATAATCCTGTAAAAATAACAAAATTGTTAGTTAACAGGTAATGCGTTTCAGTTTTCACCTGGCGCTGGATTGATAGGATTCTGTTTCCTTTCGTTCATTTTATCCATCAGTTTCTTTTTGAATAGCTCTTCGGCCCTAAAATACTGAGCTACCTTTTTTACAGGAAGCACCTTACGCAATTTGGTTACAAACTCTTTCCGTTCATTTAATGCCAGTTCAGCCTGTCGCAATCTGTTATCAATCAATGTATTAATTTCATCATCAGTCATTTCATCCAAAAATTCATTTGCATCCATCAATGATTTGCGTCGATCTTTTTTTTGAATATCCAATGATTCCTGATAATGGTTATATAAAGGCCAAAACAACTGAGCTTCTTCGGGTGAAAGTTGCATCTGACGTGTAAAAAACGCAATTTTAAACGCTTCAACCCTGTCTTTCTGCGGGCCACCCAGCTCTCTTTTTTGTGCATTGCCAACCATTGAAAGCACCATGATGGCAACTATTAATACAATTCTATTACTATTCGTTTTCATATAACATTTTTTAAAATTCAAATTCTTCCATTTCGATGAGATATTGCTGAATATCTTCAACGGTGATAGCATTAAAAAGTAAACTGTCACTTTCAATTCGTTTTCCATTCGATTTATTAGTTGTGATTGTATCATTAGGCAAAGAAAGTTTGCTAAGTTTGACGGTATCATCAAGGCTATTAGGTTGTTTATGAACATTTAAGGCAATTGGATTGGCATTATTTCGCGATGGATTTAATTGGTAAAACCATAGTCCGACAACCGACAACATCAAAATAAACACTGCGGCAATTGCATAAACAGGATTATGCTGCCGTTTTTTATTGCTCACATCTTCAATGGATTGCATGATGTTTTTCGGGAGGTCATCGAAATATCCTTCCGGAATATCATGAAAAGCACCTGATTTTGCTCCTTTTAATTTTTCAAATTCCTTTTTCATTTATTCTGCTTGTTCGATAAGATATTTTTCAACTTTCTTAAATGCATGATGATAGGTAGATTTCACAGTTCCTTCGGCAAGGTTGATCGACTCAGCTATTTCTTTGAAGGTTGTCTCATTCAGATATCGCATCCCAAAAATAACCCTTTGTTGCGGACTTAACCTTTTCAAAGCATTTTCCAATTTCGCCTCTTCACCGCCATTTGAAAGGGATTCATACTTTATTTGCCAGATATTTTTTACGCTATCAAGACTAAAAAACTTCTTATATTTATTATTTCTGATATGTTGTAAGGCTTCATTGGTTGCAATCCTGTAAATCCATGTCGAAACACCTGAATCACCTTTAAAGGTTGGAAGTGCTTTCCATGCCTTCAAAAAAGTATTCTGCAACACGTCATTGGTATCTTCGTGATTGAGAACGATGCTTCGTATTTGAGCGTAGAGCATTGGACTATAGTCTTTTATGATTTTTTCAAATTCATCTTTATCGACTGATACCATCCGGATTCCAGGCTTTTCTTCCATTGAGAACAATAAATTGCTCCGACCTATTCAGTCGGAGCAATTTTTATTTATCGCAAAATGATATTGAAGGTTTCTCCGTTTACTGTGACCGTAGCCTGATTGTCGCATACACCTTCGCCATAATCGAGTAGCCTGACCGGACGGTTATTGGGTGTAATTTCTACCGTACCACTCACAAACCAGCGGCAACTCATCTCCCTTCTCAACGGATTGGTGATGATCCTTGTGAAGCCAGAACCATTTGAGTTTGATGAAGATGCATTTCCTTCCAGCAAATAAACATCATCCCAAAACCGGGGTGTTAAGTCACCTTCGATCCAGGTTTTCGTTTTATTGGCCGACCAGGTAATCACATTACCGTTTTCGATACGCGTAATTTGTCCATTCACCACGATACTGAACCACAAAAATCCTGCATCGTTATAACCATTGTTCGTAAGTGTTTTAAGACCTTCGATGTGATTGTCATTGACATAGAAGTTATTGAAACTGTGGGTAATAACTGTACCCGGCTGGAAATATCGACCATTAAAGGTCACAATAATCTGACCACGCCGGTATTTACCATCACGGCAAAGACAATTTTCTTCCCCAAAATCAATGGTAAGTATCCGGGGCATTACCGTCGTATCTAAAGTAATTGTTACACAAGCACTTAGATGATCATTAAAATCACCCTCAGCCGATTTTAAGGCAACCACTTTAAATGTATATGCCTGATCGGCAATTTCCTGTACTTCATCAAAAACTGATTCTGCCATGGCATCGGTATCAGCATCCGGAGTTTCAATGTTTGTGCTATTCTTCTCATCCGATTTGTTACATCCGGTGAAAACCAATCCGGCAACAATTGCTGTTGCAAACATCATTTTTTTTAAATTATTCATCGTTTTTATTTTTTGTTTGTAACAATTAGATACAATAAGTAATCAAAAGTTTATATGGCTATCAAATAAAAAAACCGGTGCAAAAGTACACCGGTCAAATTTACATTTAATTCGTTCAATGTGTGGAGATTATCAAAATATTCCAACAACTGAAAACGAAATAGTATTTATTGATGATTACCTTGGTCCAAAGCTTATTGCCTCATCGTTTTCAACCTTGCGGTTGTTAATGGCTTCATATCGTTCAAGGAAACGGCGCTGTGTTTTACGATCCAGAACTGTTCCATCAATAATCAACTGCTTGCGACTGAGCACGATATTCGAAAATGGTTCAGCATATCCACCATCACGGAGTTCCTTAATCCATAAATCGTCCTGAATTGTTCTATGATTTCGGGCTTCCCATTGTATTGGTCTGACTGGTTCAGGCATCTCAACCGGAAAGAATCTGTGTTGTCTTTCATTATCAATTGTCTGAATTTCAAGATCATATTGCTGCATTTCTTTGTTGATTTGTTGCTGAATTTTATCCATTTCAACAATTGTTACGATTGAATCACCCTCAAAATCATCTTTGTAAACGAAAACCATCGTACTGTCATCCTGCATGATTGAATCGTTAAAATTAAACGTATAATCGTACTGTTTTTGTCCGTCATTTTTATATTCCCAGTGCATTTTAGGCTTCGGCCCAGGATGCATAGGCTCAACGGGCCTACCATTTACATTTTTGTTGATAATGGTAATTTTCTTTTCATTTCCATTGGTAGAAACGGTTCTGATTTCCTCTATTTCACTTCCATCAACCGAACCATCCTTATCATAAATGATCATCTTATAGTTTGCTATTGAGGGAATACTGTCTGTAGTTTTTCCTTCGGTTCTTTCAAATTCCTCAGGTGTCATTTCCTTGCCATTTACAACAGCCTTAATGATTTTACCGTCTTTCATCTCAATTTCAACTTCTTTGCTTTCATCTTTCCCGATATTCCTTTTCTTACTAAGCGTATCCGACACAGGCATTATATACGAACCTGTTGCTACCAGATTGATTTCCTTTGATTCGTTTTCGGTATCATTACTATTGGCCATCAGGCCGGTAGTTGAAATGATTGCAACCACCAAAAATGAAAGTACACTTACGATGAGTTTTTCTTTTGTAGCAGGGTTGCGGTGCTGATGATTAAACATTCTTTCTATTCGTTTCATAGTATTGATTTTATTAAAATAAAAAACATTTGATGTATTTAATTGATTTAATGCATTTTCAGAAAAATTTACAAGTGCCTTTGCTAATGAAACAGGATGCTGATTCATTCCTAAAGCAAGATCATCGCAACAATTTTCACGTTCATTGCGAATAACAAATGATATCCACCAAACAAAAGGATTGAAAAAAAGGAGAATTTCGATGAATGATTGAATCAGATTTACAAGATAATCAGCTCTTCGGATATGTGCAAGTTCATGCAAAATAACCATTTCAACCTGATCGAAAGGCAATTGTGCAAAAGTACCGATGGGAACTAAAATTACTGGTCTGAAGTAACCAATCACGATGGGTAAATTTACTTTTGAACTTTCATAAAGTTTGACCTTCTGTTTGATTCCCAAAGCAAATACCAACTGTTCGAACCGCGATTGCCAGGCCTGTGGACAAATATTGCCTTTCGATTGTTTTACCCGGTAAGTCAATATAACTCCTCCTGTAAATTTGATAACCATAAATGCTATCCCTGTTAACCAGAAAATGGTAAATATGAATGCATTATTTGTGATCAGATCAGACAAATACCTGAACGAACCGGTTATCAAATTGCCATTTTCGGGCAATACAGATATTGTTGCTGCCCCAACGTTTTGATCAGAAACCACTTTTGAATATTCAACATTCGAATTTACCGTCGAAAAATTCTGAATAAAAGTAACGATAGGTAAACAAAACATGATAATGATTGCTACCACAGCGATAATATAGCGACTTTGCGCATTCGCATGACGCATCCATTTTAGGATAAAGAAAACGAGAAGTGACAATAAAGCAGATTGCCATAATGAATGGAGCAGGCTAATGCCTATGAATTGAAACAAATCAGGATTCAAACCGAATATCAGCGTTTTCATTTATTTTCCTCCCATTTTTGAATAAATGACTTCAATTCATCCAGTTCTGACTGCTTAGGTTTACTATTGCCAAGCGCCTGCATAACTAATTTTGAGGCTGAACCACCAAAAGCCTGTGAAAGCAATTGATCTATTAAATTTTTTTGTGTTTCCTCCTCTTTTAAAACCGCAGTATAAATATGTGTCCTCATACTCTTATCAGTTGAAACGATTCCCTTCTGATCCATAATCTGAAGCAATTTCAAGGTCGTAGTATAACCGACCTCCCTTTTCGCTGAAAGAATATCGTTAATTTGTCGGACTGTCGCAGGTCCGATTTGCCAGATGATTTGCAAAATCTCAAGTTCAGATTCTGTCGGTTTTATTTGATCCTTTTTCATATGTACGAAATATTTCGTAGCAAAAGTATTATCCATAATTTATGAAGTCAAGTATTAAGTACGAAATAATTCGTAATAAATGTTAAATTGAGAATTACTTACTCTAACTAATAGAATATCTGCGCATTAACTTAGTAGACTTTTTTTGTTCAGCAACGTTTTGTTCTTGTTCCTACTCATTGACCGTTTGTGATTACGAAAAGTATTTTTTGAATATGATCGTAAATTTTCTATTCAATTCGCATTATTGAACCTAATTTTGGAATTATTGTCTCAAATTGAGAACTATTATCCCAAATTTTAATTTTAAAATAAAATCACACTATTGCAAAACAAGTATTTAAGTAATGCGGTACGATTTTAGATGTATGTCCGAAAAAAAATATGAAATATATGAGGAGAAAATTTATCGTTTTATTTTTAGTAACAACAACGATTGGGATAAGTGCCTGCAAAAAATATGACAACGACAACAGTACAGATAAATCTAAAAATGTTGAGACATTAAAGATACAGTCTGCTTTTAACTGGAAAACAACGAAAGATTATAGTTTCAACCTGCTTTCGTATGCTTCAGGTATCGTGGAAATGTCAGATAAAGATGGAAAAGTGTATTACAAAGCAATGCTGACCCAAAATCAGCCTTCTACTTTCAAACTGACCTTGCCTACCTTAATGAAAGAGCTCAATCTGAGTTTTTCGGGCAAAACAACGATCTGCCAACTTGACGCAGATGTAATCAATTATGAGTTCTTAAAGTAAAACAGAAAAATGAAGTTAAATCATTATTACCCTATATCAGGAGCCACAATCATCGTTGGCTTCTTTTTTTTAACAGCCAGATTAACATTTGGACAATCTTCGATAACAAGTATAGTCAGCCAATCGACGGCAGTGATTTCCGGCAATGCTTATACAACGACAGGTGCTGCTGTATCTCCTCTTTCAGGCAATACTTATAATTACAGCTTTGGATCGAACTCGGGTTATATCGATAATCAATTGAGTTTGCTTTCATTACAATCTTCAGGAATTGGTTACCGATATGAAGGAACACCTGTACAGATTTTCTTTCGCCGGGTAAATAATCCATCGCTGTCAGGCACAAGAGACCTCTTCTACTACTTTGGTTTATTAAATGGGGCAAACATTAACCTCAAAGCCGATTATGCGGATGACATGACTATAGCCTTTAATGGTAATTCAAATATGATGAGAGGATCTGACAATTTGTTCGCAAACGTGCTTGATGGCAATGGTAATTTAAATAATATTGAGCGTTTGGATGTGGTTGCAAGTGCCGGCATCAATCTTATTTCGGCCTCGGCACAAGGTTTTGCCTTGATGGAAAGAGGGATTACAGGCCAACATGACCCATTTGTTGTTGCAGTAATTACTTCGGTGGATGGCGCTGGAACACCAACCTCCTATTCAAATGTGATAAGGGTAACCGCTGCCAACTATGGTGCAGTAAATGTTGTATCAAATCAAAGTTCCGTTGTTCTTCGACGTGATAATGGTGTTGGCAATCTTAAAGCCAGTACTGGTTTGGGCGCACAGGGTATTGGTGGCGTATTTCTGAAGTTCAGCGATTTCGGTTTAGCAGATGGGACAACTGTTTACGGTTATTCAGTTGGGGCTTATGATTTCCCGGTTTCCGGTTCCGCTGTTGATTTTCTGGACTATACCGATGCAACCAACTTCCCATTGGCTACCAGTGGCGCCACTGAGTTTGGAGGTATTGATATGATCGCGCTTACCGGACTTGTGAGAGAGATTTTAATAAGTGGATCAGTTTATAACGATTTGAATGGTTTGACCAATGGCATGGTTGATGGTACTGCAATTTCCATTTCAGGTACTGATCAATTATACATAAACCTGCTTGATGTCTCAAATAATGTTTTACAAACAACGGCCGTTGACCCGGATGGAACGTATTCCTTTTCAGGTGTACCACTCGGTCTGTTAAAACTTGAGGTAAGCACTGTTCAGGGAACCATTGGAAATCCTTCACCAGGCTGTGTATTACCTTCAAACTGGGTAAATACCGGAGAAAGATCAGGATCAACGGGAACAATTGCCAATCATAATGGTCAGGCAAGTATTACAGTAGGCGGAAGCAATATAACAGGCATCGACTTTGGTATTGAACAACGTCCGGCAGCCGGTACATTTGTAATGTCAACACAATTAAATCCAGGTGGTACAACATTAGTCCTGGTTCCTCCTGCTTCATTCAGTGGAACAGATCCGGATATGGGAATAGTTTCGTCATTACGATTGACAAATTTTCCTACAAATGCTACATCAATTACAATTGATGCAATCAGTTATACATCAGCTACTTTCCCTGTTGCCGGCATTACTATTCCTACCAATACTTCCGGTGAACCAACACTTATGATTAAAGTTGATCCGGTCGATGGCAATGTATCTGTAGTTTTCAACTATGTTACCATTGATAATGCAGGGGTTGAAAGTGAATTTAATGGAAGCGTGACTTTGCCATTCAGTGGTTCAATTGGTCCGATAATTAATAATTATCCGGCTACAGGATATGGCACCCTTGGATTTGAAGATTTATGGCCAGGCAAAGGTGATTATGATTTCAATGATTTGGTAATCGACTATCATTTCGAAATAACATCCAATGTTTCTAACTTCATTGATACTATAGAAGCAGAGTTTATCATCAGGGCATTTGGTGCATCGTTTGAAAACGGGTTTGGATTTCAGTTTAACGCGGCAATCAACGCCAATGATTTAACGGTAACTGGTTATGAATTAAGCGAATCATTTATTGATCTTAATGCCAAAGGAACTGAGATAGGTCAAAGTAAGCCGACGATTATTGTGTATGATAACGCTTACAATCAGATGACACATCCCGGGATTGGTATCGGAGTAAATACCGAAATCACAGCACCTTATGTTAATCCTGACACCTTGAACATCAGAATAGTAGTTAAACCAAACACATACACCTTGAATGATCTTGATATTGGCAATTTTAACCCTTTCATTTTTGTGAATAAAGTGAGATCGGTTGAGGTGCATCTTCCTGATTATGAACCTACTGATCTCGCCGATCAAAGTCTTTTCGGAACCATGGAAGACAATTCAACCCCTAATTCAGGAAGGTATTACAAAACTTCCAATAATCTACCCTGGGCCATCAATATTTACGAAACATTTGATTACCCAATCGAAAAGCAGGAGATTATCTGGGCACATCTTAAATTTGCTGAATGGGCGGTCAGTATGGGTGTTTCATACCCCGATTGGTACAGAGACCTTAATGGGTATCGAAACAATTCTTTGATTTATACCCAACCCTAAACCAAAAGACTGATAGTTGCTGATAACCTCTTTCCAATACCGGAGAGAGGTTATTTTTTTATACCCCTACATAAACGTGTCAAATAAATACAATTTGAATTGAAGTAAAGTTTTTGTGTGTTTTTTTTCAAAATAGTTGTGCTTTTTGTCAAAACATCTTTAACTTTACCGTGTAACCACAGATAGGTATGAAACGCAATCATTATCATAGGTTTACAATTTCTATCGAAACGGATTTTTTATCGCAATCTGATATAATCGTTAATAAAACCAAACCATGAAAAAATTAACAACACCAGGCTTGCTGTGGCTTGCACTTTTCTGTTATTTTCCATTGTCGATGAACGCTCAGAATCAAAAAATTGATGCTGGTAACTATGCGCGTATTTCGATGACTATGCTTGTTCTTGATTATGGCGACTCACCCTATATGGAGTATTTCAGGAAGCCCGGTCAATTGGACATTCCGGATAAATTTGATGATAATAATTTAACCTACACCCTGCTTCCCGCAAATTTTGAAAGGGCTCAAATGATCGACCGGACTAAAGTCGGGACAGGAATAACTTTTGGAATGAAAAACCAAATGAATACTAGTTTCATTGAGCCATTATTCGGTTTGGTAAAAAATTACAAGATACCAAATGCCATCATCGCGAAAGAGTTTAACCGGCAGGAAGATGGTTCTTTCAATATGGATATTATCGCCCAACGTGGATTGTATAATGCAAATACCACAGACTACCAAAAGGCCAATGCCACCATGCGCAAAGAGGACGCCCTGAGAGATGCAGGTGAATTGCTTTTAAACAATAGTTATATCCTGATATTCGATTTCGTTGAAATAAAAACCATGACCGAGGTATACAATGCGATGGATGCCAATAGTCAAAAACCCGTAGCAAGAACCCAAAATGGATACAAAGCCAATGGTAATGCGTATTTATATAAAATAGATTTCAATGATTCGGTGTATAATAACTTTTTGCTGTCGATGTGGGTCGATGCCGGTTTCGAACCTACACTAAAACAGGAAAGAGCTGAATTATTCAACAATAACATTTTCCCGGTTAAACGGATCGCGAATCTACCTTTCGCAGTAGAAGCACTGCAATATAATGCCGATCAGGGAGTTTTGGCACCAAAAGTTCAAAAAACACCCGATCAGTTGTTTGATATTTTGGTTAGTAATACCAATGTTGAGATGGTAACAAATATCGAAAAACTATTCAGTCAATTCAGGGTTAAATCGCAGATAACCTCTGTCCGGCCCATCGGCGTCAAAATCGGAACGAAAGAAGGACTTAAACTCGATCAGAGATATTATGTGTATGAAACCCAACTCGATGCGGCCGGCAAGGAATTCTCGAAACGTATGGGTGTTATCCGATCAAAAAATATTGTTGAAAACCGTTTTAATATCAGCGACAAGCAAGGCATATTTGAACCATCGCTATTCTATCAGACTGCCGGTAAGAAACTCAGTAATATGGGTATGTATGTTGAGCAGAAAAATGATTGGGGATTTGGTCTTTGCTTAGGTTACGCCATGGGAAACATGGGAGGAGCCAATGTTTCGCTTGAATTTAACATTATGTCGGTTTTAAATTCGGCAATGAATTTAAAATCAGGGATCACAGCCCTGAAAATATACATTGGAGCCGGATTAGACCTCCGTTCATACGAAAGCAACTATCTGTTATCGCAGAATATACCGAATCAAAACATCTTGTTTTACAAATTTGAAGGTGGTCTTGCCAAAGATTTCTATTTCGCCCGAAACTTTCACATCGGGCCGGTTATCGGTGTCGGTCTCGAAACAGCGGGGTTGACCGAAGATTATACTGATCCCAACAATAACACTTCAAAATACACACTTGAAACCTTATACGGCAAAGCCGGACTTCGCTTTGGATTCAATATCCGGCATAATGTGCAATTACAAATTACCTCAGGTTTTATTTTACCAATGGGGACTGTTACTGAGGATATTAGATTTGAAAACAAAAGCATCAGTGGCTGGCCAAAAGACCTGACAGAAAACTGGGATGAAATTTTCACTGACCGGCAAGGCGTTGAATTTGGCGGAGGACTCAGGTTACAATTCTAATCGATTAAATGATATTCACTTGATTTAAAATTAAAACCATGAAAACCAACATTTTATTTACGCTGATCATCTGTATGTTTCTCGATATTTCGGCCTTTTCTCAAACGAGGAAAGAAAAAAAAATCGCCGGATATACTGTTGATAATTATGAAGTTGAGTGCCTGGGTACCGGTGCAGAAGGAACTCAATTAATGAAAATATGGGGTTATGGAAAAAAACCGGAAGATGCCGTAATTCAGGCAAAAGTTAATGCGGTGCATGCAGTCATTTTTAAAGGAATCTTCGTTGGTGAACCAGGATGTATGAAACGTCCGATTGTGACTGATCCAGCTTCAGAAGAAAAGAATCAGGAATATTTTGACCTGTTTTTCAAACCAAATGGTGAATATCTGAGTTATGTTGCGCTGAGTGGCGAAGGCGTAAGGGAAAGCATTAAAGTTGATAAAAGAACCTATAAAGTGGCCATATTTGTCTCGGTGCAACACGCCTCACTTCGAAAAAAACTCGAGAGTGATGGTATCGTTAAAAAACTCGGTGCCGGATTTTAACAATTAGTAAAATAATAATTAAATACTACCATTATGAAACGAATTATTCTGCTTATTTCATTAGCGATAATCACCGGAAATATTTTCGGACAGGCGAAAAAACCTACCATCATGGTTGTGCCAAGTGATGTGTGGTGTAACAAAAATGGATTCACGACAACATACGAGAATCAGGGAAGTAAAGTGATGATTCCCGATTATAAAATCGCGATGCAAAGTGATGAAAATCTTATATTGGTTATTGCGAAAATAAATACACTGATGTCGGACCGTGGATTCCCTCTGAAAAACCTCGAATCAGTATTGAAAAACGTGGAACAACAAGCAGCTCAGGACAATATGCGTACCAGTAAAGAGGGTTCATCACTCGCTGAGAGTCCGCTTGATGTATTAAAGAAAACAGCAAAAGCTGACATTATCATGCAATTAACCTATACCCTTAACCAAACCGGACCAAAAAAATCAGTTACTTTCAATCTTCAGGGAATTGATGCTTACACCGGCAAACAGATCGCAGGTGCTCAGGGAACAGGTGCCCCTTCATTCTCATCCGAATTACCGGTTCTGCTTGAAGAGGCCGTACTTTCGCAATTAGACAATTTCAATGCCCAGCTTCAAACTCATTTCGATGACCTGTTGGCTAATGGCCGCGAGGTAACAGTCAGGATTCAGGTTTGGGACAACGGATCGGGCACCGATCTTGAAAGTGAATATGACGGTGATGAGTTGGGCGAGATAATTGACGACTGGTTTTTTAAAAACTCGGTAAACGGCCGGTATAGCAAATCAGAATCCAGTGAAAGCTATATGTTCTTCGAACAGGTTCGTATTCCGCTTTACGATGCGAATAACAAACCTATGGATACCAAAGATTTTGTGCAACAATTGCGTAAATTTTTAAAAGAACCCCCATACAATTTAATTTGTAAAGCTGATATGAATGGCCTTGGTGCCGGACTTCTATACATTGGAGAAAAATAATTAAAATCCTGACTATGAAAAAGTTAATACTATTTATCATATTCCTTACCGGAATGAACCATAACTTCACAACTGCCCAGAATAGTTTAGGGAAATCAGATGATATGGGACGAATATCGATCACGGCTTTTGTTGAGGAAAACATGAACGGTATGCCTGCCGGTGCCAGAGAGTTTTTGACCAATAAACTCCAACAGATTGTTACGTTAAATGGTTTAGGTGGTGGAAGTATAAACCCAAGATTCGTTATTACCGCGAATGTTGCCACCCTCACCAAAGATGTAATTCCGGGCCCACCTGCCATGATCGCTCAAAATCTTCAAATAACTTTTTATATTGTTGATTATCAGGAACGAATTGTTTTCAATACAACTTCCATGATGATTAAAGGTGTTGGCACAAACGACACGAAAGCTTATATTCAGGCGATAAAAACGATTCAACCATCCTCAACAGAATTAAAACAGTTTGTTGAATTGGCAAAAGTAAAACTTATCGAATATTTTAATTCACACTGCGATATTTTACTCAAAAAAGCAGAGGCCATGGTCGGTCGCAAACAATACGAAGAGGCTATATTTCAGCTCACTACGGTACCCGAAATCTGTCTCGACTGTTACAACCTCGCTATGGATAAATCGACTGAGGTTTACAAACTGTATGCTGATAACAAATGTGCCGAAAATATCACAAAGGCAAAAGGCGCCTGGGCAACTTTCGATGATGCAACCGCTTTGTTCTATCTGTCAGATATTTTCCCCGACACTAAATGTTATGGGGAAGCTCAGCAATTGGTTCAGGAGATAAAGGATCACCAATGTGCCAGGGCATATGGTGCGGCCAAAGGAGCCTGGGCTGCCCAGAATTATATTGAAGCGGCCCGTCAATTGGCTCAGGTACCAAGCGATTCAAAGTGTGCGAAAGATGCCAATGCCCTGTCAACTGAAATTCGGGGTGAAATAAGGGATTGGGACAATGAATATAAAAAATATCAGCAGGAATATGCCTTCCGTTACGATCAATGGACAACAGAAGACAGGCGAAAAGACATTCAACAGTCTGCCGATATCGACTACAGGAAAACAGAGGCGTATGATTTACAAAAACGTGAAATTGAAGCCAAACGTGCTGTCGGTATCGCCTGGGCCGAAAATAATCATTGGGGATGGTACAGTTTTGGTGGGTGGCTGTGGTAGTAGGAAGTTGCCTGCCTCGGCGGCACGACGAGAGAAGTGGGAAGTGGGAAGATAAGTTTGATTTAACAATAATATTTAGTTATTACATTGATAAACAATAAAATAAAAACAAGTGAAAACGAATACTATTTTTCTTTTAACCGGATTGACATTACTTATTGTAATAGGTGACCCAACTGAGTTAACCGCCCAGGAAAAAGTTATTGAAAAAAGTGGTAAAAAACCTGGTTGGGTGAATGGCATCGAAATGAATTACCTGATAGAGGTGGGCAAAGGAGCAAGTCTTGATGAAGCCAAGACACTGGCTCTCACCAGGGTGAAAGATAATATCGTGAATTCTGTTGCTGTGAAGGTAAGTTCATCCACCGAATTATCTACTTCAGAAATACGTCAGGGTGAAAAGTACAATATTTCGGGTAGCTATCTGGAAGTTATCAAAACAAAAACGGCCAATCTTCCGGCAATTAAAGGTATTTCGGAAAACAAAGTGAGTGAATTCTATTGGGAAAAAGTCAGGAATACAAGAAAAGGACCCATCGTTTGTTATTATCATGTGAAATATCCCTTCTCACAGGCTGACCTTGATCAGATTATTTTTGAATACAATGAAGCCCAACGCCGTATGCGCGAACAGCTTGAAGCTGCAATTGACGGACTCGACGATTTGACCCTGATTGAGGCTATCATCGAACGACTGACTACACTTCGACATTTATCAAAACAACTTGAAGACGAAAACAAGGCTATTGCAGCCACAAATATTGGTAAATTGGAAGACCTTCTGAAGAATCTCCAAATACAGCAAACTGTTTGCGAACAAGGTGCATTAAAGTATTTCCTCGTTTATGGAAACCGTAGGTTTACAACATCTCAAAATCCGAAAACAAAATCAAACTGTGCTTCCAATTTCAGACAACAATCAGTCGGCGACACCATGGTCGTACGTTACGATCATCAGGCTTGCCGTAGTCAGGTAACTAACACTGTTTCATTAGAATACCGTTTCGAAAGCAAAGCTGTAAAAGCTGAATTTCAATTGGCTTCGATATTCACTGCGTCTAACCTTAAAATTTCGGAAGGTGCACAATTTGTGGTTATGCAGTCGAATAACACATCCATTTCACACTATAAAATCATATTGCCAGTGCTGCTTCAATCGAACGAAACGGTTGAATTGAAAAATATAAGTATCACATTTTCAAAACGTCCGATGCTGACTTTTAATAATGTAAACGGACAAACGATCAGTCCCGGAGTGAATTCACTTGAGCTGACGGGTGATTTTCCTTTGCAAAAATCAAATTACACTTTTGAGAACTACGAAATAGTTTTGATGAGTGGAAGTATTACCTACACAAACCTGAAAACGAAGAATACTTCTGCCTATAAATTTTATAATGAGAAGATTGCAGTTGTTGTGCAATAAATAAATCGTTGAATCAGGACAGAATAAAATCAATCATTGGATAAACAGTACTGACTAAACACGAGTAATTTTTAGAAATAATTATCTATAACTTTATAAATTATTGTAAATTTGTAAAGTTAACTTTATAATTTACGATGTATTTACGTGAAATAGCCGAAATTATTGGCAAACAATTGTTCAAAGGGAAAGTAATTGTCCTATTTGGACCCAGAAGAGTTGGAAAAACAACCATTTCAAAATCTATAGTAAGCAGCATTGATAATAGCCGTTATTTGAATTGTGAGTTACTCGAGCATAAAACTGCATTGGAAACAACTAATAGTCAGGAATTAAAGAATTATCTGGGCAATTATAGGCTTATCGTCCTCGATGAAGCGCAGCACATTCGTGATATTGGTCGTATTCTAAAAATACTCAATGATACTTTCCCCGAAATTCAGATTATTGCAACCGGTTCATCAAGTTTTGAGCTTGGGAACCGCTTGGCCGAACCATTAACAGGTAGAGCCCGGGAGTATTTGCTTCTCCCCTTTTCCATCACGGAACTTGTCCAAAAAGAAGATAAAATTGCAATACAGGCAAATTTGGATCATATCCTCAGGTTTGGATTATATCCAGAAGTGTATGGCAAATCGGATGAAGATGCAAAAGAAGAATTGATTCAAATTGCGAGTAACTATTTATACCGCGATATACTTCAGTTTGAACAAGTTAAAAGGCCTTCATTGTTACAAAACCTCCTCACTGCACTCGCACTGCAAATTGGTCAGGAAGTGTCTGTTAATGAATTATCACGGTTGTTAGGCGAGACAATTCCGACATTGCAACGGTATATAGATTTACTTGAAAAATCTTTTGTAATTTTTCGTTTACGTTCCTTTAACCGAAACCTTCGTAAAGAGATTGCGAAAGGACAAAAAATCTATTTTTATGATAATGGAATCCGGAATGCAATCATTCGGAACTTTAATCCAATGCAATTACGAAATGATATTGGTGGGTTATGGGAAAATTTTTGTATTGTTGAAAGGATGAAGTTTAATATAGCAAACCGCAAATTTGTAAACAGTTATTTCTGGCGAACTTACGATCAAAAAGAAATTGATTATATTGAGGAAGAAGGAGGGAAAATCAATGCTTATGAATTTAAATACAATCAACAAAAACTGCCAAAAATCCCTGCAGAATTCGCAAAATCATACGCAAACACGAACTTCTCCTCAGTGAATAAAGAAAATTTTTGGGCATTTATCGAATAAAACACATTGAATATCTGTTTATTCCAATCCCATTACTTTATCAAAAACCTATCGCCCTTATCATCCACTATCTGTTTTTTGTAGGATTCGGGATAACCGGGTTGTTTGGGTGATTGAGGATATCCGTACCCATTTTCGAGAAACAGGCCATCCTTTTCCTGTTTAATATTTCCGTCCATATATTTGACCAACAGAAAGTCACCAAGGTTTCTCCAGGTATCGACTGTCGTATTGGCAGCATCTGTGGAATATTTCGTAAGAAATTTAATCGCTTCCTCAGGATTCTCCCTGTAAAGTGACAATGCCTTATCATCTGTTGGCAACACATCAGCGCTGAATTTACTTTCAATCGTGTTTTGCACTTTCGTTACATCGGGCATCACCCTGTCGTAAAACAAATACGCGAAGTGAGCGAGTCGGTTAAAAACCCAGAAAGCCGCTGTTTCTGAATAAGTTAACATATCACCATTTCCTTCAGCAAAGCAAAAAGGTACATCACTTATGCTGCAATAAAATGGAACATATACTGTGGTTGAAGCATCATCAACACCAAACCAGTTGATTCCCCCAATGGCATCAGGCAACCAGTTTCGCATCTGTATGATATAAGAGAAACCTGTTTGCTGCGTGGCAGTCGTTCTTTCGTGAAAGTACTCTTTACCTTCATATTCCCAGGTGAGTGGCCGCCAGCGGTACGGAAGTCCAAACGGACCAGCTCCGATATCTTTTGCCATATCTAATTCAGTACCTTCAAGGTGATCGCGTTTAAACGACATCAAATCACGTGGATTTAACTTTCGATCGGGTTTAATAAATAACGGCATGCGACGACTTAAATTCTTCCCTGTAGCATAATCCCAGTATTTACCCATATCAGCATTCACATGGTTAAACATACTCCACACCCTGAGCTCACAAAAACGGGCTGCCTCAAAATCGAGCGGATTGTAAATATCTGAAAAACTAAAATCAATATCAATACCTTCAAAATATCCTTTTTGTCTGGCGAACGAAATCAAATCATGTGAATAAACAACCTGGATATCTGCATCATACAATTTATCCCAATCCTTGTCAGTGATTGAAGTTTTACCGTCGCGTAACGTAAATTGTGTAATCCGTGCATGGTTTGCATGTGCCGAAATATATCCTTCAGGAACACGCATGGCAACCCATACAGCGCCTTTATTCACATTTTCGGTCAACTTTGTCTTCTTGTTTACTTTCATATCGGTTCCTTTTCCAATAAGTTCCATAATCCAAACCTCATTGGCATCACCAATTGAAAACGACTCACCAGAACTCGCGTAGCCATAGGTATTCATTAAGTCGGCAATCACTTTGATCGCTTCCCGGGCACTCTTCGCCCTTTGAATGGACAGGAACATCAAACTGCCATAATCAATCAGTCCGGTTGAATCGGTGAGTTTTTCTCTTCCACCGAATGTTGTTTCACCAATTGAAACCTGATGCTCATTCATAAAACCAATGGTTTGATATGTGTGTGCAACTTGTGGAATCTGTGCCAAAGGTTCGGCAGTTCCCCGATCATAAATTGTTACCAATGAACCGGCAGGCCAATCAGTTGCCGGACGAAAATACAATTCACCATATCGGATATGAGAATCGGCAGCATATGAAATCATGGTAGAACCATCAGTGGATGCGCCTTTGCTGACCAAATAATTCGTGCAGGCCATCAGATTAAAAGTAGAATTACACGAAAAAAGATAAACGATAAAAACTAAAATTTTTGATATTTTCATAAATCAGACAGGATTATTGTAATTGACAAATGTATGAAAACACTTTGAATTGAGCGTTTGCGGTAAGATAAGTTAAAATTCAAATTACCTTGTACAAATAAAAGAGAATCAGGTAAAAATCAAGCAGAACCAATATTTAATGCAACAGGAAATAGAAACTTAGTAATTTTACATCGGTCATCGGACAATGATTGAAATACAAGTGCCGGTCGTGAATTTATCCTCAATGCAAGGAAAAAAATAATTCCTATGAATCAACAAAGTACACCATTAGCCGAAAGGCTCCGTCCGACCAGCCTTGAAGATTATATAGGTCAGGAACATCTGGTTGCACCTGGTGCAATTTTGCGTATTGCCATTGATTCGGGACGAATTCCTTCGATGATTTTTTGGGGACCCCCCGGAGTTGGTAAAACGACCTTGGCATTTATCATTTCGAAGCAGTTGAAGCGTGGTTTTTTCGTGTTAAGCGCCATCAGTAGCGGTGTTAAAGACGTCAGGGAAGTGATTGACCGCGCCAAAGGAATGCCCCACTCCCCTATTTTGTTTATCGATGAAATTCATCGTTTCAGTAAATCGCAACAGGATTCACTGTTGGGAGCTGTTGAAAAGGGACTGATAACCCTCGTTGGGGCAACAACAGAAAATCCGTCCTTCGAGGTCATCTCACCCCTCCTTTCGCGTTGTCAGGTTTATATACTTCGTCCGCTCGAACAATCGCATCTTGAAGTGTTATTAACGAAGGCCGTTGAAACACTTGAGAAAGATCATCAGATCAAAATCAAACTTGAAGAAAGTGCGGCCTTGTTTCACCTTAGTGGTGGTGATGCCCGGAAATTATTGAATGCCATTGAGTTAGTTACAGAAGTTATGGTAGCTAACGAAATGAAAAACAGAGAGATAACCATAACCAATGCAATTACCGAAAAGTGCATTCAGAATAACCTTGTGAGGTATGATAAAGGCGGAGAAATGCATTATGACGTAATCTCTGCATTTATTAAATCGATGCGTGGTAGCGACCCAAATGCTGCCGTTTACTATCTTGCACGTATGGTTGAAGCCGGTGAAGACCCTTTGTTTATTGCACGAAGGATGTTGATACTTGCGTCGGAAGACATAGGTAATGCCAATCCAAATGCCCTGTTACTTGCCAACGCCTGTTTTGACGCTGCAAGTAAAATCGGATGGCCCGAAAGCAGGATCATTTTATCGCAAACAGCCATCTACCTAGCATGTTCACCCAAAAGCAATGCATCCTATATGGCTATTAAAAAGGCACAGCAAATGGTAAAACAAACAGGCGATCTTGCGGTTCCCTTGTTGTTACGCAATGCCCCTACTAACCTGATGAAGGATATTGGTTACGGAACCGGTTATTTATATGCCCATGATTTTAAAGGTAATTTTGTTGATCTGGAGTTCCTTCCCGAACAAATAACAGGCACAACCCTTTATGAACCAGGTGATAATGCGCGTGAGAACGAACTGCGGGCAAATCTGCGATCCCATTGGAAAACAAAATATGGGTATTGAAAGCTGAAAACGGAGAATTTTACCTTTATTGAAAGGTGAAAAACCTTGTATTTTCGGATCAAATAGCTAACGACTTACTTATCAAAATCCTTTTTCAAATATTGAACACGTTCAAAAGCTGCTGTATTTTCGCTCCGTTTATTCACAAGACCCCGAAACTCATCAATACTTTTGTAATTGTGCTTTTTCATCCATTCTTCCAAACCGGCAATAATTTCACTGATATAAGGAATACCATTCTGGTAAAGCGTTGTACAAATCTGTGTGATGGTAGCGCCAGCCATCAGCTGTTTTACCACACCTGCAGAATAATGTATCCCTGTTGAAGCTGCCAGATCGCACCGGATTCCCGCCGTACTTAATAAGGCAATCCATCGCATCGAAATTGATTTCTCATCAGGGTTTGAAAAAACATTGTCGGTAACAACCTGCAAATTCGAAATATCCACATCCGGATTATAAAACCGGTTAAACAACACCAGGGCATCAGCACCAGCCTCTGCAAGCCGGTGTGTGATAGCATGTATATTTGTAAAAAACATGCCTAATTTCACCGAAACGGGTATGGTAACGAACTTTTTCACTTCGGTAACAATCTCAATATAAGTATCTTCTATCTGTTTACTGCTAATATTTTTATCGAATGGAAAAATCGCAATATTCAGCTCAATGGCATCGGCTCCGGCTTCCTGAATCTTTGCGGCATATTTAGGCCATTCAACCGGGCTAACACAATTAATACTTGCAATAACCGGAATATTAACTGCTGCCTTTGCATCACGTACAAATTTCAGGTACTCATCAAGTCCATTCGCTTTTCCAAGATTAACCACATAATCATTGGCTTCGGGATACCAAAAATACATCTCAATGAGTTTAGTCTTCTGTTCGGCCCGTGCAACCAATTGTTCTTCAAACAATGACTTCAACACTACAGCACCAGCGCCGGCATCTGCACAGGCGATAATGTTTCCAATTGTTCCGGTAAGCTTGGAACTACTAACGACGATAGGATTTTTTAAAGTCAATCCCATGTATTTTGTTGTCAGATCCATGATAATTACTTTATAAAGTTTTCAGTTAATTTGATTCTAATGCTAATAATTCACCTTTCAAAATCTTATTTGTCAGGAAAGTAAACGCTTTTTCGAGGTTTTCAACTGCAGTTTTCGATAACTCTTCTTTAAAATCCCATTGGCTTCCTTTGATGTGTAACAAATATGTAACAGGTGCATCATGAAACATCTTTTTACACAAATCTACAACAAATGCCGGCGAAACTGCATGCATCGAAAACTCGACTCTCGCCGAGGAGGCATCAACCCTGGTAAACGAAAAATCTTCAATCACTTCCTGCGATGCATCAACAAACACAACCAGGTCCATCCCCGAAATAACTTCGGCATCCTCGATATTAAGCTGATAATTGCAATCGAGATTGATACCGGTACATGGATTCTTACTGATCCATTCTTCCATTTTTTGTATGAATGCAGCACCCAAGCCATCATCCTGACGACCTGGGTTACCGTATCCATAAATGAGGACCCGTTTAAATTTAGTCATAGTTAATGACTTTTTTTACGGTCAATAATATTGTTGTCTTTATCTACCAGTGTGATTTCGAGTGGCATTTTTCCCAAAGCATGTGTCGCACAACTCAAGCATGGATCATAAGCACGAATTGCAACCTCTACTGAATTCATCATACCTTCGGTAATGATATCTTTACCTGTCATCACCGATTTGGCTACGAAATTCACCGATCGGTTCATTGGTTCGTTGTTATGGGTTGTTGAAACGATCAGGTTCGCCATTTCAATCTGATCATCATCATTGATGCGATAATGATGAAACAAGGTACCACGTGGGGCCTCGATCAACCCAACTCCTTCTTTTTGTTTGGTTCCCTTAATAACAAGATCATTACCTAACAAATCAGGATCATTAAGCAATTCACGAATCATCTCGGCGGCATGCAAGGTTTCGATCAATCGGGCATAGTGTGTATGCAAACAATGATTGTTCGGTTTCCCGTTTGTGAGTGCTTTATAGATTTCGAATTCACGCTGTGCCAAAGGAGTAGGTATAAAATCTACTGTATTCAATCTGGCCAACGGGCCAACTCGATACCACCCATTCTCTTTTCCGTATTCTTTCAAATATGGAAACTTCATATAACTCCAGCTACGGACTTCCTCCTCAATATAATTCGTATATTCCTGATAATCGATGTCATGAAGTATTTTTTTACCTTCGGCATCAACCGCGCGTAATCGTCCGTGATAAAGGTCGAGAGCCCCGTCACTACGTACCAAACTCATGTGGTTACTCGGGAATTGCGCGAAATTATCGACAAAATCTTTATTTGCGGCATAGTAGTTTTTAAAGAAATCGAGAGCGCCCTGGGCCCATTCGATCATTTTGTCGGCATTCAGCGGATCGGCTCCTTTAAGGAATTCATCACGTTCTTCGATACTCAGGTTTTTATTGATACCACCGGGAATAGCACCGGTACCGTGAATTTTTTTGCCCGCGGTGGCGCGAATAATTTCCTGTCCGAATTTACGCATCATTACGCCCTGAACCGCTAAATCGGGATAGGTTAAGGCAACACCGATAATATTTCTAATAGCCGGATCGCCATCAACACCAAAGAGGAAATCGGGCGAACTCAGATGGAAGAAATGCAGTGCATGTGATTGAAAAAACTGTCCGTAATGCATCAAACGCCGCATTTTTTCACCAGTCGGTGTTAAACCGTCGCCTGTTCCGGCACCTACGATAACATCAAGGGCTTTCGCAGCAGCCAGATGATGGCTCACCGGACAAATTCCACACAATCGTTGCACCAGCACCGGGGCTTCCCAGTAGGGTCTTCCCTGAACAAAACGTTCAAACCCGCGAAATTCGACAATATGTAACCGGCTCTGGGTAATCTGACCTTTGTCGTCCATATGAATTGTAACTTTACCATGCCCTTCGACGCGTGTTACAGGTTCAATAGTTATTTTTTGTGACATTTTTCTGAATGGTTAAGGTTAATCAAATTTAATAACTTCGTATGGCAACTTCATTGGATCACCAGTGATCAGCGCCACAAGAGCCTCCCAAATAAGATCAGCACGTGGCGGACAACCCGGTAAAAAATAATCAATCTTCACGATCTCATGGCATGGATACACCCTGTCGAGCAACATGGGTAACTCGTCATCATTCGGGAGAATATGGCTTTTGTTCAGTTGAACCGTTGGGCCACCAATATAGGCTTCGTGTAAACATTCCTCAATCGGGATGCCATTCCGTAAGGCCGGAAGACCGCCCATGATGGCACACTCACCTAACGAAATCAATATTCTACAGTTCTTACGAAACGATCGTAACACTTCAACATTTTCACTATTGCAGCATCCACCTTCGATGATCCCAATATCAACAGGTTTGGTGAAGGTTTTAATATCGTCAACAGGCGATTTGTTAAATTCGACTAATTCAATCAATTGCAAAATTCTTTCATCAATGTCGAGTATCGACATATGACAACCAAAGCAGCCTGCCAATGATGTTGTAGCTAAAACGGGTTTACTCATTTCTATTTCCTCCTTCGATTATAATTTAATAGTGCTTCCGATGGGCTCATGATCATATTTCCTTCTGCCGATAGCTATATCAAAGCCTTTTTCTTTTTTGAGAATTGAACCAACCGGACAGTTTTTCATAGCCAGATCGGCCATTTCCTCCGTCATCATTAGTCCCAACTCTTTATCGAGTACCACTTCGATGCGATGTCCACGGTTTCGAAATGCAAACAGCGATCGGCCTTGTTCATCTTTTATGGTTTTTATGCAACGTTTGCACTGGATGCACCTGTTTTGATCCTTGATTATCTTAGGCGATGAAGCATCAACCTTTCTCAACGGGAAATCGTAAGGAAATCTCGGTACCATCATCTGGTATAAATATCCCAACGCCTGTAGTTCACAACTACCACTTTTTTCACAGGATGGACAGAAATGGTTTCCGCTGACGAATATCAGTTCGATGATTGATTTTCGGATATCCTGAATCTCAGCAGCACTACTTTCAATTTCCATCCCATCAGCCACCGGGGTAGTGCAACTGGTCATTAAGCGACCGTTTATCTTTACCGTACACACACGGCACGATCCTTTTGGTTTCACACCGGGCATATTGCAAAGGGTCGGGATATATATACCATTTTCGCGCGCAGCGTCAACGATATATGTCCCTTTTTCGGCCATACACTCCTTATTATCTATTTTGAATTTTATCAGATTGCTCATGGCATTGTTATTTTCTTTTCTAAAAATAATTGTTTATTATCAAAATCCGATCTTTCGTTTTATTCGTGAAGATGAAATTTAGGGATACGTTTAACATACCTGCACGACTGTTGAACAGAGGCTTCAAGATCGAATCCCTGATCAAATTCTTTTTCTTTTTGAAGTAACTCTTCATACAAGGGGCGAAAATTTTTCAGGCTGCTTATGATCGGGTTACCTGCTGTTTGACCCAATCCACAACGACTGGCAAGCAACACTTTACCCCATGCTTTCAAATCGGTTAAATCGCTCTTTACACCATTGCCATTCAAAATCCTGACGAGTTTGTTTTTCATCACTTCGGGCATATTGCGACAAGTACTGCACGATCCACACGACTCGTCGATAAAGAATTCCATGAAATTCAACACCACATCACGTAACAAATCACGTTGTTTGTTGAAAATGATCATTGAACCACCGGTCGAAAGATCTGAATAGCCCAACGTACGATGAAACTCATCCGGTCCGATCAACGTTCCCGAAGGACCACCAACCTGAACTGCCTGCACATTGTAGGCTCCCACCATGTCGAGCATATCTTCCACATTGAATCCCCAATTAACTTCATACACGCCAGGGAACATGCAGTCACCCGAAATACTAAGTATTTTTGTTCCGGTGGAATCTTCAGTACCAAATTGTGTAAACCATTCACCACCGTTTTCAATGATCCTGACGGCTGTTGCAAAAGTTTCAACATTATTGATAATTGTAGGTTGATTCAGGTATCCTTTTTCAACCGGAAATGGAGGTTTGTCGCGCGGTTCGCCACGCTTGCCTTCGAGTGACTCGAGCAAGGCCGATTCTTCACCACAGACATAAGCACCTGCTCCAAACTGAATCCGGATATCGAAAGTAAACCCTTCGATTCCTGCAATATTTTCTCCAAGCACATTATTTTTTCGCATAACGGCCAGCACATCCTCAAGGTATTCTTTCATATAGCGGTATTCATACCGAAGATAAAGAATACCTTCATCGCCTCCGATTGCATATCCTGCCAACGCCATACCCTCAAACACCAATTCCGGTTTTTCGGTAAGGATAACGCGATCTTTGAAAGTTCCTGGTTCGCCCTCATCTGCATTGCAAATAACATAGTGCTTATCGCCTTTTGCACGCCGGCAAAACTCCCATTTCAAACCAGTGGGGAAACCGGCTCCACCACGACCTCGCATATTGCTGTGTTTTATTTCGGCAATTACTGCTTCAGGAGAAATACCCGGCAAAATATTTTTCGTAACTGATCCATAGATATAGGAATCGGAAAGAATCATTCCTTTACGACGGATGTTACTCGAAACCATTGATTTTAAACTTGGTAAATGATTTTTACCATCACCATAACTCTCATTAATAAGTTCATCCATGTTCTTGCCTTCACGCATATACCGAACAATTTCACGAACACGATAAGGAGTCAGTTTTGTAAATACCCGGTTATTGATGATAGCCGCCGGCTCCTGATCATTCATCCCGATACAAGCTGTGTTGAATAAACCAATCAAGCCGTCATTGGTTACTTGTCCAAACTTGATACCGACCTCTTTTTCGAAAGTTTCTTTGATTGCCCTTTGACCATACATGATTGCAACCGCACTATCATTCAGGTAAATAGCAAATTTACCACGAGGCTCAGTACTTAGAAAATGATAAAAAGTGATGGTTTGTTCAATATCGGCCTGCGACATATTTAGTGCATCGGCAATATCGCTAACAGCTTCTTTTCCGATAAAACCCTGTAACTCCTGGGTATCAATCAAAATATCCATCAACCTGGTTTGGTTGGTATTATATTTTGCGATTATTTGCTTAACGGACTTTTCCATTTATTAATGATTTAAAATTGTTGTGTTAATTTGTCAACACTGTTGTTAATTGATTCACAAAGGTAAAATGTTTTCCTATCGGCAAGGCAGTACGGCGAAATTTAGAATGTTTATAAATTGGATTCATAGTGATAATCATTGCCCGATATTACGTCCATACTATTGAAATTGATTGTCTTTCAATTAGGAATTAAAAATGATTTTCATTCAATTCCTGATTTCAATTCGTACCTTTGAATTCATAATATTATAAAATTAACTAAAATTACGTTAATTCCATTGCAAATGATTGTTAAATCAGAAAAAGGTAAATACCGCGAATTCAAGGGTATCCGGTTCGAGGTTCTGGCAACCGGAGAAAAATCGATGGTAACCCGGATGTCGTTCAACACGAATGACAAAGTTCCATCGCATTCACACCCAAATGAACAGTGTGGTTATGTAATTTCGGGGGAATACAGGATCACGATTGGATGGCTGACCGACTCACTCTCGCCGGGCGACAGTTATACGATTCCGGCTGAAGTTGAACATGGACTCGAAGTGATTTCGGGCGGCATTATTCTAGATTTCTTCACTCCGCCAAGAAAAGATTATCTATAAT
The DNA here is from genome assembly GCA_013141455.1 of Bacteroidales bacterium. Taxonomy (GTDB): domain Bacteria; phylum Bacteroidota; class Bacteroidia; order Bacteroidales; family F082; genus CAJBPB01. Next base: position 46,151 of record JABFQW010000048.1, read on the forward strand.
ATTGTATTTCAATCAATTAAAAAACATTTAAACTATAACCAAACGATCCTAACTATGAGTAAAGAAACATGGAATTCACATGATAACCCCGACAATTGGAAGTGGGGATTGTTTTATTATAATAAGTTGGATAATCGGATTTTTCCTCCCAAGAGAAACCCCTCCTTAGGCTGGACTGTAAATTTTGCAAACCCCTACTCCTATTTAATACTGTTAGCATTACTGGGTGCTATCACTTTAGTCACATGGGCAAATAGGTACCTTTCATAAGATTTCGTTTCGTAATAACTATTTTTTTTTCGGTTATCCCTGGATTTAATAAAATTGTATCTTTATTGACTGATAGCAATAACAATCAATGCGATTAGAAATTTACCACAACATTTTTTTTTTCAAACAAAGTGTTTCAAAGACTTCAGATTCTGATTACGGCATTAAAATGCATTTTATTTTATTCGGCTTTTTATCAGAACCTCCTTAGTGTGAATTATTTAGTAATGACAATTTACAATAGCCCAACCTATAATTATTAAAACTACTATTTATGAAACAATTAGCTTTACTGTTTACATGTTTTCTATTCACAATTGCTGGTGTTTTTGCCCAGGATACGATTGTTCAAAAAAATGGTTTCAAACGTGTTTGCACCATCGAATCGCAGGACAGTACCAAGTTCTATATCAAGATTAGATCGAAAGGGCAGAACATACGAACCCATATCAATAAGAGTGACGTTCAGAGGGTCTATATTAAAAAGACTGAAATGATTGGAGGAAGGATCGACCTGAATAAGGGTAGGTTTAACGCCATACGTATCTACTCCGGAATTTGTTCCCCGATGAATGATTTTGCTTCAAAAGATATTAACCTGCCAAAAGCAGGATTAGCCGGAAGTGGTATGAATTTTAATGCTGTTATTGAACTTGGTTTTAACCCATATTTTGGGATGGAGTTTAAAGGCTATTTAAACACCAATGAATTTGTTACTTCAGGATTGGAAGCGGAGATGAGTACCGCTTTCGGGTATAAAGTTAGTTCCGACATTGTTTATTATACTAATTATGGACTATTATTGGGACCATCCGTAAAGGTACCTGCAGGTAAATTAGCATTTTCAATGCATTTATTGTTAGGATATTCCACATTATCTGAACCCGAAACCAAATTTTTCGTTATTACAGGATATGATGACTGGCTAATATATAAGAAAATAACAGCGGTTGGTTTAGCCACAAATGTTGGGGCAGAACTTATCTACCCTCTAAACAACAATTGGATACTAACTGCAAATTTCGATTATGTTCATTCGAAATACAAATTTGGTAACATGACTCTGAAATACTCTTATGGTGATACCCAAACATGGGATCGGGGAGAACAACCCTATGACGTGCTTAACTATTCATTGGGCGTTGGTTTCCGGTTCTGATTCCCTGCCATTGAATAACAGGATGTTTCAAAGCAATTTGAATATTCAATTTAATCGTTTGTAACTATTCAGCCCTTGATTAATTAAATACAAAATTTAAATACCACAGATTCACAGATTTATCAAATTTTTCATTTCGACTAGTCGGAATGAAAAATTGCAAATCAGTGAAATTAATGCTTTTCATTTTTAAATGCTTTAGCTAATAATCTGTGAATCTGTGGCTTAATTGGGGTGAATAGTTACAATCGTTTTATACATATCAAAGGCTTGAAATTATCGCTAATGTTGATCTATAACCTGAAAGATTCGTCATGCAAAGGTTCATATACTTAGCAACTTATCGCCACTGCGGGATATTTTCGGGAAGTATGTAGTGACCTGTCTCGGCAGAATGACGAGAGAAGTGCACTGCCAATGTTTATTCGGGGGACGATCAATCTGGCAATCTTAAAAATGTAAATACAACCAAGCTAAGAAACATATTTTCAGAAGTTTTGCGTTATTAGCATTATCCCTTCACTTTTAGAATCGATTTATAATAAAAGGTTTTTTTTGATGAATCCTATTTTGCACCGGAAATCAATTGATAGACTGATGGATACGATAAAACTTTATTGGGAATTTCATAAAAGCACACTGATTATAAACTGGTTGTTTTCAATGGCTATTTCATTATTGGGTTTTCCGTTCGTGATATTTCCAATAGTGACTATGACTGGAGGGCCTTTTCTAAGCCTGTTTTATAAGGAAATTGCGCATAAAAATGAATATTACTTCTACTATAATCGCGGAATTTCAAAACTTAATCTGATTATAGTCAGCATGATAGCAAATATATTGACAGGAATTATACTTTTAACAGCATTTGTATATGCCGGACTTATTTGAAATTGACAGCGTCATAAAAACTTTCGGGGTTAACCAGGTGCTGACCGACATTTATCTGAAATGTGAGACCGGAGATATTTTAGGTTTACTTGGCAGGAATGGGTCGGGAAAAACAACTTTTCTCAGGATATTATTCGGAACAATGCCGGCAGAGCGAAATTTTATCAGGATTAACGGTACAATGAATAATTTCCCTTACAAAACAAAAAATGAATTTTGCTATTTACCTCAGCATGGGTTTTTACCCGGACATCTGCATGTAGGCAAAGTTGTTGAGCTCTATCTGGGCAAGGCTTCCATCGAAACTTTTTTACGCGGTACAATCCTGGCACATTTGAGAAAAAACAGGGTATCGGACCTGTCGGGCGGAGAATTGCGATATCTGGAAATAAAACTGCTATTAAGCACCGATTCAAAGTTTATTTTACTTGACGAACCATTCACAGGTATTTCCCCAATTTTGGTACAAACGATAAAAGCTTTGATATTAGAGGCTTCAAAAACAAAAGGGATCATTCTGACCGATCACGATTATCGAAATGTCTTTGATGTGGCAAACCGATATTGCCTAATTTATGATGGCGGATTGAAAGAAAGAATGGATAAAACTGAACTTGTAAGATGGGGATATGTTTCAGGATCAAATATATAGTCAGAAAATTAATTTCAGATTAAAATCGATTTTAAGATGAAATATATTGTTGCCGGATAAACAATTAATTTCAAAAAAGCCATGCTTTCAATAAAATTGTAATTTTATTGTCGATTCAAAATTGCAACCAATGTTACTTAATTATAATTTCAGCACCGGTATTGGTTAAGATTGAATTAACTAAGTTTTTTGTATTGATATGTATTTTAGCACATTACGATTTAATAAACGAATAAAATGAAGCAAACATTAAGAAGTCTTTCCGCCATTGGATTTTTTATTTTCACCGTATTAACAGTCGTCGCACAATCGAACCCGATGGTTATTAATCGTGAAAAAGTTGTTGGTAAAGATTATCTGACAAACAGCGATATCGTGGCCCGTGAATATGTTTTTCCCGAAAATATCATTCATACCTACGTTGATACAACAACGAACCAATTGACTGCTCAACTTCGAAGCACATCCAAAAACGGGAAGTATCTAAAAAAGAATGGAAAAATTGTACTTTACGATTTAACGAACAATGATACAAAATGGTCAAAAAAAATAAATTACCAACTAAGTAGTATTCAACAATTTGGTGACGTATTAATTCAGAAGTTAGCGAACAAAAGCACTTGTCTAAACAGCAAAAACGGTGAAACCAAATGGGTATCAAACAGTTTCATCAACTTTGCCGACAATAATCTGCGAATTGGAATCGGATACACATTTAATTCGATGAGCGGCTTTAGTAATTCACTGAGAGGTATCGACTTTGAAAACGGAAATTTATTCTGGGAAAGGTACATCGATCATGAATATGGCTGGAATGACATTTTCCCGATGAACGACTCTGTTGTGATGATAGTTTCATCTGGTTTACACACAGTTAACCTGTTGAATGGTGATGGTTGGGATTATAATGCTGTTACCGGGGCAAAAGATTATACCGGAACAATTGCCGCCAATGCTGCCGGACTTGCCTTAGGTTTGCTTACGGGTTCGTTTGTAGTAACCACCGGCTATGATATGGTTAGTGAACTTGTGTCGAATGTCATTGTCGATAGCAATGCGATTTATTTCGCTTCCAAAGAAGAAATTGTTTGTCTGAATCAGGATGGGCAAACGATATGGTCGCGACAGTTTCCCAAAAAGATGGCCAGTAAATCCTCCATTTTTGCAAAAGACGGGTTCATTTATATGATAAACGAAGGCGCTGCAGTAATGGGTTACGGCACGGTTGATTATGGCACACCATTTATTGCTGCATTTGACAAAATCACCGGCGAACAACTGTTTTTAACTTTGATCTCCGACAAAAAAGATCAGATCAATGGATTTAAAATTAACAATGATACTGCCATATTACTTTTTAACGACCGTATTTCAACATATTCGTTGATGGATGGGACCAACCTCGCCCAAATACCCGTTAATACTGATGAAACAGGTGTTATTTTGGATTTCATCGGCAAACAGGTTTATCTTGAATATGATTCTGCTTTCAGTTGTCCGAAATTATCCGATCCATGGAACCACTATATCTACACAAAGTCGGGAAAAACAATTGTTATGAATGACAGGTTTGAAATTTTGGATCAAATCGATCGCGACCTGTTATACATAAGATACCTGAGTTCCGATAGTGTAACATTTTTGAGCCGTGACAATGAAACAACTATTATTGATAACCAGAATAAAAAAATTGCAGTACTTCAGCTTACAGATCAACCGTTTCTGATAGGTTCCCGGCTTTTTTATACGGAGGAAAAAAGCATCTTCGAGATTGATATAAATGAATTTATCAAGCATTGAAAATCGGCAATTGACATTAAGAAAAAGACAGAAATAATACTAAATTTACATGCTTTAGATACCCAATTGATAAAATTAAAATTATGAAAAAGAAAATTTCGATCACCTTAACAGTTGTCTTCATTGGCTTTTCATTATTTGGTCAGGGTTTCATCTCCCCTGAAAAACAGTGGAATGTACGATTAGTTGGATTCCCTGGTGCCTTTTCGACTGAAATCTTTAAAATTGCAGGAGATTCAACTATTGACACAATTTCCTACAGTAAGATATGGGCATCTTATGATTCGCTTGAAACATGGTCATTTCAGGGTTTGTTAAGGGAAAATGCCAAGGTGGTTTATTTTCTGCCTCCTCAAGCCGGCGAAGGCATTCTTTATGATTTCAATCTTGAAATCGGTGATACTGCTTATGTGATAAATGCTTTCTGCACTGATGCTGAAGTTCCAATCTATGTAACTGATATTGATACAGTTGAATATTTTGGTGTATCGCGAAAAAGATGGCATTTGGGAGAGAATGGTATTGCCGATGAATATTGGGTTGAAGGAATAGGCAGTCTAAACGGACCACTATACACAAAATATTGGTATTGCATTGTTTGTCCTGTTTGGGAATTGCTGTGTTATCACCAGAACGATGAACTATTATTCAGATTCCCCGGTGAAATTGAATGTTATCAAAACACAGTAGGGATTGAGGAGTCATTTGGAAAAAACAACATTTCAATAAAACCTAATCCGGTCAAAAAAGGTAACAGTATCGAAATCCTCGCGGATATTTATCCCAAAAGGATTGATATTTACAATCCATCAGGCGTACTTATTAAAAGTCTGACACCAATGCCCGGGCAACCCTTCAACATTGAAACGAATGATTTAAGCCCGGGATTATACATTCTGACTATAACCAGCCGAGATGGCAAAACCCAATCATGTAAAATCCTGGTAGAATAAAACAATCCTTCCATCATCCATTATTCTGGAGACAAAAGGATGGAGGGCAATTGATAAAATTCAGGTGCAAAACATATCTTTGATATCAAAACCCAATTTATACTATCAGGATTGACTTAAATGCTTCTCATAGAAATACTTTTCTTAATGCATCTATAATCCTTTATTTGAAGTCAGCCATTAATAAAATTGAATAGTTAAAATCAGATTTGGTAATCCTTTTAGCAGCAATATTTTAAATTGGCAAATCACAACAATAAATCAATTTTAATACGTTATTGCTTCATAAAAACACAGATACGCCTATTCCAAATAATTACTCTTTTTTCACCAATTATTAATTTAAAACCAAAAAAATGAGAAAATTATTTGTGCTTAGCCTGGTAATTTCGTTTCTAATTTCCTGTCGAAATGAAAACGAAACAATTGTTTCCAAAGACAGCTATTATCCATTGGCAATAGGCAATTACTGGATTTATCAAAGTGTAGAAATTGATTCTGCTGGTAATGAGACTATTAGGCCAAAGATTGATAGTGTTACAATTAGTCATGATACGACAATCAACAATAAGCAATATTTTATTTTGGAAGGCACCAATAATCCTATGACACCCAATTGGGGAATCATTGCGATTTTTAGAGATTCTTCCGGATATCTGGTGAATAATCAAGGGGAAATCCTATTCACCGAAAATAATTTTACTGATACCTTATATTATAAAGTTGAGCGTAATAATCAGGATACCTTATATTCAATTACCTATAAAATGGAAGCCTCAACCAATCCTGTAACTGTACCAGCAGGAATATTTAATGTATTAAATTTCAAAGGGACTGTTTTTACACCAAGAGAAATACCTGGTGTGGATAACCCAAGATATTTGAATACATATTACGCAAAAAAGGTTGGTAAAATATTGCAATCCTATTTCTATTTGAGTAGCCCAATAATTATCGAAAAGAGGTTGATAAGGTATAAAACACAGGAATAGGATAAACGATTCCAGATAAAAATATTAAATAGTCTCAAAGCAAATTTTTACCGCGGACCCGTCTGGCGACAGACCGGTCTGCGGTTAAATTAAATACCCGGATTACTGTTTAATACCTAATTAATTCCATGATTCCGTATATTTGTGTATAAATCACATAAGCTATTTTTTTTACCATGGAAATTGCATACAGGCTCATCGCTCCAAACGACAATATCCCATTGGCCACCCTTATCCGCAGCGTTTTCCGCGAATTCGAGATTGATCAGCCCGGCACAGTTTATACCGATCCCACCACAGATCATTTATTCGAATTATTTAGCATACCCAAATCCATTTATTGGGTTGCCGAAGATAGCGGAACTATCATCGGTGGATGTGGCATCTACCCCACTGATGGCCTCCCCGAAGGTTGTGCTGAGTTAGTAAAATTGTATTTATTACCCGAAGCCAGAGGTAAAGGAATTGGCTTGACGCTTATGCAAAAAAGCATCACTGCGGCCATCACTTTTGGCTTCACACAACTTTATCTCGAGAGTCTACCGGAACTAGGAAAAGCCGTCAGTATGTATGAAAAAGCAGGATTCCGACACATCGGTGAACCCCTTGGTAATTCGGGTCATTTTGCCTGCAACATACGGATGATTAAGGATTTACGACAATGAAAGATGTAACTATTCAGCCCTTGATTAATTAAATACAATATTATAAATGCCACAGATTACCTGCAGTGAGAAAAGTTCACAGATTTATTAAATTTTTCATTCCGACAAGCCGGAATGAAAAATTGCAAATCAGTGAACTTTTCTCAGCGAAGCTAAATTAATGCTTTTCATCTATAAACATTTTAGCTAATAATCTGTGAATCTGTGGCTTAAATGGGGTGAATAGTTACCGAAAGATGAGTAAAATGATTTTTTTTACTGATCCTGCAATTGAACCAACACCTGTTTCAAACGAAATTACTAAACTTGCATTCAAATCGAAATTGTACCAATGATTAATGAGACATCGGCTTGGTTTGTCAATTTGTTTGTCATCATCAACCTTTTTATCATATTCATTTTCCTGTGGTTCAGAAAAAATAATGTAATTTCAAATCGCCTGTTTGCATTCGTTGTGTTTATTCCGGCCCTGACATTTCTAAGAAACACCTTCTATTTCAATCATATACTTGATAAATATTTTTTTGTACTTATCCTGGCATCATTAAGTTGTTTATGGGCTCCTATATTATATTGGTATGTGAAGGTTATGTTAGGAATGAAGTTAAAATTCAGAAAAATTGATTTCGTCCATTTCATCCTGTTTTTTTTGGTTCTATCATATTATGTTTATTTAGGACTTAATCTTGTTGAACGCGCTCATTTTTTCAATGAACTTTATGTTGAAAATGGCAACGGCCTGATTTTAAATATCATTTTCGGATATGCTCAGCTCATTCAATTTTTTGTCTATCTCATCGCATCCATTCGCCTTGTGAGAAAATCAATCATCAAAGAGAAAAATTATTTTTCCAACGAAGGAAAAACCAAAGCACGATGGTTGCTTGAACTCCTGATTTTACTATTCCTGCTTGATATTGTTTGCATTGTCATGTATTTAGTCATTGATAACAATCTTGTCGAAGTATTCTATATCCCGGTGATGTATAACCTGTTTTATGGTTACATTGTTTACCAAAGCTTTAGGCATGCTACAATTTTTAATCAGGTCGTTTTTATCGAATATCAGAAACAGGTAGAACCTTTAATAGCTTTTTCGGAGAAAAACATATTATCAACCACAACAACTAAATATAGTTTGCTCGACAAACAAAAGTTTGATACGTATGCCGAAAGAACGATTTCCCATTTCGAAACAAACAAACCCTACCTCGATCCGGAATTAAACATCACCAAACTCTCGGAACAATTAGCCATACCGGTGCATTATATTTCAGCCGTTATCAATGAAAAAATGAATAAATCGTTTTTCGATTTTGTCAACCACTACCGGATTGAGGAAGTAAAACAACACCTGAAAAACAAGGAACATGAGAAGTTTTCGTTGGAAGCAATCGGGAACAATTGTGGGTTTAATTCCAGAACTTCGTTTTTCCGTGTTTTCAAGAAACATACCGGCAAAACCCCAAAAGACTATTTAAAAGCATTGTAATCAACCACCTCTTTTCTAAGTTGGCACTGTTTATTGGCAAATTGGCACTCATTGGAACCTATTTCCGTAATCCATTACGTAAATGCCATATACATTTGCCAATCAATTTTAATGCAATGTAAACCTTAAAATCAACCCTATGAAAAAATTTACTCTGTCCTTCTTTTGTGTATTTACCATGTTATTAAGCTACGCGCAGCCAAATTTCACGAGTGCCGATATGCCAAACATTGGTGATAATGATACGGTTATGTATCTGGTTTATTACCCTATCGAAAACGACCTCGATGCCGAAACCGGCGATGGTTATTCCTGGGATTTCTCATCATTGCCTTTTAGCATGTATCCAAATTTCAAACAAATCATTACGTATCGCGAAAAAACCCATTATGTGAGCGAACCATTTGTAAACGCAACCATCGAAGAATATATTTACGATGGTACTGAAGGCGATGTGAATCTATATAGTTATAGCAACGATACATTATATATTCATCGGTTAGGACCTGTGGTAACCGGTACACCTTTTATTCCGGCCTTACCTCATATTGCATTCCCACTTACGATGAATAATTCATCTGTTTTAACGTACAATTATTATTCAAATACCACGCTTCTTGGTGAAAGAAAAACAACGGTTGTGTATGACGGGTTTGGCAACTTGCAAATGCCTGATAATAAGTCATACACGAATGTCTTTCGTGTAAAAATTATTGAAAGAGATACATCTTTTTTTTATAACAATTCAATCACCTACACAAGCTATATCTGGTACAAACAGGGTGGGCAAATACCATTGTTACGACTGTCATACACTGGTGGTTTAAATCTATACTTTGTTTTTGGAAGCAAGGCCAATGGCACTGCGAGCGGAATTGATGATGTAAATTTCCAATCGGATTTCATTATTTCACCAAATCCTTCGAAAGGAAAATTTGAAATTTCCACCTTTGGATTTGTACCTGATGTGATAGAGGTTTTCACTATGCAGGGAGAGAAAGTTGTTCAAAGCAAAACAGCATCAGAAATTGACCTGTCCGTTGCCGCCAAAGGAATGTATATAGTCAAAATCACGGCTGGAACGAACAAATATTCAAAAAAGATTATTCTTGATTGAGATGGATTTATTGGTTAAGAAGGAGAACTAATCCATATAATACCTGTAACCGGAGACATGATTTGTCTTCGTAACCACAACAAAATGAATAGAATAACAATTAAAACTAACAATTATTCACGATGAAAAAACGATGTAAACTTATACTGATTCTTGCAATATTCGGCAATTTTATATATGCACAATCGAATGATGCCAATAAACTTGAAATTTTAACAGGAGGCTCTTTTGCAAAACCAAAAATCATTCCATCCCTTACCAATCTCGCCTTAGCACAAATAACCATCAATTACAAACTCACCTCAACCGAAAGAACCGTAGGGCACGAAAAAAGTACCGGAGCAACATCGGGTGCGAAAATAACAGCCTATCTGGAAACAACGGATGGAGAATTGACAAATGCTGATTTTCAGGAAATTACAGACTATTTCTATTCCTATTTTCAAAATAAATTAAAGGAAAATGGGATTGACACAATAGGCTGGAACACAATAATTAAGACTGATTTTTATAAAAATGCCGTTGAGAAGGATGGAGAAGGTGAAGATGAGAAACAGGGGAAAAGCGGAAATGTTTGGGTTACCAGCACAGCCCATAAGGGAAATATATTATATGGAGGGGCTACACCCTTTGCATTTGGAAAAATTAAAAAAGCTTCTAAATTTTGTGATGAAATTGGCGCTCCGGCAGGATTTTTCCATATCACGGTCGATTTTGCCGACATCATGGTTCATGTAGGCATCAAAACAGAGGGTTCAGGCCTTTATTACTATCAAACACGAACAACCAAAACCGAATGGGTTGTTGAGTCAGAAATGAAAGTTGTTCCTTCAACACATGGCAATACACTCTTTTGGAATAAAAAAAGTCAGGCTGAAAGCTTAGTCCAGCGAGGCGACCTTGAAGCTGTCAGTAATTACCAGGATGCCATCAATGAAGATGCTTCGCGATTAAAGAATTGGTACAGTTTTTCGAAACTCTGGGCTTTTAATAAAGAATTAGATCCAATTGTGATTGAAACCACAAGGGCAAAATACAAAGCTGCCGCTAAAAAAGCACTTGAAAAATATGCAGATGCCTTTATCGCAAAAACGAAGGATGGAAAATAACTTAAACAACCATTTTATGAAACTGTTAAAACCAGAAAAAATGAAAAAACAATTGCTTACAATTACAATGTTCACTCTTATTGGCTTGACTAATTTAGTAAATGCCCAAACTTTGGTTTGGGCAAAAGCTATGGGAGGAACAGATTATGATGCCGGCAACTCTATGGTACTTGATGCTTCAGGTAATATTTTCACTACTGGTTTTTTCACTGGCACTGTTGATTTTGATCCGGGAGCGGGTATCTTTAGTTTAACTTCAGCGGGTGATAATGATATTTTTATCTCCAAATTAGATTCTGCCGGAAATTTTATTTGGGCAAAAGCCATGGGTGGAACAGCTATCGACCATGGTTACTCCATAGCCCTTGATGGCTTAGGCAATGTTTACTCTATTGGGGAGTTTCAGGCAACGGCCGACTTTGACCCGGGCGTGGGAATATTCAATTTAACCTCCTTAAGTGGTTATGACATTTATATTTCCAAATTGGATGCTGCCGGAAATTTTGTTTGGGCAAAACAATTTGGCTCGGCAAATATTGATGGTGGTCGTGATATTGCCGTTGATGCTTCCGGCAATGTTTACACTACAGGCTATTTTCGTTGGACGGTTGACTTTGACCCGGGAACAGGTACATTTAATTTGACTTCCTCAGGAGGAGATAACGGTTTTATTTCCAAATTAGATGCTGCCGGAAACTTTGCCTGGGCTATACAAATTGGCGGGATGGGACCTTGGATAGCCGGGGATTTTGGCTACGGAATAGCTACCGATGGTACCGGAAATGTTTATACTACGGGCACTTTTACAGATAGTGTTGACTTTAACCCGGGAACAGATGTCTTCAAATTAGATGCTATTGGCGGGTCAGATGTGTTTATTTCCAAAATAGACCCTGCCGGTAATTTTGTTTGGGCTAAACAAATGGGAGGATCAAATATTAATGCCGGCAATTCCATAACCGTTGATGCTACTGGCAATGTTTATACAACCGGCTTTTTTTGGGGTACAGGCGATTTTGACCCGGGATCGGGAACATTTAATTTAATTGCGTATGGTGATAAAGACATTTTCGTTTCAAAATTAGATGCTGGAGGAAACTTTGTGTGGGCAAAAGCCATGGGCGGTGGCGGAACTGCCGTTGATATTGGAAACTCCATAGCTGTTGATGCTTCCGGAAATGTTTACACTACAGGTTTTTACACTGGCACGGCTGACTTTGACCCGGGAGATGGTACCTATAATTTATTCACAGGTTGGGGGAGTAGTATTTTCTTTTCCAAATTAGATGCTTCCGGAAATTTTGTTTGGGCTACCCGAATAGGTGGAGTATCAGGCCTTGATGGCGGTAATTCCATAGCTCTCGATGCTTACGGGAGCGTTTATACTACCGGTGCTTTTGGAGGGGTAACAGACTTTGATCCGGGAGACGGCACCTTTAATTTAACTGCCGCAGGCGCGAGTGATATTTTTATAAATAAGATGGGACAGACAGGAGTAGGATTATCAGAAAATGAATGGTCAAATACAATTAATCTGTTTCCTAATCCAACAACAGGCAAATTCACAATTGATATAAAAAATATTGATGGACAAGCAGCAAATGAAATTGAAATTTACAATGCCTTCGGAGAAAAAGTTTATACTGCATCAAACATTAAACAGCAAAATGAAATAGACCTTTCTGATTTATCAAAAGGAGTCTATTTTATAAAAATGTATAATGGAATAAAAATTTACAATCAGAAAATTGTTGTTCAGTAATAATTTTTAACTTGTTGACAGGTAAGAAAATAAGTAAGCAGATTACAATTTTAGAAACCAAAGAAATAACGGTAAGACAAAGGGGGTCAGAAATGATCCCCTTTTCTTTTGCCGGTTGTTACGACCTGCATTTAGAAAGTAAGTACCCACTTTAGGGGAAATCCTGATTCGGAGCAGTATTTAAAGACCTGGTTCTATACTGCATTAAGTTCAGCCTGGAAATCACCCATTGATGTAAAACAGAGTCGGATTACCGAATGGCCTTAAAGCGGTTTTAGGTGATTTTGATTCTGTTGCAAACATTCCTGAAAACGATGAAGCGGATATCCTTGACTTAATTATCGACGAATACGAGAAAAAGCATTATCCGATTGAAGCGTCTGACCCAATAGAAGCCATCAAAATAAAAATGGAAGAAATGCAATTGAAACAGAATAATCTGATCGATGACATGGGTGGTAAAAGCAAGGTTTTGGAAGTGTTAACCGCAAACGTAAATTGATCTTTGAAATGATCAGGAAATTGACTGTCCGGTTGAACCTATCAGCAGAAATGCTGATTAAAGATTATCAATTGGTCAGGTAAAAAGCTATTTACCAACACGCCTACCATTCGATGGTGATTGAAAGAAGTGAATCCATGCCACTCACATTATACCAATCTCATCCTCTTGTAACGCAATTTTAAAATTCAACCATTAATCCGGTTTAATATTCATTTTTGGACAATAAATCATTTTTATAAACCACTCCCTGATTTAGGTAAGCTGAATTTCGGTCAGCAAAAGCGGATTTTATCCTTTTATAAGACGATTTTTCCATTGCCGTATCAAACAAATTGGCTAATTTTGTTAGCAATATAAGTTGCTTAACGATAATTTTTATTTATTAAATAATTGTATTTAAGCATATTGCAATTGTTAATCATCTAACAATCTAAAAATATTTTTCGACTATCCGCTATTTCGGGTAAAGGAATAATGTATCATTAAAATTCAAAAAATGGATACAACAGTAAGTATTGGAAACAAAGGCAAAGGGGTTCGGTCCGATTGTTCGATCACGCTCGGACTTACCGGAAGTAGCGGAATCATTTTGCAGATCGAAAGCAAGGTGAAAAGCCTCTTCGGAAAACAGATTGAACAACTGGCAAGGCAGGTTCTGGCATTTTACAATATTGAAAATGCGAATCTGCTTATCGAAGATTCGGGTGCCTTACCTTTTGTGATGGCTGCAAGGATCGAGGCCGCTATACGCAGACTGATGGCAACAGATAAGGAGTTTCTGTTGCCGATGCTGCCTCAGAATAATTATCAAACAGCGCGCGACAAAAACCGTTTCTCACGCCTCTATCTTCCCGGAAACACCCCACCGTTAATGATCAATGCCGGAATCCACCAACCCGATGGCATCATACTCGACCTGGAAGATGCCGTGGCGCCTGATAAAAAATACGAAGCCAGTTTTGTAGTGCGTAATGCCCTGCGCAACCTCGATTTTTATGGTGCCGAACGGATGGTTCGTATCAACCAGGTTCCCCGTGGATTGGAAGATCTTGATTTTATCGTTCCTCACAACGTAAACCTTATCCTGATACCAAAATGTGAGAATGCCTCCCAGATTGATCAGGTGAATGAGCGTATCGAAGTTCTTAAAACAAAACATGGTATTTCCGGAAATATCTGGCTGATGCCCATTATCGAAAGCGCACTCGGTGTGATCAAATCATACGAAATTGCTACTGCTGCGGCAAATGTGGTTGCTATGGCCATTGGACTCGAAGATTATACTGCCGACCTTGGTACAAAGCGTACAAACGAAGGCAATGAATCTTTTTTTGCGCGAAGTCAGGTTGTTAATGCCTGTCGGGCAGTCGGAATACAACCAATTGATTCTGTTTTTAGTGATGTTGGCGATATGGAAGGATTGAAAAACAATGTCTTACGTTCGAAAAGCCTTGGTTTCGATGGCATGGGATGTATCCACCCACGTCAAATCAAGGTAATTCATGATAATTTTGCTCCCGAAACCGATGAAATTGAAAAAGCCAAGAAGATAGTCAATGCCTTTATTGATGCGAATGAAAGAGGTCTCGGTGTTGTGTCGCTTGGAACCAAAATGATCGACCCGCCTGTGGTCAAAAGAGCCCAACGCACCATCGATGTTGCCATTAAAACAGGAAAACTGAACCAAAACTGGAGGGAAATTGAAAATGTCAGATAAGTTTATAAAAAATGTATTGGGTCGTCTTGTGCCCACCGAAGTAAACGGAAAGAGTCAGATACCTTATCAGGGCGTTGGAAAATATAAACCCACCGGTCGCAAATATGCACCTCTCATAGCGTCATGCGCTGATTATCCGGCCGATGGAAACAAAATTGTTCCTACATTGAAAGATGCGCTTATCAAATCGGGATTGCGCGATGGATCAGTTATCTCGACACACCACCATTTCAGAAATGGTGACCTCATTGCCGTGCAGATTTTTGATATTGCCCACGAACTGGGCTTCAAAGACTTAGTGTGGGTTCCCTCGGCTTCTTTCGAATGCCAGAATTCGCTCATCAAATATCTCGAAGATGGTACCATTCATCATATCGAAGGCAGTATGAATGGCTCGTTGGGCCGCTTTACATCGGAAGGAAAAATGAAAGGAATGGGAATCCTCCGTTCGCATGGTGGACGCTATCAGGCCATTCAGGATGGTGATGTGATAATCGATATCGCTGTGATCGCCGCTCCAACGGCCGATCCTTTCGGTAATGCCACCGGCGACCGCGGTCCTGCTGCCTGTGGCTTGCTTGGATTCGCGCTGGCTGACTCACAATATGCAAATAAAGTTATTGTTGCTACTGACAACATTGTCCCTTTCCCTTGTGTGCCGTGGCAAATTCATGGTAATTATGTGGATTATGTGGTAGTGGTTGATCAGGTTGGTATTCCTGAAAAAATTGTCTCGGGAACAACCGAGATAACCAAAAGCCCCGATCGGCTGTTGTTGGCCGAGATGACCGCTCAATTCTGCGACGAAACCGGCATCATACATGATGGGTTCTCCTTTCAGGCCGGAGCTGGAGGAACTGCCCTTTCGATAGGTGTCTATTTTGCAGATATATTGCGTGAACGTGGTATGAAAGCACGTTTTGCACGGGGTGGCAGCAACAAATACCTTGTTAATATGCTCGAAGAAGGCCTCGTCGATTATATCTTAGATGGGCAAACATTTGATCTTGAAGGTGTTCGTTCGATGCGTGAAAATGAAGGCCATCTGAATACCAGTCCGTTCACCAGTTATAACTATCATGGCAAAGGAAATTTCGCGTCTCAGGTTGATGTGGTGATTTTGGGAGCGACGGAAGTTGACTTAAATTTCAATGCCAATGTTGTTACGCACTCTGATGGTGTTTTACTGCATGGCATTGGTGGATGGCAAAATTGTTTATTCTCAAAATGCACAATTTTACCGATACCCTTATTCCGCGACCGAATCCCCGTCATACGCGATGAAGTAACAACCATTTGCGGACCGGGTGAACTTATCGATGTGATTGTTACCGAAAGAGGTATCGCAATCAATCCCTTACGAACCGACCTGATTGAGAAATTGAAATACAGTAACTTACCCATAAAAACCATCCAACAACTGAAAGATGAAGGGGAAGCCATCTGTGGAATTCCCGAAAAACCAAAGTTCACCGATAAGGCCGTTGCCGTAGTTAAATGGGTGGATGGGACAATTATTGATACGATTTGGGAAATTGCATAAAAAAGGTAACAAAAGCTAAAGTAAAGAAAAGAGATTGCCATCATGATGACAATCTCTTTTTTTTGTTATACATCGCAATACACTTCAACAACTAATTATTCTTCAGATAATTAACCAATCCCTTGGCTTCAAAAACAGCTACCAATTGTTTGGGAAGCGGTTCAAAGTGGAAGATTTTTCCATTGATGCTAATCTGACCAGTTTCGAAATCTACATCCACATCATCACCTGGTTTGTAGTTATTTACTGCTTCAGGAACAACAAGAATGGGGAGACCCTGATTGACGGATGACCTGAAGAATATACGGTTTACCGATTTGCAGATGACGGCCTTCACACCGGCATGAGCTAAACCAACTGCGGGATGTTCGCGTGAACTGCCACATCCAAAATTATCACCAGCCATGATGATATCACCTTCTTTCACATTTTCGGCAAAACTCTCATCAAATCCCTTAAAAAGGTGTGGCATAATCGCTATCGGATCAGAACTTAAAACACTGTAAGTCAGGTTGCCGGCGAACATTTGATCTGTATTCAGGTTATCAGCATCGGCAAAATGCCAAACTTTTCCTAATTTTCTGTTTTCCGTTTTCGGAATCGAAACAGTAGTAGCAATCGAAATTGTTGTTTCGAAAACATCTTTTGCTTTGATGCCACGCGGATCGGTTATTTCACCATAAATAGAAGAATACGCAACTGTAGCCGGGCTGGCAAGGTAGATGGAAGCATTTTTATTTCCCATCCGTCCTTTGAAATTACGGTTAGCCGTAGAGATTACTGTGAAATCATCTGCGGGTATCCCCTGCCCTGTCCCCAAACAGGGTCCGCAGGAAGATGCTAATATTGTTGCACCCGCTTTCATCAGTTTAGCAATGGAACCATTTTCGATGGCTTGCAGGTAAATATCTTTTGATGCCGGAATAACCAACAATTGAAAATCTTCAGCAATCTGTTTGCCATCAAGGATTTCAGCTGCAATCGTGATATCATCCAAACGACCATTGGTGCAGGTTCCAATCACACCCTGGTTCAGTTTGGTTCCCTGAACTTCCGAAAGAGATTTTATATTTTCGGGACTGTGAGGAGCAGCAACAACCGGAAAGATTTCTCCCAGATTGATAATCATCTCTTTTTCATAAACAGCATCAATATCGGCCCAAACTGCATTCGGTTGTTCACCACCGAGATATTCACAAAGAACCCTATCGGCAGGGAACACAGCGTTTTTTGCACCCATTTCCGATGCTAAATTCGTTAGCGTCATACGTTCTGAAATACTCAGTGTTCCGACCCCATCCCCATGAAACTCAATCGACATATAATTTGCACCGTCAGTACCAATTTTCCCGATGATCCACAGACTTATATCTTTGGCATAAACACCGGGATTTAATTTGCCATTCAGAACGATTTTCAATGATTCAGGTACACGAAACCATGTTTCGCCTTTCTTCCATAATCCTGCCGATTCGGTTCGATCGATACCCGCTGCCATTGCGTTGAAAGCACCGGCTGTGCAGGTGTGGCTGTCACTTCCAACGATAATCATCCCGGGTCGGGCATAATTTGACATGAGTTGATGACAGATACCATCACCGGCGGCATGGAATTTTGTAATCCCCTGTTCACGGGCAAAAGAACGAATCGACTGGTAATCATTGGCTAATTTCGAGTCGGTTGGTGGTGCGTTATGATCAAGCGTAATCAGCAACTGATCCGGATCAAACAACTTTGTTCCGCCCATCTTTTCAAACGTCTTGCGGATACTGGCCGTATTATCATGCGTCAATACAATATCTGGTTTCCTGAAAACGATGGCTCCTGCCGGAGCACCTAATATTTTCTCTGCAAATGTTTTTCCCATATTTCTTCAGTTATAAAGTTTATAAAGTCGAAAGTTTCTAACGACTCATATCTCAATTCTACAAAAGTCCTCCATTTCGATAAATCGCAATCTGGACATCTGTAAATTTATCAATACCGGCCGATTTACCGTTACGCAAATTCGTAACTTTTCCACCAGCCATATCAACCTGAATCCGGTCGCCGTTTACAAGGTCAATTGATTGAAACAGAGATGGTTCATAAGTTAAAATCGGGAAAGCGGCATTAATGGCATTTCTTTCATAGATAGCGCCATACGATTCGGCAAGAATACATGAAATTCCTAATGC
>JABFQW010000080.1 GCA_013141455.1 Bacteroidales bacterium
GTATTACTAGTAACTATTCAGCCCTTGATTAATTAAATACAGAATTATAAATGCCACAGATTCACAGATTTAATAAAATTTTTAGACTACCAAAGGCAGTATAAAAATTAAAATCAGTGTAATTGTTGCGTTTTATTGTAAATAGCAATTGTTAATAATCTGTGAATCAATGGCTTTAATGGGATGAATAGTTATTTTTACTTTATTGAATGAACAAACAGAAGATATTTATTCGCTTGTTTATGGCTTAACATATTAAATTTTAAATCAATGAAACACTTCATTTCAAAACATTTTCAAGGAAAAGGATTAGTAATCGGTATTTTTATTTTTTTTCCGGTGGTTACATTTGCCCAGCAAAAGGGACCTGATCGGGTTCAACGGGCTATGATGCACCATGAGTTGCCGGATGACAAATACGTTCCCGGTAGCAATACCAACAATGGCAGATCGCCGGCCTATCGTTTCGAAAGCAGTACTTTTTTTACTACTCAGGTAAATGTTAGTGAAAACGGTGAGAATATAACCAATGATGCCGCGAATGAACCTTCGATTGCCATTGATCCAACCAATCCAAACAGGATGGTTATCGGTTGGCGACAATTCGATAACATAAGCAGTAATTTCAGACAGGCTGGTTATGGTTATACTACGGACGGTGGCGATACCTGGACTTTTCCTGGTGTAATCGATCCGGGTGTTTTTCGCTCCGATCCTGTACTTGATGTTGATATTAACGGTAATTTTTATTACAATAGCCTTACTTCTGATGCAAATAATAATATGACTTGCAGGGTGTTTAAGATCGAAGACGGAGGTGTTGAATGGGACGGTGGCGTTGAGGCACGTGGTGGCGATAAGCAATGGATGAGAATTGATAAAACGGGTGGAATAGGTTCAGGTAATAATTATTCATTCTGGACATCCTATTGGAGTAGCTGCTATCCCGGTTCGTTTACGCGTTCAACTGACTGGGGAGATACCTACGAAGATTGCATTACAGTTGCAGGTGACCTGAGTTGGGGATCATTAGCCATTGGTCCCGATGGTGAATTGTATATCGTTGGAGCCAGTTATAATGACCCTATCGTGGTTACAAAATCAATAACGGCTCAAAACCCTGAAAGTGATGTAATTTGGGATTTTACTTCAGCCGTTAATCTGGATGGTTATCTTACCGCTCAGGTGGAAGTGAATCCTGTTGGATTGCTTGGTCAGGCATGGATTGATGTTGATGTTTCAGATGGTCCTGGACGAGGCAATGTTTATGTACTCGCTTCTGTTGTCAGATTGTCGGTTAACGATCCCGGTGATGTTATGTTCGCCAAAAGCACTGATGGCGGCCTATCCTGGAGCGAACCCATGCGTATTAACACCGATTTTGGGAACAATAATACGCAATGGTTCGGTACAATGTCGGTTGCTCCGAACGGACGAATTGATGCTGTATGGCTCGATACCCGTGATGCGTTGGGTGACCCGAATTTCTCAGCTTTATATTATTCCTATTCGTTGGATCAGGGAGAAACATGGACGCCCAATGAAAAACTCTCAGATTCATTCGATCCTCACCAGGGATGGCCTCAGCAACAAAAAATGGGTGATTATTATAATATGGTTTCCGATAATGAAAGCGCACATCTGGCCTGGTCTAATACGTTGAATGGCGAACAGGATGTATATTACGGAAGGATTTCGCCGGAAACTGTAAATACAAATGAAACATCTGCCAACCCGGACAGGTTATCAATCACATGTAGTCCAAATCCTACCTATGGCAAAACAACAGTTCGTTATCAAATACCAGTTTCGGGAGAAGTCAGACTTTCAATTTATGATGTATATGGCAGGGAAGTAAAAAATCTGGTAAATCAGAATCAACAATCCGGATACCATACTATTACATTCGATGGCGGAGAATTAGACAGAGGTACATATTTTTACCGGCTACAAGTGGGTGATTATACCAAAACGACAAGGTTGGCCCTGATTAATTAATAAATTTTTTGACAGGTATTACAATCTGTACGGACTTTAAACATTGAAAGGTTGTTTGGCTGATTTGTATAATTGATTTAATATCAGTAACTTTCTAAACTTAGCTTAATGATAGATTTAAGAACAGGAAACAAGGAATTACGAATTACGAAGTGGGTATAAACCCTGTAGATTGGGATACTTCATAAATCAAAAATCGTTATCCCTTATTCGATATTCAAAAGAACTAACAGTTTTCGAATTAGAATTTTTAGACAGTCTCTCAAACGATTTTCAAATTGTTTTGCCTGGTAAGGTAAAATAAAATGTGGTGCCCCTTTCGCCCGATAAACCATCCGGATCACTGTTAACCCATAACTTTCCGCCTTGTTTCTCGATAAACTCTTTGCAAATAATTAATCCCAGGCCGGTACCAGGCTCACCATCGGTTCCGGAACGGCCTGTATTTACATCAAATTTGAATAGATTTTCTACCATTTCGGGACTCATACCTATTCCGGTATCCTGTATCGTAATTTCGATGCTTCTATCTGGGTTACTATTAGCCGAGCAGGTTATTTTACCATCTTTTGGGGTAAATTTAATGGCATTTGAAGCGATATTCCTGATTACAGTTTTAAGCATGTATTTGTCAGCAAACACTTCCATATCATTGGGGATATTTATAATCAGGCTGATTTGCTTGGTTTTAGCAGGTTCCAGCAAAGTAGTCATGCTTTCATTCACGAGTGGTAACAATGAGATCGACTCACGATTCAAATAAATCAGTCCCTGTTGGATTCTTGAATAATCGAGCAGATCTTCGAGCAGCCTGAACATGTAAATGGATGAGTTTTGCATACTTACAGCGATCTTCTGAATCTCATCCGGTGTCAGATCTGACAAATCGTCGGCCAACAATCTGGTCAATCCTAAAAATCCATTGAATGGTACGCGCAGATCGTGGGCGATGATCGAAAAAATCTTGTCTTTCGAAAGATTAAGTTCTTTCAATTCTTTATTTTTTTGGTCAAGCATTTGAATCATAACACGTTGTCGCCGGCTATTTCTAATAATTATGATTAATATCCCAATCCCCATTAACACGATAAGTCCCGAAAAGAAAATATATAACTGTTGCATATGCATGGTCTGATGCGCCAGCTCATTATCCTTTTGTAACAAGAGATTCTCGTTTTCCTTTTGTTTAATGCTATTTTGGAAGACGGTTTCATTCACTTTCTGTTTCAATTCATCATTTTCGAGCGTATCAATCATCGATGTATATCTCGAATAGTATTCATACGCTTTTTTATAGTTCTTTTTCTGTGCCTGAATTTCACCCAGTGTTTTACAGGCCGCTTTCTCATAAGTAACATACTTCTGTTCATGGGCGAGATTGTAGCCTTTTTCGGCAAAATCCTCCGCCAAGGCAAGATTTCCAAGGTACATATAGGTGGAGCCAAGGTTCACCATAATTCCGGAGCGTTCATGGTTGCGGATTTGAATGAGCGGAGAACTGTATGCTTCATTATAAAGTTCCAAAGCTTTACTGTAATCTTTTTCGTGGTAAGCAATGTTGCCAAGATTGGTTAGCGATGACAATTTGGTTTCTTCATCCTTGTATTTCCGACCCAATTCAAGGGCTTTGGTGAGGAAAATCCTGGCCGAGTCGATATCTTTTTTTGTGTCATAATATAACAGTCCCATGTTTTGAATGAAATACATTTCAAATTTTATATCTTTTATCGATTCATTTATTTTGAGGCCTGTACGGTTGGCAAATATCGCTTTATTAAAATCATGAAGATCATGATAAATCATCCCAAGCTTTAAGTATGAATTTATTATTTCGTAGGTCATTTCATTTGCTTCGTAGTAGTTCTTTGCCTCAAGAATATATTGAATTGCTTCAAGATAAATTCCCTTATTAAAATAAACCATACTAAGCGCCGAAATAGTCTCAAAATAGCGTTTCGGGTTTGATAGCTTCTTTGATGCGTTTAGAGCGATCGTATAGTATTTTTCGCTGCTGTCTGAAACACCGATTAACCTGTAATACGTTCCGAGATTATTTGATACCAATGCTTCCTGATCAATGTTATTAACTTTCCATGTTTGCCGAAGTGCCTGTTTAAAATAACGTATTGTCAGCTCAGGATCATTTTTGTACCAATAGCAACTTGCAATACCATTTAAGCTCCTAATGATACCAAAGTTGAAACCGATGTTTTCGGAGATGATCAATGTCTGGTTGAAAATGATGAGGCCGGTATCCGGATTCACCGGATAAATATATTTATTATATGCTAAAAGCAATTTTACCCTGTTACTATCTTCTTTTATCGAATTAGCAAGGCATTGAGTTAAACTGTCAGTTGCAGTTTGGTGTGTATTTGCACTTGATATCAGACTTGTAACTAAAAGAAGAACTAATAAAATTTTTTGTTTTGTCGATATACGTGAGACGTTCATTTTGGGAGTTTAGTTTTGATAGCGATATTATTGTAAAGATATACTATTCAACGAATTGAGTTTTGTGTTTCGGTTTTATGTCATTAGTCCGTATTTTATTAGTTTTTGAAGCAATTGTTCTTTGCTTACCGGTTTTGCTAAAAAATCATCCACCCCGGCTTCAAACGCAGCCTTTTTATCCCTACCAAGTGCATAGGCTGTAACAGCAATTACGGGTAATGATTTTCTGAAGGATTTGATTTCACGTGTGGCTTCAAATCCACTCATCACAGGTAATTTAAGGTCAATCAAAACCAACGATATTTCAGGATGCATGCGAACCATATTCACCGCCTCAAATCCATTGATGGCCTTATGAATCACCGAAACGTACGGTTTTAAAATCTTTTCCATATAGATATCACTCATCAGGTCGTCTTCGGCAATCAATATTTCCATTTGCGATTTCGTCTCAGTTTTGATCCCGTGCCTTGTTATTTCATGATTCGTTACCTCAGCCGATTCCCTTGGCAATGATATATAAAATGTGGCACCCTGACCTTTTATAGATTCAACACGAATCTTGCCACCAAGGAGTTTTAAAAATCCTTTGGTGATCGACAAGCCTAAGCCGTTACCTTCATACCCATGTGTTTTGTCGGTTATTTCCTGCATGAAGGGCTCAAATATAAATTCCTGCGCTTCCGGATTGATGCCGATTCCGGTATCACGTATAAAAAACTCAATGCTATCTGACCCAACTTCACATCCCAATGTAATTGCACCCTGATGTGTAAATTTAACCGCATTATCCATTAACTGGTATATACATTTTCGCAACAATTCAGGATCAGTATTCAAACTTACTTCATAACTCCCGGCAGGAAAAGCAAGGTGAAAAGCAAGATTTTTTTCATTGCAAATCTCCTCAAATTCCGGAACCAACTTTGTTATTAAATTATTTATTTTGACCGTTTTATGGGTAACTTCAACGTTCCCCGACTCAATCAACGATACGTCCATATAATCGGTAATCGTATTTAAAAGTCGTTTACCCGATATATTCATCATTTGAAGGTACTGTTGCGTTACTTCTTTCGAAAGATTGGGTTCGGTTAAAAGTTCCCCAAATCCAAGGATACCGTTGAGAGGCGTACGTACTTCGTGCGAAATATTCTGCATGAATGCTGTTTTCAAGCGGTTGCCTGCCTGTGACTTGATCAGTGCCTCATTTAGCGCTATTTCAACCTGTTTACGCTCAGTTATGTCTCTGCAGATGGTGAAACTACCTGCAAAATTTCCATTGCTATCATACTGAAAATGTGAATTATCCTCACGCCAGATATATTTTCCGCATTTATGCTTTATCCGGTACGAATAAGTTAAGCCTTCTTTCTTTTGTTCGATTGTTTCAATTAATAAGGCTTTCAATGTTTCCCTTTCATCAGGATGTATTAAAGCAAACATTCCGGGTAAGGGATGAATTATATTGTCGGATTCAGTATAACCGAGTTGATGAAAGAATGCGGGTGAGGCATATAAGGCCTGATTATCAGGTCCAACATAGAGTATTCCATCCGAGGTGTTATCAGCAATCAGGCGATATTTTTCTTCGCTCACACGCAACATTTTCTCCGATTGCATCGCTGAATGTTTTGCCGACATTAACTCGGTAATATCAATCATGAAAATAATTACGCCAATGATTAAATTGTCCAGGTCTTTGATTGGACTGTGATAACAATTGAACACGGTTTTTTTGTGAAACTTATCACCAAACTCTTCGGTTTGAACAAAATGCTCACCTTGCATTGAACGGTCAATATTTTGTTTGGCCCGCTGACTGATAACTGTATCGGATATCAAACTAAGCATATTCATACCAACCTGAATATCAGCACCATAAATCCTTTTCATGGTTTCGTTATGAAACTTCGAAAAGGCAGTATAACAATAATCCTTATCTACTGCAAATATGATGATGTCAACTGGGTTTTCCATAATGGACCTGTGTAACTGGAAATCTTTTAAATACCCTTCCCGGCATTGTTCGCATACCTTTTCTGATAATTCTTTTGTCAGCAAGTTTTCATTTTCTATAAATTTCATCGCTGCAAGCTGACCTTCAAGCTCTTTGATCTTTTTATACGGGTCATCGTCAGAAGCAAAGGTAGCCGTTTCGAATGTATTGGTTTTGAATAAAGCTTTCAGCTTTTGACCAAGCTTGCCTAATTTCGTGTTGTTACTATTATTCATACGATATAATTTAAATATTTTTTTCTACCCGACGATACCGTAAATTATCTGTTCTTCTTTCGCATTACAACGTGTTACAACGAAGTATTGTCAAACAGTTCCTGAATCCAGGAAAGTTAATTTGTTATTGAAAATCAAATTATTACAATGTTATAAACGCCTTATACGTGATGAACCTTTTATAATTTCTGAGTTCGATGTACAAATACCGTTACACTATGCAATTTCGCTATTTCTCATTATTAACAGACGAAAGTAAGATTTTCCTGAGTATGTAATGTATGCCCGATTTATAAACCATCCATTGTTTTACACCAAATGGTTGAATCAAATAAAACTTAGTTTTGAAAGAGAACGTGATATGATCTGTTAAAATATTGATATATTTGTATTTAAGTTTTAATTTTGGCCTTATCATGTATGCAATCCGATGAAAATAGCGTATTTTTGAGATTGAATTTCTTAAGAAATTCAAAAGTGAAGTATTAGTGAAACAGTAATTAATTACCGGTTTTAACATGATTGACATGAAAAAAAGATTCAATTTACATCTGTTTTTGACAATCTTTACGATTTCAATCCTATCTTATTCGGGATGCAGAAAGACAGATAATCCGATTAAAACGATCAATCCAATCACAATTGGTGTCATTCTTCCGATGGATCAGGAAAAAGGATTATTAAGGGAGAAAGCACTGCGAACGGCAATCAACCTGATTAACAGTTCTGGTGGAGTAGGAGATGGACAAATGATTGAGCTTGTTATCAAAAGTTCAGAAGGGACAAACCGTGAAATTGTTGCTGCACAAGCCGCACGCGATATTATCAAATCGAATAAAAACCCTGTTGGATTTATCACGAGTTTTTCTTCCTGTTCTAAAGGCGTAGTCGAACAGGTGGCCTTGCCTGAAAATTATCCTGTTGTTTCAGGTGCGGCTACCTCAGGTGTTTTATCCAGTATTTCGCCCTTTTTCCAAAGGCTTTGTCCACCCGATGCATTTGAAGCAAATGTTTTAATGGAACAGGCTAATGCATATGGTATTGAGCGAATTGCAATTGCTGTCGAAGATGGAGAAACCTTCTCAACTGATCTGGCCAATGCTTTTCAGGATGTATTTGGTGCCGGGGCTTCACCGAAGGTTTCGTTTTCAAAATCAGATCCATCCTATGCTACAAAACTTGATCAGTTATTGGCTAATGAACCTGATGCGATATTTATATCAATGCTGAGTCCTGCTGTTTATGAGGAGTTTATAACCCGACTGAGTGAACTGAATGTAGATGACAGATTGATAAATACCAGCTTCATACTGTGTGATGCGTTTTACACCAACAATATCTTAAATGCACAGATCGGGATGATGGTTGGAGAGATCAATGGACATCCGAAAAATTTCGGTGCCATGCCAGCTGCTGATACGACTACCAGCCCTTTTAACTGTTTCCAAACTGAATTGATGAAGCAATTCGGACAGGAGGTTGCATCATACAATGCGCAGTTTTTCGATATTGGTTTTCTTTATGCCATGGCTATCGAAAAAACACTCCTTAATGTTGGTACTGATGACAAAGCTGCATTCCGTGTCAGACTTGAATATTGGATCAGGCAGGTTTCGCATGGTGAATCTGGTGATCCGGTTGTGATGCCATCGTTAGGCTGGAAATCAATCAAAGACGCCTGTCAATTTGGCGGTGTTAATTATCAGGGGGCGAGCGGTAATTGTGATATTGATAATCAGGGTAATACAATCGCACCGTATTCAATTTTTACTATTAGCGGAACACAGGCTGGTTATTCTCTCGAAACCATTCGTATGGTTTTTCCTTGATACATAGAGATTTACTTATCATTATTGTTTTTCAATCAATTTGTTCATGAAACAATTGAACATAGTCGGCATGTTTGCTGTTATCAAAATTGAAAAACTAATTCCGGATTATTAGAAAAAGAGTGAATTATGAGTTCAAAAATGAATCATCTGAGGCTGAATTATAAAATCTGGCTTGAGACATCTGAAAACGTTGGCATTTTGGGTGATAAAAAATGTGAATTATTAAAGGCCATTGATGAGACCGGTTCGTTGAATGATGCCATGAAAAAGTTAGGTCTGACCTATCGTAAAACATGGGATAACCTGCACAAGATTGAAAATGAACTGGGTTTTGCCCTGATTCATCCCACCAGAGGCGGTGTTGATGGTGGCAAAACTGAATTAACCCTGGAAAGCAGAATCATCATTGCGGCTTTTGAAAAGTTTCATGCTGAATACGATGCAATTATTCGGAATGGCTTTGATGAAATTCTATCTGAAATGAAACAAAATATGAGTTAGCGCTACCCGATTTTTCTTGTAGCCAACCAAAATATTGATAATTTTGCGAGCGAATTGCAAAACTTTGCAACTCGGATTTTTTTACTAACAATACAGGTTTTATGAATAATGCCATCTATAATTTTGCACTTCCGCAAAACGAACCGGTTCTCGAATATAAATCGAACAGCAACGAACGGAAATTATTAGAGATTGAGTTACAACGACAACTTAATAACCCGATTGAAATTCCATTGATTATTGGTGGAAAAGAAATCCGGACCGGTCAAACAGGGCAGGTGAGTTTACCTTCGAAGCATGCGCATATACTGGCAACCTATCATAAAGCTTCCGAAAAAGAAGTACATATGGCCATTGATGCCGCCTTACAGGCACATCACATCTGGGCCGATTTATCGTGGACGGTCAGGGCCGCGATATTGTTAAAAGCCGCTGAACTTATATCGGGGAAATACAGGGCTTTGATGAACGCTTCAACCATGCTTGGACAAAGCAAGAATATCTTTCAGGCTGAGATTGACGCAGTGTGCGAAACAGTTGATTTTCTGAAGTTTAATGCCTACTTCGCATCAAAAGTATATCAGATGCAACCCAGTTCGGCTTTCAATCAACTGAACAAAATGGAGTTCCGTCCATTGGAAGGTTTTGTGTTTACGGTGAGTCCGTTTAATTTTACTTCTATCGCATCAAACCTGAATATGGCGCCGGTGATGATGGGAAACACAACCGTTTGGAAACCAGCTACCACATCATTGTTATCCAATTACTACCTGATGAAGATTTTTCAGGAAGCCGGCCTTCCTGATGGTGTTGTTAATTTCGTGCCAGGCAGTGGCGCCCTGATTGGCAAAACAGCACTTGCTTCACCTGATCTGGCCGGTATCCATTTCACAGGATCGAACAACACCTTCAATTATTTATGGAAAGAAGTATCCACCAAAATAACTGACTATAAATCGTATCCACGATTGATAGGCGAAACAGGTGGTAAAAACTTCATTCTGGCTCATCCATCGGCGCAGGCCAAAAAAGTTGCCGTGAATGCTTATCGCGGAGCGTTTGAGTATCAGGGACAGAAATGTTCGGCAGCTTCGAGAATGTATATTCCTGTTTCGATATGGCCAGAGGTGAAAGAGGAATTGTTAAAAATCAGCACAAGTGCCAGAATGGGTGATGTTACCGATCCGATGAACTTCGTGAATGCCGTGATTGATGAGGCTTCCTTTGATAATTGTATGAATTATATAAAATACGCGAAAGAATCAGCCGAAGCTGAAATCATTGCCGGTGGTAATGGCGATAAATCGATCGGTTACTTTGTCGAGCCAACTGTTATCGTTACAACCAATCCAAAGTTTAAAACGATGGAAGAAGAAATTTTCGGTCCCATACTGACGGTATTTGTTTATGAAGACAGCCAACTTGAAGAAACAATTGAACTCTGCAACACAACTTCGCCTTATGGACTGACAGGAGCCGTGTTTGCCCGCGATAGGGTGGCAGCCTCAAAAATCTGCGACCAGCTTATCTATGCTGCCGGTAATTTTTATATCAACGACAAACCAACGGGTGCCATCGTTGGATTACAACCTTTCGGTGGTTCAAGGGCTTCCGGTACAAACGATAAAGCGGGTGGTGAATTCAATCTTATCCGTTGGATTACTCCCCGAACAATCAAAGAAACTTTCCAGCCGGCCACCGAATACCGGTATGGTTATATGATGGAATAAAATAAAACTAAAATATCGTATGAAATTAAAACTGAAGAATTTAGGTATAGTAGCCTCAAATCAGGGAGCGAGTACAGGCAGCCTTTGGCTTGATACAACCGGTGAAGAAACTACTTCCTATTCGCCAAATGACGGATCAGTCATTGCAAAAGTTAAAAATGCAACGCTAAACGATTATGAATATATCGTTGCCAGCGCTCAGGAAGCCTATTTGAAATGGCGTATCATTCCGGCGCCGAAAAGGGGAGAGGTTGTTCGTCAGATTGGTGAGGCTCTGCGCGAACGTAAAGAAGAACTTGGTTACCTTGTTTCGCTCGAGATGGGTAAGATTTATGAAGAAGGACTTGGCGAAGTCCAGGAAATGATTGATATCTGCGAATTTTCTGTTGGCCAGTCACGCCTTTTAAATGGAGCAACCATGCACTCTGAGCGTTCGTTCCATCGCATGTATGACCAATATCATCCGATTGGGATTGTTGGTATCATCACTTCATTTAATTTCCCCGTAGCGGTTTGGGGCTGGAATGCGATGTTGGCGGCCATTGCCGGTGATGTCGTTATCTGGAAACCGAGTTCCAAAACCCCACTTTGTGGCATTGCAGTTCAGAAAATAATCGCAGAAACCTTAAGGAAAAACAATGTACCTGAGGGTGTTTTTAATATGATCATTGCAAAATCGTCGGTGCTTGGCGATAATTTCGTTGCCGACAAGCGTATCCCGCTTTTTTCAGTAACCGGATCAACCGAAGTTGGCCGTAAGGTTGCACAAATCGTTGGTAATCGGCTTGGCAAAACGATTCTTGAATTGGGTGGTAACAATGCGGTCATCATTTCAAAATATGCTGACCTTGATATGACCTTGCAATCGGTGGTGTTTGGTGCTGTAGGTACTTGTGGACAGCGGTGTACATCGACGCGGCGACTGATCATCCATGAATCGGTTTACGAAACGGTGAAAGACCGTCTTGTTGCCGCTTACAAAAGTGTTTGTGGCCGGATCGGTGATCCGTTAAAAAAGAGTACCCTCATCGGGCCATTGGTTGATGCAACAGCCGTAAAAAACTTCCTTCATGCCATTGATGAAGTTCAAAAAGAAGGTGGTAAGCTTTTATTGGGTGGTACAAGCCTATCCGGTGAAAAGTATCCGAACGGCAATTATGTTTTACCCGCGATTGTTGAAGCTGAAAATCACTATCAAATGGTTCAGGAAGAAACATTTGCACCGATTTTATACCTCATCAAATACAATACCATTGCTGAGGCCATTCATTTTAACAACGATGTACCACAGGGATTATCATCCTGCATTTTTACTGAAAACCTGGTGGAAGCTGAGAAATTTCTTTCCGAAACGGGTTCCGATTGCGGGATTGCCAATGTGAACCTTGGCACCTCCGGCGCTGAAATAGGTGGTGCTTTTGGTGGTGAAAAAGATACAGGAGGAGGACG
>JABFQW010000023.1 GCA_013141455.1 Bacteroidales bacterium
TTTCGTTTTGTGACTGTGAAAGCACGATTATTGAGGCTAACAATATGAAAGTAAATAATTTTTTCATAATACTATTCTTGAAGTTCGGTTAAACTCTATTTTCTGTTAATCTTTAATAAATTATACTGTTTCCGCTTGTTCGGAAGAAATGCAAATGCTTACCTGCGTCCTCGTGATGAACTACCCGAAGTTGAACTGCCTGATGTTGAACTTCCCGATGTAGAACGGCTGCTGTTACCTGAGTTCGAATTTGAACTACGCGAAGGGCTGCTATAACTCTCGGTTGAGGTACTTCTCGATGGAGCATTGTAGGATTCGTTCGATCGTGTACGTGCCGGTTGTGATTTCACGGTTGTGGTACGATTCTTATTTTCAGTAGCAGAAGGTCTCGTAGTTGAAGTATTTTTGTTTGATTCGTTTTGAGGGCGAACATACTCCGTACTTGATTTTGGTTGACGTACGCTGGGTGAAGTGTAGGTTTTAGGTCGGTCGAGGCGTTGTGTTCCTGAAGGTGAGTCGCCTTTCGTTGCCGGACGATCATATTTATTACGGTATTCATTTATTTTTTGAGTACTGGTCGGTCGGGCATCTTTGGATTGTGGAGCAGGACGGCTGATTTTTGTTGCAGGATCCTGACGTGTTTCGCTGTTAACAGGACGAGTAGCTCGGTTTGTTACAGTTGTACTGTTTACTCCTTCACGTGGTGTTGTTGAAGTTCCTCTGTTATTGGTATTTATCGAATTATTCGTGCCGTTTTCATTTGTCGCTGAACCTGAACGAACGCCCCGGCCACTAACATAAGTCGGCTCTTTCGATTTATTTTCTGTTAGGAGACCTCTGTTGCCACGTGGCGAAACCGATGACCCGCTGTAATTGTCACGTGGTCCGTAATATGAGTTACCTCCTCTTGAATAATAACCGTTACCATACGATCCGTCATAATAACCATCGTAATAACCATGGTTATATCCACTCCAATAGTTGCCCGGATAATAGCTGTACCAGGGGTCATAAAACGGATAGTACATCCCGTAAGGTGAATAACCATAGTAAGAGTAAGGATTATATCCTCCCCAACCATAATTATATGACATGCCGTAGCCGAATGGATATCCAAATCCTAAACTAAGGCCTGGACTCATACATCCGGTATAATAACTGTCGTAATAGCCAAAACCCGAATAATCATCATCAAATCTCCTGAAACTTTGTTCATATTCTGAATCATAATAGGTTTCAGTAGTAGTATATGTTGTTCCATCAGGTTCAGTTACTGTCTCTGTTGTTGAATAGGCAGGTTCAACAGCTTCTGTTTCAATCTTAGTTGCCACACCTTCCTGATAGGATGCCTGATAATCGTAATCACCTGATTCGCTAATGGCTTCGGCTGTTTTTGTTTGATCAGGGACTACAGTTTTTTTGGTTACAACGGCGATGTTGTTCTTGTCTTTACGTGAATAATAAACATCGTCGTACACCTGGCTGCTCGTTGAGCAGGCGGTGACCATCAGCGCGAGGGCTACTGCAAAATAGTTAATTCGTTTCATTTTCTGTTCCTCCTCTTATTTTGATTCGACCCCGGAGGGTTTTTTATTAATTTTGCGTTTTATTTACATCCTAAAAAAATACAAATACTATACCAAAAATTCATGGCAAAAGAACTTACTTCACGGGAAGACAATTATTCGCAATGGTATAACGATCTTGTAACAAAAGCCGGGCTGGCCGAAAACTCGGCCGTTAGAGGCTGTATGGTCATAAAACCCTATGGTTATGCTATTTGGGAAAATATGCAACGAGCCCTCGACAAGATGTTTAAGGATACTGGTCACGAAAATGCTTATTTTCCGCTTTTTATTCCGAAATCTTTTTTTAGTAAAGAAGCGAGCCATGTCGAAGGTTTTGCAAAAGAATGTGCTGTTGTTACCCATTACCGGTTGAAAAATGATCCCAACGGGGGTGGTGTTATTGTTGATGAAACCGCTAAATTAGAAGAAGAATTGATTGTTCGGCCAACTTCTGAAACAATAATTTGGAATACGTACCGCGACTGGATTCAATCGTATCGCGATTTGCCATTATTGATCAATCAGTGGGCGAATGTTGTGCGTTGGGAAATGCGTACACGATTGTTCTTACGCACTGCTGAGTTTCTTTGGCAGGAAGGCCATACAGCCCATGCAACACAAGCCGAAGCTATTGAAGAAGCCGAAAAAATGCTGGATGTGTATGCTGATTTTGCGGAGAACTGGATGGCAATACCTGTATTGAAGGGCGTGAAATCGGCCAACGAGCGATTTGCAGGTGCAGTTGAAACTTATTGTATTGAGGCATTGATGCAGGATGGTAAGGCATTGCAAGCCGGAACATCGCACTTTTTGGGTCAGAATTTTGCCAAGGCCTTCGATGTGAAATTCTTAAGTAAGGAAAACAAGCAGGAATATGTTTGGGCTACTTCCTGGGGCGTATCAACACGCTTGATGGGTGCGCTTGTGATGACACATTCAGATGATAATGGCTTGGTGCTTCCTCCTAAATTAGCATCAATCCAGGTTGTGATTGTCCCCATTTACCGCACCGATGAACAGTTTGAAGCTATCACTGTGAAGGCGTTGGAAATCAAAAAATTACTTGAGGAAAATGGTATAAGGGTGAAATATGATAACCGCGATACCCAGAAACCTGGTTACAAATTCAGCGAATGGGAGTTTAAAGGTGTGCCGGTAAGGCTCGCTATTGGTCCACGCGATCTTGAAAACCAGACTGTGGAGGTGGCCCGTCGCGATACCTTAGAAAAAGAATCGCTTCAAATGCAAGACATTGAAATGAAAGTGGTTCATTTGTTAGAACAGATTCAAAAAAATCTTTACCAGAAGGCACTCGATCTTCGTACACAGAAAACTTACAAGATTGATACCTGGAGCGATTTTTTAGTTCAGATTGAAAAAGGTGGTTTTATCAAGGCACATTGGGATGGCACACCTGAAACTGAACAAAAAATCAAGGAAGAAACAAAAGCTACGATCAGGTTAATCCCTCTCGATTCCGTTGCTGAATCTGGAAAATGTATTTATTCAGGTAATCCGTCCAATAGGAGAGTTTATTTTGCGAGATCATATTAGTTATTGAATCGCAGCGTATTATAATTCAAATCCTCTGAAATTGTTCAGGGGATTTTTTTATATAGAACAATCGACTACAATGTATCAGTCAAGTTTTAACGCTTTCAAAATACCCTGAGCTGTTGTGACTGAATTTGGAGCTGGAGTGTTTGGAAATATGTTTTTCTTTAAAGTCCAGGCATTTTCCCAGACATAATAATCGATGGCATCAGCGCGTTGGCCAACTATTTCATGTTGCAGGCTATCGATAAATAGCTCCCAGCGGGGTAAATAGAAATCTTTCAATAAACCTGACCATTCGCGGTTCGAATAATCATGCAATTCTTCACTCACACCCCTGTTTCCCCAAACGGTTATTAAGGTCCGCGCATTCCATTCAAACAGATCACGTTCATTCTTGGTGACTGCGGCCGATTTGGCCGATTCTAACCAATTACCGAGTAAAAATTCCTTTCGTGTTGCTAATAATGAATCCTGATAACTGATTAAACGCAGAAACAAACCTGATACATTTTCGAAACCGGCCCGATCTTTTGTGTTAAAAGCCATAATCATATCGGCATACACTTTTTGACCATAATTAGCAATCACCTGCCGTGTAATATCAACAATATCATATTGATACGTATCAATCTCTTTACATTCGTTGGCACATTCGAGCAATAGTTTCAGGGCATTTTGCAAATCATTGGGGTCGTAATTTATGCGAATGGTTCCCCAACGGAATGCTCCGGTAACCTGCATAGCTCCCCGTGCGCAAAAGATTGATTCGGAGGAGCCTTCCTGTTTTGTCGGGCAACTGTAAACTGATTTATAGAGTAATTGCCATGCCTCTCGGGCTTTTGGTGAATCTTTACCATAGCGGGCATATACAAAATCGTTTACCCAGGCCGAAACATCAGGTGTCTGCTTCCTCCAGGCCATTTCATAAATCAGTTCATAATTCACCGGATTGGTTTCGCAGCCTTCCATCATGGTACCGATACCACAAACAGATTTTCCGAAATCAGTGTTTAATGCACGAATGGGTTCAGTAGCGTAAGTATCTAATTTACCGACCATTCCTACTTTTGAGCCAAAATTTAATAATGAGCACCAAATCCATTTTCGGCCATCATAACCCTTGCGATCGACCCATTGTGGTTTACTTTCAGCAAATAAATCAAGTATCATCACATGGTCATGAACAGTTCCATCGAGTAATTTCGGGTTTGGATTATCCCACCAACCCTGTAGAACCCAGGTTGATTCGGGATGCGCTTTTAACATGGCTCCATGAATGAAACCGGCACTTTTTGTGATATCGATTCCTTCTGTCTCACCCCCTTCGTGAAATGGATCGCCACCATAAAATGAAGTCTCTCCATAAAGTTTTGTTTGTTCATTATAAAAAACCTTCGCCATGGAAGCAAATAAACTGTCAGACGGATCTAAAAATGCCGGACGTTGAAATCCATTTTTACCTGCCCAAATTCCACCATAGTGGATATTATTTTTTGGAAATTTCTGTCGCATTATATCAGGAACCATACCATAAAATCCTTGAAATACAGGAGTCATTTCTAATTCATGCATGCGTTTCAGAATCTTTTGCTGCAGACTTACCCGGCTATCGATCCAATCCTGTGAAACCGGACCACCCCAGCCTTCCAGGTTTCCCATCAGCCACCATGCGGTATATGCAGGTCCCGGAATGAATGATTTGATTTCGGAATCGGTAAAACCAAATTTTTGAAGTGTATTTTGCCAAACCGCTTCGGTACCGATAATAGCTAATGGCATATTGATGCCATTGATTGCCATCCAATCAATTTCCTTTTCCCATCTTTCCCAATCCCAGAAAGACATGGTATAATTGAACGTACAATAGTTCATATAATAGCGATGTTGGAATGGGCTTACAATTCTGATTTTCAAGGGGATTTCAGGCAAAGGGACCGGAATATTAATTTGTTCGCCGGCCTTCGAAAACTGGCTGTGACAATAATACCTCAGGTACCAGTTAAATGCATATCCAATGGCTGTCTGGGTATTACCACGCAACACAATTTTGTTATTGACTGATTCAATTTCAAAAACATCTTTCCCGTTATCCGAAGCGATTGAATCGACAACAAAATATCGTGCTTTTTCGCCGATGAGCCTTGTAATTGACTGTTTGATAGGTTGATCCGAATACTTATGTTCAGTTGACTTACATTTTGATAATAGTGTAAGTGCGATAAGATTGATAAGAAAAATTCGTAGTATATTCATGATAATCACTTGATAATGAATAAAAAATCAACCCTTTTTATTTTGAGAAATTATACTTTCAGGAATATCTTCTGTTTGTAGAGGAAATACAGTAGTAGCCATTTTAAGAGCAAGATACATAGTTCGTAGAATGGCATTTGAAAACCACCGAATCCGGCATAAAATCCATGAATGAATATTTTAGCGACCATCCCGAAATCGAATATGGCGCTCAACACATATATGGTTATCGGGTTCATGCCGATAACTGTGAATGGGAAAGCCCATTTGGTGTAGCCTTTCACATCGATCAGCCAATAAAAGAGGCTAAGTGCCAACATGGATATTCCCAGTGTTAACGAAACAAACGAACCTGTCCACAAGTATTTGTTAATTGGATAAATGAAATTCCAGATCAAAGCCAAAGCGATGAGTCCAATGCCTGAAGTAAGAAAAAATTTCAGTTTTTCACGATGACTGTTTTTGCCCATTAATTGATAACCGGCAAGTACCCCGATCAGTACGTTTGCAATGGCCGGAAAATTGGTCAGAATACCTTCATTATCACCATAAGGATAGCAACACATTGAACCGGGAAGCCAGTTACGGTCGATAAAGCCGGCCAGGTTACCTTCGGGTGTCAGGTCATAGGCATTAAAACCAGGTGCAGGTATCAACAAAAGAATGATCCAATAACCAATCGTCAATGAAACGGCCCAAATCAACTGACCTTTCTGTTTGAAATTCATGACAATCAATGAAGCGAAAAAGTAGGTAAAGGCAATTCTATGTAAAACACCTGTATAACGCAGGGTTTCGAAATTGAAATCGAATAAACCATTATAAACCAAACCAAGCACATAAAGCAATATTGTACGGCGAAAAATATGCAGATACATCTGATTTTTGGATGCGCCTCCTGCTAATCGCCTTGTGATGGATAAGGGCATACTCAAACCCATGATAAACAGAAAAAGGGCAAAAATGATATCATAAAACCGGAAACCGGTCCAGGCAGGGTGATCCAATTGATGCGTCATGCTTAGGAAGAATGGTGTTCCGAAAAAAGTGAACAGGGTAACGAAAAAAGCATCGCCACCGGTTATCCAGAACATATCGAAGCCGCGTAAGGCGTCAATTGATAAGATTCTTTTAGTCGTAGTTGTTTTATCCATTGGTTATCAATGATTTGTAACGTGAAATTTGTGAATTCAACTTATATGTAAAAGTAAAACTTATTTCATTCGTTGCATACTGTGTAATAGCTTGATAACCATTTTCAATGCATAAATTTAGTTTAATCGTATTCGGTATTCCCTTGTCGTAATAATTAGGAAGGCAACTTCGGTCTTCCCTCGTCATTCTGCCTGGGCAGGTGTCTTCCGTCTCCGGGCCCCGGTCTTCTGTCTTTAAAAAAACTACCTTTGCTAAAAACTATCACAATGGATCAACGCCTGGTCGCTTTTGAGCGATTACTGAAGATAATGGACGAACTCAGGGCCGGTTGCCCGTGGGACAAAGAGCAGACTTTCGAAAGTTTGCGGCATCTGACCATTGAAGAAACCTATGAGCTGAGCGATGCGATTCTGGATAATGATACGCAGGAAATTAAAAAGGAACTGGGCGATCTGATGCTTCATTTGGTTTTTTATGCCAAAATTGGTTCCGAAACCAACGATTTCGATATGAAAGATATTCTTGATTCCATTAGCGAGAAACTGATTATCAGGCATCCGCATATTTACGGGGATGTTACTGTGAACGGTCAGGAAGAAGTGAAGAGTAACTGGGAGAAAATCAAATTGAAAGAAGGAAAAAAATCAGTGCTGGAAGGTGTTCCCAATTCATTGCCTCCTTTGCTGAAAGCGTATCGGATGCAGGAGAAAGCCGGTGGTGTGGGCTTTGAGTGGCGCAAACGTGAAGACGTTTGGGATAAAGTTCAGGAGGAAATGCATGAATTACTCGATGAAGTTGAAATGGACTCACCGGTTGAAAGATTGGAGGATGAGTTTGGTGATTTGTTGTTTGCCCTGGTCAATTATGCACGGTATATTGGTGTAAATCCGGAAGATGCGCTTGAAAAGACCAACAGGAAATTCAAACGTCGGTTTCATTATATCGAATCACAGGTTGGTAAAACTGACAAGAAACTTCAGGATATGACGCTCGAAGAACTTGATGCCTTTTGGAATGAGGCGAAAAAGACAGAGTAGTCCGCATGAATAACACACTTTTTATATGCTGATTTGTGTTCTTTTTACCACCCACGTTCGGTGTAGATTATGACCACCGGATATCGAATTGATGATATATCAGCCTTTTATTACCTGTCGCTTCAGGAAGTTGATTGGATTGACATTTTTTCACGACAACATTATCGGGTGATGACCATAGGAAGATTTAATTATTATGTGTTGGTTTTTATTTTTTCTTTTACATTTTCAAATGGATTTGTCCAGCTCTTTTTTATGTCACCATATTTTCCTGTTGAAATCATATTAAACAATCCATTTTCATAAACAATATCCATTTCATTTAAGTGTCCATATTTATAGGTACAATGAATCTTAAACATATCAACAAAATCGTTGATTCTACCGATTACCGTTTTATTATTGTTTGTTTTGATGAAACTTATTTTTGATCCCTCAGTGAGAAACCTGGCATTTTCAAAATCGACAACAACCTTGTCATGACTCAATTGTTCTTTTAGTCGTTTCCCGAAAATCTCATCAATATTTTTTAAATCCTTTTTTGCAAAGTCGGCAACGAAAACTGAATAATAAGTCAGGATATTGACAAAGACAATGCATTTTCTTTTGTCCACAAAAAATAGATGTGCATTCCAGTCTGATGTTTTTATGTCAATATAATCATCTGGCAACGTTTCTTCGATATTCCCGATGAATTCTTTTAATTTTTTCGTGCAATATACTCTTGTCATATTGTGTCTCTGTCAACATTATTCAAACTGATTAACTTGCGCATAACGTCAGTCCTTCTAATAACCTCCCCCAAAAACCATTTTTGATGAAAAAACAGTTATAAAGGTATGCAAAAGTATAGTTAGAAGGATCACAATTTTAAAACAAAATACTATTGTCCAACAAATTCATCACCTTTTTAGGTGGCTCAGTTTAATCCGGAATAATGAGCAATGGATTATGAATCAGTTATGGTTTATGAAAACGTTTTCACTCCGGTCAGAAGACCGATATGGTTGTTCGACGTAGTCTGGAGACTATGCCGAGCGGGTTCATCCCTTAGTTCTTCTTTCTTCATTAGATTTCACATTTTACTGATACGCTTATAGTCGGAACATGAACCACAACAAGCTCCTTCATAATATTTTGCGTCAAATACTGACATCACGATATTTGACTCAAAATAAATCCAAACATTCCCATAATTATATAATAAATGAGTTGTACATTCTTCAGTTGAACGTGGATTTCCACAAACCTGCGTTACTTCATTTGGAGTCATGCCAATTCTAACATTATTTACGGCTTTGGTAGTAGCATTTTTAATTTTTTGCTCAATCGCTTGAATTTCAGATAAAATTAATTTTTCTTGTGCTTGATAGGAAGCAAGTTTTTGCTTTGCTTGTGTTAATTCTGAATTTAAAGAATTTAATGTGCTCTGTTTCGTGTCGATTTCTTTTTGTTTCGTTGTTAGTTGTGATTTAACTAAATCAAGTTCTTTGTTTTTTGAGTTAAGTTCATTATTTGAACTTTTCAGGAGAATATTTAAACTGTCAATTACTTCACTACTTTTTCTTTTAGAGAGAGTTTCATTTATTCTTCGTAGAACTTCTTCCGGGTCAGCTGCTATTTCAGCTTTTACATAATATTCATATCCATCCCAGCTTTCTTCAATTATTTTAGTTTCAGTGGTTCCAGCACTCAGAGTTTTAATTTCATTAGTAAAAAAATCCCTTGTTATTTTATTGTTTTCTTCGGCAACTTCATAATTAACATAGCTTTCAACATAAGTCCCTAATTCCTCAATTAAAAGAGCCTTTACTTCCGTGAGTGCTTTTTGGCGAGAACTGATCTTACTATCTGTTTCTCCAGCTTTATAGTTGTATTCACGAATAAAGGTCTTGTCTTGAGCTAAAGTATAATTAGTTATCCCATGAAATAGTATAATAAAAACTAAGAACCTGAATATAAAACTATTTTCCATAAATGCTTACTTATTGTGATTTGTACCATTGAATTTATTAATTTAATAAAATATCATAGCGTGCTTGAAATATTTTTTTTAATTCTGTTTTAAGATTTGGAAATTCTTTTTCAAGTTGATTACTTAATTCTTGTTTTTCATTTACAGCATTCTCCCAAGCTTTTGAACCTCTGGAATCTTCCATTAAATTTGCATAAATATGTGCCTTCTTAGCTTTCTTAAATGCTTCAATTATTACAGTTATTTTTTCAACAATCTCTTTTTCAAAGATCAACTCGTTTTCTTCGTATGTTTTAACAAACTCATCCATCGTTTCTGTTGTTTTTTTATAATACTTCTGTTTTTCTACTGTGTCTTTTGGTTCCCGTTGACTCAATAAAATTTGAAGTCCATTTTCTGCACGAACTAATAATCTATACAATTCACGTATTATATCAAGTTTGTCGGAATACAATTTTGTGAATTTGAATAACTTTTTACTCAAACGTTGTTCAAAAGTTTTCTGAATTAAGAATGTCCCCAAACCGGAGCCTGCTATTGCAGCTATCAAATACTTTATTATTTCTTCCATAATGAATCTGTTTGTACCTTTCTACAATGAACGCCAACGAATGGCTACATGCCATCGTTGTGGATATTTCGTGTTTATACTGATGTTTTTGAAATTATCTAAGTAAGCCATAAGCCTTTCATATTCAATTTATTTGCAGTGCTTTACGATAAAAATACGTTAAGTATTCATGATCGATATTGATTTTTCTTTTGTTTTGTTCTTTGATCCAAACAAATGTAAATCAGTTATTTCACAAATCCAAATG
The DNA here is from genome assembly GCA_013141455.1 of Bacteroidales bacterium. Lineage (GTDB taxonomy): Bacteria > Bacteroidota > Bacteroidia > Bacteroidales > F082 > CAJBPB01. The sequence continues at coordinate 10,364 of JABFQW010000023.1, forward strand.
ATTGGGTACAAACTTTTTATCTGGTCAAATCGCTTACAATTTGCATTTTGACTTTGCACTTTGCATTTTACATTTGCATCGTACATTTTGCCTCAAAGCACAAAAAAAGCCGCTTCCACAAGGGAGCGGCTTTTTTAAAAAAGATCTGATTTCTCTTAGTGTTTGCCCAAATAGCTGGCAACACCTTCGTGTGTAGCCTGCATGGCATCATCGCCGGGTTTCCAGTTTGCCGGACAAACCTCGCCGTTTTCTTCGAAAAACTGCAACGCATCTACCATACGTAGTGCTTCGTCGATGCTGCGGCCAAGTGGAAGATCATTCACAACCTGGTGACGAACAACACCCTGTTTGTCGATCAGGAACAACCCGCGATAGGCAACCGGGTCGCCATTGAATTCCATTTCGCCATCTTCGTTGTAGTCAAATTCACCGGCCAACACATCATAGTTCGTTGATATGGTTTTGCTTAAGTCAGAAACAATCGGGAATTTAACACCTTTGATACCACCCTGGTCACGGGCTGTGTTCAGCCATGCCCAATGTGAGAATTTAGAATCAACAGAACAACCAACAACAGCTACATTACGTTTTTCAAACTCATCCATCTTGTCCTGAAATGCAATGATTTCGGTAGGACAAACAAAGGTGAAATCCAAAGGATAAAAGAAAAACACAACATGCTTCTTGTTGATGTACTGATTTAATGAAAACTTTTCCACGAATTCGCCACCGTCAACAACCGCGTCGGCTTCAAATAAGGGAGCTTTTTTTCCTACTAATACTGCCATTTTACTATTTTTTTATTGAATTAATAATTTCTGTTTGTAGAACACAAAAGTAGGCAAAATGTTGGCGGTGAGTTGTGAAAAATTTGCGTTTAAACTAAAAATGGGTGGTTTCTTGTTACTTGTTGCTGGTTACTTGTTTCTTGTTTCTTGCTGCTTGTTGCATGTCGCCAGCCACCAGCTACCAGCTACCAGTTTCCAGCAACCAGCAACCAGTATCCAGCCACCAGTATCCAGCCACCAGCCACATCAATCAATCAACTCCTCAGGATTAAAATCAAGCTTCTTTTTCTCCGCGAAATCAAACAGCGTACTTTTTCGAATATCGTAAAAGCTTGTCCAGTACGTTTTTAAGGAATTATAATACCCTTTTTTGGCATTGTCGTTGTCAATCTGCGCATTATTCAGTTCAAGCACATCATTCACTTTACCAATCATATACCTTTTTTGGGTGACATCGAATCGTTTCTGTGCCACTGTATCAGCCTTTGCTGCAATCCGCATCTGGTTTTTCTGCATATTGAAGTGCATCACTTTCAAAAAAATATTTTGTTCGAAATCGATACGCGCCTGTTCAATCGAAGTTTTCACAAGGTCGAGATTCGATTCTGCCATCTTGATACGGCCGCGGGCCTGGCCCCAGTCGAGAATAGGAATGGTAATCCCGAGTGAAACTTGTTCATCATCCATGCGAGTAGTGTAAAAATCACCAAGAATATCCGACTGTCGGGTCAATCCGAAAGTAGCATTTATAGTTGCATCAAAACGGCCCTCAAGCCGTGCCTGATTCAACTGGCTCTCAGCTTCCAGAATTTGGCGCTCGAAATTTATTCCTGAAGAGGTATTCGTTTTAGCATTCTGGATCGCCTCATCCATATTGATTGTGAAGTACTCGGTTTCAGCAGGTGGAACCAGAATAATTGGCTGATCTGATTTAATACGCATAAAGGATTTAAAAGTGAAAAGCATATTCTGGTACTCAAGGTCAGCATTTTCAACTGCTGCATTGGCACTCAGCAGGTTTAGTTCAAGTTGTAGCAGCTCATTCTCTGCAATTTTACCTAGCATATATCGGCCTTTTGCAATATTATAGAGCGTATCGTAATTCGATTGATTCTTGATGGCAATCGACTTTTCAACCTGAGCAAGCAATAAGTTAAAGAAGTGATTCCCTGCTGTTATAGCTACCTGTTCGTTGGTTTCGAGATAAGTTCGCAAAGCCTCTTCGTATCGCATTGGCTTAATTTTATTATCCCATTTGTATGCGTTATAACCGAATATTGGTTGGTTAAACCCAATACTTATTGGAGTTAATAAATATTGATGGGTTAGCGAATCCGTATAGTCATCGAGCCTAGATAAACCGGATTGAAGAAAAACATTGGCGCCAGTAAGACCTACTTTTTGCGTTAGGTTGAGATTAGCCGAGTAATATGATCTTTGTTGCTCTTTATAGATATCGGCACCGCTTGATTGGGTTACTGCTTTAATTCCATGTGTGAAATTTGGTAGTTCGGCATTCAGCACAAGGCTTGGCAGATATCCCGCTTTAAAGCTTCGGTATTCCCAATAACTGCTACGGAAACGGTGTTTGGCAATCTGGGCATCGGGCGATTGCTTTTGTGCAAGCGATATTACATCCTGAAGAATGAAATAGTTTGTTTCCTCTTGTGCAAAACTGTCGAAACAGAAGGTCACTAACAATATCAATAAGCCCATTTTGAACCAGTTGCCGCTATGGGTCGTAAAATCTTTTATCATATCACAACGAATTGAAAATATTGTATTAATCATGCCTGAGTGAGGTCACTGGATCTTGCTCGGCTGCTTTTCGGGCAGGTAAATAACCAAAAACGATACCAACGGTCGCCGAAACACCAAATGAAATGAGAATAGACCAGACCGATACAATGGTTAGTATGTCCGTTGTCTCGGTGATGATGCGTGCCATCACAACACCCAATATTATACCTATTAAACCACCGGAGATGCTGATGAGTGTTGCCTCAGAAAGGAATTGTAGGATGATATCGCGTTTGGTTGCGCCGATCGATCTTCTTACCCCAATTTCTCTGATTCGTTCCAATACCGAAGCCAACATGATATTCATAATGCCGATGCCACCAACAAGCAAGGAAATTCCGGCGATAGCACCAAGCACAATATTGAAGATGTCTTTGGTACGCTGTTCCTGTTTTAGCAGTAGTTCAGGCACAATAATTTCGAAGTCTTCCACCTGCTGATGACGTCGTTTCAGCATTTGATTGAGTAATTTGGTGGTAGCACTGAAGTTTTTCGAATCGTCAACTTTCACAACAATTTTATCCAACTGATGGTAATTTGTTTCACCTTCCGATTCTGAATCGCTCGAAAAAGACATCATACTATTTCCTGAAAAGATGACCATATTATTGCCACCGCTCAGAGAACCGGAGGTGACTAATGAACGATCTTTGTAACGTGATAACACCGTTTGGATAGGTGCGTAAATGTCACTGCTATAATCAGTTATTCCAAAATCATCGGTTGTTTTTGAACCAACGATCCGGTTTTCGAGTACGCCAACTATCTTTAGCCAGATGTTACCACACTTAACGTAGTTATCAATCGGATCTTCTGTTGCAAATAATTTTGCTTTCACACCCGGACCAATGATGCAAACCGGACTTCCAATTTCGAGTTGTTCGTCATTAAACATCCGACCTTTTGAAAGTTTCAAATTAAATAGTTCAAAATAATCAGGCGTTACACCATTTAACCTTGCCTGTAATCGCTTTCCATTATTGATGATTGTTGTTTCGTAGGTTACTTCCGGGCTTACTTTTTCAATGGTTGGTATTACCGATTGTATTCCTTTGGCATCGAGTAAGGTGAGTCCGGGTGAAAATTTTTTGCTCTCCGTTTTACCATCCTGCTCTTCATCCGTTGATTTTTTTTTCTCAACCCGTGCTTTTATAATGATGTTGTTTACACCAACCAATTTAATCTGGTCGAGAATTTCTTTTTGGGCTCCTTTACCAATGGCCATCATGGCGATAACGGCTGCCACACCGAAAATGATACCCAATGCGGTGAGAATCGACCTCGAACGGTTAGCAAAAACCGCTTCAATCGCAACCTGAATGATCTCCCAATACCTTTCCATAAATGGTTAGCGTTTTGAAGGCCGGTTTGGTCGTTGTGTATTACCCCGCTGTTGAAATGACCCGTTCGGTGGCATCGAATCTTTACCTGGCAAACCGGGTTTTGAATTCATCTCAGCTTTTTCTAACAGTTCTTTCCGGGCTTTTGCGCTTTGTATCACCTCATTCGAAAGTAATTTCATGTCGTAGTCATCGATATTGGGTGGGAGACTAAGCAATACATTTTGTTTTTCAGTAAGTCCGGCCAGAATTATGATTTCATTTTCGTTCGATTTTCCGGTGATGACCTGCTGTTTATGTTTGCCAACGATCACATATTGAATTGAATCGTTGCTAAGCATTGCTTCCAGCGGGATATATAACATACTATCTATCTCATCGGTGATAATTGTGTTTTTTGTTGTCATGGCTGGCCGTATGATCGAATCATACTCATTAACACCAATTTTCACTTCAAAAACTTTGGCGTTCGAATTTCGGATCTGTTCGCCGATATTGGCCACTTCGAGCACCTGACCGGTAAATTTTTTATCGGGGAAAGCATCGATGCCGATGTTCACTTTCTGGCCGACTTTCACTTTTGAGATATCAATTTCATTCACGTAAGTTTTCGTGATCATCTCGCGTAAATTAGGTAAAGTTGCTACCACATTTTCCCAGGCGCTCACGGTTGATCCGATACCCCGTTTTTTTCCTTCCCAGTCGCGTTGATAAATTACCATACCTGATTTTGGCGCATTCACGGTAAATTCGCCAATCAGATCCATAAGTTTTTGATATTCACCTTGTTTCTTTTTAAGCGCTGTCGAAACTTCCGACATATTGGCCACGGCTTTTTCGGTACGAAGCGAATAATTCATGTCGGCCTGGTCGTACGATCTTTTCGATTTGTCGAGTTCAATCTGAACCTGTCGTTGAGATGCCGGTGGTTCATAAATAGATTGATCCACTGCAATCTGTGCCTCTTCCATGGCATATTTCAGGTTGACCAGATCGTTACGCGCACTACGCAGCTCCATGGTGGTATCGAGCTGGGTTTTTGTAAAGTTATTCTGGAATTGTTCAATCTCTATTTCTTTGTCTTTCAGTTTGTTGGTGAGTTCGGTGCGATCGAGGTTGGCAACAAAGTCACCTGAATCGACGATGGTGCCATCAGGAATAATATCATCTATTTTTAATTCCCATATTCGCGCTTCACGAAGCCCCGCAGACGAAGGGCCGTATATTTTTTCAGAACTTTTTGCTTCCAATTCTCCGGTTGTGGTAACGTTGATCACAAAAAGGCCTTGTTTTACAGGCGTTTCGAGTAGAATAGTTTCATCTGGATTCGATTTGGTAAAAAACCAAACCGCCAATAAAGTGGTAATTATTATGGCTAATCCCCAATAAATTTTACGATTGGCATTCATTATCAATGTTTTATAAGTTGGCAATCCATTTGATAGCGATCTATGAAAAGTTGGAAGACCGAAGTGAGATTTTACAAAATAAAAGAACGTGTTTTAGTTTAATTTATTTTCAAATTACATAGCACAATTACGATTCTCTTTTAAAATGGGTAACTCGGGTCTTTCCTCATCATTCTGCAGAGGCAGGCGACTTCCATACATGAAATAAAATATTACTTATTACATAAGCTTTTCAATAATACTTTTCAGCGAAACACCTTCGGCTTCAGCGGTGTAATTGCGTACCAAACGATGCCGTAATATTGGCAGGGCAACTGCTTTAACATCTTCAATATCTGGTGAATACCTGCCATTAATCAAGGCATTGCATTTTGCACCGATGATGAGATATTGTGATGCCCGCGGACCGGCACCCCAACTTATATATTTGTTCGACCATTCATGAGCGAGCGTAGTATGAGGCCTTGTTTTAGCCACTAAGTTTACCGCATAATGGTAAACATTATCAGCCACCGGAACGCGGCGAACCAATTGTTGAAAAAAGAGAATTTCATCGGCACTCATCACCTCTTTTATTTCATTCGAAAAGCCGGAAGTCGTATTTTTTACCACGGAAATCTCCTCATCAAACGAAGGATAATCTAACCAGAGGTTAAACATGAAACGGTCGAGCTGAGCCTCGGGCAGGGGATAGGTGCCTTCCTGTTCAATTGGGTTTTGTGTTGCCAAAACAAAGAACGGCTCCTGTAAAATATGTGTTTGTCCGGCAACGGTTATCGCTTTCTCTTGCATGGCTTCCAACAGGGCTGCCTGGGTTTTTGGAGGTGTACGGTTAATTTCGTCAGCCAGGATGATATTAGCAAAAACCGGTCCTCTGATGAATTTAAATTTCCGTGTTTCATCCAGAATCTCTGTGCCGATAATATCAGATGGCATTAAATCGGGTGTGAACTGAATCCGGCTATAACTCAACCCAAGCACCTTGCCAATCGTATTAACCAACAAAGTTTTAGCCAATCCGGGGACACCAACAAGCAACACATGGCCCTTGCAAAAAATTGAGATGAGCGTATTTTTTACCACCTCATCCTGTCCAACGATTACCTTGGCAATCTCAGTCCGAAGGTGGTTATATCTTACAACTAAGGCATCGGCTGCCTCAACATCAGTTTTATATTGATTCATGTGATTGTCCGGTAATTTTGGATTTATTCAGCTTTCCAGTTAAAATTGAAGGTACAATCGGAATATTCGCCCTGGATGCTCACATATGCTTTCTGCGATTTACTACGAATCCAATCGTCAATGGCTTTCTTCTTCTTTTTTGCCAGTGCCCAACCCTGAATGCGGTTGTAATCATCTTTTATATTGGCCTGGTGTGGCGTTGATTTTTGTTTTAAAAGCAGCAAGCGATAGGCATCCTTGCCATCTTCAGTTTTCATTGGGACAGGATTACTGATTTCTCCGGGGGCTAATTTTTCGATCGTAAATGACACCTGGGGATCGAGCATATCGGCCTCAAATTTTGTTCCACCTGAGTATGGATTCAGTAAATAGCCACCATTCGATTTGTTCGGATCTTCGGAGTATGTTTCAACTGCTTTTTCAAATGTAATTTCATTTTTCCTGATTTTTAAGGCAACAGAGTCGAGTTCCATTCTGGCTTTATCAAGCGCCTCGGGCGATACCTTGGCCATTAGCAGAATATGGCGAACATTTACATAATCGCCGCGTCTGCCTATGAGTTGAATGATATGAAATCCTGCTTGTGTTTCAACTACTTCCGATACTTCACCATCCTTGAGTTTAAAGGCAATTGCCTCAAATTCAGGATACAATTCACCTCGTCCGTAATACCCAAGCTCACCACCTTTTTTGGCAGAACCAGGATCTTCGGAATATAATACCGCTAAGGTCGAGAATCGTTCACCGGCCAAAATCCGTTTCCTTAATTCGAAAAGTCGCTCTTTCACCGCCAGTTTCTCATCGATGCTGATCGGCGGATTTTTTACAATCTGTTGAATCTCATATTCGATATTCACCATTGGAATACTGTCGTTTGGGAGTTCCTTCAGGTACGACTTTATTTCGGAAGGAGTTACTTCCACCTTCTCCATAATATTATTCTGTACCTGTTCGCCAAGTAACTGATCCTTAACCAACCTGCGTAATTCGGCTTTTATCTCAACGATGGTTTTGTTATAATAGGCTTCGAGTTTTTCCTGCGAACCCAATTCGCCGATAAAATATCGCAATCGTCGTTCCATTTCCTGATCGACCTGCTCATCGGTTACAGTGATACTGTCGAGTTCTGCCTGATTCAGAAGCAATTTCTGGAATAACAGATCTTCCAGTATCGTGCACCGTATTGTTTTGGCGCTTCCCGAAATACCACGTTGCAGCCGATATTGTATGTACTGATTTTCGATATCAGATTGAAGTATGATATTTTGACCAACTACGGCTACTACCTGATCGATTACCTGACTTTTTACCGGGATTGCGATGGTAAACATCGCAACAAGTAAAAACAGCCAATTTTTTGATATTTTTTTTGTCATTATTTTGATTTCAATTTAATTACGTAGAGTCTGAAAGACAACTGACTTATTTTTATAATGGTTTATTTTTCGTTTCCTGTGGCGTAAATCTTAAATACATTCTCTTTCACCGCCTTAGTATAGATTTCCTGATGCATCTTCGAAATCAGTTCTCTTTTCCTTTTGTTGATAATGATGTTCCTTATGTTTTCGGTTTCCATTTCAATGGGCGACATACTTTCGGCAATGAGAAAGTCTTTGATGAGTATCAGGTAACTAAAAGGTTTGTCATCGAATTCGATAAACCGATTGTCTCTCAAAAAAACTTCCTGATTGTAGGTTTTAATTGGTACTTGTGACAGCAGATCATCAAATCGTATCCAGCTATTGTAGCCATTGTAATAGGATAAAGCAAATCTTCCGGCATTGTATTCGAGTGAATCGCTGCTGAAGTGACGCGTATCGAGTATGTCGCGAAACAACTTTTTTCGTTTCGAATCAATAGGCAATACTACATACACCGCTTTCACAACATTATATTTTAACTCAAAGTCGGCACGGTTATGACTATAATAATCTCTTATTTCTGTTTCCGAAACAAGGGTATCCAACTTCTGCCGAATCAATTCGCTTTCATAGGCATAGGTAATCAATGAGTTACGATAATCATCCAGTTTTTGTTCAAAATCCATCTGCTCGGGAAGCAAATTATATTCTGCCTGATGAATGATCAGATATTTCCGTATCCAGCTGTCGATGAAACCCTGAACAACCATGCTGCTGTCTTTAGTGTTTGTACCTTTTGGAACAATATCCTTCAAATCGGACGCGAACAGTTCGTAATCATACACGGTTGCAATGATTCTATCGTCACTGTTATGTCTTGATTTGCAAGATAATAAACCTAAAATACATACTACTAACAGCAGATTTTTGATCATGGTTTAGTATTTCGATTTTACCTTTTCTAAAATCTCCTGATTGATTGTAACCGGATATTTCAGACGTAGTTCTTCAATCCATTGTTTTTCGAGATAGGTCTGGTAGTCGGAAGTGATGATTCCTTTTGCTTCATTCAAAGCTTTTTCCATGGGAGATAGTATGGCTTTTGTTTTTACGAATATAATGTTTTTGTCCACACTTGAATTCAATTCGCCTGATAAACCTGGTTTCCAGTTGGTCATATCGACATAATTGTTATCACCTTTCTCAAATTTACCTGATTGTATTCTCACCGAATGGATGCTGTCTGCGCTAAATTTCTCAGTGATGGCGGTTATATCGTCCATCGACGAAAGTATGGCCTGAACGCGGGCAACATCTTCGGGTTTAGTGACCGTGAAAACTGTAGCCTCAGCCCTTTCGGCCCAAACATAATTCGATTTATTTTTTTGATAGAATGCTTCGAGACCGGTTGTGTCTTTAACAGCCTTCGACCATACTTTTTGGTCGGTGAGATCGAACAATAAAATTCCATCACGATATTCCTGCATCAGACTTGCAAATTCAGGGTATTTGGTTTCGAGCATCGCATCTTCATAAGCAAGGCAACTTTCGTTTACAAAACCATTGTACAAATTGTTAGCATACATTACAGGAGAGATTTTTTCCTGTTTTGTCTGGTTTTTTGAAATATAAGATGCAAACTGTCCATCGGTATAAACGTTATTACCCAATGTAAATAAGGTGTTTTTTGAAGCGCGTGGAGATGTTGCGTTGTAAGTCCCTTCAGTCAGGGTTGAGTCGAGTGTGGCAATAAAAAGGTTTAAGTTTTCTCTTTTTTCCTTGAATTTAGCTTCCTTTTTAATTTTATTGATAACCGCTTCTTCGCTCTTTTTCGATCGGATGTCTTTTGCTAAACGCTCTTTTAACTTATCTTTTTCCTGTTCGAAGGTGCCGGTTTTTTCAACATTGATGAGTTTAATGATATGAAATCCGTACATGGTTTGTACCGGAGCCGAAACTTGTCCGACCTGCATTTTTTTAACTACCTCAACAAATTCAGGTACTATACGGCTCGAAGTAAACTTACTGAGTTTACCTTCACGGCTGGCTGAGCCCCTGTCTTCAGAAAACTGACGCACTGCTTCCTCGAAAGTCATGCCTTCAGTAATTTTTTTGGAGATATTATTGATCTTGTCTTTTTTCTCAGCAAGGGTGGCACTGTCCGATTCAGGATTGAGGGCAACATAAATATGGGCTACCTCAATAATACCAACTGCTTCACTTTTCTCGGTTACTTTGATGATATGATAACCAAAGTCGGTGCGGATGATATTTGAAACCTCACCCACGGCGGTATTGAACGCACCATTTTCGAATGGATAAACCATATCAAAAACAGAGAAATATCCCAGATCGCCTTTGTTTCCCGGGCGGAATGGACTTTGATTTGGAACTGCCTCGCGGTCACGGGCTGATGGATCATCGGAGGCTTCAGCAGCAACATTTCCGAAATCTTCTCCTTTCATTATTCTTGCACGTAAGGCCGCTATTTTATTAAATGCAACCAGGGTATCAGCCGGTGAAGCATCTTTATTAACTTTAATCAGTATGTGGCTTGCACGTATATCCTGCAATTTGCGGTTATAAGCCTCAGATAACAGGTCCTCATTTACTTTGTCATCCGTGAAATAAGGTTTCGCCAACTGTTCGCGGTAGCCATTCAGTTCTTTTTGAAAAACCTTGGAGGTATCCATCTTAAGTTGTTCGGCTTCAAGAACTTTCAAACGAAAATTGGTGTACAAATTAACATATTCAACGAATGATTTTTTATCAATCATTTCGTTATTGACATTGTTTTTTTTATAAACGTCCGTGAGTTCTTTAACGGTAACCTGTTCATTGCCAACAGTTAAAAGTATTTTTTTATCAAGCTTTTTCTGTGCATTTAAACCAACAGCTGATAAAAGCAAAACCATTACCCAGATCAATCGTGCAAATCTATTCATACCAACATTAATTTTGTTAAATTATTCAATAAATTATTTTTTATCTAATTGAGAAACAATATTATAAAATGTATTTTGATTGTTTTAAAACGTATTTCACTATAACATTTACTTTAAACTTTGAACTTTCAACTTTCAACTTACTAATTCCCTCTGCTGTAATTTGGTGCTTCGCGGGTAATTGTTATATCATGCGGATGACTTTCGTGAACACCGGCAGCTGATATTTTAATAAACCTTGCTTTTTGCAGATCGCTGATTGTGGCAGAGCCGGTATATCCCATGCCGGCACGCAAGCCACCGTTTAGCTGGTGTATCACCTCCGAAAGTGTTCCTTTGTAAGGCACACGACCAACAATACCTTCAGGGACAAGTTTTGTGACATCATCTTCGGTATCCTGAAAGTAACGGTCTTTTGAGCCTTCCTGCATGGCTTCGATGGAGCCCATACCACGGTAGGTTTTAAATTTCCTTCCTTCGAAAATGATCGTTTCACCAGGCGCTTCTTCCACACCAGCGAATAGTGAACCTGCCATGATTGTTGATGCTCCGGCCGCAAGCGCTTTCACGATATCACCGGTAAAACGTATTCCACCATCAGCGATTACCGGAATTCCGGTTCCTTTCAAAGCCTGGGCAACATCATAAACAGCAGTAAGTTGAGGTACACCAACGCCGGCAATAACACGGGTCGTACAAATAGAACCGGGCCCTATTCCAACTTTTATACCATCGGCTCCTGCGTCAACCAAATCGCGCGCTGCTTCTGCTGTCGCGATATTGCCAATCACAAGATCGATATTGGGGTAAAGTGATTTAATTTTTTTCGACATTTCGATAACACCCATCGAATGACCATGGGCCGTGTCAACAACAATTGCGTCAACGCCTTCATTCACTAAGGCTTCAACCCGTTCAAGGGTATTGGATGTGATTCCAACAGCGGCTGCAACCCTCAACCGGCCACGAGCATCTTTACATGCATCAGGTCGTTCCTTAATTTTGATGATGTCTTTGTAGGTAATTAACCCAATGAGGCGATAATTTTTATCGACAACGGGTAATTTCTCAATTTTATATTCCTGAAGTATATCAGCTGCTTTCTCAAAATCAGTAAATTCGGTGGTCGTGATCAGGTTTTCTTTGGTCATTACCTCTAAAATTGGCCTGTCAAGTTTCTTCTCGAAGCGTAGGTCGCGATTTGTAACGATACCGACCAAATGGTTTTCTTTATCGATCACCGGGATCCCGCCAATGTGAAATTCCCTCATGATTTTCACGGCATCGATTACTTTTGCTTCAACATTTACCGTAATCGGATCGATGATCATACCATTTTCGGCGCGTTTCACTTTTCTTACTTCTGCAGCCTGTTTTAAAATAGACATGTTTTTGTGTAATACACCAATGCCTCCAACCTGCGCCATAGCGATGGCCATTATTGCATCGGTTACCGTGTCCATTGCAGCCGAAACAATCGGGATATGCAATTGGATATTGCGTGAAAACCGGGTGTGAAGACTTACCTCACGCGGTAACACAGCACTTTTTGCGGGTACCAGCAGTACATCGTCGTAGGTTAATCCTTCGCCAACGAATTTATCTGAATCAAATGACATGTGAATAATCTTTGGTTTGCAAATGTATTAAATTTCAAGTTCCAATTTTCCTGGTCGTATGTTACCGTTTACTTAAAATGATAGAATTTAAATATTTATCCTGAACCAATCGTTATGAAGTTTAATCAGGAGTGAATTAAATAGCTGTGAATCAGTAGCATAAATCAATCATTCAGAGTTAGCGGATAAAAAATTAAAATCAATCCTGGTTTAACGAACGATTTTCAATAGGCTGACTATATGTTTTTTAACAATTTTTATAAATAGAAACGCAATGAATATTTTTAGTGATCCGGTTGAATATCTACGAATTGATTTTCGCTCACTTAATTGAAATGTAATGTAATTACAACAATTTCAGGGCGGTTGCCTATCCGAACGGGTGGACCCCAGCTCCCGATACCACTTGAAACATACACATTTGTATTACCAAATTTCTTTAGTCCCCAGCTAACCTGATACACTGCTTTTGTAATGAGACTCAGTGGCCAGAGTTGACCATGATGCGTGTGTCCCGATAGCATCAGATCAACCTGATTCTGGATGGCTTCGTCGATGGCCGCCGGTTGATGATCGAGCAAAATCAGGGTAGAGGAATCATTTTTATTTTCGATGATATCTTTCAGAGATTTACGTTGTTTTCCTCCAAACCGAACTCCCTGAATATCTTCACGGCCAGCCACATAAACATTTTCGATCAACTCGATCATTGTATCCCGTAACACTTTGATTCCGTGTTCGTTCAAATATTTCACAGCGGGTTCAACGCCACCAATGTACTCATGATTACCGGTGATTGCATACACACCAAGCGGTGCGTTAAGCTGGGTAAGTGTTTTACCAAGATTTCGTTTGATAACCGGAGCAAGATCCTCATCAACCACATCGCCGGCGAGTAGTATGACATCAGGTTTGCTTTCATTTATTTTATTTACAATACGTTGTGTGCGGTTATTGGCAATGATTGTCCCGAGATGAATATCGGAAGCAACTGCAATTTTGAGTTGTGACCTGCCGGCTTTTTTATCATTAAGGTCAATATCGAATGCATGTGTTCGTGGGAAAATGGCATTGATGTGACCGGCAACGATGAGCAAAAACACAAAACCTGCCACTGTGTAAGTGATTATCCTGGGATTTTGCAATATCCCAGCAGGTAAAACTTTATCAATAAATGGTACGAAGTGATTGATAAGCCTTATCAGATCGATCGAACCAACGATGAGGAACAAATACAACATAGCCGCGAGCCAAAAGGAACCGGTCCAGGTAAAGAAATCGCTTATTTTGCATAAATAATAGCGTTCCAAAACGCGGCCAACTATATATGATAGTGCTAAAAACCAATATATTACAACATAAATTGTCCGGAGCTGACTTCCTGTTTCAAATGAACGTAACCCACGTGAGAAAATGTAAAAATTAATCATCAGATGAATCGAGATGACGATACTGAAGAAGACGAGGAATTGAATTGAACGCATAAATCAATTGCTTTATTTGTGAAACAGATGTTGGAAAAGCTATAACAGTTTCTTGCCTGATTAGTTCGAAAACGAGCGTATTTGCTTTTCGAGCACCTTGATCCGTGATTCGGCATCGGATTGTTTTTTTCGCTCCAGATCAACCACATCGGCAGGTGCTCCGGCTACAAAGCGTTCGTTGCTGAGTTTTTTTGATACCGAAAGTAAAAATCCTTTCGTGTAGTTCAATTCCTCGGTAAGTTTTTTAATTTCTGCCTCAATATCAATATTTTGAGAAACAGGAATAAAGAACTCGGTCGATCGTGCCACGAATCCAAAAGTACCTTCCGGATTTTCATCAACTGTTTGAATCGAGCTGATATTACAGAGTTTGGCAATGATACCATTAAATGTTGAATCAATCTGATTATCAGAAGATTTAATTCTCAATTCGATGGCGTCACGGTAAGGAATATTCTTCTCGGCGCGTATCTTTCTGATGCTGTTGATCACTTCTTCGGCAAACGTGAATTGGGATAAAATGTTTTCGTCAAACATTGTTGAAACTGGTAATTGTGCCATGATAATATCGTCACCATCGACTCTTTCACCAAGGTGATGCCATATTTCTTCGGTAATGAATGGCATAAACGGATGCAGTAATTTCATCAGACTCTCAAATAGCTCAATTGTGGATGCATAAGTGAAGCAATCGATTGGTTGATTCAAGGCAGGTTTTATCATTTCGAGGTACCATGAACAAAAATCGTCCCATGTAAGTTTATACAACGTCATCAGCGCATCCGATAGGCGGTATTTTTCAAAATGTTCGTCCGCTTCGGCGATAGCCTGATTCAATCTGGCAGTGAACCATTTTACAGCTAAAGCTGAAGTTTCGGGTTGTTCAATGGTCTGATCTGTTTTCCATCCTTTTACCAATCGTAAGGCATTCCATATTTTATTACTGAAATTACGACCCTGTTCGCACAATGAATCATCAAAGGGCAAATCATTTCCGGCAGGAGCGGTGAGCAACATGCCAACACGTACGCCATCAGCACCAAATTGATCGATTAAATCGATCGGATCAGGTGAATTTCCAAGTGTTTTCGACATCTTACGACCTATTTTGTCGCGCACAATACCGGTATAGTAAACATTACTGAAAGGAATTTCGTTTCGATACTCTAATCCCGCCATGATCATGCGGGCAACCCAGAAGAAAATAATATCCGGTGCTGTTACCAGATCATTTGTCGGGTAATAATATTTAATCTCTTCATTTTCAGGATTTCTGATGCCATCGAAAACAGAGATTGGCCATAGCCAGGAAGAAAACCAGGTATCAACCACATCTTCGTCCTGTTTCAGGTCGTTGATGGTGAATGTTGTTTCCGGTTGCTCAGCACGAAGTTTTTCGTAGGCTTGTTGCTTCGATTTTGCTACCAGCATTTCACCATTTGGAAGATAATAAACCGGTATCTGCTGGCCCCACCATAGCTGCCGCGAGATGCACCAGTCTTTCACGTTTTCCATCCAATGCCGGTATATGTTTTTGAATTTGGCCGGATGAAATTTAACTGTATCATTTTCAACAACTTCAAGCGCTGGTTTTGCCAAATCTTCCATCTTCATAAACCATTGGAGCGAAAGCTTCGGTTCGATAACCACATCGGTTCTTTCCGAGAAACCAATTTTGTTGGTGTAATCTTCGGTTTTAACCAGATTTCCTGATTGTTCGAGCAACGGAATAATTTGTTTTCGGGCTTCAAACCGATCAACACCAACTAATAATGTTGCCGCTACACTTAGTGTGCCGTTCTGTTCGAAAATATCGATCGTGGGCAGCTTATGTTTTATGCCGAGGTAATAATCGTTGATATCATGGGCCGGTGTTATTTTCAATGCACCGGTACCAAATTCACGGTCAACATACGCGTCAACAATAATCGGGATGGCGCGGTTGATAAGCGGTACCAACACTTTTTTACCATGAAACTTCGAATACCTTTCATCTTCGGGATGAACACAAATAGCCGTGTCACCCAGAATTGTTTCAGGACGTGTAGTTGCGATGGTAATAAAATCGTTTTCACCTTCAAGCTTGTATCTGATATAGTATAATTTCGAGCGTACTTCTTTATAAATAACTTCTTCGTCTGATACGGCAGTCAGGGCCTGAGGATCCCAGTTTACCATTCGCACACCTCTGTAAATCAGATTTTTGTTATATAAATCGATAAAAGTATCAATCACCGATTCAGAAAGGGTTTCATCCATGGTGAAAGCCGTACGTTCCCAATCGCACGAAGCGCCTAATTTTTTTAATTGTTCGAGTATGATTCCGCCATGTTTATCACGCCATTCCCAGGCATATTCCATGAATTTTTCGCGGCTTATCGATGATTTATCAATGCCTTCCTGTTTCAGTTTGTTCACAACCTTTGCCTCCGTAGCAATTGAAGCATGGTCGGTTCCGGGAACCCAACAGGCATTTTTACCCTGCATTCGCGCCCTGCGCACCAAAACATCCTGAATGGTATTGTTGAGCATATGTCCCATGTGTAAAACTCCGGTAACATTTGGGGGAGGTATTACAATAGTGTATGGCTCACGTGTATCGGGTACCGAATGAAAATAACCCTTAGCCATCCAATGTGAATACCATTTGTTTTCGGTTAGTAAGGGATTGTATTTGCTGCTGATTTCCATAAAAAAACGCTGATTATTCAATAAATAAGGCGCAAAAGTAGGAAGAAAATTGAGTTAAATTGAACCTTAGTTTAATGTGGCGGAAGTTTGTTTATCCCCGATTTGATTTTAATACGATATAGTGAAATGAGTTTCATGTATAAAACCCATTATATTTGGCGAATATATAGTCATAAGTTTATACCCGAATTTGTATTCACAATGAAACTAAAATCCCATGAATAAACTAATTATCTATTTGCTATTATGTCTTTTAACGATTGGATTGAAGGCTCAGAATGCTACTGATTTCATTGCCGTTAACTGCGAAAATCAACGTTATCATCTGTTTTCAGAATTGGATTCGGGCAAAGTGGTGGTCATGGCGTGGGCTATGCCTTGCGGAAGTTGTGTTGTCCCATTGCAAACAACGTTCAATGTTGTTCAACAATATAAGGATAGTTTACCGGGAATGGTAACTATGCTTATTTGTGATGATGTTGCCAACACATCCTGCTCGTCGCTTGTGTTATGGGCAAAAACCTACGGGATGGAGAATACGTTGAAATTTTCGGACCCGGCGATTAAAATGACTGATTATGGAGAAACTGCTATGCCAAAAGTTGTCGTGGTTGGTGGACCGCAGCATCAGGTTTTCTTTGTATCGGATTATGATGTTGATGGTAAATCACTCGAAAAAGCAATTGACAGCGCTATTACTATGATAACCGGCGTTTATGAACGCCAGGAATTTCTGACTTCGATGAAGGTGTTTCCGAATCCGGTTAGCAATTCTGCCACTATTTCAATTTCTCTAAATAAAGGTACATTTCTGAATATCAGTATATTGAATGAAATAGGACAGGAAGTGGCCTCCGTTTTTTCGGGTTCTATATCATCAGGTTTTCAGAAGATTAATTTCTCAACCCAGACATTGAATGATGGATTATATTTTGTTCAGCTTCGTGGAGATTCAGAAAACTTTACTGTACCAATCTCGGTAAGTCATTGAGATAAAGTGCTTTTACCATTCGTTTTTAACCTGTAAATGTTCAGGTTTTCGATTGACAATTTTATAAAACTAAACTGTTAAAGGGAAAAACGTATTATTTTTTCTCCAGCTTCTCCAGTTGTTCCATGCCATTTATTTTCATTGTCTTCGACAATTTTCCGATTGTATTCAGGTCGATATCACCGGCAAAATTCATGACCACTACATTATTCTTTTCGGTGGCAAGCATTATTAGTTCATTGATTTTATTATCAGTAGTTTTCTTGATGTAAAATTTCACAGTCCTGTTTTTCTCCTGCACCGACATTAATTCAGAAAAAGGATTGGTTTTTAATAAAGCATTTGTTTCTTTCACAAGATCGATATCACTTTTTTGCAGCGAATCGCTCAAAACGATTATCCTGAGCGCTTTCAATTGATTAACCACTTCATTAATTTCCTTCACTTGTGGATCGGTCGATTGTTCACTTATTCCTGCAACCAATTTGAACATTTCAGGCGTAAAGCTGATCGTAGTGATGTATTCCTTTCCCGCAAGCTGATCGAACATCTTATCAATGGTGGTCGTTTGAGCCATTCCATGAAGTGTATAAAACGCAACTAATGCAAGTGTAACTAAGAATTTGTTTTTCATCTTTTTTACTTTTTTTCTTCAAAAATAGTACAACAATCTATGGCAGGCAACCTTTTAACTTCAATTAACATTGCCGGTACTATGGTTTACTTTTGAAATCGTGAAACAATTATTTGCATCATGGCATGATTCTCATTAATTTTTTGTTCATCTTTACCACGCAAACCAAAGTTCAGATTTAACTTTTGAAACTTTGTCCCTGACATGAATTTATTTTAAATGAAAAGTATAAACTAAACAAATTCAAAACTTATGTTAAAAGAACATCCAAGAGGATTACTCGTAGCATTTTTCACCAATATGGGTGAACGATTTGGTTTTTATACCATGATGGCAATACTTGTCATGTTTTTGCAGGCGCGTTACGGCTTAGATGCTGAGGCAGCCGGCAGTTACTATTCGTGGTTTTATTTTGCCATTTACGCGCTTGCGCTCATCGGTGGTTTAATTGCCGACTGGACAAAAAAGTATAAAACGGTAATTCTGGCAGGGCAGATAATCATGTTTCTTGGTTATTGCATTATCGCGGTTCCGGGGTCCGATCTTTGGGTTTCGATATCAGCATTATTCGTCATTGCGTTGGGTAACGGATTATTTAAAGGTAATCTTCAGGCTGTGGTCGGACAAATGTATGATAACGATAAATACAGGAAATTACGCGATGGTGCCTTCATGATATTCTATATGGGTATTAATGTCGGGGCTTTCTTTGCTCCGTTTGTTGCAAAAGGCGTTAAAGTTTGGTGGTTAAAAACCAACGGTTATCTGGAAAATGGAAATTTGCCCTCACTTTGCCATCAATATTTAGACAAAGCAAATCCTATTAGTGAAAAAGGGCTGGAGCAATTGCAATCATTTGCCGATGCTTCCATTATTTCAGGTGGAGGAAAATCAGCAGCCGATCTGAGCCTGTTTGCAGCAGATTACATCAAAGTATTTTCAACGGGTTACAATTATGCGTTTGGTATTGCCGCAGGTGCTATGATCGTATCGATGATCATTTATCTCATTTTCAATAAATTAATTCCTGCTAAGGATAAGGAAGTTGTTGTTGAACCTAAATCAGGCGCCAATTCGGCTGTAAGTTTGGGAAGTAATTTAAAGGCCATTCTTATTTCATCGGGATTAATGATTATTGTTGCATTAGGATTTCATTTTGCAGATAACTATACCGATATAAGCGATATTAATTATAAGATGGGTCTTGCAGTAGGGCTGTTTGTAGGCTTTGTAACACTGATCTTCCAAATGTCAACCAAAGAGGAAAGACCACGGGTAACAGCTTTAAGTCTGGTATTTATCGTTGTCATATTTTTCTGGATGTCGTTCCATCAGAACGGATTGACACTAACCATGTTTGCACGCGATTATACGTCGGTGCTCGTAAGTCCGTTCACGAACCTTTTCTTTGATATGTGGTCTATTTTATCTGTTATTGCAGCCATTGCCGGATCGGCCCTATTATTCTTTAACAAAAAAGGGACTACAAAAATTATTGGTGCAGTAATGTTTTTGGTTTTCGGTTACCTCTGTTACTATTTTGCATCGACAAGTCCTGAATTAAATACCATTTCACCGGAAGTGTTTCAATCATTTAATCCATTATTCATTGTGGCTTTGACACCACTTGTGATGGGAGTATTTGCTGCCATGAATAAAAAGGGGATTGAACCATCTTCACCCCGAAAAATCGGATATGGTATGATAATCGCCGCTTTCGGCTTCGTCATCATACTTATAGCTTCTTTAAATTTAGTTTCGCCAAACGACCTGAATGGTGCAGCAGTTGAAGAATCGTCGAGAGTTAGCCCATATTGGTTAATGAGTTCATATCTGGTTCTTACAATCGCCGAACTCTTTCTGAGTCCGATCGGGTTATCCTTTGTATCTAAAGTTGCTCCGGCGCGTTTCCAGGGATTGATGCAGGGTGGATGGTTGCTTGCAACCGCTGTTGGTAATAAGTTTTTATTCGTGGGCAGTTTAATGTGGGGAAAAATTGATCTGTATTTGTTGTGGGGTATATTTATTGTTTGTTGTTTCCTTGCTGCAATATTCATTTTCTCAATTATGAAACGCCTTGAGAGCGCTACAAAATAACAACTTTGTTAATTAATTAATAAAAGCCTGCTTACGATGTGAGCAGGCTTTTTTGTGCCAATTATAGAACATTTTCTACCTTCGCTGCATGAATGAAACAACCATATATCCGTGGGGAAACGCACGCCGTTTCAACAGTTATGCCGAATATTTCAAAAAACTGTTTGGAAGCAGGGTCCAGAAAATCAGCGTGAATGCAGGATTCACCTGCCCTAACCGCGATGGAAGCAAAGGGAAAGGTGGTTGTACCTTTTGTAATAATGATGCTTTCAATCCGTCTTACTGTCAGCCGCAAAAGTCAGTTACACAACAGATTAACGAAGGAATCGAATTTCACCGTAAACGCTATCGACGGGCAAAAAATTATCTTGTTTATTTTCAGGCTTATACGAACACTTACTTACCGATAGCGTTATTGGAAAATTTGTATGCTGAGGCTTTGGGCTGTGATGGAGTAGTGGGTTTGGTGATCGGAACGCGTCCCGATTGTATTAATGATGATATCATCCGATTATTACAAAAATTACAACAATCTGCGTATATCATGCTTGAGTTTGGTGTGGAATCAGTTTACGATCATACGCTTCTGCGCGTTAACCGTGGTCACGATTTCGCTCAATCTATCGAAGCAATTGAGATGGCATCCGCTGCAGGATTGCCTTGTGGCGGACACTTTATTTTTGGGCTGCCCGGTGAAACGCGACAACAAATGCTTGATTCTATTGAAGTTATAAATAAACTGCCCCTGCAAACCATTAAGTTTCACCAGCTTCAGATTTTTAAAAATACTGCAATGGCAAAGGAATTTCGTGACAATCCCGGGCATTTTGAATTATTCAACTTAGAGGATTACATCGATTTCATCATAAAAGTTACTGAACGACTGAATCCAAACTTTATGATTGAACGATTTGCAGGCGAAGTTCCGCCACGTTATCTTGAGTCAACTGTCTGGGATAATGTTCGTTATGATACCGTATTATCGCGTATTGAAAATAAAATGGAAAAATTGGATACTTTTCAAGGAAAAATATTTTATTAAGGGTTTATTTTTTCTATTTTTATCCTCTTAAAAACACTATCGCGAGACGGTAAAAAATAAATTAGTTGAATCAATTATTAACCTAAAACTCTGATTATGAGAAAATTTACTCTATTATTTGTTTCTACTTTTGTGTTAGTACTGATGACTTCAATGGCTTCAGCACAACTAAATAAAAGTGGAAGTCGTTCCATGTTATATGAGGACGACTTTGAAAGTTATGCAGTAGGCAGTAAACTTGCTGAAGTTAGTCCTGATTGGTGGACAACATGGTCTGATGCTCCGGGCGGTCCTGAGGATGGCGTTATCGTGAACACCGAATCATCGAGTCCTGTGCAATCCGTTATGATTAGCGGAACAAACGACCAGGTTTTAAAACTTGGTAATAAAACTACCGGTAAATATTGGGTAAACTTCATGTACATGGTTCCAACCGGTTTTGGTGGATACTACAATTTCCAGCATTATGAATCACCCGGTGTTGAATGGGCATTCGAAGCGTATTTTGCTGAAGATGGATCTGGATATATGAATGCTGGCGGTGATAATGCTGCAACATTCACTTATGCCAAAGATACCTGGATCAGTATCGAAAATTATATCGACCTCAATGCTGACTGGGCTCAGGTTTATTTTGATGGTGTATTGATTTACGAATGGCAATATAGTTTGCAGGCTCAGGGTGATGCAGGATTGCTTCAATTAGGTAGTGTTAATCTGTATGCCGGCGCACCAACAGGCGAAACCGCTCAATATTATTTTGATGATGTTTCGTATGAAGCTGTTGTTGAAGAGTTTATCTATCAGGATGATTTTGAAAGCTTTACCGTTGGTGATTATGTAGCTGAGACAAGTCCTGAATTCTGGACAACCTGGTCAGATGCTCCCGGAACAGCTGAGGATGCTTTGATCGTAAACAACGAGTCGAGCAGCCCAACCCAATCATTCAAAGTTGACGGTACAACCGACCTTATTCTGAAATTAGGTGACAAAACCACTGGTGTATATGAAGTAAACTGGATGTTTATGGTACCTGCCAATTTTGCAGGATATTATAATATTCAGCATTATGAAGCCCCGGGAGTTGAATGGGGTAGTGAATTGTATTTCTATGAAGATGGTTCAGGATCGATCAACGCTGGTGGTACCGGTGCAGGTTCATTTACCTATGATCATGACGTATGGTTTAAAATCAGAAACGTAGTTGACCTTGAATTGGATTCGGGCTATATCTATTTTGATGATGCATTGATTTATCAATGGCAATGGAGCCTCCAGGCCACAGGTGAAGCAGGTGCTTTACAATTGGGTGGTGTCGATTTCTTTGCCGGTGCCGAAACAGGAGAATCTCCATTGTATTATGTTGACGATGTTGAGTATATTACCATCGTTGAAGGAGCAGCAAGCCCTGAAATCAGTATCCCAACTTCACCAATCATCCTTACAGCTCCTCAGGGTACGGTTCAAACCTATGACCTGACAATGACCAATATTGGTGGTACTGATTTGAATTATGATATCGTAAATTCATATGATGAGCCAGCTGCTGAAGCTAAACAAGTTGTAAAAGTTCCTGCCGGAGCCAATACAGTTAGCAATGGTGTCCCACAGTTTGATCCTACCTACAACCCAGGACCAGCCGCACCTGCAAACCGCGACGTAACCCTTAATTATGACGGTGAAAATGCCTCTGCCATTGGTTTGACAAATGCAAACGAATGGAGAGTTTCGGCTCACTTCCCGGCATCAATGGTTGAACAATATAATGGAATGTACCTGACTTCGGTTGATGTTTTTGTTAACGATCTGGCTGACGGACACAAAATTCAAATTTATGATATGGGTTCAATTAATTTGCCTGGCCCGGGAGCTTTACTTTACGAACAGGATTTCTTCCCGGAAATTGCTAACTGGACAACCGTAGTGTTGGTTGATCCTGTTTATATTTCAGGTAAAGATATCTGGATCGGTTACTGGATGGATCAACCAGCCGGAATTTTCCCTGCTGGTGTTGATGCCGGTCCGCTGAATATTGAAGGTGACTGGATTTCTACAGGTCCAGGTTGGGGTCATTTAAGTGCTAATCCTGATTTTCAGGTGAACTGGAACATTCGTGGTACACTTACTGGTGATGCAGGCGTTGTATGGTTATCAACTAATCCTTCTGATGGAGTTTTAGCTCCTGGTGCAAATGAAACAATTGTTGTAACAATTGATGCTAACGACCTTCAGGAGTTAACCGTTTACAAAGGTAAATTGCACGTAAGAAGCAATGACCCTGCAAACGAACAAATCAACATCAGCGTTTGGATTACCGTATTGGTTGGTGTAAACGAAAATGGTGAGAAAGCCTATGTAAGCGTTTATCCTAATCCTGCCAACGATGTACTGAATCTTGTTGCCAATACTGAAATCAACTCAGTTTCGATCAGTAACAATCTCGGACAAGTTGTTTACAGCGGACTTGTAAATAGCAACGAAGCAAAGATTCGTCTTGATGATTTCAAAACCGGAATGTATTTCGTTAAAATTGAAACCAACAATGGCACTGCCACACAAAAACTGATGGTGAAATAATAATTCATATTTTCAGATAACTGACTGAGGCTGCCACGTAAGGGGCAGCCTCAGTTTTGTTTTATGGGAGTTGAAATTGATAGGGTTATTTTACAGATTGAAGATCGAAGTAGTCGTTTACCTTTGTGAAATATTTTGTGAAACATGTATATCAAATCGAATGAGCTGTTTGCCGGAATGGAATTTGAGAATCTTTATGCAAAAATCAGCCGGCCGGTTGTTATTGCTGATGAAATACGAAATCCCGACAATGCAGGTGCATTAATCAGGCTGGCTGATAATATTGGCGCATCGCATGTTTATTTTCTGGCAGATGTAAATTCGGTTCATCTCCCGAAGATGCAGCGGGTGGCAGCCAGCAGTTATGGAAACCTTCAATGGAGTTTCGAAAAGAACAAAAACCTTCCCGAATCTGTTGTAAATAATTGTACGATCATCGCATTAGAAACCACCACGAATGCTACCAATTTGTTTACGACAGAATTACCTGATAATCCTGCGTTCATCGTTGGAAATGAGAGGGTTGGTATCAGTGATGAATTACTCAACCGGGCAATGATGCGTGTTTATATTCCTGTTCCGGGAATGACCCGCTCACTTAATGTGACACATGCGGCTGCGGTATTATTTTTCGAATGGTTGCGACAGATGCAGCTAAGGCATGGATGATTTGGTTAATTTTGCCACTTAAAAAGAAGTATGTTCAGAAATAAATATAAGCATCTTTTCTTCGATCTCGATCGCACCTTATGGGATTTTGATGCAAGTTCGTACCAGACTTTCGTTTATATGTATGAAAAATATAATTTGAAAAGTATTGGCATTCAATCGCTTGATGAGTTTACAGAAGTATATCACAAACATAACGATCATTTCTGGGACTTGTACCGTAATGGTGAGATTACGAAAGATTTGCTTCGCGGAATAAGGTTTCAGGCCACTTTCGATACTTTTGGTATCGATAATAAAACGCTGGTTGGTCAAATTACAGAGGATTATCTGTATCATTCACCACGTAACGTATTTTTGTTTCCTAATGCCCACAAAACGCTTGATTATCTTCGGGATAGGGTTGAACTACATATGATTACCAATGGTTTCGAGGAGGTTCAGGAGATAAAGATGCAGTCATCTGACCTGCGGAAATATTTTAAAACGGTGGTTACCTCGGAAGAAGCAGGGGTGAAAAAACCAGACGCCCGTATTTTTGAATATGCTTTGAAACGGGCAGGTGCGACAGCTGACGAAAGTATCATGATTGGCGACGACCTGGAGGTTGACATTGAAGGTGCCAGACTGATAGGGATGGATACAGTATATTTTAATCCTGCGAAGTTGCCACACCCGGGAAATGCAACCTACGAAATTTCTGATCTGGCCGACCTTTGCAATTATTTTTGAAAAGTAGCCAGCACAGTTTTCTGACCTTTCACCTTATCACCGATTTTCACATTAACTTTTGCTGTAAGCGGAACAAAAAAATCGACACGCGATCCGAAACGAATCAGGCCGAATTCCTCACCTTGTTTGGCTTTGGTTCCTTTTTCAACATAACACACAATACGACGCGCCATCATACCGGCAATCTGTCTAAAAAGCACTTCGTTTCCCTTTGCACCACTGACAACTACGGTATTCCTTTCGTTTTCTTCCGATGACTTTGGGTGATTTGCGAACAGGAATTTTCCGGGATGGTATTTCACATAACGAACCTCGCCATCAATGGGAAACCAGTTGATATGCACATTCATCGGCGACATAAAAACCGAAATCTGCATCCTTTTATCATTAAAATATTCTGACTCGAAAACCTCTTCGATGACAACTACAGTGCCGTCGGCTGATGAAACTACTGCATCTGACTGATAGTTAACCGAACGTTTCGGTACCCGGAAAAAACTAATTTCCCAGAGTAGTGTTAATCCGAGTGCGAAATAAAAGAGATAATGAAAAATAGTCTGCTCCGGGAGAAAAAAATACAGTATGGCGACAAAAACTGAATAAATCAATGCTGAAACAGCAATAATCTTAATGCCTTCGCGGTGTATATACATCTTATTGAACGATTATCAGATAAACAAAAACAAAAGGAACTGCAAAAAAAGTGGCATCGAAACGATCGAGAATACCACCATGGCCCGGAATCAGGTTGCCAGAATCTTTCACGCCGGCCTGACGTTTCAGCATTGATTCGGTTAAGTCGCCCAGACTACCAAAAACAACGACAATGGCCGCCATCGAGAGTGCCTGATTAACAGATAGATTACCACTTAGGTTAGCATACAATGCAGCGCCGCCCAATGTAAAAAGTAATCCCCCGATGCTCCCTTCCCAACTTTTTTTTGGCGAAATACGTTCATACAAACGATGTCGGCCAAGCTTACTACCAATCAGATAAGCGAAAATATCATTCACCCAGATCATCCCTATCACACTCAGTAATAATAATGGGCCGGCAGTTTCACCTATGAATTCCGTATTATAAAAATATAAAGTCAATGCGGAAGGAACCGCTACAAAGAATACTGAAGCGTAATGAATAGCGGCTATTTCAGTGAAATTATGTTTGGTTGAAAATAAACTGTGTACAAACGGAAAAAACAGCGGGAAAATCAATAAAAACAAAAATTCAGCGTCAATATAACCCATGGCATGTAGCACAATGACGCAGTAACTAACAAGTGAACTGAAGAATGCGGGAATATATTTAAATACGGTTGTTTGGTTATAACCAAACAGGCGATTCATTTCTGAAGTGCCAATAATTGTGACCACAAGCATCAGAAAAGCAAACAATATCGGAGAGATAAAAATTGAACCAACAACTACAATAGCAAAGATGATTCCATAAAGTGTTCTGGTTATCAGGTTATTCATTGTAAAAATGCCTTCATTTTTGAACGAATCGGCGGGCAAAGATATACTTTTCAGCGAAACAAGTTCAATAATTTGTCGCTGTAAAGTTTGATTTGGTTTAGGGATATTTCGTTGTAAGCTTTCTGATTCGTTGGTTGATTGAATAATAGTTTCTGCATTCGTACAAAATAGCCTGAAAGATTCCGACTCCCCTCGTCGTGCCGCCGAGGCAGGCCTCTTTTTCAATTTTTTAACATTTACCCCCTCTTTGCCCAAAAGCCCCCTTTTGTTATTATCACTATTTTTGCCCACTAAATTGAACGGTAATGCTCAGATTAAATGTTGGTGATAAGGTGAAGTTTCTGAATGAGCTGGGCGGTGGCACGGTCAAAAAACTGATGGACAGCCGGATGGTGTTGATTGAGATTGAGGATGGATTTGATATTCCGGTGCTGATGAGTGAGCTGGTATTAGCCAATCCTGAGGTGTTCAGTCAGCCGAAACGCAATTCTCAGGTTGATATTCTTCAAAAAGAAATACAACAAAAGGCTGAACAGGAAGCCGCCGAGGAAGATCAGGCTCGCAAAGGAAAGCTTCGCCGTTTTGGTAAAAACCCGGAAACAGAAGGTATTTATCTTGCCTTTCTGCCACACGATCAACAATGGATTTTGACCGGATTATTAGATGTCGTTCTGCTGAACCATACGCCTGCCGAAATGTTGTATAGTATTGGTTTAAAGACAGAAACCGGATTGCTGAATGCCGATTTCGGACAGATGGAACCCTATTCAAAAATAAATATTGAAACCATTTCGCGTAACGATATCAATGCCTGGTGCGAAGGAATTGTGCAGGCTATTTTAGTCTTTGAGCAGTCGGCCGAAGTGTATCACCCGCTATTTTCTCCTTTCGACATAAAACCCAACCGGTTTTATAAAGAAGGCAGTTATGTGATGTCGGGAGTACTCGGCGATAAAGCGTTGATGGTTTGTTTACAAACATTGGTTGCGCTTAAAAGTGATGGTAATTACCGGCAGAGTCTCGAATTTAATACCGAAACAACCGAGCCGGTCAGGGTAATTGCAAAAGAGAAAGCACTTATCGACAAGCATCGGAAGGATCAGGGTGAGGCTGTTATTGATCTGCATATTGGCGAATTGGTTACCAATATCTCAGGCCTGACAAGTCATGATATGTTTAAAATCCAATTTGACTATTTCGAAAAAACCTTGCACAGCGCTATGGAAAACGATTATACCAAAGTTACTTATATTCATGGCGTTGGAAATGGTGTTTTGAAAAATGCAATTGTAAAAGCGCTCGAATCTTTCGAGGGAACCGAAAACAATATGGCGGCCATGGCGAAATTTGGCGTTGGTGCCATTGATGTTATTATTAAACAAAATGAAAGGAAGTGAGTGGTGAGTAGTGAGTTATGAGTGGTGAGTTATGAGTAGTGAGTTATGAGTAGTGAATATTGAACATTGATTAATGAGCTTTGAAAATTGGATTATAATTCTCAGAACCCGAAACTCCGAACTCCGAACTTCGAACTTCAAACTCCGAACTTCAAACTCCGAACTTCAAACTCCGAACTTCCTTCTAAATATATATCTTTGAGCAAGTTTTTTTACTAATTAACCAGAACAATAATCAATATGAAAAAGATAATAAATACGATATTTTCGATGGAGGTGATGGGATTGCTTATCCTGTTGTTTGCATTTGCTGTGGGGACAGCCACTTTTATTGAAAACGATTATGGCGCTATCGGCGCCAAGGTAGCGGTTTATAATTCAAAATGGTTCGAGGCCTTGTTGATACTGTTGTGTATTAATTTGGTGGTCAACATCTTCCGTTATAAGATGTATCGACTTGAGAAACTGGCAGTATTTTCTTTCCATGTTTCGTTTATTGTTATACTGATCGGGGCCGGAATTACCAGATATATTGGTTACGAAGGTGTTATGAGTATTCGTGAAGGAGCCACCGGAACCACCATGTTGTCGGATAAAACCCATGTTGTTGCCGAACTGATAGATAACCAGAATGTAAAAGTTACGGATAAGGCTGTGATGATGTCAGCTTTTTCTGAAACCAGCTACCATGACAGCGAATCAATCAATGGAAAAAAATTCAGTTTTAAATCGCTGCGGTATATCCCGAATGCTCAGGAAGTAATTACTGAAGGCGCTCCCGGACAAGGTGTTCCTTATGTTACATTGGTTGTTTCGTCTGGAAATTCAGGACGACAGAACATCATGTTAAAAGATGGTGAATCGAAAAGATTTGCCGGTTATATGATTAATTTTAATCGAAAATTCGATAGCACCGCCATCAACATCAAAATGGAAAATGGATCGCTCTTAGTGCAAAGTCCTTATGTGTTAACCACTATGGCTATGGCCGACGCATCAAAAGACACCATCGACCCGTTTAAAATTGTTCCTTTTCAGATGATGAAACTTCACAGTTTTGGGGAACTCAAAATTGTACTTACCGATCTTAAACAAAATGGCGTAATCGACTATCAGTCATACGAAGGCAAAGATTCGCAGTTTATGGATGCCATCGTGGTGAAGGTTGAATCGGGAAACGAAACGAAAGAAGTGACGTTACGCGGTGGCGATGGTTATCAGGGTGAGCCTGAATCGTTCGAAATGAATGGCGTTAAGGTAAATATGACGTATGGTGCAAAAATTATCAACCTGCCTTTTGGCATTAAACTCAACGATTTTGAGCTGGAACGCTATCCGGGAAGTATGAGTCCGGCTTCTTATGCCAGTCAGGTCACCTTAATCGATAAACAAAATGGTGTTGAAATGCCTTACCGGATATTTATGAATAATGTATTGAATTACAAAGGTTACCGCTTTTTTCAGTCTTCTTTTGATAAAGACGAAAAAGGAACGGTGTTGTCGGTCAACAAGGATGGAGCCGGCACATTCGTGACCTACCTTGGCTACCTTATTATGACGATAGCAATGATGTTGGCCTTGTTTGTCAAAAACACACGTTTCGCGCTACTTGGAAAAATGTTGAAAAGCAGTACCACGACAGCAAAAGTGATATTGGTTGGAATTTTACTTTCAACATCAACACTGATGGCTCAAAATACGGATATGGTTGGCGTTGACAAGGATCATGCAGCCAAATTCGGAAGGATGTTGGTGCAGGATCAGGATGGCCGGTTGAAGCCAATGAATACAGTGGCCAGTGAGTTACTGCGTAAAATATCGCGTAAGAGCAGCTTCAATGGTTTGAATCCCGAACAGGTCTATATCGGGATGTTGCTCGATCCACAGAAATGGCAGCGCTTACCGATGATCAAGGTTAAACATCCTGAATTGAAACAGTTTCTGGGGATAAATGGCGACCGGGCTGCTTTTACTGATGTGCTCGATTTCTCAAAAGGTGGAAATTACAAACTTCGCGATCTTGTAAGTCAGGCCTATCAGAAAAAGGCATCGGAACGAAGCAAATTTGATCAGGATGTGATTGCAGTTGACGAAAGGGTCAACATCTTTTATATGGCAGTCACCGGTGAACTGATGAAAATTTTGCCAAACCCCGCAGGTGCCCGCGAACCCTGGTTGAAACCGGGTGATGAAATAAGAGGGCTATCGAAGAGCGACTCTTCCTTCATTTCCTCGGTGTTAACGGTCTATCTTCAGTCATTAGCCGGCCATGACATGAAACAAGCCGATATGTTGTTGCAGGGTATCATTGATTATCAGAAGAAGTTTGGTAAAGAAATAATTCAGTCCGATTCAAATATCAGCGCCGAGATCACCTATAACAAATTGATGATTTTCGACCGTTTAAGTAATTATTTCGGATTGGTTGGTATTATCATGCTCGTGTTTGTGTTTATGAATATTTTCAAAGAACGCAAATGGATCAACAAATCAATAGGTATTTTTTATATCATCATCATCGTGTTTTTTGCCATGCAAACACTCGGATTGGGTCTCCGGTGGTATATCTCGGGCCGTGCACCCTGGAGTAATGGGTACGAATCAATGATTTATATTTCATGGGTGACTGTTCTGGCAGGACTGATTTTCTCAAGAAAATCACCAATGACTATCGCTGCAACCTCAATCCTGGCCTCAATCATTTTGATGGTGGCACATTTAAGTTGGATGGACCCCGAGATCACGAATCTTGTGCCTGTATTGAAGTCATACTGGCTCACTATACACGTATCTGTGATCACAGCCAGTTACGGATTTTTGGCACTCGGCGCTTTGCTTGGTTTCATTAATCTGTTACTGATGATTTTAAAAACACCGAAGAATTTCGAACATCTCGGACGAAAAATCAAGGAATTGAATTTCATCAACGAACGAACGATTATCATCGGATTATACCTGCTCACCATCGGGACATTCCTTGGCGGTGTTTGGGCAAATGAATCATGGGGTCGCTATTGGGGATGGGACCCGAAAGAAACCTGGGCCTTGGTTACCGTGCTGATTTATTCATTTGTTGCACACATGGGTTATGTCCCCGGATTAAAAACAGATTACTCCTTTAGTTTGGTCAGTTTGGTGGCTTATAGTTCCGTTATCATGACTTACTTTGGTGTGAATTATTATCTCTCAGGCTTACACTCTTACGCAAAAGGCGATCCGGTTCCGGTACCGACTTTCGTGTATTACACAGTGGCTGTGATATTTATTGTGGCAGTCGGGGCATTCATTAACGAACGACGATTAACGAAAATATCGAAATAAACAAAAAAGCCGCAACTGATTCAGTTGCGGCTTTTTTTATAGGAAAATGATTGTTCAAAAAGCAAGATAGTCTACGAATGTTAACAGACATGAGACGCCTGTTGAATGTTATTTTTAAATGATTAAACTGTGGGGGAAAATTTACAGGATAAAAAGAATCTATCTTTCGATGATTTTGAGTTTGGCTTCGGTATGCTCTGAAAAGGCGTTGCATTGATTTAAATAATCATGCATTTCGGTCATATCATCACCAAAAATATTCTCACTGAACTCCTGGGCTTTCTGTAACATTCTGATATATGGCGCTGTATCACCTTGTCGGGTCAGTTTTCGTAAGGCTCCCATATAATCATCCCTGAAAACGGTAGGGATGATGATTTTTGATTGCGCCGTCTTAACTAATTCGGCATTCATCATCACCCTGGAAATCCTTCCGTTACCATCCAAAAACGGATGCACTTCACTCAAAACAAACATCATGAATATTGCTTTTGAGAAGGGATGTTCCAGCGTATTGTACAAATCGAAACTTTGTATCAGTGTTCCCTTTACCAGATTAAAATCAACAAATGATGTAATGCCGGCAAAATTGTTTTTGTCTTTGAATTGACCCGGATTTTTATCCTCTCTCGCGCTGAGTAAAATTTTATGCCGGTACGAAAGCATCTGGATATATGCTTCGGGTGATTTAGGTGTAAGTGACATTTCCAACTTGTTTGAAACGAGCTGATACGTTCCTAATACATCGTGGCTGTCTTGATTTCGGGCTGCCAGAGGCGTATTCGTTTCAATAATTTGCTTTGCTTCATCCACTTCAAATACTGTTCCTTCGATATAGTTTGAAAAGTAACTTTCAAAAAAAGCAAAGTTTCGAAAAGAACTTGCCGTGGTATTTCGGTCAGGCCGGTTTTTAAATTCCTGTTTTAGTAAATCACGGAAAAGTTCTTCAAATAATTTCATTCGGCCCGGATCGTAGGGTGCACCGAAAGTTCGTGCAATGGCAAGAGGAGAGGAAAGAATATTTGAAGAATGCGTTGTTAACAAAGCACTTATCATCTTGTTTAGCCGATCAAACTCCTTTGGCATATTAAGTTCTTTGGCTATCACTCTTGCCTTATCTCTAACTTTATTTAATTCATCGTCTCCATTCACCCTAATGATTTGTTCTAATTTGTCTTCAATCTCAGCCAGGGTCAAACACTTCGAGGTCAGTCCTGTTTTTTTTGATGGTTGTAGATTCTCTAATAGTGCCCTTGCCTTTTGTGAGACGAAAAGTTTTCCTGAAATGGCATTATCCCCATCAATTGGTTTGTATCCTTCATGAAAATGAATGGTGATACCAGGCAATGTTAGCTTCTTCGTGTATGTGTAGGTTAAGAAAATATGGCCCGCTTTTGTTGGCTGAAATTCAAAGGCAGAACGATGACTTAGCAATATACCGGGGTAAAGATTGCCAAGAATACGGAAGATATTTCTTCTAATAATCTCCTCAGGCGGTTCATTAAGGTTTGATGAATAAATACGGGGGGCAAGCTTCCTAATTTTGCCTTCCTTTTCCATTCTGGAAATTTGTTTCGAAATAGAAGAGTCCGAAGACCCAAAAATTATTTCCTGAAGATGTATTGGTAAAATATTTTCCATTATAATGGAATTATGGAGCTAAAATAGAAAATATTTTCCATTAAGTGAGTGAATTTAGAAAATATTTTCTATAATAGAAGAACCCCTGACCTTGCTGTTTAGAAATAAGTAATACAACACACAAAAAAACAGTAAAAAATATCAGTTCAAGGAATCGACCCTTGATATTTTTTCGAACGAAGTCATGGTATTGAGTATAGATAATCAACACAAAAATTTGATAGCTCGTTGATCAGGTAATAAAAGGGTTATAGATTGCATCTTTGCCCTTTTTTTATTTCCATTTGAAAGATTATTTATTGCTGAAGAACACCGGTTTCACAACCATTTGTAGCCAAATCCATGAACTGTAATGTTTGTCTGCTTCGGCAATGTTTTGCAATGTAAGCATCGATGAGGT
Source organism: Bacteroidales bacterium (assembly GCA_013141455.1). Taxonomy (GTDB): domain Bacteria; phylum Bacteroidota; class Bacteroidia; order Bacteroidales; family F082; genus CAJBPB01. Next base: position 43,963 of record JABFQW010000023.1, read on the forward strand.
TGGCAACATGAATGAGTATCCGCCATTCAATTCCACGATCTTATGCAGTTTGATATTGAAATTAAGATCAACTTCCGAACCCAATCCTTTGTCCAGATACACGGTACTTGTTGGGAAAGTTTTGTCTTTCACATCCTGGTTCAGGGTGAAATAGTGGTAATCGGCTGATAGGGTGGTTTTTTCGTCCAGCTTATATTGGGTGCTAAGGAAGAAATCGTTCAATCCTCCATTATTGGTTGCTTTGGGCATTGAGGTAAAAAAATCCATGTGACCGTAGTAACTATGGCGATTTCCATAATGCAGGTCGAACATATTATCAGTTGTTAAATCAATGGCATCATCTCCTGAGATAATCGAGATACCTGCTCCCAGATTAAACTTTCCAACCTTCGACATTGCTTTGATATTTGCATTGTAGGCATTTGCTTTTATTCCGGCATCATTTCTTCCATTTTGAAGATAAACGCTTGCCATAGCTGTCGTTTTTTCAGTCTTGTAATTCGCTATAACGCCGTACGTAGCCCTGACATAGATCATTTCAGTTGTATCGCTTTTTGTGTAACCCGTAGCGATCGCGATTAAAGCAGCATTGAATCGTTCATTGATCTTGTAAGAGGCATGCACGAAATTTAAGGTCTTCATTTTGGCATGTGTATAGAAGTTGCCAAAGTAATTTTCGACCTGATTATTGTATGAAACTGCTGCATCAATAATCAGTTTGTTGCCAGTATATTGATACAGCAAAGCGTCATATTTGATGGAATAGTTGTTCCAGTTGCGGTTCGATAACAAACGGGTGTCGTCATAATTGAAATATTGTCTCCCTATTTTTAAAGATGATTTTTTCAGAAACGAAAGTTGTACCCAGGCTTCATTCAGGTCGATACTTGCCAGATCGCCCTGAACACCCGTTGATGAATAAACGGTTTCGTCACCCCACAATCGTACATCCTGAAAGCTGACACCCGTTTTAATCCATTCATGCTCATAAAAAAAACCAACCCGCGTACGCTGCGAAATCAGGTAAGCAGGTTTGAGTTTATCAGAACTCAGGTATCGGTAACCATCGCGTACCTCGGCTGTCGGACGAAATTCGCCGGTGACGGTGAATTGGCCGAATCCAGATAGTGGAAGCAATAATGTTCCACAAATAAATCCTAAAATGTAAAGACTCTGTTTCATGGGAAAAAGATTTTAATTGTTTGATATATTGATAATTAGTAACATATTTTGTCTTATTACTTTTTCGGTTCTTTTTTTGTTCAACCCTTTCAGGACTGAAATTTATTTGATTCATCTCCCATGGGTTGCACCCATGGTTATTTATATTTAGCCCCAGTTGGGGCAATGCTTTGTAAATGTCCGAAGGACATTAATCGAATAACCTCTGGTGGAGCCGGTGGTAAATAAAAGAACGATCAAAAGAACCCCGGATGGGGTTCAACACTAATGAAAGAGGTTTAAACAATCATTGATTTTTGCAATTTTCATTTTGCATCTTGAATTTTGCACTTTAGTAAAACATACCTTTCAGATACGACTTAGTCATTTCCATCTTAGGATTTTCAAAAAACTCTTCTGCCGGACCCTGTTCAATGACTTCTCCCATATACATGAAAACAACATGATCGGCAATTCGCCGGGCCTGCCGTAAAATATGTGTCACCATAACGATGGTGTAACTCGATTTCAATTCTGCAAATTTCTCCTCGATTAACTGACTCGAAATGGGATCTAAGGCCGAGGTGGGTTCATCGGCAAGGATGATTCGTGGATCAACGGCCAATCCGCGAGCCAGACAAAGTCGTTGCTGTTGCCCGATCGATAGGGCTGCAGCCGGATCTTTAAGCCGGTCTTTTACCTCTTCCCATAAATTTACCTGACGCAGATAATGTTCAACCCGCTTTTCGAGAAACCGTTTCTTTTTTCTACCGCTGATACGGAGCCCGTAAGCAACATTGTTGAAGATGTTCATTGGCAGGGGATAGGGCCGTTGGGCAAGCAATCCCATCATTTTCCTGATCTCGGTAATATCATCATTCGTGTGTAGTATGTCACGTCCGCCAATGACAATGTTGCCTGTAACTTTTGCCTGGGTATTCAAATCGGTAAGCCGGTTCATACATCGCATCAGCGTGGTTTTCCCACAACCGGATGGACCCATGATCACCGTGATTTTATGGCGCGGAATATCAACATTGATATTCTTCAGAATCTGTTGTTTCTCAAACGACAAATTGAGGTTTTTTATACTGATTTCCGTTTGACTCATCTTAGTAATTGATCTTATTTTTTTTATAACTATAGGTCAGGATTCTGGCTAATAAACTGATGAACAATATAATAGCTATCAAAATCACCGCGGATGCATAAGCCCGTTGCCTCACTTCAAGAATGGGTGAGCTCAATTGAAAAAAGATAGCCAAAGGCAGCGTGGCCGTTGGCTGACTCAACGAGGTGGGAATATAGTCGGTATAGCCTGTTGTTAATAACACCGAAGCCGCATCGCCAATGGCTCTTCCAAACGAAAGCAACAGGGCAGTTATAATTCCGGCAATCGATTGTTTGAAAAACACACGATATGAAATCTCAGATTTGGTAGAACCGAGTGACAAAGCCGACTCAAACAAACCACGTGGTATCGTCATTAAAACTTCATCAATAGCCCTGATCATAATGGGTACAATAAATACCGTAACCGTGATGATACCGGCTAACAGTGATGTCCGCAATCCAAAGAAAATCATCAGGGTGAAACCAAATGCACCATAAACAATCGATGGGATGCCGCAGAGAAGATCCATCAGGAATCGGATTCCGTTTACGACTTTTTTCCATTTCGTGAGATGGATATTCATGAACAAGGCCACTGGTAATCCAATGGCGAAAGCGAGTGATGTTGCACCAATAGCAACATAAAGTGAACCAACGATGGCATTTAATATCCCTCCACCTTTGCCAAAATAATAACCTCCTTCGGGCACTTTCGATATCATATCCCAATTCAGATGGGGCAGTCCGGCTTTGAGAATACTATAGATAATATGAAGCAACACCATGATTATGATAGTGCTTGATATGAACATCAGCACCCTGAAAAAATATTCTTCTGCTTTTCTTCGGTTCATAGTTAATTGTGTTTCCCCGACCTGATGATTAATAAACGTGAGCCTGCATTAAAAAACAACACCACCACGAACAGGATGAAAGCCGAAAGCATCAGCGCAGCATCATATTGGGGGATCGACATCATTTCACCATAATTGTTGGCAATAAGAGCCGGTAATGGATAACCGGGCTGCAGAATGCCGGTCGGCACTTTGGCCACATTCCCGACCACCATCAGCACAGCAATTGTTTCACCAAAAGCCCGTGACATACCCAATCCAAAAGATGAAATAATTCCCGGAAGTCCTTTTTTCAATACGACAAATTTAATCGTCTGCCAGCGTGTTGCACCCAACGAAAGAGAGGCTTCTGACAATTCAACCGGGATATTATTGAATAGTTCGATTAATATGTTTAAGATAAACGGAATTATCATGATTGACAGCACAATAGAACCTGCCAAAATGGAATAACCCGATGAAGATTTGCCAAGAAATGGAGCTACATGATCCGAAATAAACGGGATCACAACCAAAATGCCCCAAACACCATAAATGACCGAAGGTATTCCGGCAAGGATATCAATAACAGGCTGCATTATTTTTAACACCCATTTTTTTGCGTATTGCGTCAGATGGATAGAAGTCAGCAGACAGATTGGTACCGAAAACAATAAGGCTAATAGGGTAACCCAGATTGAGCTCAGGATGAATGGATAGAAACCAAACTGACCCGATAAGGGTTTCCAGTTACTCGAAAACAACAACGATAACAAGGGATGTTGGGCCAATAATGGAAAGGATTTTATGGCCAATCCTATCGTTAATACCATTGGAATAAGTAATACCAAGGACAAACAGGCAATCATCCAACTGGTATGAATCGAATTGCGAAGCTTACGGCTTATATCAAAAAACCTGAATTTCATTTTAATTTATTAAGTTCAGAATCAATTTTCTCAGGCGACAATTGAACATAGCCCGCACTCCCAACAAATTGTTGTCCATCGGTGAGTATCCAGTTTATAAATGCAACAGCCAACGGGTTTGTGGGTTTACCTTTTGCAATTAAATACAGGTCGCGTGCAGGAGGGGATGGATAAACGCCTTTCGCAATGGCATCCATAATGTCGTTAAGCGAATCATATATTTTTTCTTCCTGATCAATTATTCCGTTATCATTCAAATCGATTGGTATGATCGCCATTCCGGGATAAACTTTACGGCTGGTGATATCAAAAGCATAAATCACATTGTTAAAACCTAAACCGTTAACATCATTTTTTACAGCATCTGCGATGCCAGGATCACCAAAAACACCGATTCCATTTAAACTTTCCTGATTTTTACCAAGGAACATACCCCACATTTCAGCGGCGCCGCAGGCGTCGGAACGGGTATAAACATTTATTTTCGCATTACTTCCGCTTAATCCTTTGCATTGGTTCCAGTGGGTGACCGATTGTGAGATATAAATATCAGTAAACGCCTGTCTGCTTAATCCTACCTTTAACAATTGATCGGCATACGGGTTATTTGGGTTCATTGTTGGAAGCACAGCATCTTTTGCTACTGCGATAAACCAGGCCCCCTTGTCGAGTTCGGCCTGGGTGACACCCCGCGAAAACATCCCGAGATCAATCATTCCTGAAAGTGCATCAGCCATTCCCTTGCCTGCGCCACCCGCACTGATATCGATTCGAACTTCAGGATTGATTTTTTTAAACTCTTCAGCCCATTTCACGGTCATCGGATACAAGGCAAAAGCTCCTGAAATGGAGATAGTTCCCTGCAATTTTCCAGAATTGTTCTGCTGCTTCTTTTGTCCTGATTGGCACGAAATCACTGTAATTCCGATTATTAGGAAAATAAATACAATGACACTGTTTCGGATGTTTTTACAATTGAACATGGCTTTGAAATTTAGTTTGTTAATACTATAGGGAAAGCGAAGGTTTTCCGAACAAACAAAATTATTCAATTGAATTCAGGCTTTATATGATATAAATACCTAAATTGTAGGGTATTAAAACGTATTGTATGGTGGGTATTTATGCGTATTTTGATTTAAAAAATAGGGCAAACAGGGTCATTATTTTATTTCACCCTAAAGCTGAGTAGATTCCGGTCTTCGATAAACAATTCGAATTCATCTTCAGGCATCGTTTTGCCAACTCCGGCCGGTGTGCCGGTAAAGATAAAGTCGCCACTTCGCAACGTGACAAAACGCGATACATAGGAGACAATACGGTCAAAACCAAAAATCATATCCCTGCTGTTTCCCTGCTGACGCCACTCACCATTAATCTTCAAACCGAACGAAATGTCCCTGCCTTTAAATTGTTCGATTGGAATGAAATCTCCAACTGGTGCTGATTGGTCGAATGCCTTTGCAATTTCCCACGGTAGTCCTTTTGATTTACATTCCGACTGAAGGTCACGCGCTGTGAAATCGATCCCGACCGATATCTCATCATAGTATTTGTAGGCAAATTTTTCGGCAATATGTTTTCCATGTTTCGAAATCTTCAACACGAGTTCAGTTTCGAATTGAATATCATTCGAAAATTCGGGCAGGAAAAAAGGGTTATGCGGATGTAACAAGGCCGTATCAGGTTTCATGAAAAAAACCGGCTTTTCGGGTACCGGATTATTCAACTCTTTGGCATGGTCGGCATAATTACGCCCAATACAAACTATTTTCATGGAATTAGAATTAATTCATTATCTGTATGTTAACAAGGTAGTTAGGTGAAAGTCCTCAATCATCAGTCTGCAGTCCGCAGTCCATAGTCCTCAGAAACCAGCCACCAGAAACCAGCCACCAGTAACCAGCCTAACTAACCGCATTTTTCCCAAAAGTACGCAGTTTTATTTGTGTGATTAATTTTTTGGTGTAAAGTGGAAATTCACCTTTCATCATCCAGTCGTAATAGGAGGGCTCTTTTAAAAAAACTTCCTCCACAAGTTTTCCTTTGTGTTTGCCAAAATGAAATACTTCCTGATTTTGGTCATTATAGATGATTTGGCCAGCAAGATCGGCCGTGTGTTGTTGCATTGAAAAATCGTGTAAAGCACTGATATTATTAATGATAGGATTCGTTGTATTACCATTTCTTGCTTCATGCGTGGCGTTTTGATAACGATCGAGCTGAGCCATCAAAATATGGTAAGTAGCTTTGGTATCGGCTTCGGCAGAGTGGGCATCGATCAGTTCTTTGTTACAGAAGAACTTATAAGCACCTTTCAGGGTACGTGGTTCCATCTTCATGAAGATATTCTGTACATCGACCATCTTTCTTTTTTTCAAATCAAAATCAATATCACAACGCAGAAACTCTTCCATGAGCAAAGGAATATCAAATTTCAATGCATTGTAACCTGCTAAATCACAGTTATTTAAAAATGTAAGTAATTCTCTGGAAACCTCTTTGAATGTTGGTGCATCTTTCACGTCTTCATCTGTGATACCATGAAATTTTCTCGATTCAGCCGGAATAGGCATCTCAGGATTTAAGCGTATCGTTTTTATCTCTTCCCGGCTATCAGGATGTACTTTTAAAATACAGATTTCGATAATCCGATCACTTGTGATATTGAGTCCTGTTGTTTCCAGATCGAAAAAGGCAATGGGACGAGTAAGGTTTAATTCCATAATAGTATAAAAAAAAGGGTTGGATTTAAGTTTCCAACCCGTTGTTAATCAATTAAATTTCTGTGTTTGGATCGAAGTTTTCGAGCAGATCCTTCAAACGTTTCAGGTACATGCCTCCTAAAGCGCCATCAACGATGCGATGGTCGTACGACAACGATAAAATCATGATTGAACGGATGGCGATCACATCACCCATCGGTGTTTCAAGAACAGCAGGCTGTTTCCGGATGGCGCCAATGGCTAAGATGGCAACCTGTGGCTGGTTGATCACCGGCGTGCCGGTCAAACTGTCGAAAGTGCCAAAATTGGTGATGGTGAAGGTGCCTCCCTGAATATCATCAGGATTGAGTTTGTTGGCCCGTGCCCGGTTTGCCAGATCATTTACCGATTTGGTGATACCTAAGAGATTTTTTTCGTCAACATTTTTTATTACCGGAACAATCAGATTGCCTGATGGCAGGGCTGTTGCCATGCCAATGTTGATGTTTCTGCGCAGTATCATATTGTATCCGTCAACAGAAGCATTCACCTGCGGAAATTCTTTCAAGGCTTTTGCTGCTGCATGAAAGAAAATTGGTGTATAGGTAATTTTCTGATTTTCACGCTTCTGGAAGGAGTCTTTTACTTTGTTCCTCCAGTTTACAATATTGGTAACATCAACATCAATAAAGGAAGTAACGTGTGGAGAGACTTGTTTCGACATCACCATATGATCGGCAATCAAACGACGCATACGATCCATCTCTATGATGGTGTCTCCAGCTTCTGATTTCACTTTTGGTGCTTCGTGTTTAACAGCAGCAGTCGTTTCGGAAACTTGCTGTTGAACGCTGGTTTTACCAGAAATTGAAGTTTTATTCTTAAGGTAATCAAGCACATCATCTTTTGTTACCCTATCGTCTTTTCCGCTTCCTTTGATCGTATCAAGTTCACGTACAGAAATGTTTTCTTGTTTGGCAATGCTTTTAACGAGCGGGGAATAAAACTTGTCTGATTTTTCAATGACAACTTCTGTTTCTGTCAATTCAACATTAGTTTGTTTTTCGGTAACCGAAGCAGCAACTTCGACCGAAGTAACTGCAGGTTCTTCAACCTCTGCACCATCCATACTTATAATAGCAATGACTGTCCCGACAGGAACCACGTCACCTTCATTAAATAGTGATTTAATCAGTTTGCCTTCTACGGGAGAGGGAATTTCAGAGTCCACTTTATCGGTTGCAATTTCAACAATCGCATCATCTTCAGCAACAGTATCGCCCACTTTTTTCAACCATTTGGTGATGGTGGCTTCAATTATACTCTCGCCTAATTTTGGCATTATTATCTCAAAGTTTGCCATATCTATTAAATTATTCTTGTTTTTCGTATCCTAAATAATGACCAAATAAAGGGTCAGATTATGAGGGTGCAAAGGTAATCATAAAATTTTTTGAAAGAAGAACAATTCTAAATTAATGACATCATTTTGTGTTTTAGCTTGTTGGCGGGCATTACAGACTGACATGAATTAAAAGGATTGTAACCAATCTGTCTATCAAAACCACAGAATCACCCCGTGCGTACATGAGTAACATATGTAATATACTTTAGAATAGTACAATTTGGCTTCGCTAAAAGAAGTTCACTGATTTTAAATGTTGCATCCCAGGCTGTTGATGTGTAAATTTATTATAAATATGTGAAGATGTGGCAATTATACAATTGAATTCCTTTGAGGCTGAATTGTTACAAAGGATTTTCGTTTTTTTGTTCTTGAGTAATAGTTTTTTTTATTTTTGCTATTGGAAATGAACATAAACCAAAAGTAATTTCAACATGGAAGAACACGAAAATCAGGGAAGAAAAGAAGAAATGTTTTCGAGGGCGATCAGGGCCGGTAAAAGGACGTATTTCTTTGATGTTAAAGTGACACGCGGTGAAGATAAATATTTGACAATCACTGAATCGAAGCGCAGATTTAGTAATGAACAAGGGAAGTTTATTTATGAAAAACATAAACTCTTTTTGTACAAGGAAGATTTTGAAAAGTTTGTAAAAGGACTTGAAGAATCGATCGAATTTGTTCAGACAGGTGTTTATCCCGAAAATTACGGGGTTGAAGAATCTGTTGAAACCGAACACGACAGTATTACCTTCGAGGATCTTGCATAATCACCGCATTATTCATTAAAACTGCATTTACAAACATAGCTGCATGATGGCAGCTTGTTCAGTTTAGGATGAAGGCAATCGTTAAATGTTGAAAAGTTCATAGAACAGAAACAGGTTTGGCCTTATTAAAATCTTACTTTTGTGGGGCTTTCAAATCGTTATATTGTTTCTAATACGCAGATAATCAATAACTATGGGTAAAACCATTGCCATCGCAAATCAAAAAGGGGGAGTAGGTAAAACTACCTCAGCAATCAATCTGGCTGCCAGCTTAGCTGTGCTCGAATACCGGACCTTGCTCATCGATGCTGACCCTCAGGCCAATGCCACCTCTGGTGTCGGCTTCGATCCAAAGAACATAAAAACCAGTATCTACGAATGTATTATCGATGATATTAATCCAAAAGATATCATCCTCGATACACCTACACCGAATCTGTTCCTGTTGCCTGCCCATATCGATCTGGTTGGTGCTGAGATTGAAATGATCAATCTGCCAAACAGGGAAAAAATGATGAAGAATGTTATCGCGAAGCTGAAAGATGATTACGATTTTATTATTATCGACTGTTCTCCTTCGCTCGGTTTGATTACCGTGAATTCATTAACCGCAGCCGATTCGGTGATTGTTCCCGTACAATGCGAATATTTTGCACTCGAAGGCCTTGGTAAATTACTCAATACCATAAAGATAGTTCAAACACGGTTAAATCCTGATTTGGATATTGAAGGAATTTTATTAACCATGTTCGATTCGAGATTGCGTTTATCGAAACAGGTTGTTGATGAAGTGAAAACCCATTTTCAACAAATGGTTTTCGATACAATTATCTCGAGAAATACACGTTTGAGTGAGGCGCCAAGTTTTGGTGAAACCATCATCATGCACGATGCAACCAGCACAGGCGCAATTAATTACCTTAACCTGGCACGTGAGATTCTTCAAAAAAATAATATGACAAGTTTATCAGCTGAAGAGAAAAACATCGATCTGAATGACAATGAATAATTTAAAGAACAAGAAACGGGGTTTAGGCCGGGGACTCGATGCAATATTGGAAAGTCCGGATACCGATATAACTTCAACTGATATTTCGGGTAATTATGTTGCTGGTGCCATAGCCGAAATTGACGTTAATAAAATTGAAGCAAATCCCTTTCAGCCACGGACTGAGTTTGAAGATATGCCTTTGCGTGAACTGGCTGCTTCAATTAAACAACAGGGTGTTATACAGCCTGTTACGGTACGCAAGCTTGGTTACGACCGTTATCAGCTCATTTCGGGTGAACGTCGCTTACGTGCCTCAAAAATGGCCGGCCTTGATACTATTCCGGTGTTTGTGCGTGTTGCCAACGATGAGCAGATGCTCGAAATGGCGCTCATCGAAAATATTCATCGTGAGAACCTGAATGCCATCGAAATCGCGATCTCTTACCAGCGCCTGATGGACGAATGTAATCTTACACAGGAGAAACTGAGTGAGCAGGTTGGTAAAAGCCGGACCAGTATCACTAATTTTTTACGGCTTTTAAAGCTGCCACCTGAGATACAGGTTGCGTTACGCGATGGTCATATTACAATGGGACATGCGCGGGCTATCATTAATGTTGAAGAACCATCGAAACAGTTGCATTTGCTCCAGACTATTATAGATAAAGAGTTGAATGTCAGACAGGTTGAGGCCTTGGTACGGGCATTGAATAACCCCAAAACCAACCATAAAGACACCGTGAAAGTTTCGGTGCCGGAGAGTTTCAAAATTCAAAGCAAAGTAATATCTGAAGTTCTTGATTGCAAAACTGATATCAAACGCGAAGTTACCGGTAAAGGGTCGTTACTGATCCATTTTAAAAACGATGATGATTTCAACCGACTTTATACGATTTTAAGCCAAAAGTGAAATCATGGCACGTTTCCTGTTTTCCTTACTTTTAGTTCTGACATTTTTCGCCCCTGTAAATGCTCAGATTAGTCCGAACAAAAGTGAGTTGATCACAGCGCCTAAAAATCATTCACCCAAAAAGGCCACTCTTTTTTCCGCCGTACTCCCGGGTCTGGGTCAGGCTTATAATAAAAAATACTGGAAAATCCCCATCGTATATGCCGGTATTGGTACGATGACCTATTTTATCGTAACCAATCGTACAATTTTTCTCCAGGCAAAAGAGGCATATAATTATGCTGCCAACGAATCTGATTATCCCACTGATAATCCGTTTGTTGCGAAATTTACTGAAGGGACTTACGACAAAGCTGATTTATTGGAGATAAGGGATTATTACCGGCGAAGTATGGAATTGAGTTGGATTTTTATGGGTGTTTGGTATGTTTTAAATATCATTGATGCCAATGTTGATGCGCATTTTTTCAATTATGATATCAGTGATAATCTTACCTTGCACATTCAGCCGATGGTTGAACCGGATTGTTTTTCTGGCAATCCAATCGGGAATAACCTTCAAACCGGATTGGCTTTTCGTATTACATTTTAAAATTCTGAATTATGAAACAATTGAAAATATGTTTGATTGGCTATGGACGGATGGGGAAAGAGGTCGAAAAATTTGTGATCGAAAGAGGCCATCAGGTATATCTGAAGCTTGATAATGAACACGATTGGCTGAATAATATTAAAGAATTTTTATTGAGTGATGTAGCCATCGATTTCAGTATTCCCAATAAAGTGATAAACAATATCCATAAATGCTTCGATGGCAATATCCCAATTGTGGTCGGTACTACAGGCTGGTACGATAAATTGACTGAGGTTGAAAGCTGGTGTAAAGAAATAAATCAGAGTTTGTTTTATGCACCTAATTTCAGCGTGGGGATGAATATTGTTTTTGAAATGAACCGGTTATTGGCAGCTTTAACTTCACAACTCGATTATAAAACTACGATTAGCGAAACACATCATATCAACAAAAAGGATGCGCCGAGTGGCACTGCCATTCAACTTGCCAACGATATTATCAGTAATAATCAGCACTATACGGGATGGAAAATCGGGAATCAGCCGGATGAATCACTGATACCGATTGAAGTTGCCCGAAAAGAGAATGTGAGTGGTATTCATGAAATTGTATCACAATCAAATGAAGACATAATCACCTTACGTCACGAAGCCAAAGGATTAGACGGTTTTGCGCTTGGCGCTGTGTTGGCTGCCGAGTTTCTATACGATAAAAAAGGGATTTTCACGATCAACGACCTGTTGAAATCAGCGCTGAATCGTTGAAAATGAAAACTATTATTTACCTGATCAGCCTCGGTTCCATTGTCCTTGTTTTACTTTGGTCATGTAAAAGCACCGAAAAATCCATTAAAAATATTGTTGCCACTCACGAAAAGAACTGCGAGCCTTTATTAATGACAGAAATAATTTCTGACACACCTGGCAGCGATACTTTTGACCTGTTACAAATGTCGATCAACGGAAATTGTCTGAACCTTGTGATCAGGTACGATGGTGGATGTGGCAACACCAATTTGTTGCTTTATTACAGCAGTATCGATAAATCAACCATACCGGCAAAGCTACATCTGATTCCCCAATTTACTGATAATGATCCCTGCCGTGCTATCGAAAGTGATACATTACAATTCAATCTGCATGAATTTGAAGGTCTTGCCCGATCCGGTGGAATCGCCATTTCGATGAACGGATTCAATAAAATTGTAACCTATGCACTGCCACTTCATTGATTAATAATATTTAACAGTGTTCAGATGTATCATTTTACATACACTTCGCTACCTTTGCCAAACCAATATGTAACCCTATGATCGGATTAATCATCATTATCCCATTACTTTTTACCATCCCAACCGCTTTTGCCTGGCAGTTATTCGACAAGGCGGGGTATAAGAGTATCTATTCAATTATACCATTTTATAACCTGCATATTTTGCTCAAGATCATCCATAAGCCGTTGTGGTGGTGGGTGTTTTTGGTGATTCCCTTTATCAATGTATTCGTTTATATGCTGATGCTGGTCGAGTTGATGAAATGCTTTGGTAAACTGCATTTATGGGAACAGCTTGTTGCCGTGTTATTTCCTTTTATTTACTTTCCTTACCTTTCACTCAAAACAACGCTTGTTTATCAGGATCCGCTTCAAACCGTCCGGCCAAAGAAAGGCCCGGTGCGTGAATGGGTTGATGCCATCATATTTGCAGTTGTTGCAGCCACCATCATCCGTACTTTTTTATTGGAGGCATACACAATTCCAACATCGAGTATGGAGAAGTCGTTGCTTGTTGGCGATTTTCTGTTTGTAAGTAAAATAAGTTATGGTCCCAAATTACCGAATACTCCCATTGCATTTCCATTCGTACACCATACCATGCCATTAAGCACCACCATGAAATCGTATGTGGAATGGATCAAATTTCCATATTACCGTTTTGCAGGTTTTGGTAACGTGAACCGTTACGATGCCGTGGTTTTCAATTACCCGGCCGGTGATACCTTAAGCGATAAATTTCAGAGTAATTTCAGTTATTATTCCCTGATCAGGCAGTACGGACGCGACCGTGTGTGGAATGATGAACGTACTTTTGGTAAGATAATCGCCCGCCCGGTTGATAAACGCGAAAACTATATTAAAAGATGTGTTGGTTTGCCCGGAGATATCATTCAGATTATAGATGCCGAATTGTATGTTAATAGTAGTCCGGCATTTGTCCCGGCTGGATTGCAATTCAAATATTTAGTTAAAACGAATGGCAGCCCGATCAATCAGCGTGTACTTGATAAATTCAATGTTACCGAGGGAAAAAGTTCGGGAAACAGTGAATTTGTATTTTGGATAAGCTCTGATATTGCTCAGCAGATAAAAGAGTTACCAAATGTTACCGAGGTTACCAAAATGTTAGAACCTGCCGGAGAAAGAAACCCTGACGTATTTCCGAACAGCCCTGAATTTAATTGGAATATCGATAATTTTGGACCGATGACAGTGCCAAAAGCCGGTACAACTGTTGGTTTGACAACCAAAAATTTACCACTCTATGAAAGAATAATTACTGCCTATGAAGGAAATACCCTGAAAGTGGAGGGTAACACAATTCTTATAAATGGTAAAGAAGCAAACAGTTACACCTTCAAATTAGATTATTACTGGATGATGGGTGATAACCGCCACAATTCGGCCGATTCACGAATCTGGGGTTTCGTACCGAATGATCATATTGTTGGTAAAGCAGTTTTCGTCTGGTTATCGCTCGACCCAAACAAATCACTGTTTAATGGTAAAATCCGATTTGATAAATCAATGCGTATTGTTAAGTAAATCAATATATTAAAATGAAAAAAGCATTTATAGAAACCAAACATGGCATCATGGATATCGAATTATTCGATGACGATGCACCAAAAACTGTAGCAAATTTTATTAAATTAGCTGAATCAGGATTTTACGATGGATTGACATTTCACCGTGTAATTCCCAATTTTGTTGTCCAGGGAGGCTGTCCAAAAGGTGATGGTTCTGGTGGACCAGGGTATAAAATTGATTGTGAGTTAAGTGGCAAGAAACAGATTCACGAGCGTGGTGTTCTCTCGATGGCTCATGCCGGAAGGAACACAGGAGGATCGCAGTTTTTTATCTGCCATAGCCGTCAGAATACAGCCCACCTCGATCGCAACCACACTGTTTTCGGTAAAGTAATCGAAAATGTTGATATTGTTGACGATATACGTCAGGGAGATAAAATCATTTCGATAAAGATAAAAGAGGAATAGCAGCAGTTATCCCTCCTCACTTATTTTCGATTAAAAAAAGGCCTGTTTCGGTTTTAATTGAAACAGGCCTTTTTTTTGTCCAATTTCATTACTTTTGCAGGCAACTTCGAATGACATTATGGCTGAACCTACAGGTAAACGTAAAACCAATATCCTTAAGGATCAGGAATCTGAAAAGGTTGCTGAGGCTCCTGTGTCAAAAAAAACTCCAAAGAAAGTTACTGAACCCAGAAAACCCTTTGTTATCAATGAGCGCGTTAAAAGGGTTTTGGGTGCATTGTTGATTTTTTTCGCAGTTTATCTGTTGCTTGCCTTCGGTACTTTTCTGGTGAATTGGTTCAACGAGATAACAGATGATATCTTCGGCGATTTCCCGATTGCCAATGTTTTACGCGGCGAAGATCGTGGTGTAAAAAACAGTACAGGAAATTTTGGAGCGATGTTGTCGCAGCTTCTTGTGAAAGAAGGTTTTGGTGCCGGAGCATTTTATCTTGTCGTATTATTACTCAATTGGGGAATACGTATGGTGGTCGGTTTCAGGTTATTAACACCCTGGCGTAACTGGCGGCTGGCCATATTATCACTTGCCTGGCTTCCATTATTGCTCGCTTTCTCGTTTCCGGATGATCCTTTGAATGTGTTGGGTGGTGCCGTTGGGATGTTTCTTGTGAAATATCTTACTGGCCTGCTTGGATCAGTTGGTGTCATTTTTGCGCTCGCGTTCGTTTTCCTTGCGTTTTTGATTGCCACTTTCAATTTATCATTTCTGTTTGCACCAAAATCTGTTAATACAGATGAGAAAAGTCGCAAAAATGCTGATAAACTGGCCGAAGATAAATATAATACAGTTGAATATTCTGTTGAAGATGTTGCCGATAATGTTTTTGGCAGAGAGGTAAAACCAGTAAGCAAGAATGATCTGATACTCGATTCCGATACGATTGACCTTGATCCTGATACAACTTTTGAAGCACCATTACCCGATACCGGTAAAGAAGTCGAATTGAGCGTTGTGAAGCCTGCCGGAGAGGAAGTTAAAACAAAAGGCCCTATCGAACGTCAGGGTTTGGACACGAAATTTGATCCAACACTCGACCTACCGGATTATATTTTCCCGCCACTCGATTTACTTAATGAATATGGCGACGGTAAAATCACTGTTGACCGCACTGAACTGGAAGCAAATAAAAACCGGATCGTTGAGACATTGGGCAACTACTCCATTGGTATCGAACGCATAAAAGCTACGATCGGGCCAACGGTTACACTTTACGAAATTGTGCCTTCGGCAGGTGTCCGAATCTCCCGTATCAAAGGCCTCGAAGATGATATCGCACTGAGTTTATCAGCTATGGGAATACGTATTATTGCACCTATTCCTGGTAAAGGTACCGTCGGTATCGAAGTTCCCAACCTGAAACCCGAGATTGTTTCGATGCGTTCAATCATCGGTTCCGACAGGTTCAGGCTGAGTAATTACGAATTGCCTTTCGGACTTGGAAAAACCATTGCCAACGAGAGTTATGTGGCTGACCTTACCAAAATGCCGCATATTTTGATGGCCGGCGCTACCGGTCAGGGTAAATCGGTCGGATTGAATGCCATCATCACGTCATTGTTGTATTGCAAACATCCATCGGAACTGAAGTTTGTGATGGTCGATCCTAAAAAAGTGGAATTGAGCCTTTTCAGCCGTATCGAAAGACATTATCTTGCCAAATTACCCGATTCGGAAGAAGCAATCATTACCGACACACGCAAGGTGGTTCGCACCTTGAATTCATTGAGTATCGAGATGGACGAACGTTACGACTTACTCAAGGACGCGCAGGTACGTAATATCAAGGAATATAATATCAAGTTCAGGGAAAGGCGTTTGGTACCACGGGGTGATGTGAAACATCGTTTTCTGCCGTATTTTGTACTCGTTGTGGATGAGTTTGCCGATCTGATCATGACTGCGGGTAAAGAAATTGAAGGACCGATCACCCGTTTGGCGCAGCTTGCCCGTGCAGTTGGTATCCACCTGATCATTGCTACCCAGCGACCTTCGGTAAATATTATTACCGGAACGATCAAAGCGAACTTCCCGGCACGTCTTGCTTTCAGAGTGATCTCGCGCATTGATTCGCGCACCATTCTTGATACCGGAGGCGCCGATCAGTTAGTGGGCCGGGGCGATATGCTGCTCTCAACCGGAAATGATATCGTAAGGCTTCAATGTGCCTTCATCGATACACCCGAGGTTGAACGCCTGACCGATTTCATCGGTTCACAACGTGGTTACCCTGATGCCTATCACCTGCCTGAATTTTCGGAAGAACAGGATGAAATTAATGATGTTTACGATGCAAGCGATCGCGACGAACTTTTTGAAGATGCTGCCCGCATGATCGTGCAACACCAACAAGGTTCAACTTCATTGTTACAACGAAAACTGAAGCTTGGTTACAACCGTGCCGGACGTATTATCGACCAGCTGGAGGCTGCAGGAATCGTCGGGCCTTTCGAAGGTAGCAAGGCTCGCGAGGTTAGAGTAGCAAACGAAATGGCTTTGGAACAGTTTTTGAAGGATTTAGACTCAAAAAACCATAATAATGATTAACAAAATCTCAGTTACAACAATTTTAATTTTTTCACTCGTCTTTTCATTAAGCGAGGTTTCGGCCCAGAAAAATGCCGAGCAACTTTTAAAAACAGTTATCGATAACACAAAATCATACAAAACACTGGAGGTTGATTTCAGCTATCGTATGTTAAACAGCGAGGCCGGTATCGATGAAATTAAAAAAGGCTCTGTTTTTATGATGGGCGATGCATATAAGTTGAAAATGGCCGGTCAGATGGTGGTTTGTGATGCAAAGACAGTATGGACATACCTCGAAGACAGCCAGGAGGTGATGGTGAGCAACGTCGAAAAATCAGAAGATGCTATCACCCCAAGTAGTATTTTAACATCCTATTACGAAGATTTTAAAGCAACGTTTACCAACGATAAATCCAATACGGCCAAAGGTTTGAAAACCATTGAACTGAAACCGAATAAGGTGAAGAAATTCGTGAAGATACAGATCGGAATTAACGAGACGAAACAACAGATTGTCAATTTTTCGATTTTTGATAATGGCGGCAATACTTTTGTGTATGACATCACCAAAATGACGCCAAACACTCCAATGAAAGACGCTGATTTTAAGTTTAATGCATCTGAATATCCGGGAGTTGACGTGGTGGATATGCGGTAAATTACTGTTATGTCGGTGTGGCTAACATAAAATCGACAAGTTAAATCAGTTTAGTTTAGTCGAAACTTGTTCAACAATTCGGATATTCATTTCCATTTATTTTCAATTAAATATGATATTCTAACATGAATATTTCCATCGATATCAGCTATTACCCACTTTCGGATGACTTTGTTCCACCGATACTTGAATTTATTTCGCGATTAAACCAACATACCGAAATAGTGGTAGTTACCAATGGTTTAAGTACCCAGGTCTTTGGAAGCTATGATGATGTTATGCGGATTGTTACCACTGAAATAAGGACTTCCTGTGAGCTGCCTCATTCGGTGTTTGTACTTAAAATCGTAAACTCCGACCGGCAGCATTATCATGGAAATAAGTAGTTTCTTCGAAATCTTTCTTCAGAATCTGTATCAGACCACCTTACTTGAAATTATCGCGGTGGTTTTTGGTTTGTTGAGCGTTTGGTATAGCTGGCAGGTAAACATCCTCGTGTATCCAACCGGTATCGTAAACGTATTGATCTATGTTTATATCTGTTTTCATGCCGGACTTTATGCCGACATGGGAATAAACTGGATTTATTTCGTGATGAGTGTGTATGGCTGGTATAACTGGACACGAAAGAAAGAGGAGAAAACGGTGGTGAAAATCGCATGGCTGAGTCTGAAAGGCCATGTCACGGCAGTTTTGATCGTAATTATTTCATTTGTAATGATAAGTTACGTTTTGGTAAATTACACTGACAGTACTGTCCCTTATATTGATGCATTCACCACATCGGTTTTCATCGTGGGTATGTGGCTGATGGCTATAAAAAAAATAGAGAATTGGATTTACTGGATCATTGGTGATATCATTTGTTTGCCAATGTTCTATTATAAAGGATTGGTTTTTACCAGTTTCCAGTATTTTATCTTTTTGATTTTAGCGGTCATGGGCTATTATTCATGGCGAAAAGAAGTAAGAAATGCTTAGAAAAATCGCCATCACCGGACCCGAATCTACCGGAAAATCGTGGTTAGCCGGACACCTCGCGAAGGAATTTAATACCGTTTGGATTCCGGAATATGCCCGCGAGTATTTGTCGGGAAAGGATACCGCTTATGTCCTGGAAGATGTTGTTGAGATTGCCAAAGGTCAGTTAGCACACGAACACAGAATGATCGATAAAGCAAATCAATTTCTGTTTAGCGATACGGAAATGCTCGTTTGTAAGATTTGGACTGATTTTGTTTTTAATCAAATTCCTGATTTTATTAAGCAGGCTTATGAAAATCAATACTATGATCTTTATTTGTTATGCGATATTGACCTGCCATGGGAACCTGATCCTCTGCGTGAACATCCAAACAGCCGTCAGATTATATTCGATAAGTACAAAATGGAGCTCACACAAGCCAATTTGCCTTTCGCTGTTATCTCCGGTTTTGGTGAAAATCGGTTGAAACATGCAATAAATGTCATCCACGAAAGGTTTTCAGATTAATTTTACATCATGACGAATTCATCGGAAAAGAAAAAATTACATATACTTTTTTTACCACGTTGGTATCCAAATCGTTATGATCCAATGTTTGGACTTTTCGTGCAACGCCATGCCGAAGCTGTTGCTCTCCGAAATCAGGTTTCGGTTGTTTATGTCAATGAAGCCAATTCAACACAGGAGAAAGTATTTGAAATCAACCAAACCGAAGAACAGGGTGTTTTTAATACGACAATCTATTATCGAAAATCTGTACTGAAACCAGTTTTTCTGTCAAAAATAATAAACGGTTACCGCTTCTATAAAGCCAACTTCAAGGGTATTGGTTTGATAAAAGAGAAATCCGGTGAATTTCAGTTGATTCACGTGCATATTCTTACCCGGCTTGGATTGATTGCTTTGTGGTTTAAACTGGCAAAGAGCATTCCGTTTATCATCACTGAGCATTGGTCGCGTTATCTGCCGCTAACAAACGGTTTTAAGGGATATTGCAGGAAGACACTGACCAAAATTGTCGTGAAGAATGCTTCCTTTGTGACGACAGTCACCAACAACCTGGCAGAGGCAATGAAGCGTCACGGGCTTGTGAATCAGGCGTATGTCGTTTTACCAAATGTGGTCGATGTTAATCTATTTACCATTCAAACGCATGAAGTGAATCGTTCCATCAAAATTGTTCATATCAGTTGTTTTGAGGATCGTTCAAAAAATATTACCGGATTACTGCATTCATTTCGAAAGTTATCAATCGATCGTCATGATTTTGAATGTGTCTTGATTGGTGAAGGGATGGATTTTGAAGAGATTCGGAAGTCTGCCATTGATCTTGAATCTGCCGGTATTGTCCGTTTCACCGGACTTCTGCAAAATAAGGAACTCGTTGATGAACTTGCCTCATCCGATTTCCTGGTGCTTTTCAGTAATTATGAAAGCATGCCAGTTGTCATTCCGGAGGCCTTCGCCTGTGGGTTGCCTGTGCTGGCAACACGGGTAGGAGGGATTCCTGAAATTGTGAACAATGGAAATGGTTTGTTGGTCGATTCAAAAAATGAAAACCAACTAACTGATGCACTCATAACGATGTTGGATTCGTATAAGAATTACGATCCCGAAAAACTTCGCGAAAGTGTAAAATCGACTAATAGTTATGAAGCCGTTTCGGAGTTTCTGGATGGACTTTACCAGAAATCGGTCAGGCGTAGTCGTTAAAAACCAACTACAATCCCCAGCAATCCTACCGCCAATCCTATCGCAATATTAACGGCTTTTACGGCAATAAATCCTTTTGGCGACTCAGCCAATAACGGAAGCATTCCGTGGCCATCCTGCACGATTGAACTGGCCATTAACATACTAAATGG
>JABFQW010000060.1 GCA_013141455.1 Bacteroidales bacterium
GACCCAATGCCAAAAAAACACATGGTGGTATCATGAAAAAGGAAGCACCGGTACATGTATCAAACTTAAAAATTGTTGATGCAAAGGGCAAACCTACACGGATAGGTCGTAAAATAAATGAAAAAACAGGAAACTCAGTGCGTTATTCTAAAAAGACAGGGGAGGTAATTAAGTAATGAACTATCAGCCCAGATTAAAAGAGCAATACAAAAGCGATATCGTGCCTGCAATGCAAGCCCAGTTTAATTATAAAACCGGAATGCAGGTTCCACGACTGGTAAAAATAGCACTTAACCAGGGAATTGGCGCCGCTTTGACCGATAAAAAACTTATCGACTACGGTGTCGAGGAAATGACCAATATCTCAGGTCAGAAGGCTGTGCCTACTGTTTCAAAGAAAGATATTTCTAACTTCAAATTGCGTAAAGGCAATCCTGTTGGTGTTCGTGTTACCTTACGTGGTGATAAAATGTACGAGTTTCTCGAACGTTTGATCGCAGTGGCACTCCCACGTGTAAGAGATTTTCGCGGTATCAACGACAAAGGTTTTGATGGACGTGGAAACTACAGTTTTGGTGTAACAGAACAGATTATTTTCCCCGAAATCGATATCGATAAGGTGAACAGAATCAACGGTATGGACATTACATTTGTTACCACCGCCAAAACTGATCAGGAAGCAATGGCCTTGCTTAAAGAATTTGGCCTGCCTTTTAAAAATCAAAAAAAATTATAGATCATGGCAAAAGAGTCAATGAAAGCGCGCGAGCGTAAAAGACAGAAGCTGGTTGAAAAGTATGCAGTTAAACGTGCCGCCCTGAAAGCAGCAGGTGATTATGAAGGATTGCAAAAACTACCAAAAAATGCTTCACCAGTGCGTCTGCATAACCGTTGCCAGTTAACCGGTCGGCCAAAAGGCTATATGCGGCAGTTTGGTGTCTCCCGTATCAACTTCAGGGAGATGGCACTCAAAGGATTGATCCCTGGAGTTAAAAAATCAAGTTGGTAGTAATTAAATATCAAAGCAAACAATGAATACTGACCCGATAGCAGATTATTTGACCAGAGTCCGTAATGCGGTTTCTGCAAAACATAGAATCGTTGAAATACCCGCTTCCAATGTGAAGAAGGCCATCACCAAGATTTTATTTGAGAAAGGATATATCCTTAACTATAAATTCGAAGATGATGACAAACAAGGGATAATTAAAATTGCCCTTAAATATCATCCGGTATCAAAGATGCCCGCTCTTACAAGTCTTGAGCGCATCTCACGTCCCGGTTTGAGAAAATATATCCACACCGAAAGCATGCCACGTGTATTGAACGGTCTGGGCGTAGCAATCATATCTACCTCACAGGGTATGATGACCGACAAAGAAGCGCGTCGTCTGCATATTGGTGGAGAAGTATTGTGTTATATCAGTTAATAAACAGGAGACCCGATCAATGTCAAGAATAGGTAAATTACCCATTGAGTTACCTGCCGATGTAACAATTAGCGTTTCAAACGATAAAATTGTTACCGTTAAAGGAAAACTCGGTGAACTTCAACAACGAATTGATGATTCAGTTGAATTGAAAATAGAAGGAAATATAGTAGTAGTCGAACGTGCTTCTGAAGCCATCGAACACCGTGCTAAACATGGCTTGTACCGCTCCCTTATCAACAATATGGTAAAAGGCGTTTCAACCGGTTTTCATGTTGTTCAGGAATTGGTAGGCGTTGGTTATAAAGCCGATGCCAAAGGTCAGATACTTGAACTTGCCCTCGGTTTTTCGCACAACATATTCTTCGAAATGCCACCGGAAATTACGATAGTAACGGTTACTGAGAGAGGTAAAAACCCATTGATTAAAATGAGTTGCGCCGATAAACAATTACTTGGTCAGGTAGCTGCCAAAATAAGATCGCTCAGGACACCAGAACCATACAAAGGAAAAGGTGTTCGTTTCCAGGGTGAGGTATTGCGCCGCAAAGCAGGTAAAACAGCCGGTAAATAGATTTAACAAGTAAAAGCTAAAAGGGCTATGAAGAATAAGAAACAAGAAAGAAGAAGCAGCATCAAGAAAAGGATCAGAAGAATCGTTATCGGTTCGGCTGAACGTCCACGCCTGACTGTTTTCAGAAGTAATAAACAGATTTATGTGCAGCTGATTAACGATGCAGAAGGTCGTACTGTTGCCGCCGCCGGTTCAGCCGAAAAAGGTCTCGCCGAGCAGAAAGTTACAAAGATCGAACAGGCCAAAATGGTAGGTAAACTGATTGCTGAAAAGGCAATGGCCGCCGGCATCTCGGAAGTTGTTTTCGATCGTAATGGATATTTATATCACGGTAGGGTGAAGTCATTGGCTGAAGCTGCACGTGAAGGAGGATTAAAATTCTAAGAAACTATGTCAGACGTAAACGTAAAAAGAGTAAAATCCAGCGAAATCGAGTTTAAAGATCGATTGGTAAGTATCCAACGCGTTACCAAAGTAACCAAAGGGGGACGTACTTTCAGCTTTTCAGCTATCGTTGTTGTAGGAAACGAAAATGGTGTTGTAGGTTACGGACTTGGTAAAGCCAAGGAAGTTACAGCCGCCATTGCCAAAGGAATCGACGACGCCAAGAAAAACTTAGTGAAAGTACCAGTTCTGAAAGGGACCATCCCTCACGAGCAATATGGTAAGTATAGCGGAGCTCTGGTATTTCTGAAACCCGCCTCGGCTGGTACCGGAGTAATTGCTGGTGGTGCTATGCGTGCTGTTCTCGAAAGTGTTGGTGTAAAAGATGTATTGGCAAAGTCGAAAGGCTCATCAAACCCTCACTCTGTTGTGAAAGCGACCTTTGATGCGCTTACCCAACTGCGCGATGCCTACACAATAGCCCAGGTTAGAGGTGTTGATCTTGATACTGTATTTAACGGATAATTTTTTGAAGACCATGAAAAAAGCGCAAATTACCCAGATAAAAAGTGGTATTGGACGACCAAAAAGACAAAAAGCCACACTAACGGCCTTAGGTTTTAAACGAATGAACCAATCAATTGAAGTAGAGATGACTCCTCAGGTAGCCGGTATGGTTGACAAGGTGAAACACCTGCTCAAAGTTGAAGAATTGTAATTGTAAGTAAACAGGAAATAAAGATATAAGATGGATCTAAGTAATCTTAAACCAGCTAAAGGTTCCGTTAAAAATGTGAAGCGGATCGGCCGCGGTCAGGGTTCAGGGTTTGGAGGCACTTCAACCCGTGGACATAAAGGCGCCGGATCACGCTCCGGAACAAAACGTAAAATAGGCTTCGAAGGAGGACAAATGCCTCTCGTAAGACGTGTGCCTAAGTTTGGATTTACCAACATCAACCGCAAAGAATATAAAGGTATCAACATCGATACATTGCAACAGTTGGCCGAAACGAAAAGTGTTTCAATAATCAATCCCCAGGTTTTAATCGAAAATGGATTGGCTCAGAAGAAAGACCTTATCAAGATTCTTGGTAACGGCACCCTGACCGCTAAACTCGATGTTAAAGCTCATGGATTCTCTGCATCTGCAATCGCTGCTATTGAGGCTGCAGGTGGGGTGACTGAAAAACTGTAAACTGAATGAAAAGACTATTTGAAACACTAAGGAATATCAACAAGATTGAGGAACTGCGCAAGCGTATCCTTTATACCTTGGGTATTATCGTGATCTACCGATTGGGTTCTTATATCCCACTTCCGGGGGTTGACCCGAATATGCTCGCAAACTTGAATAGTCAGGCAAATACCGGCTTGTTAGGATTGCTTAATATGTTCTCGGGTGGGGCATTTTCCAAAGCTTCTATTTTCGCTTTGGGTATCATGCCGTATATTTCAGCTTCCATCGTAATTCAGTTGCTTGGTATGGCTATCCCATACTTCCAGCGTTTACAACGTGAAGGTGAAAGCGGACGTCGTAAGATCAACCAAATGACCCGTTACCTCACAGTAATTATTGTTGCACTTCAGGCACCGGCCTATATTGCCAATATGATATCACAGCTTCCTCCCGAAGCCGTAACACCTTTCGATCCTAATGTCGCCAATCCGTCCGCATTTTTCTGGATGTCGTCCACAGTAATTTTGATTGCCGGCACCTTGTTTGTAATGTGGCTTGGCGAACGCATCACGGATAAAGGTATTGGAAATGGTATTTCACTCATCATTATGATTGGTATTATCGCACGTTTGCCTTTCGCACTTTTTGCAGAGTTCTTCTCAAGATTGGAACAACAAGGCGGTGGATTGGTCTATTTCCTTGTCGAAATTGTGGTGCTTATATTTGTTATTCTGCTCACTATTTTACTTGTACAGGGTACACGCAAGGTTCCTGTTCAATATGCAAAACGAATTGTAGGCAACAAACAGTATGGTGGAGTTCGTCAGTATATTCCTTTAAAAGTTAATGCCGCAGGTGTTATGCCGATCATTTTTGCACAGGCAATCATGTTCCTTCCTATCACTTTGGTTGGTTTTACATCTTCCGAAAGTCTTTCAGGAGTCGCAGCAGCTTTTACCGATATTCAGGGATTCTGGTATAATTTCACATTTTTTATACTGATCATTGCATTTACCTATTTTTATACTGCTATTACGGTTAATCCTAACCAAATGGCTGAAGATATGAAGAAAAACAGCGGATTTATCCCAGGTGTTAAACCGGGAAAGAAAACAGCTGAATACTTAGATAATGTTATGTCACGAATCACATTACCTGGTTCAATTTTCCTTGGTATTGTGGCTATCATGCCTTCGCTGGTTGGTAACCTGGGAGTTAGCATGTCGTTTGCTCAATTTTTCGGTGGAACTTCCCTGTTAATTTTAGTAGGGGTTGTGTTGGATACATTGCAGCAGATTGAAAGTTATTTATTAATGCGTCATTACGACGGACTAACAAAATCAGGCAGAATCAAAGGTCGTTCTGCATCAATGAATATGGGTTAACCTATATTTCTATCAAGGGATGATTCATATTAAAACTGATGAGGAGATAGAGGTTCAACGCGAGAGTTCTTTGCTTGTTGGAAAAACACTGGCCGAAGTTGCAAAACATCTGAAGCCCGGTATCGAAACAATTGAATTGGATAAGATTGCTGAAGAGTTTATCCGTGATCATGGTGCAATTCCTGGTTTCAAGGGATATTCAGGATTTCCTGCTACCCTTTGTATCTCGGTTAACGATCATGTGGTACATGGCATACCCGGCAAACTCAGGTTGAAAGATGGTGATATCGTTTCGGTTGATTGTGGAGTTCTGAAAAACGGTTTTTATGGTGATTCGGCTTTTACATTTGCCATTGGTAATGTAGTCCCCGAGACCTTATTACTTCTCGAACGGACAAAAAAATCACTGTATCTCGGCATTGAAATGGCTGTGAGCGGTAAAAGGGTAGGCGATATAAGCCATACAATTCAATCATATACCGAACAATTCGGTTATGGAGTTGTTAGGGAACTTGTTGGCCACGGTGTTGGAAAACGACTGCATGAAAAACCCGAAGTACCAAATTATGGTAAACAGGGTAGTGGTCCTAAATTAGTAAGTGGTATGGTTATTGCAATCGAACCGATGATAAATTTGGGAACACGACATATAACACAGTCTGCTGACGGATGGACAATACGCACGAGCGACAGGAAACCATCGGCACACTTTGAACATACATTGGCAATCAGAGATGGAAAAGCCGATATATTATCGAGTTTTGAATGGATTGACGAGGTATTGAAACAAATGAATGAATAAATTATGGCAAAACAATTGTCGATTGAATTAGACGGAACAGTTTTAGAATCATTGGGAAATGCAATGTTTCGCGTGGAGCTCGAAAACGGCCACACGATTACAGCACATATCTCAGGTAAAATGCGTATGCATTATATTAAGATTCTACCTGGCGACAGGGTGAAACTGGAAATGTCGCCGTACGATTTGTCGAAAGGACGTATAACATTCCGATACAAATAGAATTAGCAACAAGACTAGTATATTTCCACCAAGGTGGTAAACAATTGAAACTTAAACAAAATGAAAGTAAGAGCATCCGTTAAGAAGAGATCAGCCGAGTGCAAGATCGTACGTCGCAAGGGCAGATTGTATGTTATTAACAAAAAGAACCCTAAGTTTAAACAACGTCAGGGATAATATTATTCGTAATTATTAATAATCAAGATATATGGCTAGAATTGCTGGTGTAGATATACCAAACAATAAACGGGGCGAAATTGCATTGACTTACATTTATGGCATTGGAAGAAGTGCTTCACAAAACATTTTGAAACAAGCCGGTGTTAGTTTCGACAAAAAAGTACAGGACTGGAACGATGAGGAGCAGAACAATATCAGAACCGTCATTGGCGATCAGTTCAAGGTAGAAGGTGAACTTCGCAGTGAAACCCAACTCAATATCAAACGATTGATGGATATTGGTTGCTATCGCGGAATCCGTCACCGTTTAGGACTGCCATTGCGCGGACAGAGTACAAAAAACAATGCCCGTACACGTAAAGGTCGCAAGAAAACTGTTGCAAATAAAAAGAAGGTTACTAAATAAACAGTAACCGGACGATAGATAACCGCTTAAGTAATTAATTTAAATTATGGCAAAAACCACAAGAGTAACAAAGAAACGTGTTGTTAAGGTTGAAGCATTAGGAAAAGCTTTTGTTAAGGCCTCCTTTAACAACATCATCATTTCTTTGACAAACAACGCAGGACAAGTCATTTCCTGGGCATCGGCCGGTAAAATGGGCTTCAGAGGTTCCAAAAAGAATACTCCATACGCTGCACAAATGGCAGCAGAAGACTGTTCCAAGACCGCTTATGACCTTGGATTGAGAAAAGTTAAAGTTTATGTTAAAGGACCAGGTGCCGGACGCGAATCCGCAATCAGGGCAATTCACTCTTCAGGAGTTGAAGTGACCGAAATTAATGACGTTACACCATTGCCTCACAATGGTTGCCGTCCACCTAAAAGAAGAAGAGTGTAATCGAGGTGTTAGAATTGTTAAATTAAACTTTAAAAAACTATGGCTAAATATATTGGTCCTAAATCAAGAATAGCACGTAAATTCGGCGAAGCCATTTATGGTGCCGACAAAGCGTTCGAAAAAAAGAATTACCCTCCCGGACAACACGGAAGCGCCAAACGCAGAAAGAAAGTATCGGAGTATGGAACTCAGTTACAGGAAAAGCAAAAAGCAAAATATACTTACGGGATACTCGAAAAACAATTCCGCAGAATTTTTGAAAAAGCCGCTCATAAAAGTGGTGTTACCGGTGAAATTTTGCTCCAGTTACTCGAAGCCCGTCTCGATAACCTCGTGTTCCGTTTCGGTATCGCACCTACCCGCAGCGCTGCCCGCCAGCTTGTTGGTCACTGTCATATCACAGTGAATGGTAAGGTTGTGAATATTGCATCCTATCTTGTAAAAGAAGGTGATATTGTTGGTGTACGCGAAAAATCGAAGAGCCTTGAAGCAATTGTTACATCGCTCGAAGGCCGTGTAACACGTTTTCCCTGGCTCGAATGGGATGGTTCTAAAATGAGTGGAAAATTCATGAACTACCCTGTACGTGAAGATATACCTGAAACAATCAAGGAACAGTTGATCGTTGAGTTGTATTCGAAATAATAAATGAAATAATAACCTGGTAGGAAATTCTATCAAACTCTAAACCAATACTATGGCAATTTTAGCGTTTCAAAAACCCGAAAAGGTTATCATGGTCGAATCAGATGAACACCGTGGTGTGTTTGAATTTCGACCCCTCGAACCGGGCTTTGGTATTACCATTGGCAATTCACTCAGGAGAATCCTGCTTTCGTCACTCGAAGGTTTTGCGATTACCTCTGTCAGGATCGAAGGCGTACAGCATGAGTTTTCAGCAATCGAAGGTGTTGTTGAAGATGTGTCGGATATCGTATTGAATCTCAAGAAAGTGAGGTTCAAACAACAGATATCTTCCGAGACATCCGAAAAAGTAAATATCGTTATCGGCGACCAGACACAGTTTAAAGCCGGTGATATAAATAAATTCCTTTCCGTTTTTCAGGTTCTCAATCCTGAGATGGTTATTTGTAATATGGAACCTTCAGTAAAGTTGAGTATCGAATTGACTATCAATAAGGGTCGCGGATACGTTCCTGCTGAAGAAAACCGAATTGCCAACGCGCCACTCGGCACCATTGCGATCGATTCCATCCACACTCCAATCAAGAACGTGAAATATCACATTGAGGATTTTCGTGTTGAGCAAAAAACCGACTACGAGAAACTTGTAATTGAAGTGATCTCTGATGGATCGATTCAGCCCAAAGATGCATTAAAGGAATCTGCCAAGATACTTATTCACCATTTCATGTTGTTTTCAGATGAGAAAATCACGGTGAATGTTGAAGAAAAAATGGTTTCTGAAGAATTTGACGAAAGCTCATTACATATACGTCAACTCCTTAAAACCAAATTGGTCGATATGGACTTGTCGGTTCGCGCACTGAACTGCCTGAAGGCAGCCGATGTAGAGACACTTGGCGAGTTGGTAGCATTCAACAAAACTGATCTGCTCAAGTTCCGTAATTTTGGCAAAAAATCGCTGACTGAATTAGAAGACCTGGTTAAAAACAAAGGTCTCGAATTTGGGATGAATATCGTAAAGTACAAATTAGATAAGGATTAAGCATAATGAGACATAATAAGAAAATTAATCATTTGGGCAGAACCAGCTCGCACCGCAGTGCCATGTTGTCGAATATGGCTGCGTCGCTCATCCTGCACAAACGAATCACCACTACGGTTGCCAAAGCAAAAGCATTACGTGTGTATTTTGAACCAATGGTTACCCGCTCGAAAGATGATTCAACCCAATCGCGCCGTATTGTTTTCCGCGATTTACAAAATAAATTTGCCGTGACTGAACTTTTCAGGGATATCGCTGCAAAAGTGGGCGATCGTCCGGGTGGATATACACGTATCATCAAGCTTGGAGCCCGTTTGGGTGACAATGCTGAGATGGCGATGATCGAGTTGGTTGATTATAATGAGCTTCTGTTGACTTCAGGTAAAGCACCTGCAAAGGCTAAACCTACCAGAAGACGTTCGGCTAAGAAAACTACCGAAACAGTTGCCAAAAAGACAACTGAAAAGGCTGAAGTTAAAAGCCCCGAAGCTACTGAAACAGAATAACGATAACAATCGTTTGCGATAAAAAAAAGGACAGGGTCATTACGACTTTGTCCTTTTTGTGTTTTATTATGGTAAATTTGCAGTATAATTAAATTGAAAAAATATGAGTCACATTATCAATGTCCATGCCCGTCAGATACTTGATTCGCGTGGAAATCCCACCATCGAAGTGGATGTTTTAACCGAAGACGGTACAATCGGCCGTGCCGCGGTACCTTCAGGTGCGTCAACAGGGGTGCATGAAGCCGTTGAATTACGCGATGACGATCAAAGTGTTTATCTCGGAAAAGGCGTTTTGAAAGCCGTTCAAAATGTAAACAATATTATCGCTGATGAGTTGCATGGCTACTACATCACCGATCAAAACGAAATTGACCAGAAACTGATTGAACTGGATGGAACTCCCAATAAAGCAAATTTGGGTGCAAACGCAATCCTTGGTGTATCATTGGCCGTGGCACATGCTGCAGCTCAGGAAACCGGTCAGCCCTTGTTCCGTTATATCGGCGGCACAAATGCCAACACCCTTCCTATCCCGATGATGAATATCATCAATGGCGGTTCACATGCCGATAACAGCATCGATTTTCAGGAGTTTATGATTATGCCAGTTGGAGCCAATACGTTTACCGAAGCCATCCGCATGGGAGCCGAAGTGTTTCATAACCTGAAATCAGTACTTAAAAAACGAGGTTATTCAACCAATGTTGGCGATGAAGGCGGATTTGCCCCGAACCTCAAATCGAACGAAGAAGCCGTCCAGGTGATTCTCGAAGCCATCGAGAAAGCCGGATACAAACCTGGAGTGGATATCTTCCTGTCACTCGACCCTGCTTCATCAGAATATTATCTCCCTGAAGAAAATGTTTATCATCTTCATAAATCAACCGGTGACAAACTGACACCATCGCAAATGGTCGATTACTGGCACGACTGGACAAAACGCTATCCGATTATCTCTATTGAAGATGGCATGGCCGAAGACGATTGGGCCGGCTGGAAGCTTATGACAGAAAAAATGGGCAGTAAAGTACAGTTGGTGGGCGACGATTTGTTTGTGACCAATGTAAAACGTCTGGCCATGGGAATTGAAAAGGGCGTTGCCAACTCAATTCTTGTTAAAGTAAACCAGATCGGCAGCTTAACCGAAACCATCGACGCTGTGAATATGGCTTACCGAAATTCATATACTGCCGTGATGAGTCACCGTTCGGGCGAAACCGAAGACACAACTATCGCCGACCTTGCGGTTGCACTGAACACAGGATTGATCAAGACAGGATCGGCCAGCCGCACCGACCGTATTGCCAAATACAACCAGTTGCTCCGCATCGA
Organism: Bacteroidales bacterium; assembly: GCA_013141455.1. GTDB lineage: Bacteria > Bacteroidota > Bacteroidia > Bacteroidales > F082 > CAJBPB01. The sequence continues at coordinate 10,528 of JABFQW010000060.1, forward strand.
AGAAATGCTCGGAAACACAGCCCGTTATTTGGGAAGAGACTTCAAATACGCGAAATAATTTTTGATCATCTTTTAATACGAATCCGGTTCATGAAAATGGACCGGATTTTTTTTCACCTCCCCCTATTCACTTGCTTATAAGGCTTCTGAATTCATTATGATCAAATTTCATTCACTATCTTGCCAGGATTTGTAATGATTGTCCTTACTCTTTAAATTTTGTATTTTTGTAAAAAAAACATCTATGAGTACGCAAGAATTAAGAATGGTTCTGCATGAAAGCATCGAAAACATTGATGATGATGATTTTTTGCTTGCTGTAAAGCAAATCATAGACAGGAAATATTCATCAGCGGCTATACCAATGTTATCTAAAGAGCAGATAAACCGCATTGAAGAATCACATGAACAGATAAAACTTGGAAAAAGTTTTTCCAATCATGACGCTGATTTATTGGTTGAGAAATGGTTAAGCGAGTAATTTGGTCTGCAAATGCTTTATCTGATAGGATCAGTATTTTAGATTATTGGTTTCAGAAAACAGGTAACAAAACATATAGCCATAAATTAGATAAATCTCTGAGGGATGCTATCAAACATCTTTCGCATTTTCCTGAGATGGGCAGAAAAATCGAACATCGTGATGAAAGATTCTTTGTTATGGATGCCTACCTGATTATCTATTCAATCGTCAAAAATGAAATTCATGTTTTACATATTTGGGATAGCAGGAGAAGTCCAGACGATTTGAGATTTGTGTAGATAGGGAGAAATATATAGCCGTACGAACAGTTTTAAAGTGAATACCCAGTTCAGACGAAACCGAAGACACCACCATCGCCGACCATGCTGTTGCACTGAATACTGGTTTGATCAAGACCGGATCGGCAAGCCGCACCGACTGTTTAGCCAAATATAACTAATTGCTCCGCATCGAAGAAATGCTCGGAATAACAGCACGTTATTTGGGAAGAGATGTCAAATACGCGAAATAATCAGTCTTTCAGACGATTCAAAAAATCCGACACGTGAAAATGGGCTGGATTATTTTTCAGGGTGCCCGGCCGATAATCTTAATTTATTCATTTTCTTTTTGATTATATTTGCAAAAACAAAGACCGATGAAGTTCAAAATCCTATCTTTATTTCAATCACTTGCCCTTTGGCTGGTAATACTTTTTCCCTTGATTAGCCTTGCACAGGAACCGGACAAACAGGTATTATCGATTGCTGCCGGCGCCGGATTGTCGAAACTTGAAAATGATACATTGAGCCTTCAGCCGGTTCTTCAACCCGCCTTCTCAGTCGATTACAGTTATTTCATTTCCCAAAAAACAGCTCTTATCACCGGATTACAATACTTCATGATAGGCGGAAACGCAAACTCACCCACAATTAAATTCAGAAACCAATATCTCGGCTTTTCTTTGGGGTCACGATACTATCTGCTTGATTTTCTTTTTATTGAGGCAAATTTGCAATACTCCCAATTATTAGCGCAACATTACAAGGTGCTTGATGGTAATGCTGCCAATGGAGTAAAGCGTAATGAAAACACAAGATATAATTCACAATTTGAAGTAATTGGTGGCCTCGGTATGGAAC
>JABFQW010000008.1 GCA_013141455.1 Bacteroidales bacterium
TTGTAATGGTTTGTTGTCGCATTATCTGAGTTACCAACAATACAAAGACATCTATAGCGTTAATAATCAAAAAATAAATAATGGATAGTTTTGCAATAATTACAGGGGCAGCAGGAGGGCTTGGTAAAGCTTTTTCGTATGAATTATCAAAAAAAGGATTTAATACAATACTCATAGATTTACCTGATAAAGACTTAACAAACATTTGCATTGACATCGAGAACAAATACAACAACAAGTCATTATATTACGAAACCGATTTAACCAAAATTGAAAATATTATTGAGGTAACAACCGATATCAACCAAAAATATAATGTACAAGTTCTCATAAACAATGCAGGAGTTGGGGGGACAAAATGTTTCGATGACGCAGACGTAAATTACCTTAATACAATCATCCAGTTAAACGTAATGGCTACAACCATTATAACAAAGCAAATATTTCAAAATCTGCAAAAACAAAATAAAGCATACATATTAAACGTTTCAAGTATGGCGGCATTTAGTCCGGTGGCTTTCAAAACAGTTTACCCTGCATCAAAGATTTATGTGCATTATTTTAGCCGTGGTTTGTATGAGGAATATAAAAAATCGAATGTTTTTATCAGCGTGGTAAACCCGGGACCAATGAAAACCAATCCCGATGTAACTGCACGAATAAACAAGCAAGGTTTCTTTGGTAAAGTTGGCTTGTTGTCGCCCGAAAAAGTTGCTGAAATATCAGTCAGACAACTTTTTAAACGTGACACTTTAATAATGTTGAAGGGTAACGGATTTAGTTGGTTAATGTTAAAAACAATACCGATATGGTTAAGGCTTCCTTTGTTTTCGAGGGCTGTTCGCAGAGAAATCAAACACCAATAACAATGGACAAAGTTTTTGTAACAGGAGCAAATGGATTGCTGGGTACGAATCTTGTGGTAAAGTTTACAGAACAAGGTTTTGCCGTTAGTGCGTTGGTACGTAAAAAAAAAGTTTTGTAAAACCGAATCTGAAAAACTTAACACTTATCGAAACTGATTTGCAAGATTTAAGAGAACTTACAAAACAAATAAAAGGATGCCAATATGTTGTTCATATTGCAGCAAATACGTCGCAAAAATTATTAAAACTCGAAGATTATTACGAAACAAACGTACTGGGCACCCAAAACGTTATTGATGCTTGCATTGAAAACCATGTTAAAAAATTAGTTTACATTGGCACGGCAAATACTTACGGCTATGGCAGTATTTCGAATCCAGGAAACGAGGAGCAGCCAATGAAAAGCCCCTTTACAAAATCGCTTTACGCTTTAAGTAAAAATCAGGCACAAAGAATCATCGATAAAGCTGCGACAAGGTTGAATATCACAACTATAAGTCCTACATTTATGCTTGGCGCAAATGACACCAAACCAAGTTCGGGAAGAATTATACTAATGGCATTGAATAAACGCTTTGTGTTTTACCCATCAGGAGGCAAAAATTTTGTTCACGTTTCCGATGTTGCCGATGCAATTATTAAAGCACTTAGTTTGAAACAATCTGGGCAAAAATACATTCTTGCCAATGAAAATTTGAGTTATAAAGATTTCTTTAGAAAAGTCGTTTCATTAAACAATCAAATAACAACACTAATCCCGATTCCCGATTTTATACTCCGGTTCATCGGCCTGATTGGAAATTTCATTAGGATGCTTGGAATCAAAACCGACATTTCTTCCACAAACGCCAAAGTGTTGACTATAAACAACTTTTATTCAAACAAAAAAGTAAAACAGGAATTCGAAATTAAGTTTACACCCATCAACAAGGCAATAGTTGATTCGTTGGAGTATTTTTGTAAAAGATGATAAGACTAAAAAGTACTGTTGGTAACAGCACCTATGCCCAATAGCCTATGAAAGAGCAATTTGAAGCGGCAGTCCCGTATAAAGTTCATCGCGAGTGACATTGACCAAGCCCACAAAACTGCTATTAGGCATAGCTGCAGACTAATTATGCCATATAAAAACACAGGCGATTCAACCTCTTAGGGCCTGCTTCGGATACAGACTGTGAACAGAGAACCTGCTTAGGATTTTTTCATGGATTCTGGTAAAAGAAGCGACCTTATTTTGTAAGTTTGCCCAAGCCTTACGAAGTGCAAAACGCATGGATAAAATTAAAGTAGCTTTGGTTGATGAACATCCGGTCATGTGTGACGGGATTCAAAGTTTATTGTCGGATGTTATTGATATTCAGATTGTTCATAGTTCACGAACTGTAACCGACCTGATTCAGAAATTATACTTCGACTGGGCCAATGTGGTCATCGTTGTGCTTTACACACCAGATCCGGAAGACGCTGAGTTGATAAGTTTGCTATGTAAAAAACATCCCAAGGTTCAGGTATTGGTCTTATCGATGTACCGAATCGAAAATATGATTTTCAAGATGATCAAAGCAGGTGCAAAAGGTCATCTTACCAGTGAAACAAACCGTGACGAAATGGTTGAAGCCATTTATACCCTGCGTAATGGTTTCGATTTCTACGCCAAAACAATCACTAACCTGATACTTCGGAATTATCTCAATGGTTCGGATGAGGCGGCTGAGGCGCGGCGTGAACGTGAAAAAAGCCTTTCAACCCGCGAGATGGAAGTGCTTAAACTTTTTGCCCGAAGTTATACAAACAAGGAAATTGCCGATCGGCTGTTTATAAGTGTGCGCACCGTTGAGTCGCATAAGAATAATATCATGCGCAAAATCAACCTGAAAACCACTGTTGACATGGTGAAGTTCGCCATCAGGAATAATATCGTTGACGTTTATTAGTGAATTAAAGTTCGGAGTGATCTAAAGTGAACTAAAGTTCGGAGTGAGCTACACTTCGACAGGCTCAGTGTGCGGAGTGAATTAGAGTTATAAAGTATTTAACTCCGAACTCCGCACTTCTTTAGGTGTTTTACTGAATCCTCTACGCAATCTGCCCAATCTAAAGCCGTTTTTGACGAGCCTGTTATCTTTCTGTGTAGGTTTGATTGTTAAAAAAATTTATTCTTAACATTCAAATAAAAAGTAAAAATGGCAAACGTTAATGAAAAAAAATTGAATGATTTTATGGCAAAAGTGATTGCCAAAAATCCAAGTGAAATCGAATTTCACCAGGCTGTGCATGAAGTGGTTAGTTCACTGCTTCCTTATATTGAGGAACATCCTCAGTACAGCGAAGCTAAGATTTTGGAACGTATGGTAGAGCCTGAAAGAACCATTCTTTTCCGTGTTCCATGGTTGGACGATAAAGGTGAAGTGCAGATTAACAAAGGATTCCGTATCGAGATGAATAGCGCCATCGGACCATATAAAGGTGGATTGCGTTTTCACCCAACCGTTAATCTTGGAATTTTGAAATTCCTTGCTTTCGAACAGGTATTGAAAAACTCACTTACTACTTTGCCTATGGGTGGTGGTAAAGGTGGTACCGATTTCGATCCAAAAGGAAAATCAGACAATGAAGTGATGCGTTTTTGCCAAAGCTTCATGAGCGAGTTGTTCCGTCATATTGGACCAAACACGGATGTTCCTGCCGGTGATATCGGAGTAGGTGGACGCGAGATCGGTTTTTTGTTTGGCCAGTACAAACGTCTCCGCAATGAGTTTACAGGTGTTTTAACCGGTAAAGGCATCGAGTGGGGTGGATCATTGGTTCGTCCGGAAGCAACCGGTTATGGTGCTACATATTTTGCTGAAGAAATGTTGAAAACACGCGGCCAGAGTTTTAAAGGTAAAATTGTAGCTATTTCAGGATCGGGTAATGTTGCCCAATATGCAACCGAGAAAGTTACCCAGTTGGGTGGTAAGGTTGTAACACTCAGCGATTCAAGTGGATATATTTATGATGCAAACGGTATCGATGCAGTGAAATTAGCCTGGATCATGCAGTTGAAGAATGTGAAACGTGGCCGTATTGCTGAATATGTTGCCAAATTTGGCGGTAGTTTCGTTGAAGGCGAACGCCCATGGGGTGTTAAATGTGATGTAGCCATGCCATGTGCAACCCAAAATGAAATCAATGAAGAGGAAGCCAAATTGTTGGTAAAGAATGGTTGTATCGCTGTTTCTGAAGGCGCAAATATGCCATCAACCCCTGAAGCCGTTGATGTGTATATCAATAGTAAAATACTTTATGGCCCTGGTAAAGCAGCCAATGCCGGTGGTGTTGCCACCTCAGGTCTCGAAATGAGCCAAAATTCATTGCGTTTGTCATGGACACGTGAAGAAGTAGATGCACGGTTACATCAGATTATGGTGGATATCCACAGTACCTGTGTTAAATACGGCACACAATCTGACGGATTCATTAACTATGTGAATGGAGCCAATATCGGTGGTTTCGTGAAAGTTGCCGATGCCATGCTCGCCCAGGGACTTGTTTAATAAACAATATGCTCTATATAAAAATGCTGCCTCTTTTACAGAGGCAGCATTTTTTTTACGTTAACTGTACCTGAATTTACAGGAACGGCACTATTTTTGAGTACTTTTAAGCTAAATTAAATTGAGATGAAATCGATCTTTCTGACCTCGGCAGGTATCCTATTGCTAATCTTATCTTTTTCCTGCATAAAAGAGAATTCCACCAAAACAGAAGAATATGTTATTAAGGTTGATAGTATCCATGTAACTGATAATGTGAAGGTTGGAAAGAATATTACCGTTGCATTTTTTGGAATCATTGGCAATGATGGTTGTAGCAGTTTTAGTCGTTATATTTTGAAAAATAAGGGTAAAATCCATCAGGTGACAGTAGTTGGAAAGCGTCGTGTAGGCGAAAATCTGATGTGTCCCGAAAATCTTCCGTTGCTCAATGGAATGACCTTGGATATCAAGGCAGATTCAATTGGCAGCCATATCATCGAAATTATAAATCCCGGGATCAATAATCTGATAACCAAAAATATAACGGTTATACCCTAACCTCTTAACCGGAAGATTGTTGCTGAAAATTAGTTTTTCATTTTCACCTTTTTGGTTGCCCCTTCGTTAATCTTTTCATATCCTGAATTGTCATGCTTCGTTTTGCCTGAAAAAAAATTATATTTGTTGATGCTTATTGCTCAATGAATGGAATAAGCTGGCAAATCAATGAATCTGTTTGAAAATCTAATTTTGAGCCCACTCCAAAAACTGTTAAAAAAGAAATGTCACAAATACTCCAAATCTCCAAAATACTCCAAACACTCACAATCAGTGTTTTACCATTGGTGAAATTTGGTGTTTTTGTGCTTTTGTGGCAATATTTTGCTTTTCGGAGGGGATCAATTTTAAAAAGTAGAATTTCAATACAAAATTCCGATTCGAAATATTAGAAACAGATCATCGAATGAAAAGGACATCATGGAAAACGAAAGAATAAAGAGCATTAAAACCGAAAACAGACCCTGGAGTAAGTGGGGACCTTATTTGGCTGACAGACAATGGGGAACAGTGCGGGAAGATTATAGTGCTGATGGCAATGCCTGGGGATTTGTAACACATGATGAGGCCCGGAGCAAGGCATTTCGCTGGGGTGAAGATGGTATTGCCGGTTTATGTGACGACAAGCAATTGTTATGTTTTTCATTGGCACTTTGGAATACGCACGATCCGATCATTAAGGAAAGATTCTTTGGACTTACCGGCCAACAGGGCAATCACGGTGAAGATGTCAAGGAATACTATTATCACATCGATAATACGCCGACCCATTCCTATATGAAAATGCTCTATAAATATCCGCAGAAAGAATATCCGTATTCGTTGCTGGTATCGGAGAATCGACGTAGAACCAAATCTGATTCTGAATTTGAATTGATCGATACTGGTATATTTGACGATGACAAATATTTTGATGTTTTTATTGAATATGCAAAAAACGCTGAAGAAGATATTCTGATTAAAATAACCGCCTTCAACCGGTCGGATGTTGATGCAGAACTCTGTTTGCTTCCACAGATATGGTTCAGGAATACATGGAGCTGGAGTCCTGATAAGGTGAAACCTGATTTATCAATTGCTGGTGGTAATGCAATAAAAATCAGTCATGCAGTGCTTGGTGATTATAGTTTATACTATGATGATGATCCATTGGTTTTGTTTTGCAATAACGAAACAAACTTTGAACGCCTTCATAATTCAATGAATAATAGTCCTTTTGTTAAAGACGGGATAAATGATTACCTCACCCAAAACAGCGTTGATCGGGTAAACCCTGATAATTCAGGAACCAAAGCGGCCTGTGTTTATCAATCAATGATTGCCGGAAATTCCTCAAAATCAGTAAAACTGAGATTGGTAAAAGATACCATCCCAGACCCGTTTACCTATTTCGATAAAATAGTTGAGGCAAGGAAGAAGGAAGCCGATGAATTTTATGCTGCCATCCAAAAAGACATCCTTAGTGATGATGCCAGAATCATTCAGCGACAGGCTTTTGCCGGAATGCTCTGGAGTAAGCAGTTTTATTATTTCAATGTGGAGGAATGGATTGAAGGTGATGCCGGCCAACCCAAACCACCAAAACAACGTGAACAGGGAAGAAATAAAGACTGGATGCACCTGCATAATGCCGACATTATTTCGATGCCCGATAAATGGGAATACCCGTGGTATGCCACCTGGGACCTTGCCTTTCATTGCATCCCGCTTGCCCTGATCGATCCTGAATTTGCGAAAGCGCAACTTATACTATTTACCCGCGAATGGTATATGCATCCCAATGGTCAGATTCCGGGTTATGAATGGAATTTTTCGGAAGTTAATCCTCCGGTTCATGCCTGGGCAACATGGCGTGTATATAAAATTGATAAAAAGCAACATGGAATGCCTGATACTGATTTTCTTGAAAAAGTATTCCATAAACTGCTGTTAAACTTCACCTGGTGGGTAAACAAAAAGGATCATAACGGTCGTAATATTTTTCAGGGTGGTTTTTTGGGGCTGGATAATATCGGGGTTTTCGACCGGAGTTCACAACTTCCTGCCGGTAGTCATATCGATCAATCGGATGGTACAAGCTGGATGGCTATGTTTTCGCTGAATATGCTTCGCATCTCGCTCGAACTTTCAAAAACAAGACCTGTATATCAGCAACTTGCCACTAAATTTTTAGAACATTTCCTGTATATCGCGCAATCGATGACAAATATGGGAGGCAAAGGCATCGGATTATGGGACGATGAAGACAAGTTTTATTATGATGCACTTAATATGGATGGTTCGATCAAACGTCTGAAAATAAGGTCGATGGTTGGTTTGATCCCACTTTTTGCCGTGGAAGTGTTGGAACCCGATTTAATGAAACTTGTGCCGGAGTTTGAAGCCAGGTTAAACTGGTTTCTGAACAATAAGCCGGAGATGGCAAAATTAGTATCGCGTTGGGATGATAAAGGATTGGGAGAAAGACGTTTACTATCGTTACTTCGCGGTCATCGCATGAAGAAACTATTAGCAAGGATGCTCGATGAAAACGAATTTCTTTCCGAATATGGTATCCGGGCATTATCCAAGTTTCATGAAAAAGAGCCCTATCATTTAAATTTTAAAGGGGAAACCTACCATGTAAAGTATCTGCCTGCCGAATCCGATTCTGATCTTTTTGGAGGTAATTCAAACTGGCGGGGGCCCATCTGGTTTCCGGTAAATTTCCTGATCATCGAGTCGCTCTATCGTTTTCATCATTATTATGGCGACGATTTTACCATCGAATATCCTACACACTCAGGTAATTATATGACAATCAAGGATGTTGCCGATGCCATCGCCGGTCGTATCTCGAAAATATTTCTGAAAGATGAATCGGGGATGAGACCGGTTTACAATTATAACCGAAAGATACAGACTGATCCTCATTTTAAGGATTATATATTATTCCATGAATATTTCAATGGCGATAATGGAAGCGGGGTAGGCGCATCGCACCAAACGGGCTGGACCGGACTGATTGCAAAGATGCTACAACCAAAAAAAGCTGATAGGGCTTCATTAAAAAACTCCGGTAAATAAGCGGTCAAAAAATAATCAATCCCTCTTTTCGAAATAAATAACAGGACGGAGCAGCTTATCGAATGAATAATACTGCAACAAAACAAAATCCTTGTCATCATTTATCGAACCATACATACGATCAAGATCAATAGGAACAAGCTTATCGGTATAATCGAGAAGGGGTGAGTATTTACTTTTGGTAAAGGTTTTCACGATAGTTGATTCGTTATTTTTATCGATAAGGATGATCCGGTGAAGAAAAGGTGAAGCAACAATTGAATCACGTTTTACCTCAGGTATATTGTTAAGAAGCGACTCAAAACGCACATCATTAAACGATGTCAGAAAATTAAGGACTTTCATGGTGTCGTAAACCGGTAACACATAGTTATCGGCTAAACGGGTTATGCGGTAATTATTCTTTTCGATACAATCGAGCCTGAAAGTCATATAAGGTTCTTCGCTGAATTCGACCTGAATAGATTTAATGTCACCCAAATTTTTATTGAAAATGCTATGGTCGCGCCAATCATCTTCGATGGGTGAATAGCGTGACGACAAAAATCCCCTGAAATCGGGGATATACATGATGTAAGCCTGATCGGCACCATCTTTTAACATATAAGTTCCAAGATTATCCTGGGTAACATCGCCAACAAAATACACCTTGGTCAGCTTTTCGTGAGGAAACAATTTTATTTTGCCAAATAGGTTGATCCGTGGTGCAATCTGATACACTTCCACTTTCATGCCAATGGCTGACATGCGTTTAATAACGCTTGCGTGACTGGCTTTCGAAACCGGTCCGCGAACTTTTATTTTCAGCATCGTGGTCAACAACATATCAATTTTCTGCTGTTGTGCCTTGTAGTTTTTATTGAGGATCCAGCCTTTCGTACCCCTTTCAAGTAAAATCTGACCCGAATCGAGATTGGCAATAAAAATCCTGGTGATGTTGGAAGTGTCAGAAACGGCAAAATCAGAATCTTTACTGTTTAAGGTTGAATTGGTACCGCTAAAGAGTAGCATCAGGACAGCAATAAAAACCAGCCCGATAGTGAGTATAATTGCCAAACGATTTTTTTTCATGCTTATGCTTGGGTTTATTTTGAATAGCGTTTCTTTCTGAACCAGGCCAGAATGATACCGAATAAAATCACTGTGATGACTGGAATTGCCGTGTTGATTATCTGCCAGAATACGCGGTTATCAGCAACTTTTTTACCATCAAGCAGTCTGATTTTCAATTCTCTCGAACGAATACTGATTAATCCTGAACCATCGGTCAGATAATTGATGGCATTTAAAATAAAATCTTTGTTCCCAAAAGTCTGACGGGTATATTGGTCAAATCCAAGGGGAAGTGGATAACCCTGAGGTATATGGAACTGGTTGCGGATGATATCGCCATCGGCAACCACAATCATGGCAGCAGGCAATCCATTTTGTTTAAAAGCAACTTCTTTGCTTTCAGCAATCTGCGGATTAATTCTGTCTTTATAAAGTGATTCGAAACTACCTTCGAGCAGCCAGGCAACTTTTTGTCCGGTTTTGGTGTAGAGTCTTGAATCGGTTTTTTCGCGTAGCATAGCTAAGGTAATCAGCGCCGGAGTAGGCGTGATTCGCGAATAACCGGAAGTTTGGAGTAGCGCTGTTTTCCTGATGCCTCTTACGGCAATGGTATCAACCGGACTCACGAATTCAGATTTTATAGAGTTGATATTTCGCGAAACAGGATGTTGCGAAGCTTCGGTTAGCAACGGGAAATAATGCCATTTGAAAAACTCAATCTGGGCCTGACCGCCCGACTGACCCGTGCGCAACGGGATGGCTGCCGCGTTCAAATCAAGAACAAGCGCTTTATTCAGTCTTACGCCATAAGTAAACAGCTGATCATCGAGGTTCAGGTCGCGGCTGATACCAACCGTGGATTCGTTCAACTGCAGGCTATCCATCGAAGCTATTACAGGATCGATCAGCCAAAGTACCTTACCACCATACATGATATACTGATCGATGATAAATTTATCTTTCTCATCAAATAATTTCGATGGTTTGGCGATCACGATGGCATCGAAGTTTGTTAAAACTTTGATATTGCCTTGTGCGTCAGGATCGGACCGCTTTGTTAAGACACCAACCTGACCGTTGATGCTGATCCGCTCCACCCTGTAATTTTTTTCCAGCGTTTTGGTGATGTCGAATAATTCGTTTTCGTTCAATTCACCATGACCTTCGATGAATGCGACAGATGGTTTTTTAAATTGGGATAATTTTTTTATAACATCGGCTAATTTAAACTCCAGATTTTGAACTGAGTTGTTCAATGCCATTTCAGGAGGTGTATTAATCTGATTTTCAAGTAAATCAACGGATAGTTCTTTATCACGGTACATGACCAGAGCTCCCGGGAATATTACCTTTTGTTGCGTGCCTTCATTGGTACGCACCTGTAAATCGGTAGGCGTTAATCCACGGTCAACCAATATCTTAAACATCTCATCGCGTTCCGATTTGTTAGTCGATTCGGAAGGATTAATGAATTCGTAATTGATATATTTGCTGTAAGCACGAAATTCGTTGAGCATTTCCTTTGTTTCGCGCCGGAGGTTTTTAAAACCAGCCGGAAACTCGCCTTCGAGATATACCCGGAAGGTAACATAATCGTCGAGGTTACGCAAAATGTCTTTGGTGGCTGGCGAAAGTGTGAATCGTTTTTCGGAAGTGAGATCGAATCGTGTAAAAACAAATCCCCCGATAATATTCGAAACCAAAACGATAACCAGCACGATCATGAACTGTACCAATGATGTGTTTCGCTGGCTGCGTGAGCGTGACTGACCCGTGTTTTTATTTGTTGCTACCATCTGCGGGCGCTTAAAGCTAATTTGGTGAAACTTAAAAACAAAGCAATCACGCTAAGGAAATACAGTATATCACGTGTGTCGATCACTCCGCGACTGATTGAACTGTAATGCGATGATATGCCCATCTGTTTGATAAACAGATCGAAAGGACCAAATAATGAAAACGAGAAGATGAATTCGAAACCGAGATACATAAATCCGCTGATGATAGCAGCCAGAATGAATGATAATATCTGGTTGTCGGTTATTGAGCTGCTGAAGATGCCAATGGCTGTGAAAGTAGCACCCAAAAAAAACAATCCGATATACGATCCCATGATTCCACCCATATCGAGATTCCCTTTGGGTAGGCCCAACTGATAAACCGTGAAATAATAGATCAGGGTAGGTATAAGCGAAAAAATAACCAACGAAAGACTTGATAGATATTTTGCTGTAATAATCTGCAGATCAGTGATTGGTTTGGTAAGAAGCATCTCTATCGTTCCGCTTTTCTGTTCATCGGCAAAGGAGCGCATACAGATTGCCGGCACGAGAAACAAAAAAACAAAAGGGGCAAGTACGAACAACCCGTCTAAGTTGGCATAACCAAAATCGAGGAGATTAAACTCTGTCGAAAAAACCCAGAGGAACATACCGTTAATCAGCAAAAAAACCGCTATCACTAAGTAACCGGTAAGCGAATTGAGAAAACTACTTATTTCTTTCCTGAATAATGCGAGCATAGGATAAATAAC
>JABFQW010000014.1 GCA_013141455.1 Bacteroidales bacterium
GCTTTAGATAGTGTAAAACTGTTGATAATAGCCGGATTTGTAAACTTTTTTTTGACTAAAATTATTATTTCTCAACATGAAAAAGAAAATATTGGTAATTGATGACGAGTTGAGTATCAGACTGTTACTTGAAAATTTTTTAGGTAAGACTTATGAGGTAGTCACACGCAATGACGGCATGGAAGGGCTGAAATGGATGGAGGGTGGTAATATGCCTGATTTAATCGTTGCCGATATTCAGATGCCGAATCTGGATGGCTATGAATTCATCAAAAATGTCAGGGCGAGTGGTTTCTTTCGCGATATTCCTATGATTATGCTTTCGGGAATTGAGAGTAGCCAGGAAAAAGTTAAATGCCTTAAACTGGGAGCAAACGACTACATGATCAAACCTTTCAACCCCGAAGAACTATCTATCAGGATTGAAATTTTATTGGCAAGAAAATAAAGTTCTACCATGGAAGAATCTTTACCTCACAAGTTAAAAGTGATTTATATTGGTGGGTATCTGAAATTCATTCAGCAATTTGAAGAAAATTCGAATTTGTTCGAACTTACGATTGCTGAGAATGGATTGGCTGCCATCAATATACTTCAGGACGATGATACTTTCGAGGGTATTATCAGTGAGGTATTCCTTCCGGGAATGAATGGAATTGACATTGCTAAAATGCTTAAACTCAAAAATATCCATTACACTACCCCCTTTATACTCGTCTCACCTGAACGTGATAACAAGTTTAAGGAAGTAGCATTCAATTCATCTGTCAATGATTTTTATGATGGAAAAATTGATGTGGCTGACATTTATACACGATTAGGATTTATCAAACGATTTAATGCGTATTATAATGATGCCAAGGATATTGTATCACCTGTGCATGAATACAGGATTCCCTGGGATAAAAGGTTATTCGATATTATTGTTTCATCAGGCGCATTATTGGTATTATCGCCCCTGATTCTGATCGTCATGCTTGCGATCCGACTCGAATCAAAAGGAAAAGTATATTATACCTCAAAAAGGGTTGGAACAGGCTATAAGATTTTCCTGTTTTATAAACTTCGCTCAATGCGCACCGGAGCTGATGCTTCATTAAAAGATTTAAAACATCTTAACCAATATAACAAGGCTGACGTTGAGATGCAGAAAATTGAACTATGTCCGCGTTGCGCTGAGCTTCCTGAAGGACAGTCCTGCTCACAGGAACTTTATTCCGAGGGCAAAAAGATCTGTGAATTTTGGTATAATGAGACCAAAAAGAAAAATGTTACTTCAACTTTCATAAAAATTAAAGACGACCCACGGATCACACGTGTTGGAAAGTTTATCAGAAACACGAGTATTGATGAGCTTCCACAATTGATCAATGTTTTAATTGGTGATATGTCGATCGTTGGAAACAGGCCCTTGCCACTGTATGAAGCCGAGATGCTGACTTCGGATGACTGGAGCGAACGATTTATGGGACCGGCCGGCATCACAGGTTTATGGCAGGTGGAACAAAGGGGTAAAAAAGGAAAAATGTCAGAAGAAGAGCGTAAAGCGCTTGATAATCAATATGCTAAATCGTATTCATTCTGGGGTGATATCAAGCTGATCCTGAGAACCATCCCGGCTCTTTTTCAAAAGGAAAATGTATAACGATGTCGCATAAATTAACGAATGGAAAGCATTACGAATATGTTTAACGAAACAACAGGATACAATTAATCAACAGCAGATAAAATAATGTGTAAAACTTTTTCAACCAATAAATTATCCATTTTTTTCATCCCTTTATTTGTTATTGCTTCGGCTTTTGTGTTTGTCAATAAATCGTATTCTCAGATTTATGTAAATGATGAGTCGAAACTTTTCAATCCGCTTGTTGATGATATTACAAAACGGTTGCCATCCTTAAGAGTGCTGATTGACTCAGCTGTTGCTAATTCACCTGCTGTACGTTACGAAGAATTAAAAGCTGATTATTATTACTACGAGAAAAAAACCCAGGAACGTTACTGGCTCGAGCATTTCAGTTTCAATGTTGACGCGAACTTTGGAAAATGGAATTTCCGCGATCGTGACGAACTTACCCGTATCGACCGCTATTATTTTAGCGAATCTATCCGCGATAACTATGCTGTTGGTTTCTATATCCGTTTCCCTTTTGCAACACTCGTCGATCGCAGGAACAGGATTAATAAACAGAAAAAATGGATCGAACTTTCATTTGCTCAACGCGATATCAATCGCAAATATGTTGAGAAAGAAGTGGTTGAAGCCTATAATATGATGATTCAATGGCAGAATTATATCCGAATCTATAACGATTACCAGAAGTTTACAATGATTCAGATGCAGATGGCTCAAAATCAGTTTTTAAATGGTGAAATTACAACTGCCGAATACACGCGTTTGAAAGAGATTCAAACCCGCGGTGCAATTGAATATCAGCAGGCAATTGCCGAATTCAGTAAAAATTATCAACTACTTGAAATCGTTACCGAAATCGACTTTAATCTAATCAATGTGTTAAGATAGCAAAGTATAAACATGGATATAGCGCAATTCATACGAGTTTTTCAAAAAAATCTCATACTACTGATAACGATTCCACTATTGTTGGCTATCGTTGTTTTTGCCCTGACGCGAAATCAGGATAAAGTGTATGAATCTGAAACTATTATCTATACCGGTATCACAACCGGATACTCCATTGAGTCAACCGCACAAAAACCTACTGACTTCTTTAGCACCAGCGCCCAATTTGATAACCTTATCAACCTGATTAATTCACGACAAACAATCGTCGAAACAGCAATTATGTTGCTTGCTCAAAACCTTTCGCTGGAATCGTACAACTCGCAATATATTTCGAATGAAAACCTTGATAAACTCAGGAAATTTGTTCCTAAGCGTGTTAAAGATATGGTTGTGAAAAATGGAAAAGCAGGTATTGAACGTGAAAAAGAAGAACAAATCCGTAATCTGGAGAAGGAAATAAGGGGACTTGAAAAAGAGATCAATAAAAAGAAAACCAAGGCAGTTCAGGAGCTGGTAAATAACGGGGTTAACTCACGTATTAGTTCGCAGCAGGGTATTTCGAAAGACGATACTCCTATCGCGATTGATGAACAGCTTGTTGCTGACGAATCAAAATTCCATGTCGTTCAAAAAGGCGAAACCATCCTTTCCATCGCCCAACGCTATGGTGTATCGATAAGTAAATTGCGCGAACTGAATGATTTCACCTCTCAGGAACTCAGGGTTGGACAAAAAGTAGTTTTAAGCGGTCTCGATTCTGACTTGTTTGCCGATGTTGCATCAACCGATAAAGAGGTCAGCCTATATGAAAATGAAGGTTTTACGGCAGAAGAGATAATCAATCAACCTGCAATTGAAAACTATGATCCCAACGATTTTGCATCCGTTGATGCAGGATTGTCAGAAGATTCGAATACCATTTCCATCGAAAAAGACCCGATTATCCCCAATGGAATATTAGAGAGTGATTTCCTGAAAACTGTGCAAAATTTCACAAATTATTATAATTCGAGTGATACAAACTTTATTTACGGTCTGCTTCATTATGGCGAAAGCAAGCATTACAGCATAAAATCGATAAAGACTTTGCAAATTTACAGGATCAACAACAGCGACCTTGTAAAATTGATTTACCTGTCGGATGACCCGGGTATATGTCAGGAGACCCTTAAAATCATTGCCCATGTCTTCGTAAAAAACTATAAATTACTCAAGGAAAATCAAACGGATCTGGTCGTTGCCTATTTTAAACGCCAGGTAGACTCCGCCGATCGTCAGTTACAGGCAGCAGAAGACAGGTTGTTGAAATTCAATAAGAAGAACAACATTATCAACTATGCTGAACAAACAAAATATATAGCTGCTCAAAAAGAGGATCTCGACCTGTTCTACCAAAATGAACAGGTTCGTATGGCTCAGGGATCAGCAGCATTGAAAGAACTTGAAACAAAATTAACACGCCGCGATAGTATTTACCTGAAAAGTGATATCATCAACCAGCGTCGTAAACAATATGCTGATGTCACTGAGAAAATACTTATTAATGAACTCGCTGAGGATTATGACCAGCGCATCGGTGATGAGATTTCTATGCTTCGTTTGAAATCGGATCAGTTACGTGATGAGATTAAATTGTATGTCGATCAACTGTACCTGTACAGCCATTCAACACAGGGCATTCAGATAAGCACACTGCTTGATGAATGGCTCAAAAATGCCCTTTCCTATGAAGAAGCAAAAGCAAGTTTGGTAGTATTGGCCCGACGAAAAATGGATTTTGTTCGTACCTATCAGCGTTTTGCTCCATTAGGCGCCATGCTGAAACGAATCGAAAGAGAGATCACCGTTGCCGAGCAATCGTACCTTGAGTTGTTGCGCAGCTTTAACCTTGCCAAGATGCGGCAGCAAAACCTGCAAATGGCAACGAATATTAAAATTGTTGACCCACCCTATTTCCCGTTACAGGCCAATCCATCAAAGGCGAAGTACCTTGTTGTTGCTGCTGCCATGATTGGTTTTATATTGATCGCCTTTATTATTCTTGTTCTTGAATATTTTGATGCATCCATGAAGAGCCCCGAACGGGTACTCGAACGTGTTGGACTTAAAATGGCAGGCGCTTTCCCATATATCAGTTCGAATTCGAAACTTCAGGATATGGTTTTCATCAGTAACCGGTTGATTGAAATGATCGTTCAGAATTTGAAAATGAAATTATTGCATCATTCACTCTACCCCGCTCAAAAACCATATATCATCTTAATATTCAGTACACAGGATAGTGTTGGAAAGTCGTTTCTCACATCCCGTATCGCCAATAAACTACGTACGTATGGTGAAAAGGTGCTCGTTCTGAATTATCGCGAGGATTCGGATTTGGAAGACACTGATAATAACATGAACTATAATTATGAAATCAATGATAATTTTGCTGAAATATCTAATCTAAAAGAATTGATTAACAGCAATATCCTTCGACGCGACAATTATAGTTACGATTATATTTTTATCGAGATTCCTTCAATAATCTTCCATAGTTATCCAATCGAATTGATGCATCAGGTTGATGTTTCGATGATGGTTTTAAAAGCCACCAGTCATTGGAATAAGGCCGATATTGCTGCATTGGATATGATTAAGGATCTTTCAAAAGAGCCTCCGATGATACTGCTTAACGAGGCCGAGGATTATGCCATTGCCGAAATAATCTCCGGTGTCAAAGTGAAAAAATCTTCACAGACATGGTATCGCATTAAAAATGTATTAACTTTTCCGACTCGAATCAGAATTCAGGTTAAAGAAAATCAAGTGCAATCGTGAATGGACTCTTCAAAAAAATCATTACCAACCACAATTTCCTTTCGCTTGCCAATAATGGTTTAGTCGCTGTTTTTGGTTTCGTGAGCTTTGTTATGCTCGTACGCATGCTTCCGCAAGAGGTTTTCGGAGAATGGGTGCTTTTCATTACAATGGGTAATTTCATTGATATGTTCCGTTTTGGAATCACCAGAACTGCCTTAACAAGGTTTTTATCGTCGGCTGACGAAAAGGAAGCAAAAAGTTTGATGGGGTCAAACAACCTGATAAACCTAATTTCAACCGTAGGAATTGCCATTGTGATTTTTGTTATTTACCTGATATTTAAAGATTCGATAAAGGATTCGGGTTTTGCCATGTTTTTTATCTGGTATCCCCTTTATTCCTTTCTTTCATTACCGTTTAATAATGCGCAGGCAGTGTTACAGGCTCAGTTTCGTTTCGACAGTATGCTCTGGCTGCGAATGGTTAATGTGGGTATTTTCATGCTCTTTTTAGCTGCAAATTTCTTTCTTAAAATAGGAATACAGGGAATATTAATAGCCTATATGGTTTCCACGTTCATCAGCTCAGCAATGGCAAGCTTATTAAATTGGGATGGTATCAGGTATATGTTCAATGCTACCCGGGCTGCAAGTAAAACTATACTCGATTTTGGCAAATATACCACCGGAACACTTATTGGCAGCAATATGTTACGTAGCGCCGATGCCTTCATCATCGGATTAAGTCCGTTTTTGGGAACCACCGGTGTGGCTTTGTACAGTATTCCGCTCAAATTGACTGAAATTATCGAAATTCCTCTTCGTAGTTTTGCCGCAACAGCATTCCCGGCGCTTTCCAAAGCCAGTATCGACAATGACAATGAGAAAGTTAGATATCTATTTTATCTGAACGCCGGTGGCACCACTCTGTTGTTGATTCCGGTCATGATATTCTGTTTCATCTTTGCCGAGCAAATTGTATTTATTCTCGGTGGTAGCGATTATTTGATAACAGCGAATATATTCAGGATGTTTTGTGTGTATGGACTTTTTTTACCATTAGACAGGTTTATTGGTGTAACCCTCGATAGTGTCAACCGGCCCAAACAGAATTTTATAAAAGTGATTTACATGGCAACTTCAAATATTGTTGGTGATTTGATAGCCGTATTTGGTTTTTCGGGAATTATCCTTGGGTTTTCATGGGGTATCTTTGTATTTGGTAGTGAAGTCGCACCTGCTGTAGCCTACGATATGGCACATGCATTTGCCATGATAAAAACCCTTGAATTAGTAGCCTTTGTGAGTATATTGTTTACAATTATCGGCATTGTAGTCGGATATAAATTTCTTAATGAAACACTTGATCTACGGTTCCGTGATATTCTCAGAGTCGGTTATTCTTCGGGGATTCTCATTGCTAAACAAATTTTATTGAAAAGGCATTGATTAACTTTTCTTATTAATTTAGCCAAATGATGTTTTCTTTCCTAAAAGACAAACCCGGAGCCAGTAAGCTTGAACACCCCCTGGTGATTGGTATGCTTATTTTTGCAACAATTGTTCTTGGAATCATCATCGCCAAGGGAGGATTGATTGTAGCCGTTGCCTTATTAGGTCTATTTCCTGTTATCGTGTATTTTAACCGTTTCATGAATGAACCCCGGATTGGTATATTTACCATCATAATTTTGGGGTTCATCGCCATCGGATTGACGCGTTATATACCGAATGTACCTTTTGGATTGACGATAGATGGTTTTTTGGTATTGACTTATGTTTCAGTCTTTTTTCGATATTTTTATAGTAAACTCGATTGGCAACAATCGAACCGTGACCTTACTTACCTGTCGGTTATCTGGTTTGCTTACACAATCTTAGAACTATTTAACCCTGAAGTACTCAGCCGGACAGCCTGGTTTTATGCCATGCGTGGTATGTCGTTTTATATGTTTTTATTGATCCCGCTTGGATTAATGATATTCAACCGGCTTAGGTTTTTGTATATATTTCTTTATTTATGGGGGATATTTTCGATTTTGGGTACACTGAAAGGACTTCAACAAATTTATATAGGGCCTGATTATGCCGAACAGTTTTGGTTAGATACAATTGGAGGTGTAACCCATATAATTTTTGGTGAGTTACGGGCATTCTCGTTTTTTAGTGATGCTGGTCAATTTGGTGCTGCTCAGGGTGCGGCAGGTACCGTCGGATTACTTATCGCAATGAATATCAAAGGTGTACGAAATAAGGTTTTCTTCACTACCATGGGTGTGATGGGATTGTGGGGTATGATGATTTCGGGAACCCGTGGCGCCATGATTGTTCCAATGGTTGCCGGTATAACCTATATCGCCCATCGCAAGAATTTCAGGGCGTTGATTTTAGGAGGATTGACGCTCGGTCTTATTTATGCTTTTTTCGCCTATACGTATATTGGCCAGAGTAATTCTCAAATAAGACGAATGCGTACCGCCTTTGTACCGGAGCAGGATGAATCGTACCTTGTACGACTCGAGAACAGGAGAATCCTTTCGGGATATCTTGCATCAAAACCATTTGGAGGTGGTATTGGAAGTGCCGGTGACTGGGGCAAGCGTTTTTCACCTCAGGGGTTTCTTGCACAGATTGCTACTGATAGCTGGTACGTTCAGATTTGGGCCGAACAAGGTATCATTGGTCTCGTTTTACACCTTTTTATTTTAGCATATATTCTGATTAAAGGATCATTTATAATAATGTTCAGGTTAAAGACACCGGAACTCAGAGGAATTATGAGTGCGCTTATGTGTGGTTTCACTGGTATAATGGGTGCAAGCTATGGTAATGGTGTACTCGGACAAATGCCAACCGGGATATTAATCTACCTGAGTTGGATTTTTATATTTGTAAGTCAACAACTCGATCGGGAATACATTTACTTAGTTTCCAGGAAAATTAATCCCTGGTCATTAAAAAGCAAGACATAAATGTTTTATATTTCAGATAAATGGTTTATCTTCGATAATTATTTCGAATTATATTTAGGAGATGAAAACTGAAAAACAAAACGATTGGCCTCTCGTATCCATTGTCACCATCAATTATAACCAATCAGCTGTAACAATCGAGTTTCTCGAATCGATGCGCCATTGCACCTACCCGAATTTTGAAATATGGGTCGTCGATAACGCTTCACCAACGGATAATCCTGAAATAATCAGGGAGAAGTTTCCCGATATTCATTTCATCAGGACTGAGAAGAACTTAGGTTTTGCCGGCGGGAACAATGTTGCTGTTCGAAAAGCAACCGGTAAGTATCTGCTTTTCATCAATAATGACACCGAAATTGAACCTGGTTTTCTTGAACCGATGGTTGAATTACTCGAAAACAATCCGAAAATCGGCATGGTTAGCCCCAGGATTCAATACTTTCATTCGAAAAACGTATTGCAATTTGCTGGTTTCACTCCCATTCATCCGGTTACATCTCGCAGTTTTGCAATTGGTTTTGGCGAAACAGATATTGGCCAATATAATATGACTTGCGAAACCGGTTCAATTTTTGGCGCTGCCATGCTTGTTCCAAAAACTGTTATTGAAGAGGTAGGATTAATGGCCGATATTTTTTTTCTGTACTATGAAGAACACGACTGGGCTTCCCATATAAAACGAGCCGGTTATAAAATATATTTCCAGGGCAAGTCGCTCGTTTTGCATAAAGAATCTATTTCAACGGTAAAAAACAGCCCGTTTCAAATCTATTATCTGACGCGTGGAAGAGTTCTGTATGCACGACGCAATGCAACAGGAATAACAAAACTAATGGCATTATTGTATATTTATGTGATTACTGTACCAAAAATTTCCCTGGAGTTTTTACTGAAAGGCCGTATCGATCTTATGCGCGCTTTCTGGAGGGCAATGATCTGGAATCTGACTCATCATAAAGAGGTTTATAAAACTGAAAGATTAACGAATTGAATATGAATATTCTGAAAATAGTATTAAGCATAATCGAAGTTGGCATTTATGCATATCTGGCTTCATCAACCCTGTATGTTTTGATTTATGGAATTGCTTCAGTTTTCCCAAGGAGAATTAAAGCTGTGAGTCTCAATAAAATGAACCGGTTTGCTGTGATGATTCCCGGTTATAAGGAGGACATGGTAATTGTTGATGTGGCTAAAGATGCGCTTAAACAGAATTATCCGGGAAATTTATTCGAAGTGATCGTCATTGCTGATTCTTTTAAGCCCGAAACGCTCGCTGAATTACGTAAACTGCCTATCCGGGTGGTTGAAGTCGTTTTTGAGGTGAGTAAAAAATCAAAAGCACTGAATAAGTGTATGGAAGTTATTGGCGATGATTTTGATGTAGCGATGATATTAGATGCTGATAATGTTATGGCTGAGGATGTTTTATCAAAGATTAATCTGGCGTTTAACCGTGGTTTTGTAGCTGTTCAGGGTCATCGGATGGCTAAAAACACCAATACCTCTTTTGCAGTATTAGATGCCGTGAGCGAAGAAATCAACAACAGTATTTTCAGAAGTGGACACCGTGTTTTAGGCCTCTCTTCAGCACTGATTGGTTCAGGAATGGGCATCAGCTATCCGCTTTACAAACAGATGATGGCTGGCATTGATTCGGTAGGTGAAGATAAGGAGATGGAAATGAGATTGTTACAACAAAATTACAAAATTGAATATGTTGAAGACGCCCGTATTTTTGATGAGAAAACACAGAAGTCAGATGTATTTGTTAACCAGCGCCGAAGATGGATTGCAGCCCAGTTAAGTCATTTTAAACACTATTTTTTCGATGGTCTTTATAGTCTTATCCGCTATGGTAATATCGATTATTTCGATAAGGTCATCCAAATGATTCAACCTCCAAGAATCCTGTTGATAGGCATACTTTTTCTATTTACTTTTTCATCGGCCATCGTTCACTTTTTCAACTTCACGATTGTCAGCGATTTCTTCATCCTCGGATTTTATTATTGGCTGATAATCTTCTTATTAACTGCATTTACCGTTTCGTTGGCTGTCCCAAAAAAATACTATACCAAAAAGACTTTCATTGCTTTGCTCTCACTTCCGTATGGTTTCATATTGATGATATTGAGTTTGTTACAAATAAAGGGAGCAAGCAAACGTTTTATTCACACCACACATTCCATTGCCGGAGAAACACATAAAAAGCACTAATCTTATTTCTAATAATGGCATTACAAAATAAGTTTCCCTTGGTATCGATTATTACAGTCAATTATAATCAGGCTGAGGTAACTTGTGCATTGTTAGAATCGTTAAATAAGATAACCTATCCCAACTTCGAAGTCATCGTAATTGATAACGCCTCACCTACCGATAACCCGGGCATAATAAAACAGCGGTATCCAAATGTGGTATTTATCGAAAACCCTATTAATTATGGTTTTGCTGCTGGTAATAACTTTGGATTGATGTGTGCAAGAGGCGAGTATGTTTTGTTGCTTAACAACGATATTGAGGTTCCTCCAGGTTTTTTGCAACCCTTGGTAAACAAACTGATACAAAACCCTGAAATAGGTGCGGTTAGTCCGAAAATTAAGTTCTATTATCAGCCTGATACGATTCAATATGCCGGCTTCACTCCCATCAACTATATCACGATGAGGAATGCATCAATTGGATATAAGACGAGAGATACCGGACAATATAACTCAGATTATGAAACTGCCTATGCGCATGGCGCCGCCATGATGGTACCGATGGAAGTTGTTAAAAAAATAGGATTGATGTCCTATATTTTCTTTCTCTATTACGAAGAAGCCGATTGGTGTGTAAGAATAAAAAAGGCCGGATATAAAATATTTTACGTTCATAACTCTTATGTATTACACAAGGAATCAGTAAGTACCGGTAAACTCAGTTCATTGAAAATATATTATCTCAACCGTAACCGGTTGGTGTTCATGCGTCGAAATGTAGAAGGCAACGACTTTTATGCAGGGATAGCCTATCAGTTATTCATCTCGATTCCAAAAAATGCATTCTCGTATCTGCTAAAAGGAAAAATCACCCTTTTCTACGCCTATTATCGCGCAATCGGATGGCATCTTAAACACCTGTTCGACAGAGAAATTTACGAAAACCCACGTTTATGATGAATACCTCTATCCCGATATTACTTTTATTCATCATGCAGTTAGCCATATATATT
>JABFQW010000145.1 GCA_013141455.1 Bacteroidales bacterium
ATCAGTTATAACATGGTTGTGTGGGCCATGGTGACTTTCTCAATCTTATTGGCCGGTGGTTATTTCATGATATCATACATCTATGAGATTCAGGATGATAATAATGTTTTGATTCAGGAAAACGTGAAGAGTGCCGGTGTTGCCAAGGAAATAAAATTATCGTTATACAGTATCAGAGCTGCATCGCTCACTTATCTCTTCGACCGAAGCCCTGAACGAATCGCTGAATTACAGAAAAAACAAAATGAATTTCTTTTTTTATTGGAACAATCGAAGGAATCGACGAATTCGACGGAAGCAAATATGTTGTTTCAACAGATTTCTGCTTTGTTTTCGAACTATCAGCAAACATTAAAGAATGCACTGGAATTGCACCGGATCGGACGAATTTCGCAGCCCAATGCATTAATTGTGCATGCAAGTAATGACCTGATCTCGACAATCGATGAAAAAGCAAACAGTTTTTTGGTTACCAACGAGAACGCCCAGGCTGAATTAAAAAAAAGCATCCTTAAAAATGACGATCTCATTCGAAAGGCAACGGCAGGATTAGCCATTGGCGGTACAATTTTAGGATTGATTCTCGGTTGGCTCATCGCCCGTATTATTATTAATCCGATTTATAAATTGGTGCTGAAAGTGAGGGATGCCGCCGGTAGTGAGATGGTTGAACATATTCGGATGTCGCCGGGTAAAGAGCTGGAAGAGCTTGATTTACACATCAATCGATTGATCGGGAGGATAAATAAAGCGCAGGAGGACCTTCAAAAGAACCGCGCGCTGCTCGAACGATCGAATAAATTTGCCGCGATTGGCAAGATTGCCCCGGCCTTGGCTCATGAAATTCGGAATCCGCTCACCTCAGTTAAATTGCTGATTTATACGATGATGCAGGAAGAAGATATCGGTAAGGAACGCATGCACGATTTCGAAATTATTACGCACGAAATAAGCCGTGTTGAAGGATTTCTGCAGAACTTTTTAAAATATGCCCGTCCGGCGAAACCGCAATTTCAGAATGTGGAAATTGAACCGGTGATCAGGGAGGTACTTTATCTAATGTCGGCCCAGCTGAAGCAAAATAATATCAGGGTTGTTGAAAATTATAGTCCGGAAGGATTTACGATCAACATCGATCCAGATATGATAAAACAGATACTTATGAATCTGATACTGAATGCGGTAGAATCGATGGGTAACAATGGCGAATTGCTTGTTTCCACCAAAGTGAAACCCGATGACAAAGGGATTCAGTTTCTTTCTATCGCGGTTTGTGATTCTGGACCTGGTATTCCGCAGGAGATTCTGGAAACATTGTTCGATCCCTTTGTAAAAGGGAAAGATCAGGGAATAGGTTTAGGTTTGTCTATCTCGCAACGGATAGCCGAGCAGCATCAGGGATGGATCAGCGCTACAAATAATTCGGGGAAAGGCGCCACATTTACAATCTTAATTCCTGTTAATCAATAGGATATGGAAATAAGAAAAATACTCATTGTTGATGATGAAGAGTTTGTCAGATATTCGTTTAAGAAACTTTTCAAGGAGCCGGGTTATAGCATTTCGGAGGCCGCCAATGGTCTGGAAGCACTTTCGCAGATAAAAAGTGTAGCGCCAGACCTGGTACTTCTCGATATCGAGATGCCCGGACTGAGTGGTTTGGAGACGATCCAGCGGATCAAAAAATCATATCCCATGTTACCTGTGATCATCATGACGGCCTACGGGACAACAGAACGCGTGATTGCTGCCATGAAATATGGCGCTTTTGAATACCTCGAAAAACCTTTTGATGTTTCGCGATTGAAATCCACGATTCTTGAAGCGCTCGAAACGAAACGTTTTTCGGACGAAGAAAACCGTGTTGACATACTGCCTGCCGACACCCAAACGGGCGAACAGATCATCGGTTCAAGCTCAGCCATAAAAGAGGTTTATAAAATGATTGGCAAGGTGGCGGCAAGCGATGTGAGTGTGCTGATTACCGGGGAGAGTGGCACAGGTAAAGAATTGATGGCCAAAGCAATACATCGTTACAGTGATCGCGCTGATAAACCTTTCATTGCCATAAATTGTGCCGCCATACCCGATAATTTGTTAGAGAGTGAACTTTTTGGTTTCGAGAAAGGTGCATTTACCGATGCATCGCACACCAAAGAAGGTAAATTTGAAGTGGCCAATAAAGGAACGCTTTTTCTGGATGAAGTAGCCGACATGAGTCTTACCTTACAGGCCAAACTGCTTCGCGTTTTGCAGGAAGGCACATTCGAACGGATTGGCAGTAATAAAACGATCAGGGTGAGTGTGCGCGTCATTTCGGCAACCAACAAAAATCTGGAGGCTGCCATCGCTTCCAAACAGTTTCGCGAGGATTTGTATTATCGCCTGAAAGTAGTCAACCTCACCTTGCCACCCTTACGCATGCATCCTGAAGACATTCCGCAGCTCACGAATTATTTTCTGTCGCGTTATTGTCGTGAGATGAAGATTCCGATGGTGAGTGTACCGCCCGAAACGATGGAGCAGTTGCAACGCAACACCTGGCCGGGAAATGTCCGTGAACTGGAGAATCTGCTCAAAAGGGCATTGCTGCTGAACAAAAACAATGTCATCACACCTGATCTGGTTACGGTGGTGCAGGCTTCGTTGCCTTCAACCGCACAAGTTGCCAGTGTAGGCTCAGGCACAACCATTATACCTGAAAATCTGGCTGACTACCAGGGCAGACTTTTCAAATATGTGATCGATCAGGTAGAAAAAGAATTGATCGAAAAATCACTTGCCTATACCAAAGGAAATCAGGTGAAGGCATCGAAGCTACTGGGTATTTCGCGGGCCATGCTGGTCGAACGGATCGAAAAATTTGAATTAAGGGGTAGTATTGCGGAATAACAATTTAGCCTGAATGATTTACCCGCAAACCTGCCGGGCGGCAGACTGAGTCGCTGAGTTTATTTTCTCGCAAAGACTCAGAGTCGCAAAGTATAATTTTATTGTTCCTTGGCTACTTAGCGGCTCTGTCTGACGCCAGGCAGGTTGGCGAGGTTATTTTATGAATAATACTGGTTAATGGGATTTATAGTTTTATGAAGTAATTACTATAGGCTGTCTATCGTTTGCCTTTTTATCCCTAATTATTCCATTGAAGTGAAAGAATTGCCAGACGGTTTGGTTTAACCGGATACTACAGCCAATACTCAACGACCATCGAATAGTATGCCTGATGCTTAAAACAATTCTTAATTGGTCAATTGACCAATGATAAAATACAATAATCTGCATTACAATTGCTATTGAAACCCAGGAGGTATATCGTGCGGCATCAAATTTATTTTAGTTCTAAATTAGGGGCTAACTAACAAGTTATTAGTTGAATAACTGTGAGACACTGGAATTAATCTTCCTGGGATTTCAAAAACTGTTTCGCCGTATTATATGTTTTGTATATTTGATCTAACTAACTAATCTATTTACTTTTAAAAATTATTAATTTATGAAAAAAATCTTGCTTATTGCCGTTGTCTTATTTGCCACATTATCATTAAACACCTTAAATGCCCAGGTTAAGTGGGGTTTCAAAATGGGTGCTGATTTCTCAAACCTGAAAATTGATATTGGTGGAATAGATGCAAATGATGCATTAAAGACAAAAAGAATGATTACACCACGACTGGGTTTTATTATTGAAGTGCCTGTAAACGATGAATTATTTTTTCAGACAGGAGTATTTGGCGCTATGAAAGGCATTAAGTTTGATTCCGAACGTGTTGTTGATGGTGAAAGCGTTTCCTCTAAAGAATATGAAGTGATTTTATGTATGGATTTTCCTATTAATTTCGGTTATAAGTATGATATGGATGGGGCGAAACTTTTTGCCATGGCAGGACCTGTAATATCATATAATATCTACTCAACCCTGCTTTACCAGACAGATGGTAAAGATTGGAATAACGAACATGAAACAATTGGAACAACCGTTGAGGATACATATAAACCTTTAAATTTAGGAATAAATCTGGAAGGTGGTATTGAGGTGAGCAGGTTCCAGTTCACAGTTTTTTACACCCATGGATTGTCAAACCTCAGTAATTTTGACGGGGGAACAATCAAAACTAATGTATTTGGATTGACCGCTGCCGTTAAATTTGGGCAGATCGATAGCCGAAGGGGCGGATACCGCAGATAAAATAAATTGCTTCTGAACTAAAAATAAAATTGTAAGCCACACGATGGAAATGCTATCGTGTGGCTTCTTTTCATTTGGTAATGCAACATTTGTTTAAACTTTCATCAGGTTACAGGCAGGTAAAAAAAAAGACGAAACATCATGTTTCGTCTTTTTTTAATAAAGGTTTTCTTGTTATTTCAAACCTTTCAAAGCATCTTTCATCGCCAGAGCAATCTCCTGATCTGTTTTTGCAACACTGATCTGGTTGATGAAAGCCTTGGTTTCGGCATTAAAGAAATACGCAACACCGGTGGCTTTGTATTTTTCAGCTTCAAGATCGAGGCCTAATTTTTTCAGTTCACCGGCTGATTTCAGTTTGGTGTCATCATTGGTTACATCGGCTGTAACAAACTGAATCAATCCATTTTTGTTATTTTCCATAAAAGCCACCATGGCCCGCTGACCATTTTGCTGACAGGTGGGGTACCAGGCAGCGCTCTTCACTACAGCGATAACCTTTGATTCCGGACCTGCAAAAGCCGAAATACTTACCATGGTTACCAAGATCACACTCGCGAGTATTGATTTTAAAGTTTTCATACGATTCATTTTTTATAAGATTTAATGTTTATAACCGAATAGTGGATGAATCGCCAAAACCTGGCAAATTGATTTCAAAATTTTTAAAAATAGTATTGAAACAGGAGGGCATAAAAAAGATTTCCATACCCTTATTGTCTAAAGGTATGGAAACCAATTGGATTAACAGATGATCTGTTGTTTTTGGAACATTTGGACAGTGTGAAACTGTCCCTTTTTCTGATTTATTTTTTCCAGACTCGGATTGCAAAGGCAGCATCCACCTCGGTGAGGTGAGGTGGTTTGCATAGTTACTCAGGGTTTTGACCCCTATGCCCGCTATCACGGCCAACACATCTGTGTCGGTATAGCCGGCATCCAGAAATGCTTCCACTTCTTCCTGCGACACCAAACCACGGTTGGCGGTCAATGCACGGGTCAATGTTGAAAGTGCTGCTAATTTAGGATCAGGAATTTGTTTCCCATCCCGGATAGCATCGGTTACTTCTACCGGCACTTTCGACATTTTATCAGCCACAAAACTGTGTGCTGCCATACAGTATTCGCAACTGTTTTCGAAAGCGACTGACAGAAAAACCACTTCCTGTTCAACCGGACTCAGCCCGGAATTGGCCCTGAAACTCTGGTATGCGTAAGTGTATGCGTCCAACAAAGCGTTGTTGGCTCCCATTTTCAGATACATATTCGGAACAAATCCCATTCCTTTGCGGGTGTTTTCGAATATGTCATTTGTTTTTTGAGAATACGTTGGATTCTCTAAGGTTAAGTATGCCATTTTGTAATTTATTTATAATGTAAAATTGTGAATGTAAAATTGCTGTAAAAGAGATAGATACGCTTGAGTAATTCGCTCAATTATTTGTTTTTATGGTTCATTTTTGTGAGTGTTATTTACTAATAATTTTCATCTCATCCGAAAAGGATTACGCGGCAAATGCCTGGTTACCGTGGAGCATTTTGTATTTCGCTGAAATCGGTTTGAAACTCTTTTTGGTAACAGGTTTTCCTGTTTCTAAGTAATACTTTAACCCAATAAGCACACCAAACAGCATCTTTTTGAACATCCCTTTTACTAAACCGGCCATGAAGGATGGTTTGGTTGTGTAAAAAGCCGTGATGCTGACTTTTGTCTGGTTTGCCGAGACGGATTCGATATTCATGATGACCTGCATCTCTTTCACCATAGGCATATTGCCGCCGATGATGTCGATGGTAACCGATTTGAATTCTTCGGCTTTAACGATCCGTTCTTTGATATTGGTTTTTTTGTCGATGCTGCATTCGCGTTCGCAGCCGATCTCGCCTTGCCGGCCATTGGTTTTGTGTGATCCTTCTATATTGGGATTATAGAGGTAAGTTTCGCCGAAACGATGAAACAGAATATCCCATACCACTTGTTTTGAGGCATTTACGAATACCGTTTCGGTTGTAATTTTTTTTGAGTTTTCCATCTTGCATTTTTTATTGTTTAACGATGCAAAGATGGGCGGTATATTTCGGGAAGGTTTTGACGGTCAGGTCAATAATTTGTGTTTTTGGTTCACATTTATTTATTGGAAAGCAAAAAACACAACCTGGTTAGATTGTGTTTTCTGAAAGCTTCAAAAGTTCATAGTTTAAATTTTTTTCAGTTGTTCAATTTTACTTTTACTTTATTGAATATCCATTCGCTACCATTAATTTAGCACCAATTTCATAGATCATTTTATTTCCTTTTATGCCGTGTCCATCTACAATTCTATTTGCAAAATTGAATAATGAACATACAGCAATTGCATCACTTAACGCTTGTTCACTCCAACCATTATTAAATACTTTTTGAGCATCATCGTTAACAATTTTGCTTGGTGATTGAGTTAGTTTTTTTACAAAATGAAAGATAGGTTTAAGCTTATCATTTGTTGCTGAATTGTTTATGTCAGATAATAGACTTTCTAATAAAGTTTCATCAACACCAAATTCAGTTGCTACCAATTTATGTGAATTGTAACAATAGCTACAATCGTTTAACCCCGATACGAATGCAGCTATAAGCTCTCTTTCGGAAATTGATAATTCAGATTCGCCACGCATCACATTTTCTGTAAGTGCCATAAAATGTTGATATCTGTCCATATCCCGAATGACAATATCTTTTAAACTTGATTGTTCGTTTAAGTAAGAAAATAATTCCATAATGTTCCTTATTTTATTAATGATTATATTTTTGTTCACGGCAAAAGTAAACGGCTTTCTATAATCTCAATAATCAAATCGGCTCAATAAATACTTGAATTAGTTCAATCGATATTCGGTAGGTGTTTTTCCAAAAAGAAGTTTAAATGCACGGTTGAAATTTGATACTGTTTCAAAACCACAGTCATAGGCAATCTCGGCAATGGGTTTTGATTTTATCTGCAGTAGTTGTATCGATTTTTCCAACTTCTTTATTGAAATATATTTTGCTGGTGTTTCTTTGTAAAGTTTTAAAAATTTTCTTTTAAAAGTCGATAGACTACAATTGCAAAGTTTTGCAAAATCTTCAAGAGTCAAATCAGAATAGATGTTTTTTTGAATTATTTCATTAAAATCATATTCGTGTGGTTCAAACAAAGAGGAAACGAAAGCATTTATTGAATTTGCTTTTTCGCTTTTACATAAAATCAATAGAAGTTCTTTTAGTTTATGCAATATTATATTTTCATCTGCTATACTTGGATTGTCAAGCAAAAATTCTACGCTTTCAACAAATGATTTCATTAATGGTTGAACATTTACTTTAACTACATCATAATTATTTTGGAAATCTTTAATTAATAAATCAGTATCAAAAAAGCTTCTTACCATTTCCGGATAAAAATAGGCTCCTATTCCCGAAAATTTTTCTTCCTTACTATTTACATTTTGAGAAATTTGCTCAATAAAATAATTTCCACATTTTGCTAATATAGCTTCATTTTTATTGTAAGTAAGTAAAGTTGTAGGTGTACGAAACCGGAATGAACCTTCTGTTACAAATAAAAAGCAAGCTTCGTTTTCCGAATAAAATTTTGGAACTCGTTTATAATTAGTCAGTATGACTGCTTTTTTAAAAACAATTTTGCCATTATGGATTAAAGTTTTTTGTTCGATTGTCATATTAGCTTTATAAAAGGTTCAGGTGAATTTAACGAATCACTTATTTGTTTTTTTTTTGGTTCAGTCTGAATGCAGATGGAGAGCTGCTATATTTCTCCTGGAAACATTTCGAAAAATGGGCTAAATCGCTGAAGCCGGTGTCGTAAGCGATATCGGTGATTCGTTCGTCAGAAACCACCAATAAATCGGCTGCCTTCTCAAGCCGTTTGTTTCTGATAAAGTTGGCCGGACTATCGTTATACACCCGTTTGAACTCCCTTTTAAACGATGAAAGGCTCAGATTTGTTAATTGGGCAAGGTTTTCGGACGAAAGACCGGAGAAAATATGGGCTTCGACAACCTGTGTAAAAGTATAGGTTGTGGGTGAAAACAATCCGGTGAGAATCTGATTGATGGCCAATGAATCGTCAGTTTGTGTCAGCAGAAGAATGAGTTCTTTCAGCTTTAGAACGAGTAAATCTTCGTTGACCAATTCGGGGTTTTCGAAATAAAAAAGCAGGCTTTCGATATATTTTGTGATCAGTATGGTACTCTTCACGGTTGATATCCCCGGGGTTGTGCCAGGACCCGGACTTGTTAAAAACTTCGGTAGATCATTCTCATATATTTTTTTGAGAATCTCAGGATGAAAATGAACGGTTACAGTCTGGAAGGTGGCTGAATCAGGCGAAGGAAGCATTCTGGTGATATAATTTCCACACTTCAGCAGGACGGATTCTTTGGCGGGAATCTTCATCTTTTCGATACCCGAAACAGTCAACCCAATTCCGTCTATTACATAGAAGAAACAGGCTTCGTCGGGCATGATATTCGTTTTTTGAAACGGAGGTTGAATAATCGCCTTTTCAAAAATCATTTTACCGAAGAGGGTATAGGTTTTGTGCTCTAAAATCATATTTATCTCAGATTACAATCATATTTCACTCCCTAACCCAAAGTGAATCAACGAAATAGTTCCATGGGTCGCTGTAATTCTTCTCAACAACAAATCCATGTTTTTCACTTAGGTTTTCAATGGTTCCCAGATCAAACTTTCGGGATAATTCCATAAATATGGGTTCCCATTTCGCGAAATGAAAACTTTGTTCGAGGGCAGCAATATGAACGGTTTGCTCTTTTGTTGAGATTAAAAAGCTTTTGGTAAAACCGCTCACCGGATCATAATCAGCATGGTGTTCGAAGTTAGATAGTTGAAAATCAGCCTTGAGTTCCCTGTTCAAACGGCTCAGATGATTCAGGTTAAACCGGCGCGTGTGGCCATGTGGATCGCTATATGCTTTCATAATCACATCCGGCGATTTCTTCAGGTCGAAACCAATGAACACTTTGTCGCCCTGATGGCAAACGGCTGATAACTGACCTAAGAACAGGTTAATTTCAATGTCAGAAAAATTGCCAATATTCGAACCAAGGAAAAGGATCACCTTCCTAAGGCCGGAATAACCATTTAATTTCTTTATCTCATGAAAGTAATCGCCCGTTTTAGCCTCTACATGTAGGAACGGCAATTCACGCTGAAGGCTTTCAACTAATTCGTTATTGGCTTTCAGGCTGATATCGACCGGATAAAAATTGAAATTAATCGCCTTACTTACAAGTTGTTGTAGGAGAATTTTTGTTTTTAGCCCATCCCCTGATCCCAATTCAATCAAATCAAAGCCCGGAACACCTTCATGAAAGGATTCGGCGATTTGTTGCTTGTGCAAAGTGAAAATCCCGAACTCACAACCGGTAAGGTAATATTCAGGCATCTGCATGATATCCTGAAAGATGGAGCTGCCGGTGTCATCGTAGAAATATTTTGATAACAGGTACTTCGGATTGGCTGATAGCCCTCGCAAAGTGTCAGCTGCAATGTCGGAAAGAAGTATTTGTTGTTCCATATCTATGTTTTTCTCGCAGAACCGTTAAGTTTTTTTCTCGCAAAGCCGTGGAGCCGCGAAGTTTTTTCAGTGTCATTCTTAGCGACTTAGCGCCTTGGCGAGCAATTTTTTTCTCGCAAAGCCGCGGAG
Source organism: Bacteroidales bacterium (assembly GCA_013141455.1). Lineage (GTDB taxonomy): Bacteria > Bacteroidota > Bacteroidia > Bacteroidales > F082 > CAJBPB01. Next base: position 9,898 of record JABFQW010000145.1, read on the forward strand.
CCGCAAAGCTATTTTCAGTGTCATTCTTAGCGACTTAGCGTCCCAGTCTGCCGCCTGGCAGGTTGGCGAGCAATATTTTTCTCGCAAAGTTCTTTTCTCGCAAAGCCGCAGCCGCAAAGTTTTTTTCAGTGTCATTCTTAGCGACTTGGCGAGACATTCAACTTAGCGAGCCATTTTACCCGGGGTGCCGGTTTCGTAAGGATTATCCGGGTCGTTGCTCCATTCGAACCAGCCGCCATCGTAAACCGAAACCTTTGGCCAACCCATCAGCCAGGCATTGAACCAGGCTTCACTTCCACGCCATCCGGTGCCGCAATAAAAAGCAAGGTGTTTGTCGGGCGAAATTCCACTTTGAATCCAGTTAGCCGATATTTCATGAAAATCGCGCGTGGTATGATCCACGTTGCGGTAGTTTTCCATGTGGTAGGCATCGGTTCCGCAATTGGCAAAAACAGCTCCTGGGATACGACCTTTCTTTTCGATATAATTATAACCGCTCACCTCACCGATATATTCGGGCCAGCTACGTACACAAACCAATTCGGCATCTTTTGCGGCGAGCATCTCTTTGGCTTCGTCGATGTCAACAGCCAGTTCGGGAATCACCGGTATGCCGGCTCCGAAGACAGAAGCCGGTATCTTGATCACATCATCGGTGTGTATTTCAAATCCGGCATCGGTCCACGACTGGAAACCACCATTGAGGATACGAACGTCTTTCACACCCGCATACATCATGATGAATGCGCAACGGATGGCTCCTATATCACCGGCGGCGCTTCCCGGAAATTCGTCATTATTATCGGGGAACATGAATTTCCCATATAAAATCACCGTGGTGTCGGCGGTGATACCGTGTTGCAGAAGCGCTGCCTCCAGCTCTTCGGGCGAACGGCGGTTCCAGGTTTCGGGTGCTTCGAGGGCCAGTGTATCCATGTCGATGGCTCCCGGGATATGGCCGTTGAGGTAAGCATCGCGGTTGCGGTAATGTGCATGGCAGATCACCACTTTCTGATGACCTGATTCGGGCGGGCGTTTCCCCGAAATGATATCGTTAACCCAATCAGCATATACCAGTTGCTGATAACGGGCAAGCGATTCCATCGGAAATTCAGGATTGGCCGACCATTCACTGATAAAACCTGTATATAGTTTTAGTTTTTCGTAACCCGCACCGGTCAGGGCTTTCGCCACTTTTTCGGCTTCTTCCCTGCTGTAACCGTAAAGAACAATATCATGTTCCGGTAAAATTCCTTTCGAACGGACTATCTCAATCCAATCGATATATTTGGTCCATTTGGCCGACAGACTTTTAGCACCCCTGATGTGACCGCCCCGGATCTCACCACCGAGTTTCCA
>JABFQW010000091.1 GCA_013141455.1 Bacteroidales bacterium
GATAAACATATATAAGTGAGGTCGTTTTTTGAGTAGAGAAATCCATGACCAGTAAAAACCACGAAAGTAAAATCAGCATTTGAATTCTTTATTGCAGATATAATTACATCTTTTTTTCATTCTTAAGGATCTGAATCTCTGATGTTGAATAATCATTTCCATACCAAGCACCACCAACATTACTGGTAAGATATTCTTTGTAATTCTTTAAATCATGATCAACTCCTTTTAAATAAACTGGGGCTTGATGCCCGGTATTGTTTCCAATAATAATTGCTTTTCTTTTCATTGTTTTAAAATTCAATTTTGTTCGTCTAATAAATAATATTTTTCATACAAGGATTTCTATAGTTAAGCATTTTATTACGAAAAGATATTATGTCGAAGCGCCCTTAAGCTTGCACCCAATGGTTAGCGGTATGAAATGTTTCAGATTGCTCGCGATTTCCTGTCCAGTTACACAAAAGTTAAAGCGGGCAATAACCATTGAAGAACATACTACCCCGGCAAATTTTTATATCGCTTATTGGCACCAGTAATTTTTATTTCATCACTATACATTTCTTGAAATTAAACGATGGGTATTTTTTCATTAGCTCGTCTTTAAAAATAAAACCGTATAAAAATTCATATTTACCTTCTGAAAAGTCATTGCTTATCCTGATTATATTATTCTGTTGTTTTACTTCATAAAGTTCTTCAAGAATAATAGTTCTAGCTTCATTGGAATTCTTATTGTCGAAACGATAAATGTTTATTCTCAAATAAGCTATGTCCTTAATGATGGCAGGGTTAAAAAAATCGAGCTTTATTTCCAAAAAATCATTATTTAAGTCAGGACACTCGGATGTGAAATATGCAGAAGAACTGTCATAGGTGTAACCTTTGCCTTTTATTCTGTTTTCACTACCAGTTATTATCAAGTTGGGAATTACTCCATCCTCTTTTTTTGTTAATGCGATTCTTTCTTTGATTTATCTGTCGTAGTTATTCAATAACTCTATGTTTTTAATTTTCCTTTCAAGTTCATGTCTTACCGAGTCATTGTTTAATTCATTTGGAATTTTGTAATTGTGAACTATTTTAACCGTGTCAGTGTATTCCTTCACAATTATTGGGTTGTTTGGGAAAATCTTATCAAATGTCTTAGTGAATATTATTGTTACTATCACACCCAATAAAAACAGTAAGGCATTCCTAATATTCTTTCTTGTTTGTTCTGATAGTTTTTTCATGATGTCATTCTTTTTATTATTGGTGCCAACTCGTATATATATCCATCCACCTGCCCAAATCATCCCAAATCGTCATGCTATATGCAGTTAATTGTTTATCATTTCCTTTCAAAGATAGAAATTAAATATGCATAATAAACGGATTCTGTTTTGTCAATCATTTTTTTGGTGGGCTTTTCATAGGAATTAGTTCCTGAAACTTCATTTATTAGCATGTTTCAATCATGTCCAAGAATAAAAAAAGTTATTTATTGATACTTTCATTTTCAGGTAGCTATCCATAAAAGTTTTTATTGTTACTTTCATTTACAGGTAGCTATCTATAAATGTTTTTATCGGTACTTTCATTTTCTGGTAGGTATCCGCAAATGTTTTTATTGGTACTTTCATTTTCAGGTAGCTATCCATAAATGTTTTTATCGATACTTTCATTTTCAGGTAGGTATCCGCAAATGTTTTTATTGGTACTTTCATTTTCGGGTAGCTAACCATAAATGTTTTTATGCATACTTTCATTTTCAGGTAGCTATCCATAAATGTTTTTATTGTTACTTTCATTTTCAGGTAGCTATCCATAAATGTTTTTATTGATACTTTCATTTTTGAGTAGGTATAAATAATTATTTCGACCTATAGCTCTCAATTTTAGGCAATAGCAAAAAATATAGTACATTGAACGACAACCTCAACGCCATGAAAGACCTGGCATTTTATAAGCCGCTGATGATAGCCGATGCCTACCACGATCAGCCCGAAAAGATTGGTATGTTTTTCGACCAACGCATCATCAATCCACTTAAACATGTACAGCCCGAACTTGTTACACCCGCACCAAATTGATGGTTTGGTAAAGGATGGCCTCTGGCTGAACGAAATAAAATCCCTACTGCATTGCGTAGCGGGGATTTTATTTTGAAGGAAAATGGTTTAGTATCGGTCAAAGACCGGGATTGAAAAACGACGTTTTACTAATTACGCCGAGTGGGGTTTATTTAATTTCCAATAAATACTTTTGACCTTCATTTACTCCATCTTGTAATGATCCTCCGGTTTTAATGTTTAACATTTTAACAACATCCGCTAAATCTGCAAATTGTATAAACTGAGTGGATTCACTATTTATCTTTTTCATTGCTGCAGTGTTGTGATATTCATGTCCGTATTTTTCTGTCACATTTCCGCTGCAGGAATTTGCAACTCTTGAGATTGGAATTATTCGCAAATAATTAAATCCTTTTAATCTTGCAACACGCCTATTCATTATATGGTCAAGTACAAATCCTGTTATATCTTCATTTGGGAAGGCTTTTTGATATGCTTTCCTATATCCTTTGTAATCTACATGCACCCATACTTGTTTAGGCGAATAAAGAATGGCAGATTCTTTTAACTTCCATATTACTAATCGTTCATTAAGTTTTGGCATTTCATCAATCTCGACCATAAGAGCATTGTTAGGTTCTGATTTAACAATTACATTGGAAATAGTTCCAATATACTTTGAAATTGAATTTTCATCCCTTGCAGCAATAGGAATTAGTAAACCTGCGGGCATATACCTCAATCCTCTTTCATTTGCTATTTCATCAATCGCTTTCATTTATACTTTAATTTAGATAAAACTTATACTGAATGTTTTGAACTCATTAAAATCAAACTTCAATCTTGCCACTGTAAAGTAATTGCAAATTTCTAACAAATAGATATTTAAAAAACACGGAATGGATTACCTTCGGTGAGATAGTTCACACGTTAGTTAGTGCCGAGGCTTGCCGACCACCGGAAGTCCTGTTTATTAAAAGTTGGCATTTTTGCTAAACAAGTTTAAATTTAATTGGCGACGTGTCACTGATTCGGGAAATAACCTTTCTGGCTTCTAAGTCAAGTTTTACCCATTCCAGGTGCCATTCAACTGAACCTTTAAATAGTGTATTATTATTTTTAAAATCTTCAGTTACAGCCATTAAGATTTCTGTATGGGTTGATTCTCCTTTTGCCTGAAGGTAATTCAAAACAGATTTTTCAATTACATTATATTTTTCTTTGTCCATGCTTACTGCTTTTTTGCCGGCAGGATGTTTAAGTTGTATTTTTTGTTCCATGATATTACATTTTATAAGTAATTATTTGGTTGTCTTAGCCCCTATCGTCTCACCAAGTTTTTCAAATTCGATATCATTTGGCTCCCATAATTCAATTTTGTTGCCTTCGATATCCATGATGTGAACAAATTTGCCATAGTCAACTGTTTCAATGGTATCAACAATTGTTACTCCGTTTTTCTTCAGTTGTCCGATAAGTGCTTCTATATTTTCAACCCTGTAATTGATCATAAAATCCTTGGTTGAAGGTTCAAAATACTTAGTTTTTTCGTTAAATGGACTCCATTGGGTAAAGCCTTTTTTGGTAGTGTCAGCGCCTTGTCTCCATTCAAAGACTGCCCCATAATCATTGGTATTCAAACCCAGATTGGTGTCATACCATTCTCTGATTTTTTTTGGGTCGCTACACTTAAAGAAAATACCGCCAATGCCGGTTACTTTTATTGTTGGTTGCTCACTGTTACCATCTCCCATTGTGATTGACTTAAAAGCGTAGCCAAGTACAAATGTCATGGTAAAAGCAAGAATTATTAATGTCTTCTTTTTCATTGTCATTATGATTTTGATTTTGTGAGTACTGTCATTTATGCTTACCGCTAACTTAGAGCGTTTTATTCAACGTTCGCCTGCAAATATAACAACAAAGCGCCCGGATTTTATTTTGAAGGAAAATGGATTAGTATCGGTCAAAGACCGGGATTGAAATGACATCGTTGTAATTACCCCAAAGGTGGCTTCATGTTGGGCTGTGCCGATTCACATAAAATCCTAAAGATTAACCACAGTTTTTTTTGCTATCAAAAAACATGACCCTCCGAATGGCATCATTTTTCCTTTTCTGATTTTGTTTACTTCGAATTTCCAGATTCCGTTTAAAACATAACCGATAATTCCTTTTTTACTTTCGTGGTCTTTTTTGCGCTGCTCCGGATTATTTGTTTTATTGTTCAATCCCAATTTATAAGGTAATGCCCTGAACAAAAAAACAGCAACCATCAAAATTGAAAATATATAGGTCGAATATACTATGCTGAAACCAATCGCTTTTAGTTTTTCCTCCAGTTCTTCTCGCGTATAACGCCGGTAATGGCCGGCATCAATATCTTCGTTCGACCATAGCGTATTGTAGGCTGGAACTGTTATGAAAACGTAACCATTGTCGGTTACTAATTTATGCACCCTGGTCAAAAATTCAACATCATTCTCTATATGTTCGACCACATCAAATAATCCGATGGCAGGTATTGTATTATCTCTGAATGCTGCATTTTCGAGCGTTGAACATACGATGTTTTTCAGGTTTCTATTCTTTGCATTGAAACAACCTTGCAGTCCCGGCTCAACCATCACGGTTGATATACCTTTTTTTTCGAGTCCGTTTGCCACAAAACCATTACCTCCCCCAACATCAAAAAAAACACGATCAGAACAATATCTTAGTACTCCCGCTGCAATGCAATTGTTTCGATGGTTAAACCAATAACTGTTTTCTTCAATCTGGTAACAGTTTTCATTCCCGTTTTCAGGATAAGATATTTTGCCCGCTATTTTCGAAAACAGTATTCCATCCTTTTCGATAAGGTCAGTCGAATAGTCTTCTATATTTATTTTGTTTATGTCTTTGTTTAAAATTGTGGCTGTCATATAGCGTTTTATTCAACGTTCTGTTGCAAATATATAAACATCGCACTGGCTATCACCAAGAAAATGTGAATTTTCGTTGTAAGGTTAAAAACATAGTAACTTTGCAAAAAATATGTATGGCTATGACACAATTAATCATTCAAATAAGCGATTCAAGTTTAATCCCTGCAATTAAAAAATTATTTTCGACAATGAAAGGCGTTAAAGTGATTGAAAAAGAAACCATTTATAACCCTGAATTTGCAAAAATGATTGAAGAAGGCGAAAATGATATTAAAAATGGAAAATGCAAAACCATAAAGACAGAGGATTTATGGAAATAAAATATACCACAAAAGCCTTGGATGATATTAAATATTGGAAAAAAAGCGGACAAACTACCATTCAAAAACGAATAGAAACAATAATCAATGAGATTGTAATAAATCCATATACCGGGATTGGAAAACCCGAGCAATTAAAACATGAATTTAACGGATATTGGTCGAGGCGTATCAATGAAGAACATCGAATAATTTATAAAATTGACTCCGATATAGTGTATATTTTTTCATTAAAAGGTCATTATTAAGCTTTCATTCAAAATCAAAAGGCTATTGCGGCTTTTCAACAAACACAGCCTTGTCTGCCAAAAAGCGATCACTACGAAAGTAAATCAGTAAAAACATAATAAAAGGAGCGTTTCGCTCCTTTTATATTAATCTAACCTGTATTATTCACAAAAATATTTCGCAAATCCGCTAAGTCGCAGCATATATGTATTTGAGTGAAAATTATTGAAAAAAAAATAAATAGTTGTATTCCTGGCATTACACTGTTTCAATTCAGAACTTTTGCGCCTTTGCGCCTTTGCGAGATGAATTATTCAGGCTAAATCCATTTAAGCAAAGGCAGATCCTGACGGTGCGGCAGGTCGTTGTTGCTTGGATAAATCCGGAAAGTATAATCATAAACACCGGCACGAAATACCGGTACATTTATTTTAAACTCAGCCCATTCATCACCACTCCTGACAAGATTCATCTTTTCGACAAAAACAATTTCGTCAATCTTATCGAATAGTTTGCGTCCGAACAATAACTCAATGCTCACGTCACCGGCTTTTATGCCCGGTGTGTTCAGTGTGATTTCGGCAACAAAGTTCTCACCGAAATTCAACGGACGTATCGTAGGATCAGGTACCTTGATCGATTTAACTTCGATAGCATCCCAGTGGGCTTTGATATTGGCTTTCCAGGCAGCCATTTCATGGGCAAACTTCAGGTTATCGCGTTGCATCTTGCGCGAACGCCCGATAAGCTTATTGTAATAACGATCGAAATAATCGTCAAGCATGCGTTTCATCGTGAAATGAGGCGCTATCTCACTGATGTTGTTCTTAATAAATTTAACCCATTTCTCAGGAACGCCATCCGCATTACGGTTAAAATACATGGGCACGATTTCCTGTTCGAGTAAACTATAAATCGTTTCCACATCCAGCTCATCCTGATAAAACTGATTGTTGTAGGTGCGTTTCTCCTGAATGGCCCAGCCGGCATTCGCCTTATAACCTTCGGCCCACCAGCCATCGAGAACCGAGAAGTTTAACACCCCGTTCATCACGGCTTTTTCGCCACTCGTACCTGAAGCTTCCAACGGACGTGTTGGTGTATTGAGCCATATATCAACGCTGCTCGTTAAACGTTTGCCAAGCTCCATATCATAATTTTCGATGAAGAGAACCTTCCCGATAAATTCAGGCATCTTCGATACTTCAACGATGCGTTTGATCAAATCCTGACCGGCCTTATCGTTCGGATGCGCTTTCCCGGCAAAAAGAAACAATACCGGAAAATCAGGATTATTTACAATTTTCGACAGTTTTTCGAGATTTGTAAACAAAAGATGGGCACGTTTATAGGTAGCAAACCGCCGTGCAAACCCTATCACCAGCGCATTCTTATTAATCGACTCAAGTGTTTTTACAATTAATTTGGGACTCTCCTCCCTTTCGGTCAGATCGTTTTTTACACGGTATTTCACATAAGCCAACAAATCGGCCTTAAGCGAAGTACGGATATTCCAGATTTCCTGATCCGGAACATCGTGTATAGCTGTCCATAAACCGGCGTTCGACTGATCGTGTTCGAAACCCGGCGCGAAGTACTTTTTATACAGTTGTTGCCATGAGGCATCGGTCCAGGTTGGGTAGTGAACACCATTCGTCACATAACCGATATGCAGTTCATCAGGGAAATAGCCCGGGAACAAGGGCTGGAACATTTCGCGCGATACCCTGCCATGTATCTGACTTACTCCGTTCACCTCCTGACTCAGGTTGGTGGCCAGCACACTCATCGAAAATTTATCGGCAGGATCATTCTGACGGAATCGTCCCAGATTCATGAACTCATCCCAGCTTATATTCAGGCGTTCGGGATAATGCGGAACATAGGTTCGCAACAGATTTTCCTCGAAAGCATCGTGTCCGGCAGGAACCGGTGTGTGCGTGGTAAATAAAGTGGATGCGCGAACGATTTCACGGGCAACATCGAAACGAATATGCTTCAACTCAACAAATATTCTCAACCGTTCGAGTCCGATGAATGCGGCATGACCTTCGTTGCAATGAAAAATAAGCGGATTGATTTCCAATTTCTCAAGTAAGCGTATCCCTCCTACTCCCAAAACAGATTCCTGTTTGAATCGCATCTCGCTGTCACCACCATAAAGCTGGTGCGTGATATTGCGGTCTTCCATCGAGTTTTCTTCGATATCGGTATCGAGCAGATAAAGTGGCACACGACCCACATTCACTTTCCATGCCTTTGCAACAACACTCCGGCCAGGCATTGCCAGACTAATGGTTACCCAATCACCATTTTTATCTCGTACCGGCTCAAGCGGCAGGTGGGTGAACTTCTGCGGAAGATATTGGGCAATCTGATCGCCAACCAATGAAATATCCTGTGTGAAATAGCCATACCTGTACAGTAAACCAATGGCTACCATATTGACCGCCGAGTCACTGGCTTCCTTTAAATAATCACCTGCCAGAATACCTAATCCACCCGAATAAATTTTGAGGCTTTTATGCAGACCATATTCCATACTGAAATAGGCGATCCTGTCATCGCTTTTTGGCACAACCTCCATATAGGCTTTGAAGTCGTTATATACTTTGGTTAAGCGCTCAATAAATTGTTCATCCTTTTCGAGCGCGTCCATCTGCTTCATCGACAGACCTTCCATCATCGTGATCGGATTTTGCTCTGCCGCCTGCCAGGCTACAGGATTGATGGATTCGAACAGCGCTATCGCCTCATAATTCCACGACCACCAAAGATTTTGTGCCAGCTCGCTAAGTTTCTTCAGGCGGTTTGCAAAAACAGGTTGAATAAGTACCTTTTTCCATGTCGGCTCATCCTGCTTGTGATAATTGAAAGTGCGCAGTGTTTCGGTATATTTTCGTGAATCGAAAAGCTGCACCCTCTCACCCACCTTAATCAGCGCCATTTCATAAGCTTTTTCATAATTTTTAATCAGCATTTCCCAAACAGCATTGGATGCAATTTCCTGCGCCTGTTTTCTGAATCCCTGATAGACAGCCTCATCAATATCATTGAAAAATTGTAATTTCTGAATTATCGCATCCACAACAGCTATTTCGTTATCATCGTTTCGAGTAATAACGGTGACAGCTTCACCATCTTTGCCCATTTCTTTCACCCATTGTCCGAAACCGGCTAAGCTCGTTGTTACTGTAGGGATAGCAAAAGCAATACTCTCGAGTGGAGTGTATCCCCAGGGTTCATAATAAGATGGGAAAACCGTGAGATCGAATCCCGTAAGGAAATCGTAATAATGCAGATTGAATACGCCATCATTCCCTTTCAGATAGGAAGGAACGAATATCACCTTAACCTTGTCGGATTCACCATTCGTTAAGCCGGCATTCTTAATCCGGTTGACAATGGCGTCATGCACGGTGTCGTATAAACAATGGGTTGTAAATTTGTATTCGGAAGGAATATCGGCCGGTTGCTTCGATAACTTGCCGGTCAGTTGTTCTACCGGACCAGCAATATTTGCCGGAACTGCAATTACAGCAAGGATTTCCTTCTTCAGGCTTTTATCATTATTCAGTTTGCCAAGTGCATCGATAAATAAATCAATGCCTTTATTTTTAAATTCGTAACGGCCACTTGTGAGCACCAGCATCGTTTGATCTGATATTTTAGAGCCGGTCATTTTTGAAGCAACCTCGAGTATTTTTTTTCTTGCCTGTTTCCTTTTAGCAGCTAATGCTTCACTTGAAGGAATCTTATTTTGATCGAAACCATTGATAGTCAATGAATCAGGGATCCTACCTAAGAATTGAGCACATTCGTTTGCCGTATTCTGACTCACTGTTGTAAAAGCATCCGATTCGCGGGCGGCAGAGCGCTCTAACGATTGTTGCGCAGTTATATTAAAACGGTTGGCCATCGTACCTGGGTTATATTCCAAGAGATCACGGTAGAGCGGAAATCCATTTCCGGCAAGGGCACGTCCGAGGTAGGTTGCATGGGTTGTAAATACTGTACCGATCTGAGGGACATTTTCTTTCAGGTACAATACCCCAGTGCCGGTCATCCATTCATGAAACTGTGCGATAATTTTATCATAACCACTGATGTAAAACCCGAAGAAACTTTCTATCACTTGTCCGGCAGCATATCCAAACAGCGCAGGTTCAACGTAATCCCACTGCCCCTGAATAGAGTCGAGCTGAAAACTTTCCCAGAAAGAAGCAAATATGACATCTTTTTGGGCAAATAATGGAGTGAAATCGATGAGTATGGCAACCGGTTTGCTTTCGATGGCCCATCGGCCGATCCGAACTTTTAAACCTTGTTGGGTAGCTTTTTGACGCCATTCGGCAAACAAATTCAAATCTTCAATAAAATATGGATTATGATGCGTTTCTTTCCAAACATCCGGTCCAATCGTGATATAATTGTCACCGTATTCCTCCTTTAGTATTTTTGCTTTTGACGATATGACGGTATAAATTCCGCCAACCATATTGCATACTTCCCAGCTTGTCTCGAAAATATATTCGGGTTTTTTCATAGTTAAAATAGTTTCAATAGATACAAAAACTTACATCATCCGCTAAGTGCGAATGAATTTCAAATGATTAATATTTTGGATAGACTGTAAAAAATCAGAAAAATTTCTTTAATTGATTCTCAATCTGACTGCGGACCTTTTTCACCTCGGCTTTCGATACCTTGCCAATATTCTCAGCGATCTCGTCATATTTTTTTCGTGTAATTTTACTCAGATTCGGCATGATTTTATCGACCAACTCGGTTTCAGCGTCTTTTAATAAGATTACAAGCTGCTGGGCATCGAGCTCTTTCACCAATTGCTTCACCTTTGCATCTTTCAGCTTCTTAATGTCGTCAAAAACCGGTTTTATCGTTTCTTCGCTCCGCTGAACGGCTTCATAAACATCGTTTGCAACAGATTTTAACCTTGATGATGCCAGTTTACCAAGGTCCTTGCCAAATTGTGTTGCATTCTCAATAAATTCATTCATCATTTCTTTACCTTCGGGAACACTCGCATTCAACCTGATTACAAAATCGGCCAACACGTTCATATAATTGATATAGGCTTCGTAAGGGGAAGGATAATGGTTAAAATAACGGTGAACATCACCATCAGAAAACCATTTGGTGCACATATAATAAAAATGGTCGGATGATTGCAAGTATATCCAATCCTGCTTCAGACGTTCGTCATCACTCATCCTGATTCGTGTGGCTAAGGAATACAGCTTATCGAAGGCTTCATCCTGCAGGTTATTGCCTAACCATGCCGTGAGATCGCGTTCTTCATCGGCCCACGAAATCGTGTTGGGGACATGGATTGCCGAAACAGGTTGAAGTGTTTTGGCGAGCTCGGATGGTGTGGCATAAACAAACTTCGACTTTGCAAAGATTGCCTTTGGTAACTCTTTCATGAAATCGAAAATACCGGTGGCAGCCCATTGGTGCTCGCCAAAAGTTTCATAATCGAGAAAAATATTAACCACCTCCTCTTTGGGGTTTATTTTATTGAGCCAACCCACAAACTTGGTAGCAGTCACAGGCCATTCAGGCCAGGTCTGCTGTCCAAACCTGAATGAAATATCGTCGCTCAGCCTGAAGTTACGAAGCAATATTTTTAATTTAGGGTTGATGGCGTTGGTGTACATA
>JABFQW010000010.1 GCA_013141455.1 Bacteroidales bacterium
ATCAATTATGACCAGGAGTTGTGCTCACAGGCCAAAAAATCATTTAGATTTGTAAAAAAATACTATTGTTTGGAAAACAGCCTGCTTTCAATTATAGCGCTATCAAAAAATTATGGTCGGATAAAGGCAGTTGATAATCTGAGCCTTGAGATCGGAAGAGGTGAGGTGTTTGGACTTTTAGGGCCAAATGGCAGCGGGAAAACTACAACACTGGGTATTGTACTCGGTGCAATCAGCCTGGATGGTGGCAGCTACCAATGGTTTAACGAAAAACCCGATTCAACAACCATACGCAGGATAGGATCAATCCTCGAGGTTCCACTTTTTTATCCTTATATGAATGCGGTTGATAACCTGAAACTGATTGCCGATATTAAAAGAATTCCTTACGATGGCATTGATGAAGTTTTGCACCGGGTTGGACTTTTTCAACGACGTGATAGCGCTTTCAGGACGTATTCGCTGGGTATGAAACAACGATTGGCAGTTGGTGCAGCGCTATTGGGAAATCCGGAAGTTCTTATTTTGGATGAACCAACCAATGGGCTTGATCCACAGGGTATTGCTGAAATACGGAGCCTGATAAAATCAATCGCGGAGATGGGTAAAACCATTATTCTGGCAAGCCATCTGCTCGATGAAGTTCAGAAAATCTGTTCACATGTTGCCGTTCTGGATCATGGTAAATGTCTTTTTTCGGGCAAGGTTGACAATATGCTTGGTAAAACCAGGATGTTAGAGGTGGCTTCGGATGATTTGCATCTGCTTTTTTCGCTGTTATCCTCTTATGAGGGTTTAATGAATCCTTTTATGGTTGATGGCTTAGTGAAAGCTGAATTAAGAAATGATGTATCACCTGATGATATCAACCGGTATTTATTTGGAAAAGGTGTTATACTCAATCATTTGACAACCGAAAAATTAAGTCTGGAGAAGTATTTTCTCGAAATATTAGCTGATAAATCATGAATTACCTGCTAAAGATTGAATGGAGAAAACATGCTAAAAACCCTGTATTCTGGGTGGTTCTACTACTTTATGTCATAAGTATCTGTTCTGAGCTTTTTGGCGCTGAGGCGTTTATTAATAAAGTAACCACGAATGCATCGAAGAATTCGCCGATACCGATTCCTAATTTATCAATTTATGTATTTCCTTATATCTGGCATAGTCTCAGTTACTTAGCCGGTTTTTTAAAACCATTGCTGGCTTTTACCGTAATACTTTTCATCACCAATGAATACACCTTTAAAACAATAAGGCAGCACATTATCAATGGATTAAGCCGTGAAGAAATTTTTTTTACAAAGTTGATTTTTATTTTCGCACTTTCATTTATCTCAACCTTTGTTGTTGGATTATCCGCCTTTATTTTAGGCCTTGCCCATACAGTTGATATACAATTTTCGATGATTTTTGCAAAAACCGGATTTCTTTTGGCATATTTTCTCGAGGTTTTTGGTGTTTGTAGTTTTGCCCTTATGTTTTCGATACTACTGAAACGTTCTGGTCTGACAATCGTGGTCTTTTCGGTTTACTTTTTTATCGCTGAACCAATATTGGGTTTCAAATTAAACGAAGAACTGGCTAAATATTTGCCGTTAAAAACCTTTGGACGATTGATCGATGTCCCAAATACAGCCCTGATGAAACTATTCGGTGTGAACTTCAGAGAATTTATTGATCCGTTTGATGTTTTTCTGAGTATTATTTATTCAGTTATATTATTGGTAATCACATATCTAATTATTAAGAGACGGGATGTATAATGAAATCAGGTTCACAATAAACAAACTTTGTATTTTACATTTCTCATTTATATATTTTTACAAGTAGAATGTTTGACTTTTTAATGAAAAATTTAATCTGTACGTTTACCCGCTTGCAGGCATAGCCTGATAGCGACCATTTAATTTTTAAAAAACTGATGAGTATTATTTTAAACAATAAAAAGCCTGAGTCATTTAGCGATTTTCGTATCGGGTTTGGAAAGCGCACATTCGATATCTTTTTTTCACTGCTTGCCATTATTATTTTAAGCCCGGTTATGATGATAATTGGTCTTTTTATACTATTGGAATCGAAAGGACCCATGATATACAAATCGATCAGGGTTGGATCGGGTTATGATATGTTCACCTTTTATAAGTTTCGTTCGATGCGTAAAAGTGCAGAAGAAGAACGAGAAAAACTCTCAGATTTGAATCTTTATCTTATCAATAAGCACCACCACGAAACAGTAACCAAACAAACCAATTGTCCGGAATGTGAGAAATTGGGTTACAAATGTTCGCCAATGCTTTATATCGAAGGAGCGGAAATTTGTGAGAACTGGTATCTCGAAATCAAAAAGCGGATGTCGGAGATGCCGACATTTTTTAAAGTGAAAGATGATCCGCGTGTTACCCGGTTTGGTAAGTTAATCCGACGTACTAATCTTGACGAATTACCTCAGTTTTTTAATGTTTTGAAAGGCGATATGTCGATTGTCGGAAACAGGCCCCTGCCACTTTACGAAGCCGAAAAATTGACAAGTGATCAGTTAGCCTATCGTTTTCTGGCACCGGCTGGCATCACCGGCATGTGGCAAATATCAAGGGATCGGTTTCATAGTGAGGAGGATCGGATCAAGCTCGACAATATGTATGCGATGATTTCGAGTCCCAAAAAAGACATAGAGATTATTGCGAAATCTTTTCTAACCTTTTTTAACCGCCATAATTATTAACCGGTTTTCGGTTACAGTAATTAATCGTTAATACGATCCAAACATTTTTCGGAGCAACCATTCGGCAAAAAGCAGGATAATACAAATTATCAATGCCCAAGCATAATTGATGATGGGTTGATAACTGTCGCTGTAATGTGCAACAGAGGTAATATTTTTCTGGTTTTCGAGCCAGACAGGAATATATTGAAGACTATCTGCCGGAATTACACTTCCGCCGGTTTGATTGGCAATCTGACACAACAGGCGGTGATCGGCAACTGGTTCGATGCCCTCAGCGGAGTTGTTTTCGACTGTAAATTTTCCCTGGGACTTGATTAACTCACCTCCAATTGTCGTTTGTGCTGTGTAAGAATAGGTTCCGGCACCAAGCCGTCCGGCATTGAGTTCATAACCTTGTTCATGCTGTGCGAACACAAACGGGTAAATACGCGTGTTGTCGGCATCGGATATCTCAATTTTCAATTCAGGATCATTAACTAATTCGGCTGTTTTATTGTAAAGCAGTGCTTTAAAAATGATTTCATCGGATGGATTAAAAGACTCATTTACAATAATCTGCAATGGATTCTTGTTTTCGTCCTGTATCAGAAATGAAATTGACTTAGTAACGATTTGATCAAATATCTGTGGGTTGCCTGTTTCATTGGTCATTGCAAGCCGCCAACGCCAGATGCCGGTTCCGAAGATAAAACCGAGTTTGCGGTTTTCGTCCGAAACAAACGAAATCATAGGTAATTTGGTTTCAATTCCCCTGATTTTCTGATTGAAAAGTGAGTTTAACCTGAGTTTCATTACATATTCACCGAAAGGAGAAATCAGCGGTGGCATCATTTCAAATTTCTCTAATGCAGTGATTTCATTACGAAATAATCCGAATGATTTATTCACCGTAGCTATGCCGTCTATCCAGTTTTTTTGTCCCGATTGAATTTGTATGGCAGCCTGTAATTTATTGAATAAACTGAGATCAGTATCCGGGCCAACAACATACATCACCGGCAATTGTTTGTTTGCTGTCAAAAAAGTCTCAAGCATTTGATAATCAATATTACCGGAAGGTAGCTGATGCAAAATGATTAAATCATAGTTTTCATTGTTGCTTATACCTTCGTTTATGTATTTCACTTTCGACTCGAAATTTTCTCCCAAACTTGATCGTATTGCAGCAATATCGGGATGTGGCGCTTTAGCATAAATCAACACCTTGTGTTTTTCGGAAACTACATCAACAAAAAACTGCCGCTTGTTGTTGTTGGTAATTTTTTCACTGATAGTTGTGTTTACGTTGAGAGTCAATTGCTTATAACCAATTTTATCTGCGTCGACTAAAAAATACTGGGTTGAGGAGAATTTGTTGGCGCTGATGGGTATCCTTTTTTCACCAACTTTTTTGCTTCCGTCAAAAAGTTCCAATATTGCTGTATTACCACGTAATTGTGAT
Organism: Bacteroidales bacterium; assembly: GCA_013141455.1. Taxonomy (GTDB): domain Bacteria; phylum Bacteroidota; class Bacteroidia; order Bacteroidales; family F082; genus CAJBPB01. The sequence continues at coordinate 4,173 of JABFQW010000010.1, forward strand.
GCACGTAAGGTGGTTTCGACTGTAAACCGGCTTTTGTAAAAAACTTTTTTATTGTATCTTACTTCGAACACTGTAACATCGGGATGCGCTACGGTATCACCCAATGGAATGGCAATTACCGGAATGTTAAGTGATTCGACTGCGTATGCCGGGTTGGTACCTTTGTTATAGATTCCATCTGTAAAAAGCACGATGGCGCCAATATTCCGATTGTAATAATTATTTTGTACGGTTCGAAACACTTCTGCTATATCCGTCTGCTGATCAGTAAAAGTCAGCGATTGTTTTTTCGCTACAATTTGCCCGAATTGATAAAATTCTATATTGTATTTGGTTGCAAGTGAAGCAGTTAAACTATCAATAACTCCCGGATAAACATTTTTATAGTAAGCCGAATCATTATTTAAGGCAATGGAGGCAGAGTTATCGTGCACAAAAATGAGTGTCGGAGGTTCAATTTGTTTTTTCGTTTGTGTAATAAACGGGCCAAGCAGGAGAAAAGTAATGCATGAAACGCCAATAAAACGCAGTAAAAACAGCAACCGGTTCAGGTTTTGGCCATACGGTTCTTTTTTGTTTCTCAGATATAATACCGAAGCGAAAGTAAGGCCTGAAAGCAATACTAAGGCAAAAGCCCATATCGGATAATCAAAACTCAGTTGAAAATGCACAATTTGATTAGATAAGGAAAAAAAAGGGATGCAGCTCCAGTTAAACATACATCCCTATAATTGATTTCGAAATTACATACTCATACCACCACAAACACTTATTACCTGACCGGTAACATAGGATGAGAGTTCACAAGCCAGAAAAATAGCTACATCAGCCACATCGTCAGGTTTTCCGCTTCGTTTAAGTGGAATATCGTTAATCCATTGACTACGAACATCATCAGGAAGTTTGTGTGTCATTTCTGTTTCGATAAAGCCAGGTGCAATGGCATTACAACGTATGTTTCGGCTTCCCAATTCCTGCGCGATCGATTTGGTGAAACCAATCATACCGGCTTTTGATGCGGAGTAATTCGATTGACCGGCATTACCATTTACACCAACAACCGAACTCATATTGATGATTGATCCGCTTCTTTGTTTAATCATAATGCGTTGCACGGCTTTGGTGAGGTTGAAAACTGATTTAAGGTTTACAGCCATCACCAGATCCCAATCCTGCTCTGTCATTCTCATCAACAGGTTATCGCGGGTAATACCGGCATTATTGACCAGGATATCAATGCGTCCAAAATCGTTCAGCACGTCTTCAGCCAATTTTTCACTATCCTGCAACGATCCGGCATTTGAGGCATAACCTTTGGCCGACACACCGAGGCTTCTTATTTCTAACTCGGTTTGCTGCATCTGTTCATCATATTTTAGATCTGAAACAGCCACGGTAGCACCTTCGGCAGCAAACCGGAGGGCAAGTGCCTTTCCAATACCCCGTGCACCGCCGGTAATTAATGCTACTTTTCCTTCTAATAACTTCATTTTTTCTGTTTTAAAATTTCGTCAAAGATACAAAATTCACAATGGGAATTTATAGTCGGTTACTATTGGTTAAACATTTGATAATCAGTTATTATTATCAAATATTAATCGGATACATGCCCCACCTGAAGGATTATTTTTTATCTGTAACGAACCGTTGTGTGCATCCATAATCAGTCTGACGGCTGCAATTGACAGTCCGACCTCTTCACTCACGATGGTTGCGTTTTTCGAATCAATATTTGTTAAATGGGACAGAACGTCTTCATCAAATCCTTTTCCATTATCGCTTATTTCAATAACTGTTTTCTGAAGCTCGGTTGAGACAGAAAGACGGATAATTCCTTTTTTCGGTAGAAGGTTAATGCTGTTTTCCAACAAGATAGAGATAGATTTATTGATCAGGTCGGTATCGGCAATAATTTGTATATCAGGTGATTCGAGCTCTGTCTCAATCTTGATTTCTTTTTCAAGGATGAGGTGTTTCAGGTTGTCGGTTACCGAAGAAAAGAGATGTTCGGCAGAAGCGCTGAATAATTCGACTTTTATATGGTCGGCTTGTAAGGAAGTAATAAGCAGGGCCGTTTCGGAGAATCGTGCAAGACGTTGTGAAGTTTGTTCGAGAAATTCGAGATATCGTTTTTGTTCAGGATTTACTTCGGTTAAGGCCAATAATTGGGTCAAACCGATGATACCATTTAAAGGTGTTCGTAACTCATGACTGATGATACCAAGAAATTCACTTTTTGCCTTCTCAAGCCGCGATAACTGCCGGTTGGCTTTTTCGAGTTCGATGGTACGGGCTTTTACTTTTTCTTCCAATATCTGGTTCATCTGATCGAGCTGATGTTTCTTTTCCCGTAGTTCGAGATGGGTTCTTACCCGTGCGATCAGCTCTGCCGCGTTAAATGGTTTTGAAACATAATCCTGGGCCCCGGCCTGAAATCCTGTCAACATACTATCAACATCCGATTTGGCAGTAAGAAATATGATGGGTATCTCGGCTGTTTTTTTATTGTCACGTAATCGTCTGCACACTTCAAAACCATCCATGCCGGGCATAGCAACGTCGAGCAGCACCAAATCAAAATCATTTGCGAAAGCCAATTTCAATGCGTTCTCACCATTTGTTGCGTAGGCAATCCTGAGTTTTTCGTTCGATAGAATATTGCCAACAATCTGAATATTTTTGGGGACATCATCTACGATCAATATCTGACTTTCGTGGACTTTCTTTGATTGCATGGGTGTTTAATTAGTAATAGTAAATGATTTATTCAAGAAATCCTTGCTGGCTCAACAGATGTTCGAATTCATTCATCTCAATATTAATTTTCTCAATATCAAAGGCTGAGACATGATTTTTGAGATCAGTTCCGTACTCGTTGAGGGCTTTGTTATCCGTTACCCTTGCAAAATTCAATACCATATCGGCAAACGCATCGGTATCGTTCATGAATTGGGTGTTCTGTGCGTTTTTACAGGCATGCAGAAGTTGGACGACCGATGCTCTGGTATCTTCGTTAATTGAGGGTTGGTTAGCCGTTTCAAACTCTAATTCCTGGGCTCTCACTACGGCAATACTTCTCACGAACTTCAGGAGTGCCCGGCTCATGTCGGGAATAATAAAACGCTGAAATCGTGTGAAATAGGGTTGTAAATCAAGATTATTTGCCGTCCCGATCAGAATTATTCTTGTGCTCTTTGATATTTTTTTATTTAATACCTGAATATAATTGTCTTCGTTAAGTCCTTCGAGTTCGATAAAAATACAATCAGGGGTTGTACTTTCGAGTAGGTTCATCAACTTATTTATCTGGTAAAAACTATGTATTTGAATGTTGAACGATTTGAATAAGCCCACCAACTCATCTTCGGTTTGTTCCTGAGTAAGAAGCAAGAAGAAAACAAGGTGCTCATTTTTTTCTGATTTATTATTCACAGGCAGCATCGTGTTTTCGTGTGTTTCATCACTTACCTTGTTGAAATTGATTTGAAAACTTGTGCCTTTGCCAAATTCACTTTCGACCCTGATGGTACCATCCATGGCCTCAATCAAGCGTTTTGTGATGGTTAGCCCCAAACCGGTTCCATGATTTGAGGCTGGATTGTCAGTTTCCTGATAAAAAGCCTCGAAAATCCGGTCAAGGCTCGCCGCCGGAATACCTATTCCCGTGTCGTTGACTTTCAAACATAAATTAAAATCGTGTTCAGATTCAGTCTTTTCAGTGTAGGCAATCAGATCCACTTCACCATTTTTAGTAAATTTCATTGCATTTCCGACGAGGTTAAACAATATCTGACGTAAACGGATTTCGCTTAATGATATAAGTTCGGGAACATTTTCTTCAATTTGTGTGGCGAACCGCACGTTTTTCTCCATGATCTGTACCGAAAAAATGTTCCGTATTTCGCTGAATAAAGCCCGGATATTTGTTGGTCCACTGTCAACAACCATTTTACCCGCTTCAATTTTCGATAAATCCAAAATGTCGTTGATGAGCATTAATAAATTTTTACCGCTCGAACGAATTGATTCTAAATAAGATAACTGTCTGGTGTCGGTGATGATCATCGCCAGAATGTCGGTAAAACCGATCACCGAATTCATTGGGGTTCTGATTTCATGACTCATATTGGCTAAAAACTGACTTTTTAGCATATTACTCCGGATGGCTTCCTCCTTGGCTAATTCCATCTGATGGGCATAAATCTCTAACTTAGCACGGGCTTGTTCAATTTCCTGATGTTTTATCTTAAGTAATTTGTTTGCCTGCGATTTCATCCTGATGATATACATCACAACCACAAAAGCAGCCAATACCCCGAGTAAGATAATTCCTGTGATGACAGAAATAAATTTTTGTCGTTTACTGCTTAATTCTGAAATCTCCCGCTGTTTCTTCAACAAGGTAATCTGGTTTTCGCTTCGCTCGCGATCGAATAAGGTTTGCATGTGAAATATTGATTTTCTCGTTTCACTGTTGATAATGGAGTCGTTTAACTGGTCTGCCTTTTCGAGATAATTCAACGCCAGTTCGGGTCGTTTTAATTCCTTATACACGACATACATCAGATTATAAACATCTTTAATATTGGCTTTTGATTGCGATTGAATCGAAATTTTCAGGGCCTCGTCAAGATATCGTAAGGCATTTTGGTATTCTTTTTTATCGATATATAACTGGGCTACCCTTATTTTACTATTTGCAAGAGAATTCAAATCGTTTAGTGATTCATTTAATTCAAGGCTTAGCAAACTATAATTTAATGCTTTATCGAAATCGTTTCTGGCGCGGTAAACCGCACCGATATCATTGTAGCAGATTGCAACTCCTTTTTGTGAACCAATTTGACGATTTACCTCGAGTGATAACATATAATATTCGAGGGCTTTGTCGGGATCACCCATTTTTTTGTAAACATTTCCAATATTATTGAGGTTAATTGCAACTCCCAGCAGGTGATTATTCGACTGTTCAATTCTTAAACACTCCTGAAAAAGTCGCATGGCCTCTTCATTGTTATCTAAAAGGTATTGGATATTTCCTAATCCATTGGTAGCGATGGAGATTCCGTTTAAATTATTTGTTTCTTCGGCGAGTTTAAGCGCTCTGAGGTGGAAGTCACTGCCTTGTTTGTAATCGTCGATACGACGGTGTACAACACCCAGATTGTTCAACGCGACAATTTTTTCGGAAATATAACCAAGTGAATCAGCCAACTTAAGTTCCTTTTCGTGCCAGGCTAAGGCCATTGTATAGTTTGCTGTGTTTCGATGGCTGACACCTTTTGTGTCGATTTCGATCAGGAATTGTTTCAGCGAATTGGTTTTAGAAGCCAGTTCAAATGCCAGCTGATAATAATTTTCGGCTGTTTTACCAAGATAGTCATTGTTCGATTCAAAGGTCAGCAGGTCGGCTATTTCGAGGTAAGTTTTTATTTTTATGGAATCGTGCAATGCATTTGTCTGTGTCTTATTGTAAAGGATTTCAAGATTCCGGTTCGTGGTGTAACTCATCGTTGTGTTCGCGGCGAATACAGTATTGCCGAAAAGTATAGCCTGGATAATTATTAAAAAGGAAAACAGTTGTTTTAAGTGGTTAATCATACCAATATTACCAGCGTAAAGTTTGTTTGTATCCAAATTACATAAATACAATTTAATGCTATTCACCCCAAAAACCCTTTGTTTATCCTGTATTCGCGGGTCGATCAACGACTAATATGCCTTTGGTTTATTTAATTAAGTGATTAGTAGCCACCGGTTTTTTAGTTTGAGGTCGTGATAATTGGGTTAAAAATACAAAAAGTTTATTTTATATCAGGAGTAATCCTTTTTCGATGAGAGATTTTAACGATGGGTTCTCTATTTTCATCCTTGTCAGTGAACTGACGATTTCATTGAGGGTCTCCGGATACAGGTTGTTTTGATGAAGAAGTTCGGCTAATTCTACTGACAACAGCCAGTCACCACTATCCATGTTTTTGAGTGAATGCCAGATTTGAGGAACCTTTTCGATATTGGTACCGGTTTCACGAATTGATCTTACTTCTCCATAATATCCGAATAGTTTGTTTTGCAAATCGTTATGATAGAGCTTATGTGTTTTTTCTTTCGGAGGTACATAATCTATACCGAATCCATCGGGGTCGGCTGGTCCGTTGTAAGCCGAAATAATGGATTCCCCAACAGCCATATCAAAAGTACCCCATTCCGGTTGAAACAATATTTTGTTATTAAATTTCACGGTACATTCGTTGAAACTCATCAACAATAATGTCGATTTTATCCGGACTGCTGAAACATAAACGCCTCGGACATTTAATCCCGATTCAAAGGTAAAATCAACTTTTTTACCCAAATCAATCCCGACTTCCTTTAAATCATTATCAGAGAGCAGGCGTGGTGGCTTTCTGGTTCCATTTATTCGTCCGATCGGACTACTGAAGCCATCGTTGTGATAATCTTTTCCATGTCCGGTTACTATTTTTTTTCGATAACTCAGTGCTGTAGGACCTGTGGTTTTAAAATAAACAAGCTGATTCTGATGCAGTAAATAATCCGTAAATATGCCGGAAACTTCAAGTCCGGAGCTCAATACGCAAGTAGCTATGTTTTTCGATTCAATGGCTTTGAGTAATCCTTCAATTCCTCCTTTTTTAACAGCCATACGGTCAGCAAATTCATTTAAAACAGTTGTAAGATGTTTAAAATCAGGTGTCACAAAAAGCTGAGGTTGTGGTTCTGTAATATCAAAATTGTAATCAGCGGCCTCGATGGTGTAAGGTATTTTTTCGACATCCTTATTCAATACATTCAAACTTTCACCAATTGACGAAAGTAATCCGGCACCATAAATTTTCGGGTTTTC
>JABFQW010000096.1 GCA_013141455.1 Bacteroidales bacterium
GTTTATGTTTTGGCGATTTATTATTTCATACAACTGATCGACAACAACCTCATCGTCCCGAAAGTAGTGGCTGGTAAAGTTAAGATAAATGCACTTTTCTCCATTTTGGTGGTAATTGCCGGAAGTGCGTTGTGGGGCATACCGGGTATGTTTCTTGCCATACCGATGTTAGCAATCATTAAGGTAATTTTCGATCATATTGAACCACTTAAACCATGGGGATTTCTGTTGGGCGATACCATGCCACCCATTTTAACAATTAAACCAATAATAAAAATACTAAAAGACATCAAATGACAGATGTTAGAAAAGAAAGAAAAATGAAATGAAAAATGAAATCGCTTCACCCGCTTTTGACAATACAATATTATACAATCCCGGTCTTTTTGATTTAGACAACATCTTCCAATCCCTTTATCATCCGGAGACCATTGAAACTAAACCTCAGCCGGTTAAAGCAAAAGAGCAGGCAGAAATTTTGTTCATCACCTCTTTTCCACCCCGGGAATGTGGCATTGCTACCTATTCAAACGATTTAATAAATGCATTAAATACCAAATTCAATAAATCATTTTCTATTAAAGTTTGTGCATTGGAATCAGGAAAATCACAACACAAATATCCTGATATAGTAAAATATATTTTTGATACTTCGGTAGTTGCAGAATATAAAAAACTGGCTTATAAAATTAATAACGACAAGCTTATAAAAATTGTGGTGATTCAGCATGAGTTTGGATTTTATTATGGTCAGGAACGTGCTTTTCTACGATTTCTATATGCACTTACAAAGCCTGTTGTTATTGTCTTTCATACAGTTTTACCTCAACCTGATATGCTGTTAAAATCAAGAATTAAAGTAATCTCCGAAACCAGCGAATCGATCGTTGTAATGACTCTAAACTCAAAAGATATTTTAATAAAAGAGTATGGCGTTCCAGCTGAAAAGATATCGGTGATTGCTCATGGTACGCATTTGGTTCCCCGGTTAAATAAAAACTCGCTGAAACTGAAATATGGACTTAAAGACCGGAAAGTGCTCACAACATTTGGCTTGTTAAGTGCAGGAAAAGGTATCGAAACCACCCTCAAAGCACTTCCTGCCATCGTTAAGTATAACCCTGAAGTGATGTTTTTGGTACTCGGGAAAACCCATCCCGAAGTGGTGAAAACAGAAGGCGAAAAATATAGGGATATGCTCGAACAAAAAGTCATCAAATTAGGTTTGCAGGATAATGTAAAATTTATAAATACCTACCTTGAATTACCCGTTTTACTTGAATATCTGCAACTTACAGATATTTATCTGTTTACAGCCAACGACCCGAATCAGGCGGTAAGCGGGACCTTTGTGTATGCGATGAGTTGCGGCTGTCCGATCATTTCGACACCCATACCCCACGCAAAGGAATTATTAACAAAAGAAACAGGAATTATTATCGACTTTAAAGATTCCACAAACCTGACCAATGGCGTTATCCGGCTGCTTGGCAACGATAAATTACGCAGGGAAATCAGTAAAAATGCCTTACAGAATATTGTTCCAACGGCCTGGGAAAATTCAGCCATTGCACATGCCAATTTATTCGCGTCGATTTCCGGCGATAGAATTAGTTTGCATTATAACTATCCTCCTATCAAACTGGATCACCTGAAGCAGATGACAACCCGCACCGGTATCATTCAGTTTTCAAGAATCAATCAGCCTGACCTCAGATCAGGTTACACCCTCGACGATAATGCACGGGCGCTTGTAGCCATTTGCATGTATTACGAACTGACTGGCAACACGAAAAGTATCGAAGACATAAAGAAGTACCTCGGGTTTATCAGGTTCTGCCAGCAACCCAAAGGCGACTTTTTGAATTATGTGGATGGGGATCTCAATTTTACCGCTCAAAACAATACTGTCAATTTAGACGATTCCAACGGAAGAGCCATCTGGGCATTGGGTTACGTAACATCACTAAAAAAATTGCTCCCTGACGAAATCGTTGAAACTGCCAGAACAATGATTGAAAAAGCACTGCCAAATCTGAGTTCAGTGCATTCCACAAGGGCGATGGCTTTTATAATGAAAGGTTTATATTATCTTCATGGTGTTTCAGCATCTGATAAAAATATTGAACTCATTAAAACATTAGCCGATCGCATGGTTCAGATGTACCGGCACGAATCGGGCAAAAACTGGGAATGGTTCGAAGGCTATCTCACCTATGCCAACAGTACAATGCCTGAGGCCATGGTCTATGCCTGGCTCCTTACCGGTCAAACAATTTACAAAGACATCGCTCTTTCATCGTTCAAATTCCTGTTGTCGCAAACGTTTACCGAAAAAGGTATTGAAGTGATCTCTAACAAAAACTGGCTGATCAAAGGCCAGGAATCCGATCAGTATGGTGAGCAACCCATCGATGTAGCTTACACCATCATGACGTTGAGTACATTTTACGATGTTTTTACCGAAGAAGAATACCGTTCGAAGATGGAAACTGCTTTTAACTGGTTTCTCGGTAATAACCATTTACATCAGATTATTTATAACCCAAGTACAGGCGGTTGTCACGATGGGTTGGAGAAAACGCAGGTGAACCTTAACCAGGGAGCCGAGTCAACGGTAAGTTACCTGATGGCCAGGCTAACAGTTGAAAAGTATAAAAATCAAATGTCAGGTGTCTTTTTTAATCGCCAGACCTCAGCGTAAACCACGAATTGGTCACCATTGGCTGGCCTTGAACACCTTTGATAAAAGTGTGAATTATGTAACATTTTGCTAAAGTTATGTAACATCTTCATCATTGAAAGCACTCACTTTTGCATCATTCATTTTCGCCTAAAATTTTAGAACCCTTAATGATCAATAGGATAATTCTATAAAAAGTAAGATTAGAAATCAAAAATGAGCTGTTCAGGTGAATAAAAATGCACAGGGTTACAACCAGAAGTAAGGAATTTAAAAAATATACCCTTTACGATTAAACAAATAAAAATCTCATTTTCAGTTAAATAAATGATTGGATATTTCAAAAAAAAAACACCCTGAATGTATGAAATAACTTGCCATAGTACTTATTATCATTGGATTGGGCCTGACTATTTTCACAGCTTTTACTTTTTTCACGAAAGAGAAAGTAGTTGATCTGGGTTCAGTTGAGATTAGCAGAAACAAACCCCACAATCTCAACTGGTCACCCTTGATCGGCATAGCCGTGATAGGGGTCGGAGGAATTATGTTGTGGAAATCAAATAACAAAATATAAGCAATTTGAAACTCTACATTAAAAATATGGTAAGCACACGCTGCAAAATGCTTGTGAAAGAAGAGTTGACCCGGCTTGGACTCCATTTCGTTATCGTTGAAATGGGGGAAGTGGATGTTATGGAAGACATTACATCAATACAACGCGAACAAATAAGAACTGCTTTGGAAGATTCAGGCCTTGAGCTGATGAACGATAAAAAGTCTGTTCTTATCGAAAAAATAAAAACCGTCGTTGTCGAATTGGTTCATTACACCGATGAATTGCCAAAAACAAATTTCTCAGAATATTTAAGCGAGAAGCTAAACCTCGACTATACATATATGGCGAATTTATTTTCAGAAGTTCAGGGCATCACGATTGAGAAATTTATCATCGCCCACAAAATTGAAAGGGTAAAAGAGCTGATTATTTATGATGAATTTAACCTTACCGAAATTGCATGGATGATGCATTACAGTAGTGTAGCCCATCTATCCAACCAGTTTAAGAAGGTTACCGGACTATCACCTTCACATTTCAAAAATTTGAAATCAAAAAGACGAAACCCTATCGAAAACATAGGAAATAATGATTAATACCTGAACAATACATAGTTAACTATACAACATGAATAAAGAACTGCATTACGCCCGAAGTTTGATAGAAGCCAGCCTCGATCCTTTGGTCACTATCAATCCCAAAGGGAAGATAACCGATATGAACGAGGCTATGGCGAATATTACCGGTTTATCTCGTGAAAAACTCACCGGTACCAACTTCCTTGATTATTTTACCGAACCTCAGAAAGCCCGTGAGGTTTATCAGGAGGTATTTGCTAAAGGCTCGGTGGCTGATTCACCACTTACACTTCGCCATAAAGATGGAAAACTCACCAATGTATTATTTAATGGTTCGGTTTATAAAGATGATAAAGGCGATGTGCAGGGTGTGGTTGTTGTAGCCCGGGATATTGCCGAACAAAAATGGGCAACAGAGTTACGGATTGCCAATAAAGAACTTGCGTTTCAGAACGATGAAAAAGAAAAACGGGCAAACGAATTATTCTTTGCAAACAAAGAACTTTCATTCCAAAACAGTGAGAAAGAAAAACGGGCCGATGAATTGATCATTGCCAACAAAGAACTTGCTTTTCAAAACAGTGAGAAAGAAAAACGGGCAAACGAACTAATCGTCGCCAATAAAGAACTTTCATTTCAAAACAGTGAGAAAGAAAAACGGGCTGATGAATTAATCATCGCCAACGATGAGCTTGCGTTTCAAAATAGCGAGAAAGAAAAACGGGCTAACGAACTAATCATTGCCAATAAAGAACTTTCGTTCCAAAACAGTGAGAAAGAAAAACGGGCTGATGAATTAATCATCGCCAACGAAGAACTTGCATTTCAAAACAGTGAGAAAGAAAAACGGGCAAATGAACTGATTATCGCCAATAAAGAACTTGCGTTTCAAAACACTGAAAAAGGAAAACGGGCAGCAGAGCTGGTCATTGCTGATATTGAACTCGACTTTCAAAACGAAGAGAAAGAAAAACGGGAAACCGCTAATAAGGAACTCGAAGAAATCAGTAATTCTTTAAAATCAGCCTTACAATATTCACTTAGTCTCATCGAAGCGAGTCTCGACCCATTGATTACCATAAACACCGAAGGTAAGATTATGGATATGAACGAGGCCCTGGTAAACATCACCGGCATGACGCGTGAAGAACTTACAGGCTCCGATTTTTTCGATTATTTTACCGAAATACAAATGGCGCGTGAAGTGTATCAGGAAGTATTTGCAAAAGGTTCGGTGGCCGACTCACCACTCACGCTTCGCCATAAAGGTGGCAAACTAACCGATGTGCTGTTCAACGGATCGGTTTACAAAGATGATGCAGGGAATGTGATGGGTGTAGTGATCGTTGCCAGAGATGTAACAGCACAAAAATTACTCTCCAATTATTCTCTGAGTTTGATCGAAGCAAGCCGCGACCCATTGTTTACAATCAGTACCGAAGGTAAAATCACCGATTTAAATGAAGCAACCGTAAGGGTTACCGGCGAATCGCGTGAGAATATCATTGGTAATGATTTTATCGATTTTTTTACGGAGCCTGAAAAAGCACGTGAAGTGTATCAGCTCGTTTTCGAAAAAGGATTTGTGGTTGATTATCCGCTAACCATAATTGATGGAAAACTGACAGATGTTTTATGTAACGGCTCGGTTTATAAAGATGATCGGGGAAACGTGCTGGGTGTTGTGCTGGTAGCCCGTGATATTACCGAGCAAAAAAGGATTGCAACAGAACTGACAGAAGCGATCGTAATTGCCGAAATGGCTACAAGTATTGCTGAGGACGCAAAAAGCAAAGCTGAAAGCGCCACCCTGATTGCTGAAAATGCGGTGAAAGCCAAACAGCAATTCTTGTCGAACATGAGCCATGAAATTCGCACACCTATGAATGCCATTATCGGATTTACAAAGGTGTTGTTGAAAACAGACTTATCGGTAAAACAGAGAGAATATCTGCAGGCAATAAAATTGAGCGGTGATGCACTCATTGTGCTTATTAACGATATTCTCGATCTGGCAAAAGTTGATGCAGGCAAAATGATTTTTGAGCAGGTTCCTTTCAAAATGGCCTTATCCATCTCGGCTATGCTACATCTGTTTGAGACAAAAATCAGGGAAAAGAACTTAGGATTGGTCAAAGAGTATGATGAAAATATTCCGGAAGTATTGGTTGGTGATCCGGTACGATTGCATCAGGTTATTTTAAACTTAGTGAGCAATGCCGTAAAATTTACAAACAAAGGAAAAATTACAGTAAGCGTTCGGCTGATCAGCGAAGACGAAGAAAAAGCAACCATCGGGTTTGCCGTAAAGGATACCGGAATCGGTATAGCCGAAATAAAATTGGGAAAGATTTTTGAAAACTTTCAGCAGGCCTCCAGCGGCACTTCGCGTTTATACGGTGGAACCGGCTTAGGACTTGCTATTGTAAAACAATTAGTTGAGCCTCAGGGTGGAACAATTTCAGTGAAAAGTACAGTGAATGAAGGGTCAACTTTCAGTTTTGAACTTAGTTTCCTGAAGACAAAATCTGATGCCGAGCTCGATACCGGTATCATCGAACTGGATGCCGATATTAAAAACATAAAAGTACTTGTGGTAGAGGACATTCCGCTCAATCAATTGCTGATGAAAACATTACTCGACGATTTCGGATTTGTATGTGACCTGGCCTCCAACGGAAGAATTGCAATCGACAAGCTGCTTACCAAGCCTTACGACATTATTCTCATGGATTTGCAAATGCCCGAGATGAATGGCTTCGAAGCAACCGATTACATTCGTAACAATATACATTCGAATATCCCGATCATCGCCTTAACCGCTGATGTAACCACTGTTGATCTGGCCAAATGCAAAACAGTTGGTATGAACGATTATATTGCCAAACCTGTTGACGAAAGAATACTCTACAGTAAAATAGTCGGCCTTGTTAAAAAAACTTACACTGGTGAAAGCATTAAAGAGGACGAAATATTATTGGTGAATAAAATAAAATGCACCGACATGGAATATTTAATCCGCCGAACGAAATCGAACCCGATATTGATGATGGAAATGATTTCGTTATATCTGAAACAAACCCCTCCCCTGATTAGTGCAATGAAACAGGGTTTTGAGGAGAAAGACTGGGCTTCATTATACACCGCCGTACACAAAATGATCCCTTCATTTTCGATCATGGGAATCAGTATTGATTTTGAAAATATGGCAAAAAAAGTACAGGAGTTCGCAAGTACCCAGCAACAAACCGAAGGCATATCCGACCTTGTTCAGCAACTCGAAATAGTTTGTGTTCAGGCATGTACCGAATTAGAAGATGAGTTTCAAAGAATTAAAAATACACCGGTATGAAATATGTAGCATCATTAAGATCAGTATTTAAATTGGTTTTTTATCCAACCATTCTAAACGAAAATCACATAAGAAAAATATAACCCGTTCAGAATGTGACAATTCTGAATAATAATAAAAAAATAATGAATCCCGAACTTAAAATAAAACTCTTTCTGGTAGATGATGATGCTGTGTATCTGAAGATGCTGGAAATTGAATTTCTTGAACATGGCGATTTCTACATAGAAACCTATGCTACCGGTGAACTATGTTTAGCAAATTTATCGCACAAACCCGATGTGATTATTTTAGATTATCATCTCGATGGCATCGATAAAGATGCGATAAACGGAATTGAAACTTTAGACAAAATCAAGGCTTTTAATCCGGATATCTCTGTAGTGATGCTATCAAGCCAGGATAAAATTGATGTCGCAATTGATTGTATGCATCACCTGGCGACCGATTATGTAGTAAAAAGCGAAACCGCTTTTGTGCGTCTGAAAAAAATTATCACGACCATTTTCCAGTTAAAAAAATTAGAAAAGACATTGAACTGGTATATGGAACGTATGTGATGCATGAACACTAAAACACACAGATACTGATTATTACAAGGTGCAAACATACTTTTCAGTTTGGTTGACAACACTATCTTTCATGAAAGTGAGATCGAAAAAGAATAGGAAGTTAGAAGCTTACCAAAAACAGGCAGTCAATCAAAATTGACAAATATTTTAGTAACTATTGTCCGGTAAAAATTAATGTTTATCCGCTACGCGGAATCCTGTAATCGTATTCTGCTGTTCTACCATACTTTTTCCCAGTCTGCATCTGGCAGGCGCTACGCGGAAAGTTCTCCGTAGAGCTTGTCCCGATTTTTATCGGGAAGATCTGGTATTGTAAAGAATATAAGCTATTTAAAAAATTTACCTCGTAGAGGTCAGGCTATTTACGCAGTTCAAGAGTTTCTCCAGATTTTAATCGGACAGTATTGATAAGTTATATATCTATTCCATCGGGAAACTGAATCAGATAGCTGAATCTGTTCAGCATATGCTGGTGATTACTGTTTATCACAGCAATTATTTATACCAATCTGGTCTGATAAAAAATTATCGGTTTATCATTTATAAATCCGGCTTTTTTTAACTATCTTGTACTCCAATTACAGATGTTAATGACCTTGAGCTATATCGCAATTAAAGCAGGAACCATTAAATCTGACAATTAAACTGTGAGCCATGCAAGTAACCGTTACCAGGAAAAAATTCATTTTTTCACCCGATCCTTCACGGATTATCGCCCGTTTTTTACAAATAAGCGAAGAACGATCGGCCGATATTATACGGATGGTATTGGCCATGCCCGAAAAAGAAGTAAATATTGCCATGAGTCAGCTGCTGCGTGGCTATTCGCAACGCCACCGGAATATTTCACGCATCTTTGAGAAGCATTTCGCCAAACTGGCGCCGGTATTTAATAAAATTGAGGTGAATGAGAAGGATCTGAGCGTGTCTCAAAAAGCGCTCTTAGGTTCCTATTTTACCATGGAATATTCGATTGAATCCGCTGCTTTTTTTAACCCTTCTGTGGTGGAGAATCCCGATCAGTCAGAAGTGAAATCTGATGAAAAAAGGGTGATTTTTAGTTTTCGGGCAACCGGTGAAGGACATATTTCATCTATCGTATTCCGTTCGGGCATCCTCGACAAGAATAATAACCTCACTATTGAACCGGTTGGTAAAATGTTAGCCGAGGCAGATGTAATCAAACGGCATGTTTACGATAAAAAATCATTCAAGGAGAAAATTGACGAAATGCAGGCCCATATCGTAGAGGTTCATCCGGCAACGCTGGATAAACTGGAGGTATCGCAAGTTCCTGAAAACGTAATTTCTCCTGCTGTTGTTGGAAAAACCGATGAAAAAAAAATCAATGAAAATGCTGTTTCCCCGGCATTTATCTTAGATAAATTAGAGGCCAGTTTTACCTATGGCGATTTGATGAGGAACATCGAAATAGCCCGAAAAAATCCTGACCTTACTGAAGATCAAAAAAAAATAATTCAACAAATGATGTGGCTGGCTTCATCACACTATGAGATTGATTTTTCTATCGATTCAGCCATCTCCGAAAGGGTGATTTTTCCTATTTCAGCCACAGAACAGCGCGGCATCGAAGATGCCCGTTTTGTTAAATTCACTGAAGAAAACGGCGATATTGTTTATTATGCTACTTACACGGCTTACGATGGCATGGTTGTGCTGCCTAAGTTAATAAAAACAAAAGATTTTTATAATTTCAAAATATTGCCCATCAATGGTGAAGTGGCCCAAAACAAAGGGATGGCGCTGTTTCCGCGTAAAATAAAAGGGAAATATGCCATGCTTTGCCGGATTGATGGGGTCAATAATTATATTGCCTATTCTGATAGCATTAATTTATGGCATGAGGCGAAAATTATCCAACGACCCAAATATCCATGGGAGCTTGTGCAAATAGGCAATGCCGGTTCGCCGATTGAAACAGAAGATGGCTGGCTGGTTATCACACACGCGGTTGGTTCGATGCGCGAATATACGCTCGGTGCTTCATTGTATGATCTTGATAATCCGGAGATTGAAATTGGCAGATTAGCCGAACCTTTGATGGTACCCAACGAAGTTGAAAGGGAAGGATATGTGCCTAATGTGATTTATTCGTGCGGATCGATTATTCACAATGATGAACTGATTATTCCTTATGCCATGTCGGATCATTCGTCAACCTATGCCACAGTAAAAATTAAGGAATTGCTGCTTGCCCTGAAAACTTCCGAAAAAAGTGAAGAAGAGCTGAAAGGTGAGAAATAATCTGAGCAAACGCTACGACTATAAAAGATAAAGGTTAAGCGTTCAACAACTTAACCTTTATCTGAAGCTGAAATACTTTTGAAAATATTTGGATATAGAGCCTGCTGAAAAAGTCTGAAAGACTTAAATTTCAATAACCGCCGGCGAAGCCGGTGGTAAAGAAAATGAACATGAACAGCCCTGAAAGGGCTGAATTTACTCATATTCAGCCCTTTCAGGGCTGCAATTTATTGTACTCCATTTTCCCTGCACTTCGTGCATGGTTATTCAAATTAAATCCTTTCAGGATTTTGGTGCATGGAAATTATGTGCCATATCGCAAAAAGCTTGCAGTCGTTTCTTAAAACTTTATCTTATCTCATTCTTTCAATGATTGTTAACAGTTTTTAAGCAGTCCCTATATAATCAGAACCGGTATCCGACTGAAAAACCGAAACCAGTATTTTTAATCGCTGTTTTACCTTCTGCAATTCGTTTGTCTTCAGGATTAATTTTTATCATCCCGAGTTGTCCGTTCATCTGGGCAAAAAGTCCACCAGCCATTTCGTAGCCGGCAAAAACATTACCACCAATATCTATCGGTTTAAAATACGTTACTACAATCGGATCACCAGCCTCAACAGGATTCTTGAATTCGATATCTGTCTCAAGACTTACTGCGCCGCCCTCCGACACAACCTTGCCACCGATCGCGTAACCAATATACGGACCGAAACCAACGATAACATGCCCGTTTCCAAGCAGACCTTTATAAAGGAAATTCAAAGGTAATTCGATATACGACAGTTTGTAAGTGCTGGTTACCGGGTCAACCGTTTTTTTTGCTCCTTTGGTGTTAAATACAAATCCGGGTTGAAAATAGAATTGAGGAACAAGCGGTATTTGAACATTAACACCAACATGATATCCTACAAGCAAGTTGTTTTCGAGTTGGTCGCCGGCATAATCTGTTCCGGTCAGATTAGAGAAATTAATACCTCCAAGTACCGTAAAAGATAGTTTTGCTTTATCTGCAATCTGGGCATTGGCCATACTGGCTGAAAGCAGCAGAAAAGCAATAATAGTGATCAGTTTTGTTTTCATAACATATAGTTTTATTGATTGTATTAATTTGTGGCTTCTTTGGCTGCTTCTTCTTTCATTTTTTCATTGGCAGTGATCAGGAACTCAACCCTGCGGTTTTTTGTACGGCCACTTTCGGTGTCGTTGTTATATTTGGGAACATCCTCGCCAAAACCTCTGATGGCAATACGACTACCCCTGATACCTTCATTATTAAGGTACGATGAAACAGCATTAGCACGCTGCACTGATAATTTTCTATTATAGGAATCACTCCCTTTGTTGTCGGTATGGCCCTGCAATTCAATATCTGTGTCAGCATAGTCGTTGAGTACGGTAACTAATTTGTCAAGATTCGTTTTGGCTTCATACGACAAATTCGATTTGTCAAATCCAAACAGGATATTGCTGCTGAATTCAACCACAATACCTTCGCCAACGCGTTCTACTTTTGCGTCAGGAACGGCATTTTCAATTTCTTTCGCCTGTTTGTCCATTTTATGGCCAATGATTGCGCCTGTTGTCCCTCCTACTGCCGCTCCGATAATTGCACCCAAGGCCGTGTTTCCGGTAGCTTTACCGACAACTGCACCCATAGCACCTCCGGCAACAGTTCCTACTGCCGCGCCTTTTTGGGTTTTGTTTAACGATGCACAACCCGTAAATAGTAGTGAGACGCTTAAACCCACGATTAAACTCAATTTTACACTTTTCATAATTTTGTATTTAATTGCTAAATATTTCTCCCTATGAATTGATTTAATCAATTCATAATGTGATCCATTAATAGGAATATTAACTTTCCTAATCATTCATACCTGCTCATTCATAAGCTTTTAACACCTTTCGGCAGCCAAACTTTTATCACTATGCAAAAGTCAATGCATCCGGGTGATAATATGTTACACAACTATGTGAATTATTTACATCATTCACACTTACATTGTATCAGTGCGGTAAACCAGAAAGTGTATAAACGGATTCACGGCTTTAAATGTGTGAATGATGTAATTCTTAACCAAAGTTATGTAACACTTTTCTGTCTGTTAACCACCAATTTTGTTCATTAAAACCATTGATATTTATGAAAACAAATGCTGACAATCAAAGCCTGATACCCGAGCGAACTGCTAACAATGAAAAATTCGATACAAAAGGCCATCCGAAAAATCCACCGAGTGAGGATATTTTCAGAAAATTTCAGGATAACAGGGAAGCAAATCCTGAGGATTTTTCAAAACCTATTCATTCTAAGAGTGATACAATAGGGAAGAACAATCGTGAAGACATTAAAAACGATATTACCGGACTTGAAACAACCTTGCCTTGTTGCGATTTTGATGAAGAACAAGAGGCTATAAGAAGTGAATTTGTGAAGAATAATCCAACAGGCTAAACGATTTTCATTATAAATTGAAATCGTATCATTAAAACATCTCCTGCTTTAATACCAATACATGACCGAATGAAAATCAGCATTCTTCAAAAACTCATCATATTCTCTTTCATAATCCTGGCAGGCAATGGACTAATTGGTTATGCCGTTTATAAAAGCAACCAGAAACTTCACGAATCAGAATAATTAGTTCATGCTGGGTCGTGCCGACCACATGAACTCCTTCTATTAGCACGGGCCATTTTATTCAGGCCACTTTCGAAAATTGGGAAAGCGAGTTCTTTCAAATGGGATTATTCATTTGGTTCACTGTTTTTCTTAAACAAAAAGGTTCATCCGAATCCAAAAAGATAGGTGTTAAAGAGGAAGTGGACAGGCCGCCAAAGAATCATGCAAACGCGCCATGGGCAGTAAAAAAAGGAGGATTTATACTATCCGTTTACAAACATTCGCTCACACTTTCGTTGCTGCTCCTATTTCTGATATCGTTTGTTTTGCATTGGTATGGAAGTAACAAAGATTATAACCAAATAAAGATGCTGGAAGGAAAAACCACCGAGAGCATGTTCAATTATCTGAACAACAGCAGACTGTGGTTCGAATCATTTCAAAACTGGCAAAGCGAATTTCTATCGGTCTTTGCCATTATTTTTCTATCCATTTATTTACGGGAATTTGGTTCACCACAATCAAAACCTGTTGATGCACCTAATGCAGAAACAAGAGAATAAAATAAGCAAATATTTCAATCATCCGGCATGGATTTCAACTTAGTGAGGTATTGCCTGCCAGGCCGAGTGGGGTGGTTGGTGGCTTGCTACTGGTTTCTTGTTTCTGGTCAATTACACATAGTCATTTTCCTACACTGGCACATATTATTTGCATAGCTTATGATATCTCTGCCCGACGGAGACTGGAGGTTAGGCTGAGTGATGTTAATAAAGTGCTGATTGATCATCAATTCGGTATCTGTAGGTCATTATCATGTAATTTATTGATTATTCATCGGTAAAAGACCGGAATGAAATACGACGTAGTCTGGAGACTACGCCGAGCGGGGGGGAAAGTGGGAAGTGGGAAGTGGGAAGCGGGAAGTCGCCTGCCTCGGCAGAATGACGAGGGAAGACCGAAGACGCCTGCTGCGGCGGCACGTCGAGGGAAGACAGTAATCGGTAGATGGACTGAAGACAATTGAAGACAGTGGACTTTACATTTTTTTTCAAAAATGCTTGGAAATAAAATATTTACATTTTACATTTGCTCTTTACAAACAAAACCAACATTACATTTTCTTTTCCGGAACAGATTGAATAACGACAAAAACTGTTTATCATGGGCAACAACACATCGACCATCAATAAGTCCATTTTGATTATCCCAAGCCTTAAACCGTTGTTGGTTAGGAACGCATTGACCGTGACAAGGAGTCAGTTGGCGATGGTTAGGAACGCATTGACCGTGACAAGGAAGCAGTTGACGATGGTTAGGAACGCATTGGCTGTGACAAGGAGGCAGTTGTCGTTGGTTAGGAACGCATTTACACTGACAAGCAGTCAGTTGACAGTGGTTAGGAACGTATTAACAATGGGAAATTGATAATTGAAATTTTTTAGCATTGATTTTTTTATGAATAAGGCCAACCAATTACCACAGGATACAGGCAATTAACAATTACTAATTAAAATCTGACTTATTATGTTAAAAAAAATGATTAACAAACTCAGGATGCTGATCGCTGTATTGGATTTCCTGGTTAAAAATTCTGCTAAACTAACTTTTGTTCCTGCGCTTGCAGGTTTTGTTACCTCGCTGCAGGAAACGATGGCACAAATAAGTGCTATGCAGGAGGCACAGTTAGTTACTTCGAAAGGCCATACCCTGACGAAGGACGCCCTGAAACAAAAAGCTATCAGTAGTATTCTTGATATCATTAAAAGGGCAAACGCCTATGCGGTTGTTGCCAATGACCTGATGCTGAAAGAAGCGATTAGTATAACAAATTCGCAACTTGAAGTAATGCCACAGGGTAATCTGGTGAGTGCCTGCCGGTTGGTTATTGACAGTTGCAGCAGTAAAATTGCCGATATGGCTGCATATGGCCTCACTGCCCAGATGCTTACCAATGCAGGTACCGATTTAGCCAATTATGAAGTAGCCTTACCGGGTGCAAAAAATATTATTGCTGCACGCAAAACGGCTACCAGCCAACTTGATACGCTATTTTACGATGCCGAAAGTACATTAAAGAAGATTGATGCCATGATGGAAATTGTGAGCAACACCGACCCGATGTTTTACCAGAATTACAGGAACCTGCGCGTTATTGACGACCTGAAAGGGAAAGCCAAAGCCAGCGGAAGCCAGGGTATTACGGGTACGGTTGCAAGTATCGATACCGGTCTTAACCTGGCGGGTGTTAAAGTTAGTATTACCGGAACAAGCTACGATGCAATAACTGATGCTGATGGTAATTACTCACTTAGCCTTGGAGAAACAGGCACTTTTAGCCTGAAAGCACAACTGAGCGGCTATTCCGATTATACTGAAGACGGTATTGAAGTGACGGCCGGTGAGTTTACCGATCTTGATTTCGATATGGAACAAGCCCAATAATTACATAAATAAATGATCGCCTGTTAGCCTGTGGTATGGTTTGGCGATTTTAAGGCTCATCGACTTCACTCAGGGGTTTCACTCCGGACAGGAGACCGGGATGGATGTTCGACGTAGTCGGGGGATTACGCCGAGTTGGGTTACATTTTTTATCAGTCAAACCACACTAAACTAATCACATAACCATAACTATCAGAGTAAAAACACTGCTCATACATTTGTCTGTCTGCACGATGGTCGTCTGGTGGTGGGTTAAACCAATTGTCAGCATCAAGGAGTTCAACACTTGTGAATTTGCGTTCTAGCATTGTATAATATTCTCCTGCTACAGTTGTTTGCGGAACTGGTTCGCCAATTTTGAAATTGAATTTCCAGTTTGGAAAGTCAGCGCTTTTTACAAACCATTTTGCAATGTTGTCCTTAGAAATCACTGCAAAAATTTCATGAGTTCCAATATCACCGAAGCGAATTAGAGTTGAAAGAATACTTGTCTTAAAACTTTCCGAAAGATTAATTAAAGTATCAAGCGAAAATTTTCTATTACCAGATTGTCTTTTATATTCCAAAGAATGATTTCTGAATTTATCTCTTGGCATCAGCAAGCAACTTGCAAAGTAATCAGCTTCTTCTTCAATTATGGACTTTTGATTTATGTTATGAAAAGAGGCATGAGGTTCAAGCAAACCATATTTCAAACCCAAGCGATGTTCGTCTAATAAGAAGTGCCCTAGCTCGTGTGCTAAAGTAAATCGTCCTCGTTTTGAATCTTGTTTGTTGCCATTGTCAATGTTTATGTGAATATGAAAATTGCAGTTATTGGTGTCGTAAAGCAACATTCCGTCAAAAGCATCTTCATAATTATCAAAATGCAATGGTACATCTTCAAAGTAAGCAATCTCCTTAAGCAACGTAAGATTCCTATCTGAAAACTCATAGGCAACAAATTCAGCCAACTTACTTATTTGAATCTTCCGATGTGGATGAATCATTCTCAGGCTTGTTTTGGTTTTTTCTAATTTTTTCCATAATGTGCTTTGGCAATTCGTTTCCGTTTCGTGCTGCCATTCTATATGGACTAATTTCATTTTGTTTAATGCTGTCAGGAATTTTCAAAATTATCTTTACCCTGAAAGTTCCGTCAATGATTCTGTCAGGGTCAATTTCTGTTCCTTTCAAGCCGAAATTATCATCGCTGTAAAGTTTTTCAAATCTTTCCAGCTCAACTTCATTCCTTGGAAAAAGGAAACCAGTTGAAGATAACCATTCGGTTATGTTCTCAGGTGTGATGTGTTTTTTATTTTGAGCCATAAGTTTTTAAATAATTATCAACTTCATCAATTGCTTCTTTCTTGTATACACGAATACTGTTTTGCGTTAGGTCAAGTTCCGCTCGCAAATCGTTAAGTAATCTTCTTGGCAATGTAAAACCTTCTTCTGTTTCGGCTTCATATTGCTTGTATGTGAGGTAAATTATTTTGTGCTTTGGCGTAAGGCGGTTTAAGGCATTTTGAATATGCTCAAATCTTTCCAGCAAAATGGCTTTTCTTTCTTTGCCAATTGACATATTTTCGACATCAGGAAAATCACGAATAATTTCCTCATCTCCTTTGAATGGATTAGGTTCTTCGTTTTGACTTCTCTTGAAATCAGCTAACAAGCGGTTTGCAATACGATATAAATAATTTAAAACTGCTTTGTCGTAGTCTTGTTGGTTAGCTTTTAGAATGTCAAACTTTGGGTATTTCCAAATCCTTTCAAAAGTGCCATAGGCTATCTCGCTCGCCACTTGTTTGTCGTAGCCCCAATTAGTACAAATACGAATAAGCTTTTTGTGAAGGTCTAATTGATAACGAAATGTAAAAACACGAAATGCTTGTTTTGCCGTTTCTGCATAGTCTGGTTCATCCTTCCATTGGATATACTCCATGAGGTTCTCCGTTGTTTCACTATTTAAGTCCTGACTATCCATTTAATGAGTTTCTGTACAGACTACCAAAAACCGTTACTAACGATTATAGTAGTATAAGTGTAATCGTTCACAAAGATAAGAAGTAACGATTTAAGTAGATAGTTTGTAACAATTTAAATTAGAAACAATGTTAGAAGAAAAAAACGAAAATCAAAATGAAGAACACAGCAAACCAGTTCTTTATTTAATCATTAACAAAAAGCGTTATGAGTGGCATCAGGAATACATCACTGGCATAGAAATCAGAGAGTTAGGTAATATTCCACCTGATGAGGAAATTTTTCTTGCGATAAAAAAGCCGTGGGAAGATGAATCTATTCCAAATGACAAACAAGTAAACCTCGCCCGTCCTGAAATTGAACATTTCTACTCAAATCCCAAAGAGGTAATCATTGTTGTTAATGGAACTCCTCACAAATGGGAAAAACCAAGAATCAGTTTTAAAGAAGTAATCATTCTTGCCTTCGGTCAATACATTAATAAGCCGACAATGGTTTATACTGTGGCGTATGAAGATGGACCAAAGCATAATCCCGAAGGTTCAATGTTTGCAGATCAGGAAGTTTTTGTAATAAATAAAATGATATTTCATGCAACAGCAACTGATAAATCTTAATCCCGATTTGAATCATCTGCAAATTGACGGTTACGACTTAGTGGTGAATGGCGGATATTTACTAGTCCGCCATATACCCTATGTTACACCATCAAAGCAAGTTGATTACGGAACATTGATTTGTATAATGACGCTTGCAAGCCCTACTAGAGTTTCACCACCCAAAGACCACACAATTTATTTCTGTGGTGAAACTCCTTGCAATTCTAATGGAGTTGCATTGGATTCAATCATTAACAACAATCAACGACAGCAACTTACCACTGAAATATTAGCTACTCACTACTTTTCCAGCAAGCCATTATCAGGGAATTACCCTAACTACTTTGAAAAAGTTCGGACTTATGCAGAAATTTTGAGCATTCATGCAAAAGTTATTGACAGAAATGTAACGACAAAGCCCAATATGCAAAAACAAAAAAATGAAAACTGAAGGTACAACAGAATGTAGAGTTTTTAAATACCCTGACACAAATTCTTCTCGTGCTAATATTGAGTATTTGAATCGCAAATTTGAAAATCAAAAAATCGCAATCATTGGTATGGGAGGTACTGGATCTTATATGCTTGACCAAATTGCCAAAACACCTGTGAAAGAGATTCATATTTTTGATGGAGATGTATTCCAACTACATAATGCCTTCCGTTCTCCAGGGGCAATTTCAAGTGAGAAATTTGAAGTAGAAGGCGAATTTAAAAAAGTGGATTACTATTATGAGGTATATTCCAATATGCACAATGGAATTATACCACATGCTAAGTATGTGACTCCTGAAAACTTACAAGAATTGGATGGATTTAACTATGTTTTTATTAGCGTTGATAAAAATGAAGCCCGTTACAATATAACACAAGGTCTTTTAGAAATGGGTGTTACATTTATAGATGTTGGATTAGGGGTGAATAAAATTGAAGATAGTTTGATTGGTGCTATTCGTGTAACAGTTGGAACAAAATCAAAAAATGATCACTTGGGTTTACGAATTGGTTCATATGAATTTGAGGAAAACGAATATAGTAACAATATTCAAATCGCTGACTTAAATTGTCTAAATGCTATGTTTGCAATTTTGAAATGGAAAAAATTAAGCGGCTTTTATCAAGATATGAAAGAGGAACACAACAATTTGTTTTTCATAAGTACAAATAAATTACTCAATGAAGACAATCCAACATAAGTTTGTAGAATTTATTCCCAGTTTAATTGAAGATGGAATTCTTTACATTAGTGTTATGTATAAAACGGTAGTCCATTTGTGTGCATGTGGCTGTGGAAATAAAGTCGTTACGCCTCTATCACCAACTTATTGGGCATTTACATTTGACGGTAAAAGTATTTCACTTAGTCCGTCTATTGGAAATTGGAGCTATGAATGTCAATCACATTATTGGATTAAAAAAAATCAAATACGTTTTGTGAAAAAATGGAATGATTGGGAAATAGAAGAAGGAAGTGCAAGAGATACAAAGCAGAAAGAGAATAGTTTTAAGAAGAGAAAGAAAAAAAGGTAGTGGAGTACGCCTTTAGGTGAACTTACCATTCACCTTTTACTTTCAAATAATCAATGCCGTTGTATACTGCATTCTTTGCTTGGTCAATTGTATCAAAAGATTTCTTTCCCCATACTTCTCCGATTTTGCATTTGTATTTATTCGTCTTTTTGTCTTTGAAAATAAGCAAACGATGTTCTTCAAAAATAAGTGTATGATTTCCGTTTTCAGTAAGCTTCCATGATTTCTTTATCCAGGTTATTCTTCTTGCTGTTCGCTGTCTTAATTTCTTTTCTAAGCGTTTAGGATTTATGTAGTCACCCGTCATTTTCTCGGCACACACGCAACCAACTTCAAAATCATTTTCAACTTCAGGATGAGAAACAATGTGAACATATCTTATTCTGTTGTAGTTGCACATCATGCAGGTTTGGTAGTCAGTTTCGTCTTCGCTTTGTCCATCTTCACGGATATCAATTACATCTACAATCGTCCAACCTTTGTGCGGAATATTCGGTAAGTTCCAGCTACTTTCCCCTGCTGCCGCGGATTTGCAATCCGTGCCATTCAATATTATGTCATTGTTTTTGTTCTTCATGTAGTTATAAAATATCCAATTATCTATTTCCAAAATCATCCGGCACGGATTGTAAATCCGCGCCAGCGGGAGCTATTGGCATAATGATCCCACATGTCTTATTTGCTTTTTTCGTCTCTTCTTTTTTAGCTTCTTGATTAGTCGCCATGGTTCTGACTTTATTATTATGTTGCCTAACGTGCAGTATATGAAAAGTAAGCGATTTCGAAGCATAAAACTTTCAACTTACAATAAAGTTCAAACGGGCTGCAAACCTTGATGCTACTACTATCTCGCTTAATTTTTATATACATTATTAGCAACTGATTTTTCTATTTTATATCCAAAATTGTTTGGAATCATTGCATTTCTAAATTCCTTGTTGAAAAAGTCATCTGTCATTCCTGCAATATAATCGCATACTATTCTGGGTTTTGATGTTTTATCTAAGTATTCCTGATTCATGCTTTTAATATAATACTTTGTTATTGATGATTCATTGCAGTCTTTTTCTAAGTCGTTTAGATATATTTCAAATAGTACATCAAACATATTTTTTATTTTATCATCCTGAGTTGATTTTAGTGGATTTTGATAAATAGCCTTTGTACTAAATTCATAGAATTCATTAATCGCATCAAATTTTTCATTTGACAACTTAATGAAATCTTTTCCATAACTATTGTTTATTATGTCAAGAGCGAAGTTATTTACTATTGAAGAATTAGTGTCACCAATAGCTTTTGAAACTGATTTTGGAATGTCTTTTCGTTCAATTAATCCGAGTGTAATTGCGTCTTCTAGGTCTCTTCCGATATAAGCAATTACATCTGAGATTCTCATAACGCACCCTTCGAGAGTCATTGAAATGATTTTTTTACTATAACCTTTAACTTTCCAGCAATTTTCATATTCGGTTAAAAATTGTTCTTTAGTTTTATTGAAATCAGGATTATACTCTTTAAGCATTAATTCTCCGTTATGACATAAAATCCCATCAAGCACCTGAAGAGTCAAATTAAGACCATCCCCCTTTCTTTCAAGTAACCGCAATGCTCTAACACTTTGAGCATTATGACAAAAATATTCATTTGATTTTTTCTGTAGAATTTCATTTAATTTTCTTTCACCATCATGCCCGTACGGTACATGTCCAAGGTCATGTCCCAAGGAAATCGCGTCAATTAAATCTTCATTTAGAGATAAAGCCCTGCCAATAACCCGAGCTATTTTTGAAACTAATTGTACATGTAATACTCTATGCGTAATGTGGTCGTTTTCAAAAAGGTAAAATACTTGAGTTTTATCAATATATCTAGTATAGACTAAAGAATGAATTATTCTATCTGTGTCATGGAAAAAAGCAGGGCGAATATTTTCTCTATCTGGAATCTTTTCCTCTTTAAATCGCAAGGCAGTTTTACTGAAACATGCTCGTTTAGAAAGATTCCGATGCTCTTGCCTAAGATTATTCTCTAAAATCTTTTTTGCAATTTCAGGATTTAAAGTGGTTAATTTCATATTGGTTTAAATTTGGTGCTAACTCCGATTTCTGACCGATAAAACTATGCAATACATACCAATTTGGCTGGCTATGTGCAGTTTTATTGTTTATTATTTCCTCTCAAAGTTAAAAATCTTTTCAATCAAACATCAAATATTATTATTCAAAATCAATCTGTTAACCAGGCTTGCCATCATTTTACCCCGTTTTCAATTATCTCAAATTTCTTTTTACTAGTTCTTTGTTTCTTTTTTTCAACCCGCTGCCGCGGGTTGTTTATGGGTTTACACCCATTCTATTCACATTCAAGCCCATTCGGGCTTTAGCTGCTCTCAATGATTTCTTTTTCCCCGGCTGTTACATCGTAAAGCCGGTTAACAAGTTTGCTGATTTAGGTTTCAAGGCCGGTTTGGCTGATAATCTTAATCCCGAAAGGGATTTAATGTGAATAGCCTGCAAGAAATGCAGGATTATATGCAATAGATTGTACCCCAACCCGCTGTGCCGGGTTGAATATCTATAATAAATATTTTTCATCAAATTCAACGCCATGTATTTATAAGGGGTTTCGCGATGGATGTCTGTCAAGTAACAAGAAACCAGAAACAAGCAACCAGTACCACCACCAAATTAGTATAAAAAACCAGCAAAGCAATAATATATTTTGACACCCAATCTGTAATTGTGTAATTTCGATACACATTGACATTAATTAATTTGCATGAAATCCGAAAAACTGAAATCGCCGTTATCTTCAAAAGAAAAAATTTCTGAAATAATTCCAAAACTATTTCCAATTGTTGGTATTGGTGCATCGGCTGGCGGACTGGAAGCATTTGAAGAATTTCTGGGGAATGTACCCGAAAAAAGCGAAATGGCTTATGTTATCATTCAGCATTTGGATCCAACACATAAAGGGATGCTAACCGAATTGCTTCAGCGGGTTACAAAAATGAAAGTTATTCAGGTAAAAGACCGCACCGTAGTGATGCCAAACCGCGTTTATGTGATTCCACCAAATACAAGCATGTCAATATTAAAAGGCGTACTCCATCTGTTTGCACCTATTGAATCGAGAGGGATGCGGCTTCCTATTGATTTTTTCCTGCGCTCGCTTGCCGATGACCGGCACGAACTTGCAATTGGTGTCATTCTTTCGGGAATGGGCTCCGATGGCAGCATTGGCATCAGGGCTATTAAAGAAAAAAATGGAATCGTTTTGGTTCAGGAACCTGCAGATGCAAAATATAATAGTATGCCTAAAAGCGCCATCGATTCGATGCTTGTCGATATTGTAGCTCCGGCCAACGAGTTACCTATAAAACTCATCGATTTTCTTAAACATATACCTATTGTTAAATCAAATCTCAAAATTGAGCTCAAGGACCAGAGTGCACTCGAAAAAATAATCATACTGTTGCGAACCCAAACCGGAAATGATTTCTCGTTATACAAGAAAAACACAGTATATAGGCGTATCGAAAGGCGTATGGGTGTTCATAAGATTGATAAAATAATTTCATACGTCCACTTTTTACAGGAAAACCCGAAGGAAGTTGATATACTTTTCAGAGAGTTATTGATTGGGGTGACTAATTTTTTTCGAGACCCCCTCGTTTGGGAAAAGATGAAAGAGTCCGTTTTACCGGCCTTATTCGCAAACATGAAGGGCGAATCAATTTTACGGGCATGGATACCAGCCTGTTCCACCGGCGAAGAAGCCTATTCATTGGCCATCGTTTTTAAGGAAGCACTTGAAAAAACCAACAATCATGCGGCCATCTCATTACAGATATTTGCTACCGACCTTGATAGTGTGGCTGTCGAAACTGCAAGAAAAGGGATTTTCCCGGCCAATATTGCGGCTGATGTATCACCTCAGCGACTGAATCGTTTTTTTATTGCCACAGACGATGGCTATCGTATCAATGCTGAAATTAGGGAGATGGTTATTTTTGCACAACATAATATTATTCTGCACCCGCCTTTTACAAAACTCGATATCCTCACCTGCCGCAATCTATTAATTTACATGGATACCGAGTTGCAAAAAAAATTACTTGGATTGTTTTACTATAGTATTAATCCTAATGGGATAATGCTGCTTGGAAGTGCTGAAACGCTGGGTACACAAAGTCAACTATTTAATATAGTTGATGCAAAGTTGAAAATTTATAAACGCGCCGTCTCGAACGAAGTGCCCGAATTATTCAATTTTCCATCCTCATTCTCACGAAATAACAAGGCCAATATTGAAAAACCGTTACCCCAAAAGCCGTTAATGAATATTCAAACACTTGCAGATCAACTGTTGTTACAACAATTTACACCTGCCGGAGTTTTGGTGAACGAAAGTGGCGATATCATCTACTTCAGCGGACATACGGGGAAATATCTTGAACCGGCTGTTGGAAAAGCAAATCTGAATATTTTTGCCATGCTGCGCGAAGGATTACGCAATGAATTTCCTATTGCCTTCCGCAATGCCATCACAAATAAAGAATCTGTGGTTTTGCACCATTTATCTGTTGGTACAAACGGATCAAAACAATCC
The DNA here is from genome assembly GCA_013141455.1 of Bacteroidales bacterium. Lineage (GTDB taxonomy): Bacteria > Bacteroidota > Bacteroidia > Bacteroidales > F082 > CAJBPB01. The sequence goes on from JABFQW010000096.1 coordinate 23,792, forward strand.
TTAAATATAAACATTCAATGGATCGATAAACCGGAGCCTTTGTATGGTATGTTAATGATTATTTTTACTGATATACCTGAGATTGCCGGATTGCACCCTGATACAAAAAAAGGAAAAAAGATATTGAAAAGCACCAGGGAGGAGGCCCTGGAAGAAGAATTGCAGCATAAACGCGAAGAAATGCAAAGCACACTCGAAGAAATGCAGACTTCGCAGGAGGAATTAAAATCGACCAACGAAGAATTACAATCGACCAACGAAGAACTGCAATCGACTAATGAAGAACTCACGACATCAAAAGAAGAAATGCAGAGCCTGAATGAGGAACTTCAAACAGTGAACGCTGAATTACAGTCGAAGGTGGATGATTTTTCGCGGGTGAACAATGATATGAAAAATTTGCTCAACAGTACTGATATTGCCACGCTGTTTCTCGACAAAGATTTGAATATACGTCGCTTCACCAATGAGGCAACAAAAATTTTTAAACTGATAAAGACCGATGTCGGAAGGCCATTTACCGATCAGGTTTCCGACCTTATTTATCCCGAAGTGGCGACCGATGCAAGCGAGGTATTAAGGACACTCATTTTTATTCAAAAACAAATTCCTACGAAAGACGGCCGCTGGTTTTCGGTTCGTATAATGCCTTACCGTACTTTCGATGATCGAATTGACGGCATTGTCATCACCTTCTTTAATATGTCGGATATTAAACAGGTTGAAGTAAAATTAAATGAAACCGAACAGAATTATCGATTTCTTTTAAACGCCTCATCTGATGTAATTATCAAATTATCAGCAGATTTGACCATACTGGAATTTAATCGCGAAGCTGAAAAACTATTCGGTAAAAATCAAATTGAGGTCATAAACCAAAATTATATTAGGTTATTTATTCCTGAACCATTACAAAAAAAGACGGAAAAAAACTTGAATAAGTTATTAGATAAAGCACAGGATTGCAAATTAAAAATGCAGCTTATAACTGCCGAAAACATGCTATCGCTGGTCGAATGGTCAGTATTTGTGTTACACAACAGCCTGAAAAAACCAGTAGGAATGATTATTATCACTAAAAACATGAACAAGCCATGAATAATGTAGGAATGGATTTTACCGATGCCGAAATGCTGCGTAAGAAAGCCGAAGAACAACTGAAGAAAAAGCAAAAAAAAATTGATAAGGCCATCATTGAACAAGATGCTAAAAAGTTATTGCACGAATTACAGGTTCATCAGATTGAACTGGAGTTGCAGAATGAAGAGTTGCACCAGGCCTATGAAACCGCAGAAACAGCACTCAAAAAATATACCTTGTTATACGATTTTGCACCTATGGGCTATTTCACACTTGATAAGGATGGATGCATTTGTGAGTTGAATTTCACAGGCGCCGAACTATTGGGTGATAAACGTTTCAGCCTGATAAACAGTAATTTTAAACTCTTCGTTTCTGATGATTCAAAGCCAGTATTTAACGAATTTTTCAGAAAAGTATATTCCAGTAATGCCAAAGAATTGTGTGAAATAAAGTTGGGATATAACAACAATCCGCTATGCGATGTTTATATGGAAGGAATAGTTACCGGGGATGAACACCAATGCCTTCTTTCGGTGATTGATATAACTGAGTTCAAAAAACTTAAAAGTCATTAAAATCAAACAACAATTATTTATTTTATTGTTTAACAAACTGTTAGCCGGATGAATCTCTACATAAAAAATATGGTGAGCAACCGTTGCAAGCTAATTGTTAAATCTGAACTTCAAAAGTTTGGGTTGCATTATACCTTGGTCGAATTGGGTCAGGTGGAAATAATGGAAACCCTCACTATCGGTCAGCTTCACATGCTAAATACTGCGCTGAAACATTCGGGGCTTGCCTTAATCGATGACAAGAAAAGCATGCTTATCGAGAAAACAAAAATAATCATCATCGATTTGGTTCATTATTCTGAAAAACGACTTAAAGTGAATTTTTCCGATTATTTGAGCGAAACACTGAACCATGATTACACTTACTTAGCCAACATTTTCTCAGAGAATCAGGGAACAACCATCGAACATTTTTTTCTTAATCATAAAATTGAACGGGTAAAAGAATTGCTGATTTATGACGACCTGAATATTACTGAAATAGCCGACAAAATGCATTACAGCAGTGTAGCCCACCTGTCGAACCAATTTAAACGGATGTCGGGATTAACCCCTTCGCAATACAAGCATCTCAGCTCTAAACCGAGGAAAGCACTCGAAAATGTGTGAATGATGTAAACCTTTTTCAGAGTTATGTAACACATTTCAGGCTATTGGTGCGCAACTTTGTTAAATAAAAAACCCTTCTTTCAAATGAAAAAAGATAAGGATAAAACGAAGCATGCCGGGCAGTCTGAAAGTAATAATAAGAAAGATAATCTATCGGGATATCCATCGTATCCTGCCAGTGAAGACATATACAATATCTATGAGGAAGCCACAGAAATAAATCCGGAAGATATTTCCAAAGTAAAAGAACGCAACGAAATGAATGAAGAAGCGATGGAAAAAGAAATCGACCTGAATGCCGGTCTATCCGAATTTGATCTCGATGTTCCCGGTGCCGAATTGGATGATACTATGGAAAATATTGGAAGTGAAGACGAAGAGAATAATTATTACAGTATCGGAGGCGACAATCATGCCGGCCTGGATGAAAATCAAGGCGATTGAAAATGCAATGTCATCTTTTGCTGAATCATAAAATATCATTTATATAAAGTCACATAATTAGTCGATAAACACAACGAAAATGAAAACTATTGAATTTCAAAAAGTATTGATTGCCCTTGATTATGACCCTACAGCCCAGAAAGTTGCAGAAGTAGGTTATTCATTGGCCTTTGCGATGCACGCAGAAGTAATTTTGCTGCATATCATATCTGACCCGTTGTATTATTACTCAACCGAGTATTCTCCGATTATGGGGCTAACTGATTCGCTGCAAATGGGATCGTTACAATTGGATAATATTGAAGGCCTCAGGAAAGCCTCACAACATTTCCTTGATAAAACCAAACATCACCTTGGCGATGAAGCCATATTAACAGTAGTGAAAGAAGGAGATTTGGCCGAAACAATATTAACGGCTGCAAAAGAATTACAGGCTGATATCATTGTTATGGGCTCACATAGCCGCAAATGGCTCGAAAATATTATTATGGGAAGCGTCACCGAAGAAGTGTTGCATCATACTACAAGACCATTATTCATTGTTCCAACAAAAAAGACCCGGTAATTAAGTGATTTTCAATATAATGATTTTTTAAACCATATTGAAAATCGCAATATGTGTAAGTGAAATAAACTGAAAATAAAGAATTCTTTAAAATCAAAAAAAATGAAAGCGCTTAAAACAATTGCAATTTTATTGGTATGCAGCATGGGGTTTTTGTTTAGCACAACAGCTTGCGCGGTTTATGTTAAAAAAGACCATGGAAACCATAGGGGATGGTACAAAAATTCAAACAATCCGCACCATCACAATAGCACAAACCCTGCGAAATTTAAAACGAAACACCGAAAATAATCTCGAATTTTGAGCCCATTCAGAAACCTGATAAACGAAGAAATGCCACCATCTCGTCGTGCAGGCTATGAGGAAACCAAATCTCCAAAATGCACAAAACCTTCAAATTCTGTGCTTTAACTTTGGTGAAATTTGGTGTTTTTGTGTTTTGGTGGCAATATTTGGCTTTTCGCAGAGGACTCAATTTTGATCCTGGTTTATCGAATGAAAAATTGGACACGCAAATAATAATATTACATGGCTGATAAACAACTATTACCAACCGAAGATTCACAAAGCGTGAACGATTTGAATGTAAATGGCAACCTGGTAAAACACATCGGATTAACTTCCGCACAGGCAACGGAAAAGCTGCGAACCGAAGGTTCTAACAGTCTCCCGTCGTCAAAACCAAAGAACTTCTTATCCATAGCATTCGGGGTAGTCAAAGAACCCATGTTTATCCTGTTGGTTGCCTGCGGCACGCTCTATCTGGTGATGGGCGATATGCAGGAGGGTTTGATGCTGCTTGGATTCGTATTTGTAATCATGGGTATCGAATTCTTTCAGGAAAAAAAGACTGAAAAAGCCCTCGATGCACTGAAAGATTTAGCCAGCCCGAGGGCTTTGGTCATCAGAGATGGTGTTGAAACACGCATCGCCGGCATAGATGTCGTAACCGGCGACCTGCTTGTTCTTCAGGAAGGCGACAGGGTTCCGGCCGATGCAACCGTTCTGAATTCGGTTAATTTATTGGCCGATGAATCGTTGCTGACGGGTGAACCGGTATCTGTCAGGAAAATCGATTGGGATGGGATTGTAAAAAACATCCAGCCGGGTGGCGATGATTTACCTTTCGTTTATTCAGGCTCGATGATTGTTCAGGGTAATGGGGTCGCAAGGGTGACAAGCATCGGGATAAATACCGAAATCGGCAAGATCGGCAAAGCCCTGGAAGGTGTTAAAGAAGAACCGACCCGACTAAAAATTGAAATGGGGTCGTTGGTAAAGAAACTGACGATCATCGCAGCAGTTTTATGCCTGCTGGTAATCATTGGTTACACCATCAGCCGCGGAAGTCTGGCCAACGGTTTCCTGGCCGGAATAACCTTGGCCATGGCCATGATACCCGAAGAATTTCCGGTTATTCTCACCATTTTCATGGCGCTTGGTGCCTGGCGCATGTCGAAAAAGAAGGTGCTGACGCGAAATCCATCTGCCATCGAAACACTTGGCTCCGCAACGGTGCTGTGTACCGACAAAACAGGTACGCTTACCGAAAACAAAATGACGGTCTCAAAACTTTTCAACGGCAAGGATTTTTTTACCACCACAAAGGCCAAAGTACTTGATTCGGAATTCCATGAAATCATGGAGTATGCGATGCTTTCGAGTCAAACAAATCCCTTCGACCCGATGGAAAAAGCAATCACACATTTAGGCGATTTATACCTGAAAGGGACCGAACATATCCATCAAAACTGGGAAATGATTAAGGAATATTCGCTTTCCAAAGATTTGCTGGCCATGTCGAGGGTTTTTTCGTTGAAAGGGACAACCGAAAAAGTAATCGCAACCAAAGGTGCCCCCGAAGCGATTTTCGATTTGTGCCATCTTGATGATGAAAACAAAACCAGGCTTTCGGTAGCCGTTGAAGAATTGGCCGCTGGGGGACTAAGGGTTTTAGGCGTGGCAAAAGCAAAAATCATCGCAACAGGTTTACCTGAAATACAGCACGATTTTGACTTTGAATTTATTGGTTTAATCGGCCTTTCCGATCCTATCCGTAAGAATGTTAAACAAGCTGTTAGTGAATGTTTTAAAGCAGGAATCAGGGTGATCATGATTACAGGAGATTATCCGGTAACTGCCAAACATATCGCCCTGGAGATCGGTCTTGTAAACCCTGACCTATGCATCACCGGTCAGGAATTGCAGCTGATGACTGAGGATGAATTGTGTGAAAAGATGAAAGAAACAAATGTTTTTGCCCGGGTGATTCCCGAACAGAAACTAAAAATCGTGAATGCCTTAAAGAAAAACAACGAAATTGTTGCCATGACAGGCGATGGCATCAACGATGCACCGGCGCTCAAAGCCGCCAATATTGGAATTGCTATGGGAGAAAAGGGGACTGATGTCGCACGGGAAGCTTCTTCATTGGTGCTTATGGATGATAATTTTGCCTCCATTGTTGGCGCTGTTAAAATGGGAAGACGCATCTTTGATAACCTTCAAAAGGCATTCGGATACATCTTTGCCATCCACGTGCCCATCGCCGGTTTGTCGCTATTTCCGATATTATTAGCTGATTTCCCGATAATCTTATGGCCTGTGCATATTGTATTTCTTGAACTGATTATCGATCCGGCGTGTTCTATTATTTTTGAAGCCGAAAAAGAAGAGAAACACGTGATGAGTCGCCCGCCAAAGGGAATCAATGAACCCTTTTTCGGAAGCAAAAAAATCCTGTTCAGTTGCCTGCAGGGCGTTGGAATTTTGATCATTACCCTTGCCGTTTACATGGTAGGCCTGCGTCTTGGCTACGAAGCAAATGAAGTGCGGGCTATGGCCTTCACTACACTGATTGTTTCGAATATCGCGGTGATATTAACAAACCGGTCGTGGACCGACAATATTTTTCAAATTATCATTACCCCCAACAAAGCAGTATTGTGGGTGGTTGGCGGGGCTGTTTTCTTTCTGGCATTGATTCTGAATACTCCATTCTTCCTCGATTTATTTCAGTTTCAGAAACTTTCATTCATCAATGTCGTTATTTGTAGCTTCGCTGGCTTATCAACCATCATCTGGTTCGAATTATATAAACTGACTAATTTGAGAAAACACATACCACTTTAACACAACAGGACGAACTTTTCATTGGTTTCCTTGTTAATGTAATTAGTTCACAAAAATTAAAATAAAAAAATGAAAGAATACAAATTATTATCACCCGGAAAAATTGAAAAATTAAGCTTACAAAACCGCATGGTAATGTCGCCAATGACAAGGTGCAGGGCCATCGGGAATGTTCCAAACGAATTAATAGCAGCCTATTACGAACAACGTTCAGGTGCCGGATTGATTATAACCGAAGGGACTTCACCATCACCAAACGGATTGGGATATGCCCGCATCCCGGGAATATTCAGCAAAGAACAGGTCGAAGGGTGGAGAAAGACCACGACTGTTGTTCACAAAAAAGGAGCAAAAATATTCATACAGCTTATGCATACCGGTCGGATCAGCCAACGGCTTAATATGCCCGAAGGTTCGCGAATTCTTGCTCCATCGGCTGTGAAACCAGCCGGTCAGATGTGGACAGATGCGGAACAAATGCAGGATTTTCCGGTTCCAAACGCCATGTCGGCTGAAGAGCTTCAACAAACAAAAACAGAATTTGTGACCGCAGCAAAAAATGCCATCGAAGCAGGCTTTGATGGTGTTGAATTGCATGGAGCCAATGGTTATTTGCTCGAACAGTTCCTTTCGCCGGTGAGCAATATACGCACCGATACTTATGGTGGAAGCGTTATAAACCGTAGCCGTTTTGTTCTTGAAGTTGTTGCTGCAGTAGCCGAAGCCATCGGAAAAGATAAAACCGGCATCAGGGTTTCGCCATACGGCGTTGCCAGCGATATGCCGCATTACCCGCAAATTGATGCTACTTACAATTATCTGTCAGAACAACTAAACTTGCTTGACATTGCTTATATCCACATCGTCGATCATTCGGCAATGGGTGCACCGGAAGTTCCATTGGCATCAAAAGAAATGATCCGGAATAATTTCAAAAATACCATCATCCTTTCGGGTGGATACGACAAAGAGAGAGCCGAAGCTGAGATTGAAAGCGGTCTTGGTGATCTTGTTGCTTTCGGACGTCCGTTTATCAATAATCCCGATCTTGTTGAAAGGTTAAAAAACAATTGGCCATTAGCAACTGATCTGAAAATGGATCTGTTTTATAGTGCTGATGATAAAGGATATACCGATTATCCCGTTTTTAAAGCCTGAATCTTTTAACGCAATGAAAAAATGGATTTCGTAGATTATTATAAAATTCTTGGGATTGATAAATCGGCCACACCGAAAGACGTTAAGAATGCCTACCGGAAATTAGCCCGTAAACACCATCCTGACCTGCATCCCAACGATAAGGATGCCAAGAAGAATTTTCAATTGGTCAACGAAGCCAATGAAGTGTTGAGCGACCCTGTTAAGCGTAAAAAATACGACCAGCACGGGAAAGACTGGCAACATGCCGATGAGTTTCAGCAAGCCGGACAACAACAGCAACAATCATCAAATCAACGTAGAAGCGGAAATTTTGGCGGTCAATCTGAACCTGATTTCTCCGATTTCTTTGAATCCTTTTTTGGTGGTTCGGCAGGTGCAGGCAGAGGCAGACAGGCAAAATACAGGGGCGAAGATTATACGGCTGAATTACATCTTGAACTCGTTGATGCTGCAAAAACCCACAAACAAACATTATCGGTCAACGGAGTGAACATACGAATCACGATCCCGGCCGGTATCGAAAACGGACAAACCATTAAAATTCCGGGGCACGGCAGCCCCGGAAAAAATGGTGGCCCGAATGGCGATTTGTATATTACGTTTTCGATAGCTAACCATCCACATATCAAACGATTGGGAAACAATTTATTCACTACCGTTGCTTTGGATTTATACACCGCATTATTGGGAGGTGAAATTACAATCAATACACTCGATGGTCAGGTGAAACTGAAAGTTGCCCCTGAAACACAAAATGGAAGCAAAATAAAGTTGAAAGGCAAAGGATTCCCGGTGTATAAGGAGGAAGGGCAATTCGGAGACCTTATTGTGACGTATGATATAAAAATTCCGAAAAATTTAACCGATAAGCAAAAAGCCTTGTTCACCGAATTGTCAAAACTTCAATCTTAAATGCAAAAACCATGAAAACAGAATATTTGGTTGCTGTTGATGATTTCTGTGCCAATCACAACATTGAGGTTTCGTTTATCAGTTCGTTGCAACAATCCGGCCTGATTGAAATTACAACCAAAAAGGAAAAGATATATCTTGAAGCAACACAACTTCAACAAGTTGAGAAATTTATCCGTTTCTATTATGAGTTCGATATCAACCTTGAAGGAATTGAAACCATCACCCATTTGTTGCAACGGTTAAACAGCCAACAAGAAGAAATCATAATGCTTCGAAACAGACTCCGGTTTTACGAGTCGGAAGAATAATCGTATCAACATCCCAATAAAAAAACGGGTTGCATCATCAATAAAACTGACTCAGCAACCCGATTAACATTTCCTGATTGGTTTATGTAAATCGAAAGTACTATTTTACAATAACCATTTTTTTGGTAGCAACTGTTTCATTGCCAACCGATAACTGATAAAAATAAACACCTTCGGGCAGATGACCAGCATCAAAGCTTTTCGAATACGTACCTTTCATCTGAAACTCGTTGATCAGGTTTACCATTTCGCGTCCCTGCAAATCGAATATCTTTAATGAAACCATGCCGTTACCTTTGAGATTATAGCGGAATTCCGTTTTTTGATTGAAAGGGTTCGGGGCATTCTGACTGAGTTCCGCGTCAACCTCTGCCATTTGCTCATCCATACCAACAACCATATTGTAAGGTGCTTTATACATTACGCCACCAGAATTTCCATCACGACCCTGGTTTGCAGGTGTAATAAAAATATAATTGGTGTTCACTGCCGCCGCAATTACCTCACCACTGCTATATCCACCCATTAATATTGGAGACCAATTCAACAGATCCGCCGAAAACATATTGGTTTCACCAAAAATGAAAAATGTCGGACCGGTTTCACGGGTCGCCATCAGAAATTCATTAATCTTAATATCCGGGATAAGATTAACCCAGGTGTCGCCAAAATCGACAGAGTAAAACAAACCGGCATGTGTTGAGATAACAGTTGCTGCGCCCAATGCATACGCTTCGGTAACAACAAGTGCATCACCGGTCAAACCATTATTTTTCGGCGTCCATGTTGCCAGGCCATCCATCGAAAAATAGACACCGCCATTGGTTGCCAATACGTTATAGGTTACCGTTTCAGGATCGTAATAACCACGAAGACTATTGATAATTAAACCATCACCCGAAATTCCCGAATTGGCATCGTTCCATGGGCCATTCATATTTTCAGAAGTAAAAAGACCATTGCCATTTGTACCAATTGCATAAATATGTTCACCGGCAACAGAGCTTCCGATTCCATAGAATCGTATATCCGTTGATGTCAGTCCGGTGCCGGTATTATCCATATAATCAGCAAGATCAATGGTTAAATAAGCACCGTTTTGGGTACCTACAAAGTATATTGTTTCGGCCCCATCCAAAAAATTGATCGTTTTGTTTCCGATGTTTCCACTTATGTCGGCCCAATTGACTCCATCATCGGTCGATCTGAAGATGCCATCACCGGCAGTACCAACAACAACACTTTCGTCACCTGTAACGATATTGTTTGAGTACAAAACGCTTATTGGCGCACTTCCATTACCAATGGAGACTTCCGTCCATTGGGCAGAAACCACCATTGCAAATAAAAATAATTGAGAAAAGAGTAAAAGTTTTTTCATGGCTTTAAGTTTTTTACTATTGAAAATAAATAGAATTAACAATCATTCAAAAATAAACCAAGGTTTGGCTGAATGATCTACGGTGAATCCTGTATTTTTATTTCAGCGATAATGAATCTATAACCATGCTTTTTCAGGATTACTGATAACTCATAAAAAAAATCCCCGCCAACAGTCCGAATAAACTTCGCACTGTGACAGGGAAAATGGTTAAAAATATAAGGTTGAGCAATTATCGTTTTGAAACGATTTGTGCCTGAATGACTATTTGGAGAAAATAAAATCCTTCGATGATGCCATCGTATGGCAACTTGCACACATACCATCCATGAGATTTGCACCGCGCATCGGGCTACCATTGGTATCGGTGGCTATATTTCCGGAAGGTGTCAGCATAAAAAACTCCCAGTCGCCTGCAGCCGGATTAAAATTATTACCACGTTTAGCCATGGCTGTAAACTCATTTACGGTACCATCCTGATTGTATGAATGTTTCACAACCAGCGTACCAACCGGATACCTGGAATTGACGGGATTTTGACCGTTTTTAAAATGCACATCCCTAACAACGGTGCTGTCGTTGTTGGCGTGGGCTGTTGCCCCAAGCAACGGATCCGGACCATGAAATGTTTTGTCGAGCGACCAGTTCATATAACCCGTAAAAGTGCTGTTATCGGCAACAAATTCAGTCGTAGCCTTGTCGCTATCCTTATCCTTACTGCATGACTGAATCGAAGCTAAAACCACGAACGCCATTAAAAATAGTATTGTTACTTTTTTCATATTGGAATTATTTCAGGTTTATTTTTTCTTCATACAAGCTTCACCGCAAACATGACCTTTTTCGCCATGGGCATATTGATGCTCACCCGAGGTTTTACAGGCATCGGTACATGCATGTTCTTTCATATCGGCTTGTCCGGGTGTTTTGGTCATTGTTTTACAAGCATCGGTACAGGCATGACCTTTTTCGCCATGTGCAAAGGTACAGTGTCCGTCTTTATGACAGGCATCGGTACATACATGTGCTTTTTCTTCTGTTTTTTGACCCTCAACTTTGTCTTTTTTTGGGGCATCCTGTGCCTTTACCGAGATTGAGATGCCGGCAATTACTACGAAAGCAAGAAATAGTTTTTTCATTTAGTTTGTTTTTAATTTGTTTGACAATATTTAATTTAAAAACAAACAGTCGGTACAATAACTGCAACCTGACAGATCGATGAAAAAATTATCTGGATGGAAATACGGTTCTACGAAATTTACGATTATCAAAAATGATCAACGATCATCCGGTTGCCATCTGCCGGTGGTCTTTGCCAGATCGATGGCAAGCTGTCCCCATTCAGTCATCAATCCTTCTTTGATCAATCGTTCGACCCTTTCCCTGTTCGATGAGCTCCAGTTGCTTTTGGGTTTACGGGGTGTGAATTGTAAATAGGAACTTTCGGTATCCCGTTTATTGGCTTTGCTGTCGATCCATCCAAAACACAGCGCTTCCTCGACCGCTTCGTTGTAAGCGACAGAAGGTGTACTACTTTTTTTATGGTACATAATCAAACAGACTGCTTTTTTTGACTGGCTGTTGGTTTCCAGCCATCTCCTCCAATCCTGCCTCGTTTTAGCATAACAGGTTTCGATACCGTTGTTTGTTTCCATAGGCTTTCTCTAACTATTTTGCTGAGTTTTCAACGATCAGTTCCACCATATCGTAGGTGGTGGCGTCAAACATATCTTCAACCTGATTGGTATAATCCGAATTATGACTCATGATGGCATCTTTTACCATAAAAGCTTTGTAATCATGGTTTTGAGCGCCAATCCAGGTGGACAAAACACAACCGACAGCACTTAATCCGCACAGAAACAAGGTGTTGCTCCCACTTGCTTTAACAACGGCATCCAGATCGGTTTTATTGAAACCATCACCATACGTCTTTACCACTTTGGCATCGTCATCCTTAATAAGCACCGAAGCCGGAAATTCAAATTCCGGACTACCCGGATGCGGACCGTTTTCAATATCGTGATGGTAAACCCTGATAACCGGATAACCATTCTTCCTGAAAAGTTCGATGAGTCCGTTGATATAATACATGGCCACTTCTTTTTCTCTCTCAGGAACCATTTGCAAATACGTATTCTGGATGTCGATCACCAGCAGAGCCGGTTTCAGTGGGGTTTTGGTTTGTTCGCTCTGATCCTGTGAAAATGATTTTCCCGAAAGAATCAAACATAAGATGGTAAAAACAATCGCAAATTTTTTCATGGCAGTTGATATTTGAAGATTAATGAATCGATTTTGAAGGCTTACTATTAAAATGAGTTTACATCTAAAAAACTATTAGAAACTGTCTAAAATTTTAACATAAAATGAGTGTTATAATCAAATGTCAGGCTGAGTCCCGTATGTACGGGATCGAAGCCGACCAGACAAATAAAAAAACTCGTTTATAATTTTAAAAAAGAGCATTTCGACTTCCTCGTCTTTCGGACAAGACAGGCTGCTCAATGTGACAGAAATACGAGTTTTTATCATTTATAATTTCATTTTAACATTTTTAGACAGTTTCTTATTCTCAAAAGTAATATTTTTCAATCCACCATGTTTCACATTTCAGGATGACTTAATTAATTTTAACACATCAGAACTAACCGGAAACAATGAATTTTTTAAAAAAAATGATCAGGTCATTGATTTGCCGGGCATAGTAAATGATCAGTGTTTCCCTATTCGAATAGTCCCATCACCTCTTCGGTGCTCATCCCCGCGATGGTTGTATCGGATAAGATAAAGGTGTCAGCTAATTTTTTCTTTTTTTCCTGAAGCTGCATGATCTTCTCCTCAATGGTTCCTTCGGTAATAAAACGGTAAACAAACACATTTTTATCCTGGCCAATACGATGAGCACGACTTAACGCCTGCATCTCGGCAGCAGGGTTCCACCACGGGTCGAGGATAAAAACATAACCGGCCTCAGCCAGATTAAGACCGACACCGCCGGCCTTCAACGAAATCAGGAAAAGCTTGATATCCTTATCCTTTTTGAAAGTATTCACTACTTTTTCACGTTTGTGGGTTGAGCCGGTCAGCATGGCATATCTGATCCCTTTGTTGTTGCACCAGTCTTCGAGCAATTTCAAATGTTTCACAAAGGACGAGAAAATCAATACCTTGTGATGCTCCGACAGGATCGTTTCAAGTTTCCCGGTCACCTCTTCAAATTTTCCACTTCCCACCTCTGAAGCCGGATCAACCAATCGGGGATGGTTTGCAATCTGACGCAGTTGCATCAGGGCGCGCAGCACCATCACCGATGATTTCGCGATACTGCCATTTTCAACGCCGGATAGAATATGGTTACGGATTTTCGATTTTTCGGAATCATACATCCGTTGTTGTTCGGTTTCCATAGTGCAAAAACTCACCGTTTCGGTAACAGGCGGTAACTCGGTGGCTACCTCCTCTTTGGTACGCCTAAGTAAAAATGGTTTGATGATATTCAGTAACTCGTCACCGGCTAAATGTTTTGGGTTATTTAACAACAAATTGGCAAAATACATATTGAAATCACCAAGGCTGCCCATCACCCCCGGATTTAAAAAATTCATCTGCGACCAAAGATCAGTCAGACTATTTTCGACCGGGGTACCCGAAAGTGCAACGCGATGCGCTGCCTGCAAACGGAATGTAGCCATCGCCGTTTTCGAAGCCGGGTTTTTAATATTCTGACTTTCGTCGAGAACGATATAAGCGAACGAATAGTTTTCAAGAAAAACAATATCATTCCTCAGGGTTCCGTAAGTGGTGAGTATAATATGGTTTTGTTTAAAAACCGATGGCGTCAAACTTCGTCCGACACCGGTATGTGCGTAAACCTTCAGACCGGGACTGACGCGCTGAAGCTCATAAATCCAGTTGTGGATGAGCGATGCCGGCATCACAACCAAACTACTCGGAAGTCTGGCTTCAGTTTTGTGTGCCACACTCCCAAACACAACTTTTTCCTGAACCGGTTCGGGCTGTGCAAACAAATCGAGTTGTAATCCTGGCAGAACGGATGTCGCATCTTTGGTATCAACAAGCGACACTTTCAGTTTGGTCTCCTGCGAATAATAAGACGTTAGCAGGGTTATCAATTGAATTGTTTTACCAAGCCCCATATCATCGGCCAGCAGGCTCCCGAAACCCTTCCTGGAAAGGCGCTTCATCCAGCCAAAACCAAATATCTGGTATGGACGCAAACTTACATTCGCAAGCCGGGGCAATTGAAGTGGTTCATGATTATTTTCCTGGCTGATCAACTCAGTTATTTCAGGAAAGTCAAACCCCTGAAGCAGACGATAATGATGTTTTTGCAGACTCAGTTTCCCGTCATGGTGCCTCGCGAAAAGCACCAACTCGCGATAACGGGCAAACCATTCATCAGGGATAATGAAAATTGTGCCATCGGGTAGTAAATATTCTTTCCTCAGATGCAGGATATGATCCCTGAGCTTATAAAAAGGCAATGTAAAATCGCCGATTGTTACATCGGCCTTCACATCAAACCAATCGACCCTGGTTTTGAGTGTAAAATTGAGGTGTGCTGATGTAAAGTTATAGCGGTTATTACTATTCTGCATGATCAGGAACCCATTTTCCTCAAGCTCTTCACGCGAAGCAATAATCCAATCAACCAGGTCGTATAAGGTACTGTCCTGTCCGTTTTTCACCAACCTGTAAGTAGCTTCAAACTCCTGAAGTCCCAACGATCTCAGGTAATTTCTTTGTTTGTTCTCCCAAACCTCATCGCGTTTCAGGCGGTTGAACACCAATCCATGGCTGTCGGAATGTAATTCTGTAATTGTTTTTTGGGGATGGTTTGCCGCCACCCTTTTTTCGCCATAACCGAACATCAGTAACAGGATGGGTTTACCCTGCCAGTCGTTTTCGAGCACCAGAAAAGCATTGGGTTCCACGCTGATATCGTTGATACTGAAACCTTCGGCCTCGATGTCGCAACGATTCACGATCTTTTTGATGAATGTACCAAAATATTGTGCTTCCATCCTGACCGGTATTTCGATGGATTCCTTTTTCAGGAATGGAATCAGAAGCTTACCATTGATGCTACTATCGAACGCGAACAGGGTTTTTTGTGAAAGATAATAACAGGGCTCCAGCGAAACAATCGTGTTTGAACTATGTTGCAGGTTTACCTTCTGATTATCGAGATAGGCCTCGAAAGTGTAAATGGTGCCGGTTTCAGAGCGTCGGAATCTTAGCCGGGCATTTGCTGTTTGTTGGTAAATTGTAATCCGGTCCTCAGGATAAAGGTTGGGCATATGCTTTGCTTCAAATAATGCCAATTGCTTCATACCCAATAATTCTATCGTACGAAGCAGCGTTTTTTCGATAAAAGGACGCACCATCATATCCAATACCTTTTTATCCAGCTTCTCCAGGAAATCAACAGGCGGAAACTCTTTTTTCGAAAATCGCCTTGCCAGCGCCGAAGCCGTGACAGAGGCCGATAATTCAATCCACTCGAGCGCAATGGCATCCGGTTCACCATATCCGTCAATACTGCGGTTTGTGAGCATCTCAAATACTGTAAGATAGCCGGCCTTGTTTGTCCGGCACAGATAAGGAATAATAGTAAAGCCAATTGGTTTGGCAGGTTTCAGAATTCCGGCAAGTATATAATCATCAGTCATTTTCGGTTGTAGAGTATGTTAGCCGGATAAAAAACAAAGTAACGTTGAGGTGGCAAATTTCAATAATTCATCTCAATTACGCAACTATTGCGGCTAAATCTTATTTTAATGTGCTGGCAAGATTCAAGATATTTTAATATTGACAAATTGAAGATGTAGTTTTAAATTCTCATCACTTACTTATTGGAAAATATTTTAATCTGAAATTTGAGATATATCACTTTAACATGTTGACATATAGATATATACGTACAATAGAAAATAAGTCAGATCATCTTGGTTCTGTAAAAACGACATTAAATTGTTTGGACAGCAAAACAAGAAGCTTGTCCATAGATATGGGCCTCCCGAGCGACCCCGAAGGAGCTTCGAAATTCGATTTTCCTGATTAAATCAAATAGCTCCGGCTTGGGTCGCGCAGGCGGACAAGCTTCGTAGATTTTGCGTTCAAAGAATTTTAAGTCTTGATTTTTTGTTACTTTTTTATCAAGAAAAAAGTAAAAGAAATTCAATTGTTTTTTCGTCCTTTTGAAAGGCAAAAGACCAAAACCTTTTGTCTGAACGAAGCTTCCCCGCTCTCTGTCAAAACACAGTAAATCCAGGCAAAGGAGTGGTCTCGTCCCAAAAGACGAGACCAAACATACCGCCCTGCTGGCGGATGCCTTTGCCGGATTTTCTTGTGTTTTGTCATTCATGCCCCGTCTGGCTCGCCGTTCAGACCTGCCAGCGCACTGCTTCGTAACAAGATTTTTGTGATGGAATCTGATTTATTATTTTATTAGCAATGACTTGAATAAAAGAGAATAAAAATTTAAGTAAGTATCATTGTTAATGTTCACACATCAAAATAATAAGTAGCCTATTTTTGTTCAGCTTGTTGAAAAGAACGCATCCAGTCTTCAAAGATTTTAAAACCAACAGGCTTGCGGTTATTATTTCCTTTGACCAAGTTCATATTTTAACGAAAGGGTTATTGAACTGTTGAATAAACGATAATCATAACCAGTAATGTATGGTATTTTAGTTATGTGTATTAAACCGGGGTATCCATTTACTTCGAAATTGATTTTTGAAAAAGCTAAAATCTATTTGAAACGTATTAATTATTTCATTGGTTACTGTTTATGGTTTATTTGCATAATCTACAAAGAAACCTTTTGCGCCTGAATTACTATTAATAATTGAACTGAGGTTGGATTCTTCTTTTTTAATATTCATAAAGTACATAAATACAACCAATTATACATTTTGTTCGTTTGCTGAGCAAAATTGTGTAGCACGAACGACCTGATTGGTTAACTAGATATTCAAATGGTGAAAAAAAACAGGTAATAGGATAAAAAAACTAAATTTGCATTCTGTTAAAGAAATTGAGTCTGGATAGTTTCAGTAGCAACTAATAATCAAATGCAATGAATTTCAAAAAGTTAAACGATTTAGTTGGTTGGGTGGTGTTTTTAATAGCCACTTTTGTTTATTTCTCAACACTCGAACCAACGGCAAGTTGGTGGGATTGTGGTGAGTATATTTCAACCGCTTACAAGCTTCAGGTGGGCCATCCTCCGGGAGCCCCGCTATTCCAGATGTTGGGACGGTTTTTCAGTTTATTTGCTTTTGGTGATACGAGCCGTGTAGCCCTGATGATTAATGCAATGTCGGCCCTGTCGAGTAGTTTCACGATTCTGTTTTTATTCTGGACAATCACCATGCTTGCCCGGAAGTTCATGTTAAAAGGCGAAAATGAAAACAATCAGGTTCAGCAAATTGCCGTTTTAGGCGCTGGCGCCGTTGGAGCATTGGCCTACACTTTCAGTGATTCATTCTGGTTTTCGGCTGTGGAAGGTGAAGTGTATGCCATGTCATCTTTCTTTACTGCCGTAACATTTTGGGCGATTTTAAAATGGGAACGCGTGGCCGATGAGCCGCATAATTATCGCTGGTTGTTGTTTATTGCCTATCTGGTTGGCCTCTCGATCGGGGTGCATATGCTTAATTTACTCGCGATCCCCGCCATTGTATATGTATATTATTTCAAAAAATATAACCCTACCCTGAAAGGTTTTGTAATAGCGGGTTTGGTTTCTCTGTTTATCCTGGGTTTTGTAATGAGTTTGATCATTCCGTGGATTGTTAAATTGGCCGGATTATTCGAGCTTCTGTTTGTCAATTCGTTTGGAATGCCTTTCAATACGGGCTCGCTTATCTATTTTGCCTTGCTTGTAGCAGCGATCATTTATGGACTTAAATATACTTTCAAAAAAGGGAAAGTCATATTAAATACCGTGCTGCTTTCGTTCATGTTCATTTTGATAGGTTATTCCTCTTTCTTTCTTTTGGTAATCCGTGCCGGAGCAAATACACCCATCAACGAAAATAATCCGGATGATGCTATTTCGATGCTCGCTTATCTGAACCGTGAGCAATATGGTGATTGGCCATTGGTTACAGGACAGTATTATATGGCTCCACGAACAGGTGCTGAGGATGGTAACCCTGTTTATGTGAAAGATATTAAAAAGGGTAAATATGTAATTACAGATAATCGGAAAGGAACAGAGCCTGTTTATGATGAACGTTTCATAACATTGTTTCCACGAATGTGGAGTAACCAGAAACCCGGCCATATCCGCATGTACAAGGAATATGGCGGTGACAATGGCATCCCGATCAGGGTTACAAAAGAAGATGGTTCCACCGAAGTTTTATATCGGCCAACCTATGGTGAGAATCTGAAATTCTTCTTTAGCTATCAGATAAGTCATATGTATCTGAGATATTTCATGTGGAATTTTGTCGGACGACAGAATGATATTGAAAGTCAGGGAGAGATTGAAAATGGTAATTGGATCAGTGGATTCGGATTCCTTGATTCGATGCGATTGGGTGATCAGGATCATTTACCAAAAAGTATGCAAAATCCGGCCAGGGCAGCGTTTTATTTTCTGCCGCTGATCTTAGGTTTACTGGGCGTGTTTTATTTATTTAAACGCGATCAGTTCGATACCTGGGTCGTTTTCCTTTTATTTATCCTGACAGGAGTTGCTATCACAATATATTTGAATCAGACACCCTATCAGCCACGTGAAAGGGATTATGCCTATGCCGGTTCTTTTTATGCTTTTGCCATCTGGATTGGCATTGGCGTGTTGTCGTTGTACGAATTTGCCTCTAAATACCTTGGGAAAAAGGTTTCAACGATTACCATTGTGATTGCCATTTCGCTTGTACTTGTCCCCGGTATCATGGCCACGCAGGGCTGGGAGGCACATAACCGCTCGGGTAAATATGCAGCACGCGATTTTGCCAAGGCATATCTCGCTCAATGTGAGCCAAATGCGATTCTTTTTACGAATGGTGATAACGATACTTTTCCATTGTGGTATGTTCAGGAAGTTGAAGGATTCAGAACGGATGTTCGTGTTGTGAATTATATGCTGGCTTCGGGCGATTGGTATGTACATCAATTGGGTAAAAAAGTGTATGAATCGGATCGTTTGAAGTTTACGTTAAAACCTGATCAGTATAACAAAGGTATTAATGAGTATATTCCTGTTTTAGAGCGGATTGCCGGGCCCGTTGAACTGAAGGATGTAATTAATTTTGTTGCGGAAGATAATGATCGAAATAAGGTTCCACTTCAGTCAGGTGAAAAGATCAATTATTTCCCGACAAGGAAACTCGTTTTGAGTATTGATAAAAACGCTGTGATACAAAACAAAGCGGTTCCTGACAGGTTTAAGGATTCTATCGTGAACGAAATAAAATGGGAAGTTAAGCAAAATGCCATTTTTAAGAATGACCTGATGTTACTCGATTTTATTGCGAACAATAATTGGGAACGCCCGATTTATTTTGCCAATCCTGCCAGTTCGAGCAAGGTGTTTGATATCGATACCTATTGTCATATGGAAGGTTTGGTATATCGTTTTATGCCATACAAAGCCGCGAGCTATTATAAAAATATGGGAGGTGTTTACACCGATGGGTCGTATGAGATGCTGATAAACAAAGCGAAATGGGGTAACCTTGAGAAAAAGGAAGTTACTGTTGATCGTGAAAGTTATCGTAACACTGCCATGGCAAAACAGGCATATCTGAGATTGGCACAGGGGCTTATGAACGAAGGTAAGAAGGAATTGGCAGTGAATGCCCTCGATAAAAGCATTGAGTTTTTCCCGAATAGCAAAATAACTTTTGACTATTTTATGTTGCCTTATGTGGAGATATATTTTGCGGCCGGCGCCACTGATAAAGCAGTTGATTTATTAAGGACACTTACCAATAGATATACTGACGATCTGGGTTATTACAGCAGCTTAGATGGGAAATTTAAATCCTATTACAACCAAAATGTTGAAGAAGCATTGGCGGTTTTACAACGATTATCGAGTATTGCCGAGCAGAATAAACAAACTGATCTTTCAAAGGAAATTGATGGTCAATTTCAGAAATTTATAGATCTGATGGGTTATAGCGGAAAATAGCATGGGTTGGACATTTCAGCTTAGACAGTTATAATAACAAAAAAGCTTTCGGAATTCCGAAAGCTTTTTTGTTTGTTACAAATAATCCCCCACTGTTGCCGCGCGAACTATCGGATAGTATAAAACTTCCCCACGGCCTGGTCAACATACTTCCAATCAGCCAACGACATTAACAATTATGGACAAATAAAATGGTTTATTGGTACTTGCGTTTTCAAGTAGGATAAAATAAATTGGTTTATTGGTACTTGCGTTTTCAAGTAGCATAAAATAAAATGGTTTATCGGCACTTGCATTTTCAAGTAGCATAAAATAAAATGGTTTATTAGTACTTGCGTTTTCAAGTAGCATAAAATAAAATGGTTTATCGATACTTGCGTTTTCAAGTAGGATAAAATAAAATGGTTTATCGTTACTTGCGTTTTCAGGTAGCATAAAGTAAAATGTTTCAAGTGTCCTTTCATGCAGAAACTGGCAGAGTCGATACCTACCGCGGTCAACCCGACAAGATTGCCGTGTACTTCGACCAAAGCATCATCGCGCTTCGCCAGCATACAAAAACTGACGATACTCCGCCTTTGCCGGTTTAATGGTTTGGCAAAAAACATCCACAACAAAAAAGGTGGAGCATGATACGCTGCACCTTTTTTTGTGGAATGATGAATTTGCAAATGCTAACCGATGAGCAGCCGAAAAAATATGTTTGCTTTGATTTTGTTTTCTGAAATAACTGATTTACATTTGGTGGACTGTAACAACAAAACAAACAATAAAGACCAACACAATGATCATGAATACAATCGGATTTTAAATGGATGAACACAGAAAAAGCGCTGATTTTGGTTGTTTTATAGCTTGTTTTGCTGATTTGCAGTGTGTCAATATAAACACGAAATATCCACTACTGTCACGTATAGCCATTCGTTGGCGGTAATTTAAAAAGACCCTGAGAATGAACTATACTGAAATATTAGAAAGACTGGAATCTTTAGATTTAAAATCATATCCGAAAGATAAAATTAAAGAGTTACTCACTGGACTTGGAAAGGTTGGAGTTATCATTACTTCTTTATATGACGGAAAAAGAATATTAAGAGCAAGAATTAATGAAGATAAAAAGCAATTTAAATCGCTTTCTGAATTATCTTTTAAACCTCAAGAATTTAATACCACATATCAAAGAGCAAGTACTCCCCAAAGCACAATGTTTTATGGTTCAATAGTTCCAGAAATCTTGGGTAAAACTGAACCTGATACCGCAAGGATTACAACTTTATATGAACTGAGTGAATTTGTAAGGGCAATAGATACAATTGGAACCCAGAAAATTACATTTAGTGTTTGGGAAGTATGTTCAGATGTAGAATTACTGTCATTGGTTCATTATAAGAATTTCCAAAGACCAACTGAATTGTCCAAAAAACTACAAAACGATTACGACAAATTCATCAGCCATTATCCACAATTTAAACAATCTTCATTTGAAATAACACAATTTTTAGGAGAACAGTTTGCAAAACCAGTAAATTCAATTGATGACTATAATTATATGATTTCTGCTATATACTCTGAAATGTTAATTGGTTTTGGATTTGATGGTGTTCTTTATCCAAGCGTAAAACTTGCTGGCGAAGGAATTAATATTGCAGTTAAACCAGAGATTATAGGTGATAAAATAAAATTTATTCACGCAGGTGAATGTACAGTTTACAAAAACAAGAAACAGGTTTTTGTTGGGAACGACACTTACGCCAATGTAGAAAAAGATGGTAATTTGAAATTCGAAAAAGCACCTGCTGAAGTGTACACCTCTGAAGAATTTGGATTAAAATATGTTGGACTTAAATAAATTATAATCATGGAAATAAAATCAAAAAACATTTCATTAAAAGCAATACTTATTGTTATTGCAGTTGGTATTTGGGCTATAGTTTTGCAAAATGCTGGAGTAATACCTACAAATCAAAATGTTAAGGTAGTAAATGAAGTTGATGCTTATGTGCGTGGAAGTGTAGATGTTGATGGTTCTGTAAGTGTTGATAATACTGTCTCTGTTTCAATTGATGAAGTTCTTGGCAAGGACAATAAAAAGTATTACTTCAATAATAGATAAAGAAAAACTACCGCCAACATCGTATATAAAACATTTGTCAGTCAGTGGATTATCGAACGTTTTAGCTCGTATCAATAGTACTTGTAACTTGACAGAGAAGTGCTTCGAAATGCCAAACGTTTCATATACGTAACCGTTATAGCCAATGCAAAAAAAACCACAAGAGAGGATAGTTCTTCAATTAAAATATAAATTGCAATCGACAAATAAATAAGTATATGGCAAAAAGGATAACAGAAACACAAGCGATAGTAAGTAAACTTGTTATTGGCAAAGAGGATATTAAGAAAAAGATTCAAGAAAGAATTGAAATTGGAAAAGAACTAATAATGTATAATGTTAGGATAATCCCCAATAATTCTTATACTAGAACTCCTCGAGTAAAATACGATGAAGGAGAACAATCTGAATTTTTCTCGACATTTAAAAAATGGGATAATTTTAATATTGAGCTACTCAAACATGCTTTCAATAATATTGAGAATGAATATAAAAAAGAATATGAAAATTCCTATTCTATGGCAAGTATGTTTGGTTCAGATGATATTGTTAATGACCAGAAGAAAACAATTCAAAAAAGAATAGATACATTGGAGAGCTTTATTGAAAGGTTGGAAATTATTCCTTCAGAAACAATAGAGCCACAAGTGACTTCGGTAATTGGAGAATTGACAAATAAAGTCTTTATTGTACACGGGCATAACGATTTAATTAAACAGATAACAGCACGTACCTTATCTCAATTAGGTTTAGAGCCAATAATTTTACATGAACAACCGGATGGTGGGAAAACAGTCATAGAGAAATTTGAGAAAAATAGTTCTGATATTGGTTTTGCTGTTATTCTTTTAACTAATGATGACATAGGAAAAGCAAAAACAGAGGCTGATTATAAAGCAAGAGCTAGACAAAATGTGATTTTTGAAATGGGTTATTTCATTGGAAAATTAGGTAGAGAAAGAGTATTGCTGCTGTTAGATTCTGGAGTAGAAAAGCCAGGAGACATAGATGGCATTGTCTACACCCCAATAGATGCCCATGATGGTTGGAAATTAAAATTAGTTAAGGAGTTAAAAGCATGTGGTTACAGAGTCAGTGCAGATAACATTTGATTGAAATATTATCAAGAAAGATGTTGATAAAAGATAATTGACTGAAATATAAACCAAAAAATGCACAGGCTATAACAAACGCTATATTTAATGTGGGTTTTAGAGGTTTTCGAGCGGTATTTCCCGCAGG
The DNA here is from genome assembly GCA_013141455.1 of Bacteroidales bacterium. Taxonomy (GTDB): domain Bacteria; phylum Bacteroidota; class Bacteroidia; order Bacteroidales; family F082; genus CAJBPB01. The sequence goes on from JABFQW010000096.1 coordinate 47,501, forward strand.
CAAGTTTTGTGCTGTGGGATACAAACGCAACCATGCAATCCCGCACTAAACATAGCGCAGACGTTCAGCTCAGTCAGTTATAACAACAAAAAAAACTTTCGGGATTCCGAAAGCTTTTTTGTTTGTAAATGATGAACAGAAACAAATCTTACTTTATCAAAGCAGTCTTTTTTCTTCCCATATAAAGAATATACAATCCGGCCAAAACGAATGGAATACTTAGCCATTGGCCCATATTCAGTGCCATGGTATTTTCGAATCCAACCTGGGGTTCTTTCAGAAACTCGATGATAAACCTGATTCCAAAAATCAGGATCAGGAACATCCCAAACAAATATCCTTCTTGTTTTTGACCCATATTCCTTTTGAAATAGCTGTAATACAGAAAGAAAAATGAAGCTAAGTAAAACAAACCTTCATAAATCTGGGTGGGATGGCGCGGATCGCCATTGAGTAGGGGATCGTGATAACGCACAAATTTGAAGCCCCAGGGAAGATCAGTAATGTGACCAAAAATTTCGGAGTTCATCAGGTTACCTGTCCTGATGAAAAAGCCGGCAAGCGCCACAACGATAATTACACGATCGAGTGTCCACAATATCGATTTTTGATGTTTTCTCGAAAAGAAATACAAGGCTAAAACAATGGCAATTCCCGCTCCATGACTCGCCAGACCGCCTTCCCATATTTTCAATATCTCGATGGGATGTGCCAGATAATAGGCTGGTTCATAAAACAAACAATGGCCTAAGCGAGCACCGACTATGGTGGCAATCAGCATATAACTCGAAAGTTCGTCCAAAACTTTTTCGCTGATTTTTTCTTTTTTGAAGATTTTCAACATGATAAAATATCCCACCACAAAGGATGCGGCGAACAACATACCATACCAGCGAATACCTCTGCCACCCAATAAAGGCAACCACTCAGGAAAACTGAATATTTCGGGTGAAACATTCCAGACAATAAATTGAAGTATCATAAAAGTCATTTTTGCAAAAATAGCATTAATCTAAATCGCATTACATCACTTTAGAGGCTAAATTCTATTTTGATATGCTGGCAAGATTCAAGGTATTATAATATTGATAATTTGAGGATGTAGTTTTAAATTCTCATCACTTACTTAGTGGAAAATATTTTAATCTGAAATCTGAGACATAACACATTAACCTTTTTGGTAATTAGCTAAATAGGTGTAATCTATTTTTTTTAAGTCAGATCATCTTGGTTCTATAAAAACGACATTAAATTGTTTGGACAGCAAAACAAGAAGCTTGTCCATAGATATAAGCCTCCCGAGCGACCCCGAAGGAGCTTGGTAATTCGATTCCCCTGATTAATCAAATAGCTCCGGCTTGGGTCGCGCAGGCGGACAAGCTTCGTAGATTTTGCGTTCAAAGAATTTTAAGTCTTGATTTTTTGTTACTTTTTTATCAAGAAAAAAGTAAAAGAAATTCAATTGTTTTCTCGTCCTTTTGAAAGGCAAAAGGAGCAAAACCTTTTGTCTGAACGAAGCTTCCCCGCTCTCTGTCAAAACACAGTAAATCCAGGCAAAGGAGTGGTCTCGTCCCAAAAGACGAGACCAAACATACCGCCTTGCAGGTGGATGCCTTTGCCGGATTTTCTTGTGTTTTGACATTCACTCCCTACCTGGCTCGCCGTTCAGACCTGCCAGCACCACTGCTTCGTAACACGATTTTATTGTTCGAATTCGATGTCAATTTATACCAACATAAAAACATTAAAAAGAGGAATGGCATTATGTGGCGCTAATATTTGGTGCCAGCACATCAAAATAAAATGTAGCCACTTTAGAAGATAATATCTTTCTGAGCACTTAAAGTTTCTGATACTCAAAAGTGGGATAGCCTTTTTCGCCAAGGTCATTGTAGAATCCGATAAACCGGAGTTTGTAATAAAAACCATCCTGTGCTTTGATAATATAGTTCCAGTCGGGATTCACCACATAAGAAACCTGTCCGGTCTCCACATCGCCAACAACGTCTTTCCAGGTATAACCGATTCTGTCGAGTTGATCTGTAAATGATAGATTCTGAGCAATATCCATCGTTAGCGAGTCGAAATGATGAATACTGTCGAAAGCAACATAGGTTTCAAAACGATTCAGTAAAACACCGGTGACTAAGTAAGGGTATGGTTCACCCTCAGAGGTGTAAAGCAAGGTGGTATATTGGGTAAATAACAAATCATAGGTATCCGCAGCAGGTTCGGGCTGCAGTTGCGTGTGATCGACAAATGAATAATAAACATAATTCACATCCATTGATTTTGTTACAGTTGCAACAGTCAGGTTACTGTTGTCAAGATTGGCATAGCGGAAATAATAAGTGTCACCAATCAAGCTGTCGAACACGATTTTTCGAAAACCCAATAAATTGCCCAATTCATCATAACCACGGTCGATTATATAAACAAGACCCGAATAAATAGTATCCGTATTATTGATAGTCAGCCAGTTGCCGATTGCTGTTGAATCGAGGTTTCCCGACGAAGGATCATAGGTAAGGTTGAGACCATCGGCTGAGGTAACATTTTCAAGCAGGGTTTCTGAACTCGCGGCTGTAAGCATAAAATTGGAGGTGTTCAGCAAAATATGACTGCCATTTTCACTTGATTCAAACGCCAGATCGAATGATTTTTTATCGTTTGTGGCGATCACACTCGATTGACCAAGGCCGTAATACACCTGATATTTGTAATTCTGCGTGAGTTCGATTTGAACCGTAATTCTTTCACCCCTGTCGTAAGGTGGTATTTTTTCATGCTCTTTGAAGCACGAAGAAAGTAGTACAAGACCGGAAAATATAAATACTATGTTTTTTTTCATATTTAATATTTTTTTAACGCCAGGGCTAATTTAACAAAATAAGTCCGACCCCAGGCCACGGGTGAACTGTCTGAATTACCACCACCATGAATAGCGCCACCACCACCACTATTTCCTTTCATATTTACCAATGTATTATCGAAGAGGTTTTTAGCGCCTATCTGAACATTGATACGTTTCTTCCACAACCAACGGCTGGCCGAAATATCCAATGTATGATAACTGGCCATGAGGGTATGATAAACCAAGGCATCCTCGCCAAGAAAAACCTCAGGGTATGCACCGGAATATTTATATAATACAGAAAAATTCACATCGGTTTTTCTCCATAAATAGTTTACATCTGCAATAAAATCGGAGCTGTATTCCATATCGAAGGTTACACTATCATTAATAATCTGCTTTTTACCTGTTTCACTAAAACCTAATTCTATTTCAAGCCAGGGATACACACGGTTATTAAAATTGAGTTGAAATCCTTGGGTAACAATATTATTAATATTCACGTAAGTATATAATTTCGAACCATTGCCAACAGGGATCAAACTGATACTTTTTTTAATATTATTGTAAAAAAGGCTCATCTCCAGGCCATAATCATAGGTTTCTTTTTCGTGGTTGTATTTGAGCGACAGATTCATGTTTTGCGAATGCTCAGCCTCAAGGTTCTCGTTGCCACGAACATTGTGGTTTATGTCAACAAATTCAAGGTAGAGTTCTTTCAGTGATGGCGCCCTGAAACCTGTGGCATACGATGCCCTCAGGCTAAGTTCCTCCTGTAAGTCCCATTTGATATTCAGTGAATATACCAAAGGGGCATTGTATCTGGTATTGTAGCTATACCGTAAACCAGGTTGCAGCATAAAACGAACCAATGGACTATATTTCAAACTCAGATAAGCAGCATAGTCACCCTGATTCTGTTTCTGGTTCAACATACGTTTACCAACGCCGGTTTCATAGTTTAAATCGAACCCAAGCTGATAATTTATTTTGCTTTCCTGCGAACTCTTACTGAATTCTGCCCGCGTTAGGTATTGATTAAATCTGGTGGTGTCCTGATCAGCAGTGTTCCTGGTGATATTACTCTCAAGGGTTGTCAGATCGATAAAATACCTGTTTTTTACACGTTCATAATTTGAAAAAGAGGCCAATACGGTTACATACCTATCTTTGAAAACGCGTTTACTGAAATCGAATTTCGTTGTTAATCTGTTGGTTTTAAAGTGGTCGTCATTGACAGTTTCAAAATATGGCAATAAAGGAAATCCCTCGTCAATCAATAATTCATTGAAATAAGATGCTGATAATCCGGTTTTCAGATCGTTATGTGAGTATTTTAATGAGGCATCGGCATTGTACTGAAGTTTTGGTTTCCAATCAGTTATGTTATCGATTGAATCAGAATTATTGTAGCTTTCCAAAAATCCGGGTGGTTCATATCCGTCAAAGAAATTTCTTGCAAGGGCAACAGACCCTCCCCATCTGTTTTTATTGACTGAGGCATCAGCGCTGAAATTATACACACCAACCGACTCAAGATAAGAATTAAAATTCGTCGTGTATTTCGTGTTTTTGTTCTCTTTTGTTATAATATTTATAACACCTGCAAGTGCATTTGAACCATAAATGACTGACATTGGCCCTTCGATCACTTCAATATGATCTACATTATAGAGGTTCAATTGGTCGAGATCGATATTTCCATTCATCCGGCCAATAACAGGTACGCCATCAATAAGGAATTTAATGTGTTCTCCGCCAAGGCCCTGCATGGTGATTTTTGAGCCAAGTACTCCATTAAAAGAAGAGCGGATATTTAATTCACCCGACATCAGATCGTTCAGGTTATTCGAAGCGCGTTGATCGATCTGTCTTGAACCAATTACTTTCACCCTGAAAATCGATTTATCGATGGCCTGAGGCGTATATTGACCCGTTACAACCACTTCGTCCATATTATAAACCAAGGGTGTTAACAAAATTTGCATGTCACGACCAGGAAGCAGGGTGTCGCTAAGTGTTTTATATCCAAGAAACGAAACCGTGATCAATGATTTTGATTTCACAGTGTTTTCCAGACTTCCATCAAGATCGGTGATTGCAGTTTTGAAAGGAGTATGGTTCAGGTTTTCGATAATGATGTTTGCGAACGAAACAGCCTCTTTGTTTCTGCTGTCTTTCACTTTAATCATGGCTTTTTGGGAGTAAGCCAAATGCATACCCCCAAAAAGCAAATGAATAAGTATCAGATAAGTTTTTAGTTGCCTCATCAGTTGATTAATGTTGAACCATTAATTTCTGCCGTTGCACTTTTCCACCCTGCACAACTTCCAGAATATAAAGGCCCGGCTTTAATGATGAAATATCAATCTTCATCTGATTGGTATTACTAGCAGTCATATTTTCGATAACAAGGCTGCCCGAAAGACTATACACTTTAACGAATCCGGTTTCGGCTTTTACATCGTCGAAAAGGATGGTAACAAGCTGATTGGCCGGGTTCGGATAAACACGCATCGAATTTTGCACTAAGGACTCATTTACAGCAGATAAGGATAAAAGTTTTTTAACAAAACCGGCTTTTCCTGAACCACTGCCACTGAAATAATCAAAAGTCAATTTGTAAACATCACCCTTTTCGTTTTTGATAAAATAGCAGAGCGAGTCATCAATTATCCAGGTATATGTACTCATATCAATGTCTTTCCATTCATGGCCGATGGTGGTTCTGTTACCATTCATTTCAGAGCCGGCCCAGTCTTCGAAATCGTCGGCAACCGGGGAGTTTTTGCTGATGGTATCAGTTATATTTGATAATGCTCCAGCAACAGGGTAACGTTCTCTTACTCCTTCATTCACTGTGGTTCCCATATATTTTGAAAACAAGAGATCCCAATCTGTTTTAGCCGGTTCGCGGTCAAGTACCTGCTGGTTCGTGATGGAATAGTAAACAAACAGTTTGCTTTCATAAGGCCTGACATCAAGTGTAACAGATACTTCATTCTGGTTATCAAGATCGGCATATTTAAAAATGTAAGTATTATCAATGGATTTTTTACGCTGAATCCAGATTTTTTTCAAACTGCCGTTCGCCAGCTGGAGTACATAAATTGAATCACCCACCAAATCGTGGTTAATGGCATTATAAATGCCCCAACCATAATCGGGGTGTCCGAGTGCATTGCGGTTAAAGGCACCATCTTCCCAGGTAGTGTCAGAATTATACGAAAATGCCCATTGTTTTATACCTATGGTGTCAACATTATTCCAGGCAGTTGTATCGCCTTTCGGATAGGTAAACAGTTTCATTCCCGTTCCATCGTTGATAATGATTCCGGCGCTCCAGGTATTGGTGTAAAATCCTAATTCCCAGTTATTGCGGGGTTCGGCTTTAACAGTGCCATTTTCGAGACTGTAAAAAATGTCGTTTGCATACTGAGGTCCCATGAAGGCAGTGTCATTGGTTTGGGCATTTACTGGTAACATCCAGGCAATCAGGGATATAAATAAAATGGTGAGAGATAAATTCTTTTTCATGATCTTAATATATTATATAAGGATTTGTTTCATTAAATTTTAATAAAATTGAATAACATTGCCAGGTTACTGATAACAGGCAACAGATTACCGTCACCTTTTTTAGGGGTGAGGATTCAGAAAAATTTAAGAAACAGCAGGGGGCGCCCTTAGGGGCTTACGGATAAGACAGGCAAAACTATGCGCCTGTTTGGCAGGATAGGTATGACTTATTCTGGTGGCCTGAAGAATCAGGTTTGCATCAGGTGAATCGTTTTTGCAGTAAAGATCGGAAGTGGTTAAACCTTTGTCGGAGCTTTTAAAAAGTTTAAAGCTGAAAGTTTTACCATCATCTTTCGATTTTGGCTTCGTGAATGGATTGCTGTGATCGTAAAAGTTTACTTTAAAAATCCTTTCCTGATGAAGCGTAATCAATTCGCCAATAAACATCCAGAAGCTGGCAAATGCCATCAAAATCTCTATACTCCTGTATGTTGTGCTTTTCTTCATGTTCACGAATTCGATGCAAAAGTATAAAAGATTTGAAACGGTAATTCAGTGTACCGCTATTTAGAATGAATTAACCCCGGTTACGAATGACGAAACCGGGGTTAATTTGATTAAAATCAGTGCAATATGTGGGTTACACGAATTCTGATTCGAGCTGCTTTGCCCAGTGTTTTAACCTTTCATCTGTCAAATTATCCTGACTGTGTACATCTAAAGCCAACCCAACAAATTTACCATTGTTATCGGCCAACGAAAAGTAATATTTGTAACCGTCAGTATCGCTGGTTCCCACGACAATGGTTTTATCTGGTAACCGGCAGTATAATGTCCCTAATCCGTCAACGAAACTTTCAGGGTACTCTTCCTGATCGCCCATGCCAAATAATGCAAGTTTTTTTCCGGTGAAATTAATGTCAGAAAGATTATCGACAAACATTTCCCAATCATCCTGCATATCTCCGATACCCCAGGCTGAAGTTCCGAAAATGAGGTTAGTATATTTTTCGATTAATTCGTTATCCGCATGCTTAATATCATGTACTTCGGCTTTTTTACCGAAGATTTTTTGTAATTTTTCTGCAACAGATTTGGTTGATCCTGAGGTAGATCCGTAAAATATTCCAATCTTTTCCATAGCAATTATAATATAAGAATCGTTTTAAATAAGGCGGCAAAGTTACGGGTTTTCACTTTACAATCCAAGGATACGGTTTCAATTTCGGCTGGGGTTAAAATTTCATCCTGTTATAGGTTAGCCAAAAATGGTCTGTTTGAAGTAATCCTAATATCCGCAAGTAAGGGCTTGACTTATTGAAAAACAGCATATTAACGAATATGACAAAAAATTAGTCAAGTCCTGACTAACAAAATAGTCATGGTTCGACCTGATGCAGAAATTCAACTTTTAATCGGGTACAATTATTATAACTCCTCCGCTTTGATCAGCTTGTTTAAAATGGCAAATACGGTTAATCCGGAAACGGTTTTGATTCCAAGTTTTCGTGTAATATTTTTCCGGTGTGTCATCACGGTATGCGTACTGATGAATAGTTTTTCACCGATATCATTGTTTGTTAAACCAAGGGCAATTAGTTTGAGGATTGAGTTTTCCCGTTCGGTTAAGCTGCTGCTTTGCTGAGGATGGTGATTTCCAATACTCTTCGCGATCAAATCCTCTACTTGCTTTGTAAGTAGTTGTTTGTCAGTATCAATATTTAGGCAGAAATCAAATTTTCCACTTATCCTGGGCTCCGCAATACCATATAATAATCCGACAAATATTATTTTTACATCGCCTGAGTTCGAAAATACTAGCCCGTTCGAAATAGATTTCGGATTTATAAGTACGAGATTAGGTCTGGTTTTGCGTAATAATTTTGGCAGATCGTCAACAAACCAATCGATCTCCTCCATTGTAAATGGCTGATTCATCTGGCTTAACAAGGTTTTAATCCCTTCCCTGATAATAAATGATTGTTCAATAATTAGTATGGACAGCCTACGCATTTAACTCAGGATTTTTTTAGTTTCTGAAGTAGATCCTTTTCCATTTTCTCAACAATTGGTACAAGAATGAGGTTCTCGAAACGGCCATGATTATTCAGGTCGCGTTCAAACTCGAACAAATCGTGCAATATATTATTGAATAAACTACTATCACTTGGCGATGGTATATATTTGATTATTATGTTTTTAAGGTCGTAAAGTTTGGCTTCCACATCATCATGTTCTTCTTCGTATTCCTGAATGGAATACGCCTCAATCTCTTTTGCAATTTCTTCTTTATCAATTGATTGCGATAATAACCGTTCGAGTCGTTTTACGTAAGGAT
>JABFQW010000113.1 GCA_013141455.1 Bacteroidales bacterium
GATATACACCATTATCAACAACCGGAAGCTGTGTGATATTGTACTTTCGCATGATGCCGAGTGCATCTATTACAAGGCTCTGTCCATCAATCGATTTTGGATTGACAGTCATAATATCAACCGCCTTGATCTGATCGAGCACCGGATTTTTTAATAGCATACGCCTCAGGTCGCCATCGGTAATCAACCCGACAAACAACTCACCGTCCATGACTGCAGTGGCACCGAGTCGCCTGGCCGATATTTCGATAATCACCTTCGTTAAATCATCATTTACCTGAACTACAGGCCGTTCGTTGCGTTTGTAAAGATCATCCACACGCAGATACAATTGTTTCCCAAGTGCACCACCGGGATGTATTTTTGCGAAATCGGCCGCAGTAAAACCACGGTATTCAAGCAAACTAACTGCCAAAGCATCTCCCATAACCAATTGAACGGTGGTACTCGTAGTCGGTGCGAGATTGTTCGGACAGGCTTCTTTATCGATACTTGTATCCAACACAAAATCGGCCTGTGAAGCAAGATACGATTCGGTGTTACCCACCATGGCAATTAAAATATTTCCACGCACTTTTATCAATGGAACAAGCATTTTAATCTCAGCAGTTTCACCGCTTTTCGATAATAACATGAGTACATCTTCGTCCTTAATGATACCCAAATCACCATGAATTGCATCGGCAGCATGCATAAAAACCGCTGTTGTTCCGGTAGAATTAAATGTGGCCACAATTTTTTGGGCGATGATCGCACTCTTGCCAATTCCCGAAACTATGACGTTTCCCTTAATTTTTCCTAAAAGTTCAACAACTTTAACAAAATTGTTATTGATCGATTTTTTAAGTTCAGTAAGGGCTAACGCCTCTATCTCAATTACTTGCGAACCTATCTCTATTATCTCTACCTTTGTTTTCAAATTTCAAAAAAAAAAAATTGTTGTGTAAAAAAAAAAAAATTGTATTATATTTGTAAAAGAAGTAATAATTCGGAAAGGATTAGCATTTATAACCCGAAAACAATTATTACCTGATGCAAATATATATTAAAATATCTCCAAGGGGGTTAAATGGTCAAAAAGGACGAAAAGGGTCTGCATGAATTACTGAAGAAAATCTTTGGTTTCGATCAGTTCAAAGGTAATCAGGAAGCTATTATCAATAGTGTGCTTGATGGGCATGACACATTTGTGGTTATGCCGACAGGGGGTGGAAAATCGTTATGTTATCAGCTACCCGCGTTAATGAAGGATGGTTGCGCCATCATAGTTTCTCCTTTGATTGCATTGATGAAAAATCAGGTGGATGCGATAAGGAATTTTGGCACTGAAGTTGGGATCGCACATGTGATGAACTCTTCACTTTCGAAAGCAGAGATAACACAGGTAAGGCAGGATCTTATCTCAGGAAAAACGAAATTATTGTATGTTGCACCCGAATCACTTACAAAAGATGAGAATGTTGATTTTTTAAAATCACTTCCAATATCGTTGTTTGCTATTGACGAGGCACATTGCATATCAGAATGGGGTCACGATTTCAGACCCGAATACCGGAGGTTGCGACCAATTATCAATGCGATCGATAAAAAAGTGCCGATTATTGCGCTTACAGCAACAGCCACAGTAAAGGTGCAACAGGATATTCTGAAGAATCTCGAGATTCAGGACGCGGTGATCTACACCTCCTCCTTCGACAGGACGAATCTTTATTATGAAGTACGGCCAAAATCGAAAGATGTTATCAAGGATATCATCAAATATATTAAGAATAACCCGGGCAAATCGGGTATCGTTTACTGTCTGAGCCGTAAAAAGGTGGAAGAAATTGCAGAGACGCTTGTTGTTAACGGGATTAGGGCATTACCCTACCATGCTGGTTTAGACAGCAGTACACGACGCCAAAATCAGGATGATTTCCTGATGGAAGAAGTTGAGGTAATCGTTGCTACCATTGCCTTTGGAATGGGGATCGATAAGCCGGATATCAGGTTTGTTATCCATCATGATATTCCAAAAAGTCTTGAAGGGTATTATCAGGAAACCGGGCGGGCTGGCCGGGATGATGGTGAAGGAAACTGCATCGCTTTTTACAGTTACGAAGATATCCAGAAACTTGAGAAGTTTATGAAAGATAAAGGCGTGTCGGAACAGGAAATCGCTAAAGAACTGCTTAATGAAACGGTGACCTATGCCGAATCATCCGTCTGCCGTCACAAACTGCTACTGCATTATTTTGGAGAATCATACGATAAAGACAATTGCGGAGCCTGCGACAATTGCCTGAACCCCAAAGTTAAATTCGATGGACAGGAAGATATTAAACTTGTTATCGAAGCCGTTATAGCTTTGAAACAACAATACAAATCGAAACACATCAGCGAGTTACTCTCAGGCAAAAAATCAGGGGATATAAAATCGGCTAAACACGATACGAGTGAGTTTTTCGGCGCCGGTGAAGATCAGGATGAGAGATACTGGAATGCAGTGATCCGTCAGGCACTGATTCATAATCTACTCAACAAAGACATCGAAAACTACGGGATTCTGAAAGTGTCGAAAGAAGGTAAAGATTATCTGAAAAAATCGTATACCATCATGCTTGCCAAGGATCACGACTACGAAAATCCGGAGGACGACGATTTTGAAGCTGCAAAAAGTACCGGACCCAAAGGGAGCGGTACCGACACTACCTTGTTCAGCATGTTGAAAGACCTGCGGAAAGCGATTTCGAAAAAAGAAAACCTGCCTCCTTTCGTGATTTTCCAGGATCCTTCATTGGAAGATATGGCTATTCAGTATCCCGTTACACAGGAAGAACTTACTCAGATAGTAGGTGTTGGAACCGGAAAAGCCATTAAATATGGCGAGCCATTCCTCCAACTCATCAAACAGTATGTCGAAGAAAACGAAATTATCCGGCCTAACGACATGGTTGTCAAATCAGTAGTCAATAAATCCGGTTTAAAAGTTTATATCATTCAAAGTATCGACCGTAAACTTCCGCTCGAAGATATCGCGTTCACCAAAAACCTGAACATCGACGAACTGTTGATCGAAGTTGAAAGTATTGTTTCGAGCGGCACACGTATCGACATCAATTATTATATCGACGAATACGTGGATGAATACCATCAGGAAGATATTTACGAATATTTCAGCGAGGCAGAGTCCGATTCCATTGAAGATGCATTGGCTGCGCTGGGCGAATCGGAATACACCGAAGAAGAAATAAGGTTGATGCGCATAAAATTCATGTCTGAGATTGGGAATTAAGCATGAAGCATTCCATTATTGCAATACTTGCTATCGTACTCCTTTCCATTTCGATGAGCTGTAAGCCGAAAATCGTTTTAAAACTCAGTAAACCTGATCTGTTTTTAACGGAAGATCAGATGGTTAAACTCTTTACCGATGCACAATTGGTTGAAGGCGCTCTTTCCTTTAAACGAAACAAAGGAACACTTATCAAGGATTTAAAAAATGACTATTACCAGGTCATGTTTACAAAGCATGGTATTACCGATAAAATCTTTGAAGAGAACGTGGCCTATTACAACCAGTTTCCCGAACAGATGGAGAAAATTTATGACGAGGTACTTGCTGATCTGAGCAAGACGCAATCGATGATGGAGGTGAAGACTGAGGAATGATTAATGGCTGAAAACTGCCTTCCGGTTTTCCTGTGACCCGCCGATATCAAGTGAATAATTAAAATCGAGTCGTGAGGCGCTGGTATAGGTTCCGTTTCCGTTAACATACCAGCTTTGTCCAACCTCCTGATAGCTTATCACGATTGAATTGCCCACCACCAAGCCCTCTGCGGCATCACCCGAGTCGGCAAAGTTGTTCAAAATGACCATCGAAGAATTGGAAGTGCTCTTCACTATTTTTACTTCATAGTTAATTTTCAGGGCGTTATCGGATACGTCCCAAGTGCCTAAAAATTTATCTACCGGATCCACATCAGTCGGTAAAACAGTATCTTCGGTACAACCAAAAAAACTGATTGATAATATTATCACGAATATTTTAACTATCTCTTTCATTGTAATACCTTTATTCGACAACAATTTTATTACTTATGACATGATCATTGTTAATGGTCTGTTCAAGAAAATATACACCAGCGGGTAAGCGTTTAACATCAACGATCCGTTGGTTTGAACCAACAGAAACAGACAGATTATCCCCCCGAAGACAGACTCGTCCCGATAAATCAATAATCCGGTATGAAAACGCTCCTGTCTGTTTAGCCACAAAACGAAGGTTCAATACATCATTTACTGGATTTGGAAAAAGTGAAACCCGATTGAAATCAAACCCATTTTCACTTTCTCCGACCAATGTCCCGCCGGCATTAACCACGGCATTGGTAATGTTTTCAGCCGTTGGCTCCCAGATAAACTGTTCAGTTATTTGATGATCGGGCGTGATAAGAATGACTGTAGGATAAGCCGAAATCTGGTAAGATTCATACACAGCATTACCTCCGCCCTCGATACCACTGGCTGAAGGTAAGGTTATATGAAAGATTGAATCGAAAATCCTGACACCCTCATTATCACTATTGTAATTAATGGCCAGGAAGAATACATTTCCCTGGTTCGAACCAAAATTCTGATAGGCCATTTCAAAATCATAGGCAAATGTCTGACAAGGGCCGCAAGAGGTCGAAAAAAAGTCAATCACTACAATATTGCCTGCATCGAGCAAGGGGAATAGCCTGATTGTTTCGCTTTCAAGTGTTTTCACATTGAACTCAACGGCCTCGGTCAATGGCGTTTGGGCCAAAAGTCGGTTGAACGAAATCAACAATAAAACGAAAATGGTAATGATTTTTCTCATAAATAATTCATGAAGACACGACAAAAATAGGCAAACAACCTTAGTCAGCCAATAAATTTTTCAATTTATCGGCAAGCCGGCTGGCGCCAATACGAAATAATGTGTTGTTTAACCAGTCCTTCCCAACAATCTCCCTGACAAGTTGATAATAAAGCAAGGCATCAACAGGTTCCGAGATACCTCCGGCGGGCTTCAAACCAATTTTAATATTCGTGGCGTGATAATATTCTTTAATCGTATCGAGCATGATGACAACTGCTTCGGGTGTTGCTGCCGGACTGACCTTACCCGTGGAGGTCTTTAAAAAATCGGCTCCTCCCTCTATGGCCAATTCGCAGGCTTTGCGAATCAGTTGCACCGATTGCAACTCTCCGGTTTCGAGAATTACTTTTAAATGGGCGCTACCACAAGCTTTTTTAACCTGTGAAACTTCCTCGTAGATCGCATCAAAGTCACCTTCGAGCATTTTACCCCGTGAGATAACCATATCAATTTCATCGGCGCCCTCGGCAACCGCCCATTTCACTTCTTCAATTTTGAGGTGCAGTGGAAGCTGCCCCGAAGGAAAAGCACAGGCCACCGTGGCCACTTTAATTTCTGAACCGCTGAGAATGGCTTTGGCCTGACGAACAAAGGGGCTGTAAACACAAACGGCAGCCACCGTTTTGCCCAACAGTAATTTGCGATAACCCAAGGCCTGATCACACAATCCGTTGATTTTCTTCTTATTATCGGTTCCTTCCAAGGTGGTAAGATCGAGACACGAAAATAGTGTTTCAAGGGCAGGTTGACGATTGATTTCATCAACAGGAATGCTTTCGATTGCCTGTATCCGCTTTTGGATCGAACTGCCTGTTTGGGTATATTCCTCAAATTTCATGTTTGTATTTTTCACAAAGTTACATAATCATAAATCATCTCCCCTGACCAATTCCTGATTTTCACTATCCGAAATCGGATAGCTACTATCCGATTTCGGATAGTGAAAGGACAATTTCGGGTGGCAAAACCATCTTTTACATATAATCATTCCAAACGATTATAAAAATCAACATCTATATCATTAATTTTTAATGTTTTACGTTCATCACGCAATTTATTCAATTATTTTGGCACAATATTGGCCTGTTATAACCCCAATACGAAATTGACAGCAGGTTTCCCGGCTTTATTATTAATTTTTAAACACGAGTAACAGATTTGTATTACCTTACAGTTAAATATCGATGACATTCTCGCTTACTAAACAATTTAAGATGCAAAAGCATAATCGCCATTACATACGTTTAAAATTTCTTCTGTCTGCAATTATTATTGTCTTATTCAACAGACTTTATGCCCAACATCCTGGTTTCTCGATGAGGTTAGATTTTGGTGGAGATGATGTGCCTTCAATGTTTGTGTTGGATGAAAATGGTGGTTTTGTAGGAATCGTAAATATCGCACCTCCTACAGACAGTTTTTATGTTCATCAAACTTCAGTCTACAGGATCAGCCAGTTTGGTGATACAACTAGTTTTAGGATTACAAAACAAGATACTTCGTTGATGTTTTATCGTTTAACTAAAGTTAGAAGTGAGCCAAGCGGGTATATCCTCATGGGATTAGGGTTTAAATTAGGAGATACACAATATAGCAGGTTTACTATATTTATACGACTTGATAGCGAATTGAATATAATATGGCAGAAGATTTATCGTTTTAATGACCCATATCTTGGATACAGGTATTATGGTTTAGAATTAACAAACAACGATTTCCTCTATGCCTGTTCAAATTTAAACAAACTCTATCTATTAAAATTATCATCGCAAGGCGATAGTATTACTTCTAAAATTACCATGAATCCGGAAGCTGGTGATCTTTGGGGGCTTACGTATAATGCCGATTCAACAAAAGTACTGGCAAATACCGAATTTGCTTATTACAACGGAGGTGACAGTATTAGTTCTGCCATTGAGATTGATGAGGAAACACTTGACTTCACAGGGCATTGGTTTTACCCCGATTACTTTAGGGGACCCTACCGAGGCATGCCTTACACTGAAAACAGAATGCTTGCCGGTGGAAGACTGCAATGGTACCACTATAATGAAGACAGGGTTGACTGGATGATATCGGCTTACATTTTAGATTCGGATCATAACATCATCCATCAGGTCCACCGCACAAACCCGGATACCATTTCAAGGGCGGCTGAGATTTATGGTATCGATTATGTTGATCCTTCCATCATTTATCTTGGGGGGACACACAACTTACAGGATATGATCGGACATCAACCAAGTTGGATTTATATCACCCGGCTGAACGACACCCTCGGCGTCGTGTATGAAAAGTACATCGGGGGAGATGCCTATTATTGGACAAATAATATTACTGCCAGCCCTGATGGTGGTGTATTGATCACAGCCACGGTACATGATATTGGTATCACCTATTTTCAACGCGATGCCATGATTATCAAACTCGATGCGAATGGCTCCATTACCGGAACTACAGAAAACAAAAGCATCCCTATCAGCGATGCCATCGTCTATCCTAATCCGGGATGTGATGTTTTACAAGTTAGTTGTGGATTGCCTGGGACTGTATTCAACTTATATGATATGTCAGGTAAAATAGTATTAATTGAAAAATTGAATTCGTTTACCACCCAAATCAATACAGCTTTATTAGTAACTGGAGGGTATTTCTGGATAATTACAAAAAATAACAACTTAATTGAAAAAGGAAAATGGATAAAAGAGTAAACTTAAAAATTGTCATGAAAGTGGTTTTGGTATTTTTTATTAATATCCAAATCGCATTTTCTCAAGAAAAAGGTACGGGATGTACTGACTGTTTTAACAATTTATTACTTACACAAGGGCTTTATTCGAGCCGGGTAGGGTTGGAATGTAATTCCTTTGGACTTTATTCATTTAGCGGAGGAGAGCATTCAGAAGTTGGAAGTCTTGGACAGGCATCCTTCGCATTTGGTTATACCTCCAAAGCAAATGCAAAATTCAGTTTTGCTTTGGGTTATGGTTCTGAAGCAAATGGTGAAAAATCATTTGCAATTGGTCACAAAGCCAAAACATTCGATGCAAGTGCAATGGCATTTGGTACCTGGGTAAATGGTTTGGCACCGGCAAGTATTACTTTTGGAAGAGGCTACTCTGAACAAAAACCGTTAATTAATTATAAAGAAAGTTCATTTGCGATTGGTTTCAAAAGCGATATTGCAACATTCTTTGTCAGTCCTTCACCAGGGCCTTCGTTTGGTACAACCGGTCGGGTAGGCATTGGAACTATGGAGCCCGCTGCAAAATTGCATATCCGTGCCGATGAAGGTGAAGATGCTTCCATACTCCTTGAAACAAGTGGTAATGATCATGCCTCACGCCTGATGCTTACGAATGAACACACAATAGAGGCAAGAAACGAGGACAACCTATATTTCGGTACCGCCGCCGGAGAAGATTTTGTTTTTCATCAAGGCGATATTTTTCTGGATGACATCCAGAGCGGAATTATCATGAAATCACCCAATGGCTTGTGTTGGCGCGGCACACTCAACGAACAGGGGACACTTACTTTTGTGCAGATCACTTGTCCGGAAGAGACAAGTGTCGCCGTTCAATCTTCGATCGAGCCTGCCAAACTCAAACTCTATCCTAATCCAACTTCAGGCAAGTTGATTGTTGAAACAAACTGTTCCGGCCATCAGGCAGCGTTAATCCTTCGCAATACCGAAGGCAAAATCGTTTTGCAAGAAGCCGTTTATGGAAGTAAAACAGAGATTAATCTGAATCATATCAGTAGTGGAATTTATATAATGCAGCTGGTACAAAATAACGGTGTAATTGCTGATGAAAAAGTAGTTGTGGAATAAGATCTGTCGAATATAAAAAGGTTCTTATGCAATATAGCACATACATTACAAGCGTTTGCGCACCCAATTAAATCTGATGGGCAACCGATTAATATTTGATACCTGCAAAATTATAATCCGATACGCAGCCAAATAAATCCAATGCTGTGCAGATTTAGCCCTCGCTTGGCATAACCTCCATACTATATCGTTTATCATACCGGTCTCATGACCGTTAATAATACATGTTTTCTTAAACAATACGCTGACCCCCAACATATATTTGAAATAATGCCAACATACAAACCATCCTCACTACTATATCTCCTTCACTATCCGATATCGGATAGTGACTATCCGATATCGGATAGTGAATCGCCGGAATCATGAAAAATAATCGATAGAAATAAAAATTAGAAAATTTTATACTATTGTTTATCAACATTTTATAAATTATTTTCAAATTCAGAAAAACTTTGGCACGTTATTCGCATAAAGTTTAAACAAAAAGAAAAACCTGTATGTTCGGTATTAAATTTTTCGCGGAAACAAAACAGCCCAAATATCATAAATATTTCAAATGTGACCGCTGTGGTTATATCTCCATTGTAAAAAACTCCTTTTGCCCCATCTGCTCAAAGGATGGACTTAAAATAAGAATGAAATAATAATAGTTATGAAAATCAACGAAGTTTATACAATTTCAGAAATTACGGAACAAGGCCTTGTGGAAAAACAAATTAAAGAAATCCCGGCCAAAGTATTTTTAAACGGAACCAAAGTGTATTTTTTCGAACCTGTAAGCACCCAAACAATGCGCCTGTACTCCATAATCAATAAGCGCTCCTTTTTCCTTTAATCAGAACGCCCTTTCCTTTTAGGGCAAATCAAGCAACCCCCCCTCCTTAAAAAACACCCAAGAGTCCTCTTGGGTGTTTTTGTTTATCCTTGTTCGTCTTTAAAGTCGTCATCCTAAGAATTTGAATGAGGAACATCGATTTACGATTTATAAATTTTGTAATCATTTGATTTTGTGACTACTTCCAACATCAAACATCGTTATCAAGATTCGTTATTACGCATTGCGTTCCTGAGCTTTACCCCTTCCTGTGCAGTTGTTATGGCTTCGCACAGTTAAAATCGGGATCAATTCTTCAGGTTCTATGGATAAGATCAACAATGCATCTCATTCTAAGAAACTGTCTAAAATTTTAACTTAAGTTGAGTGTTATAATCAAATGTCAGGCTGAGCGCAGTCGAAGCCGACCAAACAAATAAAAAAACTCGTTTATAATTTTAAAAAAGAGCATTTCGACTTCGCTCAATGTGACTGAAATACGAGTTTTTATCATTTATAATTTCATTGTAACATTTTTAGACAGTTTCTAATAATCGGTGTCTCTCCCGGCAATATGCACCATTCCTTTAAGCATTGAATTGTAATCGTCAGCTTCAATCAACTCCTCAAGACTTATTACCATGCGATAACGCCATTTGTTTTCAGGATTTGCCGGCACATTAATCTGCTCCTTTTCTGTTTCATCCCACCTTAGATTTCCATCCAGGGCAAGCAAATCCTGGATTGGAAATATTGTCCACATGGCAACTGAATGTAAATGTTGATTAATTATCTCATGGCAAACCCAGGGCTCAGCATAATAAGGTGCCATATCATTATGACCGAGTGTATGACGATAAAATCGTTGTGTTCGTTCCCGGTCTTCTTCCCACCATCCCCTGATCGTAGACATATCATGGGTAGAAGTAGTACAAACACTCAGATAAGGAGCATCAGAAGGATGTCCAAACTCAATCCTCGGATTCTTGGGCATTCGTTGAATCTCTAAACTCAAAATATCAAGAGCATGCATTACTTCCGGAACGGTATCAGGTACCATTCCCAAATCTTCGCCACATACAAGCATATTTGAAGACGCCACGATTGAAGGTAGTTTCGCCATGGCATGCCATTTCCAGAATTCCTCATGCCGCTTGTAAAAGAAATGAATGTATAACTCGTTCAGGCGGTCTTTCTTTTGTTCATCCAGATCACGGTATGAATAGGTATAATGCAGAGCAATCCTTGGATGATAAGCGGATTGCGTTGCATATGGGTCCTTTATAAACAATACTTCATTCAACAGACCCAGCAAACCATCACGGATGGTAATCCCTTTCATATCTAATTCTGTTTTTGTTTGATCGGGGCTGAAATAGTCATATATTTTTCGTTGGGTATTAAAAACCTCCTTTAATTCGAATACCCCAAAATCAGTTTCATTTAAATATTTTAACCTAACCTCATCCGTATAGTCGCCAAAGAAATCATATAAAAAATGGCCACGGATATAAGGTTTCGTAAATCGTTCGGTATCGAACCAAAGACCCCAATCTTCAATTTCACCTGCATTCATCGGAAGTCCGGGTTTAAAATAGCCCAGCAATCCCTGCACTGCATCCATAGGTATCTCCCAAATTCTGAAGAAACCAAGGATATGGTCAATGCGATAGGCATCAAAATATTTCTCCATGGCATTCAACCGTTTTCGCCACCAGGCAAAATCATCGCGTGCCATCTCGTCCCAGTTATAGGTTGGGAATCCCCAGTTTTGGCCCATAAACGCGAAATCATCTGGTGGAGCCCCGGCCTGTGCATTCAAATTGAACAGATGTGGCTCTGTCCAGGCTTCAATACTATTAGGACTGATACCAATCGGAATATCGCCTTTCAAACAAACACCATGTTTGTGCGCATAAGCGACGGCTTCTTTAAGTTGTAAGTCGAGGTGAAATTGTTGAAAATAATGAACTGCGATATGCTCATGATACGATTGTCGGGGATCGCAATAGTCTTCAATTTTCGTTGGATCAAACACCGCGAAACCTTCCCATTGCCTGAAATCGCTGGTTTTATACAAATCGCGCAGACGGCAAAATGCTGCATAAGGCAACAACCATTCTTTATTTTCGGCAAAGAACAACTGATAGGCCGTCGACTTCTTTACTTTCTCCCAGTTTTGATCAAAGATAATTTTAAAATATCTGGCCTTTGCCCTTGTTACAGCAACATAATCAACCTGTTGCAATCCATTTAATTCGTTACCTATCGAATCAAATTCTTCCTGTAACGTTTTGTTGTTGATTTTTCCCATGGCAGGTAAATGCAAAAACATAGGATGCAACGCCATGACAGATATGGATTTGTAGGGATACGAATCGAGCCAGGAATGGGTTGCCACTGTTTCATTTATCGGTAATATCTGAATCATTTTCATCCCGGTTTTCACACACCAATCTACCAATTTTCTGATGTCGTTGAACTCCCCTACCCCGAAACTTTCATTTGACCGTAATGAAAATACCGGTACTGCAACACCTGCAGCTTTCCAATTATTTGGTGGATAATTAAAGTTTTCGTCGTTCACAACAAATAAAGAATCCGAAACAACCGTATTTTCTTCATTCAACACCCTGTTATGCCCGGTCTCCCAATCAGAAATCAAATTGGTAGCCAGGTCAACAATCACATATTTATATTCAAGCGGGAATTTTTGGATCGAAACATCAAAATCAACCTGCCAGACAGGATAGTTTTTATTCCCCATCAGAATTGGCTTTTTCCAGTTACCAAGGCTTTTCCCATCGCCGATAATTGCCAATCCAAAGCCTATCCCTACCCTTGGCGCACGCATACAAAACCTGATGATTGAACTTGATTTCGTTTTAACAGTCTGGGTAAATAATCGCTCCGGTTTCATGATTACTTCTGTAAACACCTTGCTATGCATAACCCTGGAAGGGTCATGTTCAGGATGCCATCGGTCTCTGATGGCCATGATTTCGAAATCGGAATTTGTCAACTGACGCTTTTGACCACCTTCCCAAAGGATATAGCCGTTGGCTTCACGTACAAAATATTTATATGAAAAAGCAAGCCCCTGCGGAACTTCCATCTCCAACACCCAATCATCATTTCCAAGATAGAGCATGGGCTGACCTTTTTCGGGGTCCCAGTCTCCGAATAATTCGTGTCCGCCGCATATACAAAGCATTTGTCCCCAAATACTTTTATAATTTATTTTAAAGATGATCTTCATATCGTTTTTTATTATAAAAAAAAATAATCCCAACCCTGCTTACCAACTGTAAATTTCGGACTTTTTGTCAATTAAATCAAGCGTAATGAAAATTATTCTACGATATAACAAATTTGCACAGTAACAAAAAAGAAAATTGTAATTTAGTTTTACCAATAAATATAAATAATATGCCATCTATTTGGTTTACAGGTCTTTCTGGTGCCGGAAAAACTACTTTGGGAAAACAGATCTATCATTGGCTTAAAGAATCTGGTTATAGTGTGGTTTTTTTGGATGGTGACGAATTGCGAAATGGCATTAACAACGATTTAGGCTTCAGCGAAGAAGATCGGTTAGAAAATGTCAGACGCGTTGCGGAGATCAACCAACTGCTTCATAAAGAGGGAATTGTGGTAATCAACTGTTTTATTGCTCCTACCAACGTCATGAGGCAATTGATCAGGAATATTATTACGGATGATTTGTTAATGATTTATCTGAACCCATCCATCGAAACGTGCAAAGCGCGTGACCCCAAAGGACTTTACAGGAAAGCAGCCGGAGGAAAAATAAGAAATTTTACGGGCATTTCGGCTCCTTTTGAACCATTTACCGATGCTGATTTAATATTGTCCACCGAACAACCGATTGATTTCTGTTTGTCGGAGATAAAACAAATCGTGTTGCTTAAATTAATTGATAATGTTACCGAGGCTCTTAACAACGAAAGTTCATCAGGTTTCAACTGAAATTTAATCGATAATAGCTAAGCGTATCATCACAGGTAAATGGTCGCTGTATCCTCCAAAGTATTTTCCACCAGAGTAGGTCCTGTTTGGTTTACCAATGCCATCCTTCGTTTTGTATAGCATCCAGTCCTTTTTAATTATCTCAATTTCACCCGATTTCAATTTCCCTTCTACCGGACGGGCTAAGTTTGACGAGATGATGACCTGATCGAAAAAGTCCCAGGATTTGTAATATAATGTCCCTGTACCTGATAAAAATGGGTTCAAAGCCAGATTATACAGTTTATTTGGTTCGATATCAGTACTCAGTGGAAGTGCTTTTAAATGCGTGATCAGACTCTCATCGGTCGGATTATCATTCAAATCGCCGGCAATAATGATATTCGGGTTATCATGTAAACGCATCAACGTGTCGGTAACGTTTCGAAGGAACGATCCGGCAGCATTTCTGGCCTCCACGGTTTCTTTCTGACCACCATAACGCGATGTCCAATGGTTTATAAACAGATGCAACGTATCTTTTGTAGCAACAATCCCTTTGAGATAGAGAATATGCCGCGGATTTGATTTTGGCAGGCTATCGATAATATAATCGATTGGTTTAGAATACAATGGCTTAAAGTATTCGGGACGATACATGAAAGCAACTTCAATTCCCCTGTCGTCATGATCCGGGTAGTGAATTAATTTATAGTTTGCTTTGCGAATGTAATCCTGATCAGCAAGCATTTGTAAGACCTCCAGGTTTTCAATTTCGGCAAAACCAATCATATCGGGATAATCAGTAGTGTCCATTGCTGCTATTACGCGGGCAATATTTTCCAATTTATGATTAAAGCGTTGCGTATTCCATTGTCCTTTCGCGGTTGGGAGAAACTCTTCATCAATAATTTTTGGATCATCAAGGGTATCAAAAAGATTTTCGATGTTATAAAATGCGAAAGTGAGTCCATTTGCAGGTTTGCGAAGCCGTTGGATATTGTTCTGGCATGATGTTGCCAATATCCCAAGCATGATGAACAATGCCATTGACCTGCACGAGAATAATTTCATACTTTTTTTTATTATATGTCTTTTAAAAAATCTATTTCACGTCTTTCTTTCTTCGTAGGACGGCCAATACCACGATCTCTTTTCTCGTAGTTGAATTCCTTCATCAGTTTAAGTTGTTCATAAAGTTCGACAGGTGTAAGATCGGTATAAACATCGACAACCATATCCGGTGAAACACGGCTCTTCACCAGCGATTTAACCTGAATTGTCTTTCTGATCTGAGGCAACTGAACAGTCAGTATTTCGTTCAATTTCACATCTCTCGAAGGTTTGACTGCCGTTTCGTTCAACTTTATTTTACCGGCCGCACAAGCCTCAGCCGCTAAGGTCCTGGTTTTAAATAAACGGGCACACCAGAGCCATTTGTCCATACGTAACGATGCTGTCATTTTTGCCTGAAAAAGAGTTGAATCGGGACACCTCTAAAATTAAACTGTTCCCTGATTTTATTTTCGAGAAAACGCTTATACCCATCTTTCACATCTTTCGGCAGATTGCAAAAGAATACAAACTGAGGGGCATATGTTTTTAACTGTGTGATATACTTTATCTTAATATATTTACCCCGCGATGCCGCCGGTGGCGGCGATGCCTCGATAATTGGCAATAATACTTCGTTAAGCACCGAAGTAAGGATGTTGCGTTTTCGGTTTTCATATACTTCCTGTGCTACCTCAAGCACTTTGAATATCCTTTGTTTGTTAATTACCGAGGTAAAAATAATCGGTACATCGGTAAAAGGAGCCATACGCTCGAGTATGGCTTTTTCGAACTCAATATGGGTATTCGAGTTTTTCTCAACCAAATCCCATTTGTTCACGACAACAACCAATCCTTTCCGGTTCTTCTCAACCAAATGCAGTATGCTCAGATCCTGCGATTCGATGCCATGCTGCGCATCGAGCATCAAAATAACAACATCACTATCTTCGATGGATCGTATGGCTCGTAGTACTGAATAAAACTCGATGTTTTCGAAAACCTTCGCTTTTTTTCGCAAGCCCGCCGTATCAACCAACATAAAATCCATCCCGTAAGCATTGAACCGGGTATGGATCGAATCGCGCGTGGTACCTGCGATATCAGTTACAATATTCCGGTCAACACCCAAAAACGCATTGATGATTGATGATTTCCCAACATTAGGGCGACCGACAACAGCGAATTTAGGCAAATCGGGTCCGGTTTCAACTTCCTTTGCAGGCAACAACTTCACCACCTCGTCCAATAACTCTCCGGTTCCACTTCCGTTGACGGCCGAAACAGGATACACCTCTCCGAGCCCTAATGAATAGAACTCCTGGGCATCAATAATCCGGTTTGGATTGTCCACCTTATTGGCAACAAGCAGTATATTTTTATTCGATTGACGCAAGATGTTTGCCACCTCCATATCGAGCATATGCATTCCTTCGCGCGCATCAACAACAAACAAAATAACATCGGCTTCTTCTATCGCGAGTGCAACCTGTTTGCGGATTTCTCCTTCAAACACATCTTCCGAACCCATCACATATCCGCCGGTATCAATAATTGAAAATCCTATACCATTCCAGTCACTGGTTCCATAGTGCCTGTCGCGGGTAACACCGCTTGTTTCTTCAACAATTGCCTGACGTGATTGTACCATCCGGTTAAAAAAAGTAGATTTACCCACATTCGGACGACCCACAATAGCAACAATATTTCCCATATTTTATATTTTAAGCTTCGTAACCAAAGCGCTTTAATAAACCTTCGTTGTCACGCCAATCTTTACTTACTTTGACGCTCATCTCAAGAAAAACTTTTTTTCCTGTAAACTCCTCAAGATCAATACGTGCCATTGTTCCTGTCCTTTTTATGGCTGAGCCTTGCTTGCCAATAATGATTGCTTTTTGCGATTCACGCGAAGCATAGATCACCGCACTAATTTTAATAAGTTTATTCCCTTCCTCAAAGGCATCAATCGCTACCTCAACCGAATAAGGTATTTCCTGCTGATAATTCAACAGTATTTTCTCCCTTATAATTTCAGCTGCAAAAAAACGCTGCGATTTATCAGTGAGTTCGTCCTTCGGAAAATAGGGTGGTGATTCGGGTAATACATCGACAATCTTTTCGAAGATTCCTTTCACATTGAATTCCAATGATGCTGAAACGGCAAAAATCGTTGCAGCTGGCAGTTTCTTTTGCCAGTTGACAATTAATTCATTCACCTCATCCTGGCCCGAAAGATCAATTTTGTTCAGGATGACAAAAACAGGAATATTTGCACTGATAATCCGTTTAACCGTTTCATCGTAATCGGCATTTTCTTTGACATCTATTACAAATAAAACTAAGTCGGCATCAATAAGGGCTGTGCTCACGAACGAATTCATGATTTCATGCATCTTATATGCAGGTTTATCGATAATACCGGGTGTATCAGAAAAAACGATTTGATAACCATCATCGTTCACAATTCCAAGAATCCGGTGCCTGGTTGTCTGTGCTTTGGAGGTGATTATTGACAGTTTGGTGCCAACTAAGGCGTTCATTAAGGTCGATTTGCCAACATTTGGATTGCCTATGATGTTGACATAGCCCGATTTATGCGTCATGAAAATATTTTTTTATAAAAGCCTTGTTTTGCAAAGAAACAAAAATTACCTTTGCAGTCCCGTTTTTGAGGCGAATAAATTAATTGGCTAATGTTTTTTAGAAGCAAAAATCGAAGACAGGGAATTAAAAATGGTTCTTTCGAATAAAATATATTGCGGGGTGGAGCAGAGGTAGCTCGTTGGGCTCATAACCCAAAGGTCAGAGGTTCGAATCCTCTCCCCGCTACTAATTTCCCTTGTGAGTAATTTACTTACAGGGGATTTTTTTTAACTACTATTTTTTGAACGAACAATGGATTTTTCTCTGAGCTAATCAATCACTCACTTTTCGTATAATCTGTTTCGCTGATCTGTTTTCCGTGCTCATCCCACGATTTCCAGAGACCAGTCCGTTCTCCGTTCTCATAATAACCATCAATCTGAACCTGACCATTTGGATAATACACCAATCCATGTCCAACACGAATTCCTTTTCTGAATGAACCTTTGCTCCATACTTTACCATCATCATACCACGATATCCATTCACCCTCACGCAAGCCATTGCTTATCTGACCTTCCATACTTTTCGTTCCGTTTTTATGAAACTGGATTTCTCTTACCCAGACTTTTTGACCCTGTATAACATCAAAAATCTTTACCAATTTGGGTTTCCCGTCAGGAAAAGTACTGACAACTTCACTGTTTTCGGGAATAACGGACTTTGGTTTCTCTTGTTTACAACCAAATATTTCAACAGTCATTAACAATATAACAAGTAAATTTACTATTCTCATCTGTCAAAGATTAAGCGTTCACCTCGCGTTGTCTCATTGAATTTACCGGTATCGAAAACGAGATTTCCATTCACATAAGTCTGACACACAGATGTTTTAAACATCTCACCTTCGAAAGGCGACCATCCAACTTTGTAATAGATATTCGATTTCTCAACCAGTTCTGCTTTATTCAGGTCAAGCACCACCAAATCGGCTGCATAACCTTCACGGATGAATCCCCGATTTTGAACCTGAAATGCGATGGCCGGGTTATGGCACATTTTCTGAACCAAAAACTCGAGTGAGACCTTACCCTGATGATAAAACTCAATCATTGCCGGTAAAAGGTGTTGTACCAAAGGACCACCTGATGGTGCATGAAAATAGGGGCGCAATTTCTCTTCGTAACTATGAGGCGCATGATCGGTAGCGATCACATCGATCCGCCCATCGAGCAGTGCAGTCCATAACATCGCACGATCAGCGTCTGACTTTATTGCCGGATTCCATTTTATGAAATTACCTTTTGTTGCATAATCGGCATCGCTAAACCAAAGGTGATGCAAACAAACCTCAGCCGTAATACGTTTGTCCTTCAACGGAATATCATTCCTAAAGAGTGACATTTCCATTGCAGTTGAAAGATGCAGTATATGCAATCTGGTATTAAATTTCTCTGCCAGCGACACTGCTTGTGCAGATGACAGATAACAAGCCTCAGCGCTTCGGATAAGCGGATGAACCGATGCAGGGGTGTCCTCTTTATAGAGCGCCCGATAATCGATGAAATTCTTTTGAATGGTTGGCTCGTCCTCACAATGAACAGCAACTAAGCAAGGTGATTCCGAAAATATACCTTGTAATGTTTTCTGATTATCGACAAGCATATTACCCGTGCTTGAGCCCATAAACACTTTAATACCGCATACCAGCTTTGGGTCAGTTTTGATTACTTCGGACAGATTATCGTTTGAAGCACCTAAATAAAAGGAGTAATTGACCAACGATTTTTGGGAGGCAAGATTATATTTTTCTTCCAATAAATCCTGTGTTAATGTATGAGGCACAGTATTGGGCATTTCCATGAAACTCGTAATGCCACCAGCTGCTGCCGCCCTGGATTCGGAATAAATATCGCCTTTGTGTGTAAAACCGGGTTCACGAAAATGAACCTGATCATCGATCACACCCGGTATGATTACCTTACCAGTGGCATCGACCCTTTCGAACAATCGATATTTTGCCGAATTGGTTTCATCACCAGGATTCAATATCTTTTCAATCTTACCCTGGCTCACAACGATATCGGCGAAGAATCGTTTGCCTTCGTTCACAATTTCGGCTCCCTGAATCAAAAATGATTTTGACATGGTAATTGAATTAAATTAACCGGTTCGTAAGTGAAAAATCTTTAAAGTGATACAATATAAAGGTCGAAAAGATAACACAAAATCATTCATTATGAATAACTTATTTGATTAGAATAGCTTTACTATCTAACTATTGACAGGTTTAATCCGCCCAATGATACTTCGCCACCGTAATGAAATAACACCAAGTATCGCTTCTTTAAAAATCCCTTTATTCATTTTTGAAGTCCCTTCGGTACGGTCAGTAAAAATAATCGGCACCTCCTTTACAACAAAACCAAGTTTATAGGCTGTGTATTTCATTTCGATCTGGAAAGCATAACCAACGAATTTGATTCTATCCAGATTAATTGTTTCTAAAACTTTACGCCGGTAGCAAACAAAACCTGCAGTGGTATCCCTAACTTTGAGTCGGGTAACGAAACGAACGTAAGCAGAAGCGTAATACGACATCAACACCCTGCCCATCGGCCAGTTCACAACATTTACACCCGTGATATAACGTGAGCCAACAACCAGATCGCCGCCTTTTGAAGCAGCATCATACAATTTGAGTAAATCGTGTGGATTATGCGAAAAATCGGCATCCATTTCAAAGATATACTGATAGTTACGTTTAAGCGCCCATCTGAAACCATGAATATAGGCAGTGCCTAATCCAAGTTTTCCTTTTCGTTCTTCGATGAAAAGATGATCAGGATATTTTTTCATCAACGACTTAACAATATCAGCCGTACCGTCAGGGCTATTGTCCTCAACAATCAGTAAATCAAATTGTTTACTGAGGCTAAAAACTGTTTGAATGATATTTTCGATATTCTCTTTTTCGTTGTAAGTTGGTATGATTACAAGGCTGTCCGACATAGGTTCAGGCATTTATTGGATACTGAGTAAAACGATTTGCAAAATTATGATTAAAAGTGAATTATTATAATTTTTAACGAAGATTAACCAAGCCTTTTTGAATACAAAAAAGGCATCCAGATTTCTGAAAGCCTTTTTTGTAAGTATCAAAACTAAATGTTGGGGATGTAACACCTTTAATTAACAATCACCTTCTGATACCAGATAGTGTTTGTCGTAATTAATCTTAAAAAATAAGTCCCCCGAACTTCCACGGGCAAGTTATAATTCATGATGTTTTCACCATTTGTGAGCTTAATTTGTTGTTCAGATATAAGTTTACCAGTGATGTCAAGTAGTTGAAAATGACCCAAATCGGTTACTTGTGAAACAAAGGATACTGTCATTTTTCCATCTTTTACCGGGTTTGGATACACGGTCAAATTGTTTCTTGTTTCTGACTCAGTAATTCCATCAGGATTATTAACGTGAATAAATATTTTAGCTAATGCATATAAATCCGGGGATGCCTGATAAGCAATCCGATAAGTAATGGAATCATTTCCTTGAAAATCAGTATTTGGCTGATAGCTGATAAAATTAGGATTACTAATTGGTTTAAATGCAGTTCCATTAACAGCCTGAACTTCAACACTTACAGTCACAGGTGCCAATACTTCATCATTTTCGAGCACAGCAAAGGTAATGGTATGATTAAGTTTCGTTGTATCTATGTCATTAACAGCAATTGGAGGAGAGGTCAGCTCGGTTAGTATTCCATGGTTTTCAACGAAGCGTTTCACGAAATTCTGATAATAAATGTTAGCAATGGTAGCATCATGAACGATAACAGTGTTCTCATCATTATAACTGTCAGCTGATGCACTCCAATTATGGCAACCGGTGAAAACAAACGGATCTGAAGCCGCTGCATCCTGATCCACAATCATATATTTATGATGCAGCATACCACCTGTTACTTCATCAAAAGTATAATGCGTGTCAAGTGCTTCTGATAGTATTGTATTCACAGCATCTGAATTATTAGCTTCTTCATTGGTAATTACGTTAACAGCAGCACTTGCTGTCACACGGGAAGCAATTGCATCGGCCATTTCAGTACGGGTAATCAACATTGTTGCAATACTAAGGTCATGATTTGCTGTGTTGATGTTTTGAACAATACGGGAATTCACGCCATCAGTAGGGCTAAAATAGCACTCAACGATTTTACCACCAATCACAAAGTTATGTGGAGTATTGTTCTTTTTAGTAAAACCAAAACGTGCTTCTGCTGCATTCTGGATTACCGATGAAGAACCCCACATTTCTTCAAATTCAATTTTATACGTACGAGCCAGGCTCTGATCCTGAATGATAATTACATTATTTGCATCTTCGTTAATCTGACCATCGGTTAGGTTGGTTGAACCGGTCCAGACCAACGGATCGTTTGGATTTTCAGATTCAGTATCAAACACGATAAATTTGTTGTGCATAATACCATCACGATGGTATTCATCAGGGCCAACAAAGACATGTACATTTTCGCCTTGAAGCTGATCCGTACCACTGTGATCTGTTGTTCCACATACGATAACACGCACCTGAACACCTCTGGTACCCGCCGTATTCAATGCACTACTCACATTACTGATACCTGTATTATTGAAATTGTACATTGTAAAGTCGATAGTATATTTTGCACGATTGATATAGCTTATTAATGTATCATCCAGTGCATTAGGTAAGGTAATTGCATCTACTCCATGAGAATAAAAAGTATCCACAGCAGTATTAAAATAAACCTTTATGTCTCCTGTCGAATTTGAAATGGTTGCAAAGGGGATGATTCCTGAAAAAGCTGTATCACTTCCGCTAACTGAAAAAGCCTGCACCCATATTACCTGACCGGCTGTGAGGCCAGTAATTGATAAATAATGTTCAGTAGAACCACCATCACCAGTCGCCAAGTTTGTATTCACCGTTTCTTCAGTTAATCCATAGAACATTTCAGTGGTACCTTCAATATTCGTCTCCCAATAGAATTCGAGTTGGGTCTGAGTGAAGTTCGTGTTTTCGAGTATGCTTGTCAGATAGATTGAACTGGTCATTTCAATATCTTCGAATTTACGTGGGAGTAATTGATACCCACCATTTGGGTCATCAAAAGAAAACTGTGAACAGATAGCAGTTAAATTTACCAGGCCACTTGGGATTGTTTGTCCGATAATATCTGTTTGACCGTTTTTTATATATATATAACCGGTTTCTCCATCAGAAGTGAACTGATATTTCTTATTGCCAACAAATGTCCCGGCATCAGAAAAAAGAACATTATTTACCCTGACCAATTCAGCTTCGCTCGATTCATCGATCTGTGACGGAGTTAAAACCAATGGTTCGGGTAATGGATTAGCTGTTGATAAAACTGAATAACTGCTAACAGGGTCAATCTCCAGCAATTGATTATAACTTTTCAAAGTACCGGTAATGGAAACTGAATCACCTCTGTTTATACTATTCAAGGTTGAACTATAAGCAGCAATACCGGCTGTATTGTCCTGAAAATATTTGATAGGGTTCATTTCACTACCGTTGGTAACGATACCTTTAACGGTAACTACTGTCCCTTCGGGCAAGTTTCTTGCTTCCTGTATGGTAGTTTGGGCAAATATGATGACCGAAAAACCAAAAAATGTTATAAGAAGGATTAAAGATTTTTTCATGATTTTATTTTTGAATGATATTGATAATGAATTAATTTATGGTTAAACACTACAAATTTAGCCTCAGGGAAATTGTAGCTGTACGCCCTGTACCAAAATAAACACCAGCAGAATTGGCATCAAAGCTGCTTGAATGGACAAGATAAGGGTCATTATTTTGAGCATCGGTAATAAATTTGCTATTTAAAAGATTGATTACACTCGCTCTTAATTGAAACCCGATTTTATTAACTTTCCAGGAATAACCGGCATGTAAATCAACCATAAAATAATTTGGAATTTTCCAGGATTGCTTTGGATTACCATTTTCATCAAAGGCCCATGCATTGTTCTTTGGATCATAATCAAGTGGATTGAATTCGGCATAATGCTTTCCGAAATAAGTAAAAACTCCGGTTGCATATAAACCGGGAATAATTTCCCAACGAAGGCTTTCCTGATTTTGAAACTGAGCAGCATCGCCAACATAGAGTCCCTTTGCATTGAATGGTCGTGTACCAACTTGTTGACCATTATCGTTATAAATGCGGGCAGTATCAGCAGAAGTCCATTTCCAATCCCCCAATGAGAGTAAACTCTCAATAGATAAATTTTTAGTGATGTTATATGCGAATTCAAACTCAACACCTTTATGTAAAGCATTCATATTGTTAATGTTAACACTGTATCTAACACCATCAATATCCATTGAAAGTGCTCTGTCAGCTGGTTTGTTTATCCAAGAAGTATAATATCCATTAATATTCAATGTGAATTTCGGTTTTACCCAACTGTAGCCAATTTCAGCTGCTCTAACGTGTTCGTTTTTGATTTCACGGAAAAGTGTGTTCTGCTGATCAAATACATTATTAAACCGTTGTGCTTTTGAAATGAAACCTAAGTTCGTAAAAACATTCATAGTTTCGTTGAGGTTATAATTTACACCTCCTTTAATTGTCCAACCGGGAATATATTTCCATTCCGTTTCATTTGTTCTGAGGCCAGGTGAATTATGATCATAGATTTTATTTTCATAAACAACGCTGTTTAAATAGCTAATTGTCAAGGTTGTGTCACCAATGTCAAGTAATTTTGATAAAAAATAATCTATGCGTTTATATCCTGATAATGAGGTTGTTACGTTGATAAATGCAGTTAAGCTTCCTTCACTTATTTTTACCTGACCAAAGATGCCTCCCCAATTAACGAGTGCATCATTATTATATCCAATCTTATCTCCTGCAAACTTTTTAGTTGTATCATTTCTCTCGTTGCTATTACCATCATCGATATAATAATTTCCACCAAACAGATCACCTATTTCACGATAATGACTTCCTCTATAAGTACGCAAATCAATGCCACCCGAAAAACTGATCAGGTCATTGTGTGTGTAATCAAAAGTTGACAATAAGCCGATCCAGAAATGGTTATTCATCGCATTCTGAAGAATATCTCCCGATTTTTTTGTTTTATTAAAATAAGGTGGTTTAATATTTAAGTTGGCATTATACGATACCTGAAGGTTTTGCTGTCCCGTTTCAGTTTCATAACTTGGAGTGGTAGAGAAGGAATTACCGCCACCGTTGCCTAATGAGAGGTATAAAATGTTCGAAACATAAAGTTTTTCATTCACTGTCCAGAAATCCCTCAAACTGAAAATAGGTTTGTAATAAAAATTGTTTGAAGTACTTTGAGCTTGTTTTTGAGGGTAAACAGTATCCGTCTCAGTAATATTTGCTCTACTAATCCAACCCCAATTAGGATTATAATGTAAACCCATATTTATTGGTTCACCATTAGTTATCAGTTTTTGAATTTCTTCCCTACTAGCACCATTTGCCATAGCATAACTGGTATCATATGTTGCGATATATTTTTTATGACTACGCTGACCATGTTCCTGAGGTGCGCCCATGGCGGTCAGACTTAGAATATGATTACCCATTTCCTTGTCAACACGAAGAAAATAGAAATATCCTTTTGTGTATGTCTGGTCAACCCAGCCATTACCATTTTTGTAAGAACCGGCAAAAGTGACCCCCCATCCGTTTGCCATACGGCCAGTTGTCATCCCTAATGAAGTACGTAGAAATCCGTTTTCACCAACTTCCTGCTTTATACTAATTCCTTTTTTTGCCTCGATGCCTTTGGTTGCGATATTAATAGTGCCACCAACCGATGGTATAGCTAATTTTGAAGCGCCTAATCCTCGTTGAACCTGCGTATAACGCATAACGGCATCCAAACCAAACCAGTTTGACCAATAAACCCAGCCATTTTCCATATCGTTCACTGGAATACCATCAAGCATTACAGCCACATTTCGTTGGTTAAAACCCCGGATATTAATTCGGGCATCACCATCGCCTCCACCAGATTTTGTTGCATAAACACCAGGTGTCGAGTTTAAAAGTAACGGAATATCCTGTGAGGCTAATTGCTCTTCCATTTTAACAGGAGTAATATTTGCAAAAGCAATTGGCGTTTCGCGTGATTTGGCTAAGTCACCCACAACCTCCACCTCCGATAAAGTAATGGTTGACAATGAAAAATTGATAATTAACGGATTCGTGCCAACGGTGATTTTCCTTGATTGCCTCTCAAATCCAACATAAGATACTTCGATTGTATATTCCCCAGGCACTAATTTCAATTCATAAGCCCCATCAATATCGGTGATTGTACCTTGTCCTGCTCCATAAACAATATTTACACCAATTAATGGCTCGCCGGTTTCTTCCTCATTAACAATGCCTTTTATGGATGTTGTCTGGGCAAAAGTGGCAAATGCCAACATAAACATGAATAAAAAGAATAAGGTATTTTTTGTAATCATGGTTTTAATAATTATCATGAATATTCAATTTGACATAAACAATCTATGACTTCATTATGAGATATATATAATAAAGTATACAGAGAGAATAATTAATTGTATTATTTATTTGAATAATACCTTTTCGGTTTCAATAAGCCCGGAACTGAAACTAACTTTTACTAAATAGAAACCACGCAAGCTCCGTGTAGTTTTATAGGAATAAGAAAATGTTCTTTCAGTGAAGCTGATGTTGTCAATTTGTTTACCTGCTATGTCAAAAATATGAATTGATCCAATAGGTTCATTGGCTGTAACAGAAAATTCATTATCTGTTACAGGATTTGGAAAGATACTCAAATCAGATACCTTAGATTCGTTAACATTCAAATAGGTACATTCACAAAAATGAGATCCCAATGAATCAAAAACATTCACTGGTATAGAATCCCATTCAGTATGTACCATAAAATACGGATCAGGGTTCATCTGAACTCCGCCACGTATAGTAGCCTTCCTGATCAATGTATGGTTCATTGACCACGCCAGCCAAAAAAGCGGCCCAACTATATAGTTATGAATGGTATAAGATGTTGGAACTCCACCACTATTATAATTTATTGTTGTATCATTCAAACTACCCCAGCCATTATCAGCCTCAACCAACGGTGGGCCAACCTGTGCAAAAATATCCACAACAGTTCCATCCATCTTTTCCAATGTAACAGCATCATTTCCATTGAAATACATCATTCTGTTAACAGTATAGACCGGACACATGAATGTATCTGCTTTGGCCTGTAATTCTGCAACAACTGCGACTTCCTGTCCTGTTCCATCAGGATCTCTTTTATCAAGCACAATAACATAAGTTGATTTTGCTGCGATTGTACCTCCAAGCGCTACATCATAAGGAGTAGTCTCACCATTACTGTATCTGACTAATTTATAGCCAGTTAAGCTAATCGGAAGACTTGTTGGATTAAATAGTTCGATCGCCTTATTGTTTCCTGTACCTTCAACATATTCTGAAATGAAAATATCAGTACAATTTTGAGCTTTTAGCCCAATTGCGAATAAGAATAAAAATAAATAAAGTAGAGTTTTTTTCATATTGACTTTTTTTGAGTTTATACAATGAGATTTACCGACAAAAGTAGTTACATAAATAGTGTTTCAGGGCACAAAGTACAGATTTCCGGAGCAAATTAATGGGTTATTTCTCCAAATTTAATGAAATAGTAATCTATCCTGAAAAGATATTTTTTATCAGGTGATTTTTCCAAACTCTAATTAAATAATGCTATTTTCAACTATTGATCGCCGATACAAGAATTGAAAATTACGCTACTCAAATTCCTTCATTTTTCTCAGGTTGTCCAATGCGCTGTTTATGTTAGTCACATCCTTCACATACATCAGAAGTTTATCAGCGGTTTCCTTGAGTTTGCATTTATGCTGGTTCGCCTGAGCAAATTTAAGGAGTTGCATAAACTGGTTAGTCTGAAAATAAGTCGAAGCCTGATCAGCAATAAAATAAGCAATCATTGTTTTGTTGCGAAGCACAATTTTTTCAAATCCTAATTCTCGGGCTAACCACCGTAACCTGATCGTGTTCAATAAATCGCCTGCCTGTTTGGGAATCGGACCAAACCTGTCGATAAGTCTTTCGGTAAAGGCTTTCAAAGCGTCTTCATCCGTCACATTGTCTAATTCGGTATATAAGCTGATACGTTCGGTTGAGGAATCGATATATTCGGATGGGAACAGTATTTCGAGGTCAGATTCAATCACACAATCCTTCACAAATTTTCCGGTATGCTGTTCAGGAAACAAATCACCAAATTCGGTTTCCTTCAACTCATTGATAGCTTCATCCAGAATTTTATGAAACATCTCATACCCGATTTCACTGATAAAACCACTCTGTTCGCCACCAAGTAAATTACCGGCACCACGAATATCGAGGTCGCGCATCGAGATATTAAACCCTGAACCAAGCTCCGAAAACTCATTGATCGCGCGCAATCGCTTTTGGGCTTCGGAAGGTAAAGCCGCTAATGGCGGGGTAAGTAAATAACAAAATGCTTTTTTGTTCGATCGGCCAACCCTGCCACGTAACTGATGCAAATCGGAGAGACCGAAATTCTGCGCATCATTGATGATGATGGTATTCGCGTTTGAAATATCCAGACCTGACTCGATGATGGTGGTTGCAAGTAAAACATCGTAATAACCTTCAATAAAATCGAGCATAACTTTTTCAAGATGATGGCCTTCCATTTGACCGTGTGCCACACCAATTCTGATCCCCGGAACGAATTTCATCAACATGGTCTGGATATCCAGGATATTTTGTACCCGGTTATGAACGAAAAAAACCTGACCGCCCCGGTTTATCTCGAATAACACGGCTTCGCTTATTACCTCTCTGTTAAATGTTCGTAATTCGGTTTGCACCGGATAGCGATTGGGAGGCGGCGTATTGATGATACTTAAATCGCGCGCTCCCATCATCGAAAATTGCAGTGTCCGTGGGATTGGTGTGGCTGTCAGTGTTAATGTATCAACATTCGCCTTGATCTGTTTCAGTTTCTCTTTTGCCGAAACGCCGAATTTTTGTTCTTCATCTATGATTAATAAACCAAGATCTTTGAATTCAACGTCTTTACTGATTAACCTGTGTGTGCCAATCAGTATGTCAATTTTCCCTTCTTTCAGTTTCGCTAAGGTTTCTTTTTGTTGGTTAGCGGATCTGAACCTGTTCAGGTAATCAACCGTTGCCGGAAAATCAGCAAGTCGTTCTGCAAAAGTTTTATAATGCTGAAGTGCCAAAATCGTTGTCGGGACGAGTATGGCTACCTGTTTTGAGTCGTTGACCGCCTTAAAGGCCGCCCTGATTGCAATTTCGGTTTTACCAAATCCAACATCACCACAAATCAACCGGTCCATTGGCGCCTCCGATTCCATGTCAGCTTTCACGTCGGAAGTGGCTTTTATTTGATCGGGTGTGTCTTCATAAATAAAGGATGCCTCCAGTTCTGTCTGGAGATAGGTATCGGGCATATACTGAAAACCAACGCTGTGTTTCCTTTCCGCATAAAGCTTTATCAGGTCGCGCGCAATATCTTTCACCCGGCTCTTTGCCTTATTCTTGAGCTTATTCCACGCATTTGAGCCTAATTTATTCAGCGACGGTTCGGCGCCTTCCTTACCTGAATACTTCGAAATCCGATGCAACGAATGGATACTTACATAAAGGATATCATCGTTTTGATAAACTAAGCGAATCGCTTCCTGTTGCTTTCCATTGTTATCAATGATCTCCATGCCATCGAACCGACCGATTCCATGGTCGATATGACTAACAAAATCACCCACGTTCAGGTCATTCAACTGTTTGATAGTCAACGTTTCCTTCGCTGCAAAGCTTTCCCGGATGTGAAATTTATGATATCTTTCAAAAATCTGATGATCGGTATAGCAACAAAGTTGCAAATCGTAATCAACGAAACCCGATTCCAGACTATGATTAATATATTGAAATTCAACGATATCTGTTTTATCAGACTGAAGATCATGTAATATTTGGGTGAGGCGGTCAATTTGTTTCGTACTTTCCGAAAGAATATAAACCTTGAGCCGATCGTTGTTTTTTTTCTGGAGATCGCTAATCAGTAATTCGAAATTCTTATTAAAATGGGGCTGCGCGCTGCTTCGGAATGAAGCGGTAAACGCCGCACCCAAGGCACTTTTCGATCCAAATTCTATCGTTTTGCGTTGGTTGATCTGATCCCAGAGTTCTTCACCCTTGCTAAACGATTCAAATGGGTTCTGGTGTGTTTTATCCTCTACGTTTTTCTCAAATGCAACGATCGCCTTCGTCAATTCAACATTTACCCTTTCAATAAACGAAAAGGATTCATCTAACCAGATTGTTAAATCGTCAGAAATAAAATTGATCAAACTTTCTCTTTCCTCAAACACGAAACGATCCTGAACATTTGGTAACAATTGAATACTATTCATTTGCGCCAGTGAAAGCTGGGTGACAGGATTAAATGAGCGAATGGTTTCAACTTCGTCACCAAAAAACTCGATCCGGTAAGGATGGTCATTTGCGAACGAAAAAACATCGAGAATACCTCCGCGAATCGAAAACTGACCAGGTTCGATAACAAAATCGACCCGTTCAAAATTATACTCAACCAATAAATCCGCAACAAAATCCAACGAAACCTTCTCGTTAACTTTCAGTTTAATGCTGAATTTCGACAGATGCCGCTTAGTAACAACCTTTTCGCATAAGGCTTCAGGATAGGAGACGACAATGGTTTTCCGGGTGCTTACCGTTACACGGCTCAAAACCTCGGTTCGTGAAAGAATGTAGGTATTATCAGGTTTCTCAGGTTCGTAAGGTCGTTTGTAAGAACATGGATAATAAAGCACCCTCTTTTTATTAAAATCATGTTCTCTTTCGTTATAAAGGTTTTCGAGATCATTATAAAAATAGGCAGCCGATTCTTTATCGCGACAAACAATCAGGTGCTGACCTCCCAAAAGCTCTGTAAGTGCAGATGTTACTACTGCGGTAGCCGAACCCCTTGTACCATCGATCAGCGAATGCTGGTTTTGACCTATAGATTTCGCAACACCTGAAATCAGGTCATTTTTCAGGTATATCTCCCGAAGTGAAATTGTGTTCAAGGTAATATATTTGATGCAAAGGTAAGGAATGCTGTTGAAACCAGTTTCGATTCAGTAGCAGGCAAATATATCACTGCTTTTGGTTTTTATTACTTTTGCCGAAATTATAATTTAGAATGATTCTCCATAATAAGACTGACAAAGAGGTTTTGAAGCAAAAATTGCGTGATGAACCGTTCAATCGTGTAACACTTTCCTTTTATAAATTTATCGAAATTGCTGATCCACAACTATTCAGGGATGAATTATATGTCAGCTTTTCGAAGATGCAGGTTTTCGGACGAATTTATGTTGCCACTGAAGGCATTAATGCGCAGATCAGTGTACCTGGCCCTGAGCTCGAATCGTTTACGGATTATGTTCATAATCAACCATTTCTTCAGGGAATACTATTGAACAGGGCTATTGAAGATGATGGTAAATCATTTTATAAACTGAAGATCATTGTCAAACACAAAATCCTTTCGGATGGGCTCATCAACAGCGAGTTTGATATTTACAATGTAGGTCAGCACCTTGATGCTATCAATTACAACAAAAAACTCAGCGAAGACAATACAGTGGTGATCGACCTGCGTAACAGTTACGAACATGAAGTGGGTCATTTCGGTGGCGCTTTGCTCCCGGATGTGGACACTTACAAAGAATCGATACCAATTATTGTCGAGTTATTGGAGCAAAAACAGCCTGAAAACATCATGCTTTATTGTACCGGTGGAATCCGCTGTGAGAAATTTTCGGCCTACCTGCATCATAAAGGTTTCAAAAATGTGTTTCAGCTCAAAGGTGGTGTGATTAATTATGCGCATCAGGTAAAACAAATGGGCCTTGAAAGCAGATTTATCGGCAAGAATTTCGTTTTCGACGACCGTATGGGTGAGCGTGTTACGGAAGATATCATTGCACGTTGCCATCAGTGTGGCAATCAGGCCGATACACATGTCAATTGTGCCAACGATGCCTGTCATCTGCTGTTTATTCAATGTGAAAGTTGTTCGGTTAAATTTGAGAAATGTTGTTCGGTTGATTGTATGAAACAGAATGCACTTCCGGCCGATTTGCAAAAAGAACTTCGCAAGGGGAAAGTACATCCCAATGCCCATCATAAAAGTAAATTCCAGTTGATTTAGCAATACTGTTCGGATAACCTTCTGTTCAGATTTCAGATTTAGTGCTTTTTACCTCAAAAATTGTTGTTAAATAACAAACAATGGCATAACAATTGGAGTAATTTTAGTATTCTATATGATAACATTTCACCTTTAGAAAATGTACGAATGAAAAAATTACCAATACTTTTAGCAATCCTTGCTCTGTTTGTTGCGCAAACAATTGTAGCACAAGACATTATTTTACAAAAGGACAGTACCCTGATTAAATGTAAAATCAAAGAAATAGGGTTAGATGAAGTAAAATACACCCTGCCTGATTATTCAACGGATGTAACTTTAGTGATTGACAAAGACAATATCATGAAAGTTATCTTTGAAAATGGCAAGGAAATGACATTTCAAAAAGCGATGACCAATCCCGCAAATTATAAAGACAATAAAAAGAACGCCTTAAAAATCAATTTCTTATCACCATTAATGGGAAGTACAGGTTTCAGTTATGAGCGAAGTCTTAAACCGGGTCGAAGTGTTGAAGGAACGATTGGTATCATTGGATTAGGTGTCGATCAATGGGATGAGAATCCGGGCGGGGCTTTTGTTAAATTCGGGTATAAATTTATTAAAGATCCCGATTTTTACCTGCGGGGCATGCGTTATGCGCATATTTTAAAGGGTGGCTATATTAAACCGGAAATTGGTTTTGCAGCTTTTTCGAGAGAAGACCCATATTACACCAATTATGGTCAGATCGATGAAAATCGTGGCCGTGAAAATGTTATTTCAGCGGTACTGCAACTTGTAGCAGGCAAGCAATGGATCATGGATAATGCATTTGTGATTGATTACTTTTTTGGAGTTGGTTACGGATTCTCGACGAGTGATAATGGTAGTTATCATTACGGATATACTGTCGCCGGAGATGGATTTCCAATTTCATTTACCTCCGGGCTCAAAGTCGGGTTTTTATTTAAATAACGGTTGCCATTCAGACCCTGATTCATGAATCTACACTGAAATAAATCCTGTATTTAATCCTCAATCAGTTTTGCAAATTCAGGACTGTATTGGCGCATCATTTCCTCAGCTTTATCAACCATGTCTTTCGATCCGATGAACAGCGGCACACGCTGATGTATGTGATGGGGTTGTATATCGAGGATGCGCTTGTAACCGTCAGATGCTTTTCCACCGGCCTGTTCGGCTAAAAAGGCAACCGGGATGCACTCGTACATCAACCTTAGTTTTCCATTAGGATTCTTTAAGGTTCCGGGATAGATATAAATACCACCCCGGAGCAGATTACGGTGAAAATCGGACACCAATGACCCGATATACCTTGTTGTATAAGGCCGGTTTGTTGGTTTATCGTCTTCCTGACAATACTTTATGTATCGTTTTACACCTTCGGCGAAATAGATATAATTAGCTTCGTTTATCGAATAGATATTCCCGCCCTCCCCTATCTTGATATTTTCATGTGATAAAATGAACAAGCCACAGGTTGGGTCATAGGTGAATCCGTTTACACCATGCCCTGTGGTGTAAACCAGCATGGTCGAAGATCCGTAAATGATATAGCCACCACAAACCAATTCGGTACCGGCTTGCAACACATCTTCGGTAGTAATCACTTGACCAAGCGATTTTCTCTTATAAATGGCGAATATTGTACCTATCGGGACATTAACCTCGATATTCGACGATCCGTCCAATGGATCGATGGCAACAATATATTTGGCGTTTTCGGTTGTTTTATCGTCAAATACTACCACATCATCATTCTCTTCCGAAATAATCGCCGCACATTGTTTTCCGTTACGCAATGCTTTGATAAACTCGTTATTGGCAAGAACATCTAATTTTTTCTGACTTTCACCCTGAACATTCACCGTGCCTTCTGCTCCTAAAATGCCAGCCAAACCTGCCCGGTTCACATCGCGATTGACGATTTTTGCTGCGATACCAATATCATTTAACAATCTCGAAAATTCCCCGGTAGCATAACCCACATGCTGTTCCTGTTGTTCCCAAATAAATTCGACCAGTGTCTTCATATCAGCTATAATTTTTTTGAATTTTTTCTATGTCAAAACCAAGTTAAGTCAGCTTAGTGCAAATGTATTAATTTTGCATCGCATTTCGACTAAGAGAATTTACCCAATGACTAAAGTTTACAAATTTGGAGGTGCATCTGTCAGAGATGCTGCCTCAATCAGAAATATGTCGGAGATAATCCGTCTCAATAATTCAGATCATCTGGTTGTCGTGGTTTCGGCAATGGGAAAAACAACAAATCTTCTGGAATCCAATTTAAAGGCAGCCCGAAATGAAAACAAGAGTTTTCCGATCTCATTTCAGCAATTAATTGATTTCCATATAAATATCTGCAATGAATTGTTTAATGATCCTCATCATTCAGTTTATCAATTATTAAACGACATTTTTGAAATTCTAAGAACAAAGCTTAAAAGTAAATCACAATACGACTCGTTTGACGAACATTACGACGCCTGTATCAGCTATGGGGAGCTGCTTTCAACACATATACTCGGAGCATTTTTAACGGTTGATGGACATGATTTCCAATTGATAGATGCCCGGGAATACATCAGAACAGATGATAATTTCAGGCAAGCGAATGTTGATTGGGAAACGACCAGGATAAATATCAGCACCTTAACCAATACACTATTACCTTCCAAACATATTTTAACCCAGGGTTTCATTGGTAGTTGGTCGAATCGAAAGACAACTACCCTTGGGCGTGAAGGGTCGGATTATACTGCGGCAATTTTTGCTTCGTGCCTGAATGCGGATGAAGTAGTGATTTGGAAGGATGTTCCGGGTTTGTTGAATGCTGACCCAAAACGGTTTCCAAATACCTTGAAACTCGATGTAATTTCGTATAAAGAGGCGCTCGAACTAACCTATTACGGCGCTACCATCATACATCCAAACACGATAAAACCTTTACTGATTAAAAATATCCCGCTAAAGATCAAATCATTTATTCACCCTGAATTACCAGCCTCAGTAATTTGTGATATCACTGACAATGATATACTTATACCCTCTTTTATACTTAAAGAAAATCAGGTGTTGTTAAGTATGAGTCCACGCGATTTTTCATTTATGAATGAATCGAATCTCTCTCATATTTTCGAAGTATTGGCTGATATTAAAATGAGTATCAATGTGTTGCAAACCTCAGCAATCAGTTTATCGGTTTGTACTGATTATCATCAGGATAAAATTGAACTGTTAATAGAAAGGCTTTCGGGTGAATATAAGATTCTGATTAACTACAATCTGACCCTGCTGACGATCAGGCATTATATAAATGCTCTGCTACCTGAATTTGTCGCTACCAGGAAAACACTTTTGGAACAGCGCAGCAGGGCAACGCTTCAATTGGTTTTAGAATAAAAAAGGCCGGAATAAATTCCGGCCTTTTTTTTATTCAATCTGTAAAAAACTAAGGGACAAGTACCCTTGTTGTTTTACTCAGATCGTTTCCTTGTAGTTTGATGATATAATACCCTGAAGTCAAATTAATGTTGAATTCGTTCGACAATCCAGTGATGTTTGAATTCATGATGGTTTGTCCGGTTGAATTTGTAACAGTCAGATTAACATTGTCCAATACAAACTGTGAATTAACAGTAATTTTGCTATCCTTATACGTTACACGTACTTGTTTTTCAGCACTTTCCTTCACTCCAACCGGTCCCCAATCTTCGATCATTACATCATCGATAAATTGTCCCATTCCACTGGCGGTGTTGGCATGCCAAGCGAAAAAGATATGGCCATCATAAGCAGGAACGATGAGGTGCTCTTTCTCGATCCAGTTCGTGCTTGTATTGGCAGGATCCGAAAAGATCAAATTTGTAAGTAAGCTTGTATCTGCCGCAGTTCCCCATAATACACGCAACGATTCAGGAGAAGATGGTACAAAACCACGATAGGCATAGCTAAACAAAT
The DNA here is from genome assembly GCA_013141455.1 of Bacteroidales bacterium. GTDB lineage: Bacteria > Bacteroidota > Bacteroidia > Bacteroidales > F082 > CAJBPB01. Next base: position 35,469 of record JABFQW010000113.1, read on the forward strand.
ATTCCTTACCCGGTTCAACCATAAATGGAGGAGAAATCAGATAGTTATTCAATGGAGCAACCGATCCGTTCGTGGTGTAACAAGCAAACGAATTGGTGCCGGTAAAACCCAATAAATTGGTTGAGGCCCAATGCATCGACCCAAAATCAAGACCTTGCCAGTAATCGGGCATTGCAGGTGTTTCAACATCTTCAACACCCTGGAAATAAGGATACTGATCAATTGCATCCATTGTCGTGAAACTGTAAATCGTATTACAAGCATCATTAACACCCGAACTGTTTCGTGGAAGAACGGCAAGATAATAGGTTGTCAATGGTTGCATATTGTAACGGAAAGAGTTGCCTGCAATATTTTCGCCATTTTTGATATTGGTAGGGATGCTGGTTCCATTACCATCGGTACCGAAATAAATATCATACGAACTTGCGAAGGAAGCCGGTGTCCATGTAATCAAATGGTTCAAAAAAGCATCAACGCTTCCATCAAGCGGGTTCGTCATACCACTTGTACATTCAGGAACCCCCGAAAATTCATCAAGACCGCTCAAAATGATTGAGAAAATCTGGTTTGGTGATAGTGTGCCTTCATGGTTAACCGTTATTGTGTAGGTTCCGGCAGTTGGCGCTGCGATATATACTTTTTCGACATTATCAACAAAATTTTTCGAATCCGTTGTAGCTGCGCTCGACGGACTAAGAGGATCAAGTTTGTAAGGATAATATACATTACCCTGTTCGTCTTCGATTTGTAAATCAAGATCATGTTTAATAATTGGAGTCCTTGGATTTAACGAGGCAGTAGGAATAGTACCATGTGGATCAGTCCAGCTAATTGTTACCCAGAAAGGTGATGTTCCCGAAGCCATAACCTGGCGTGTGTAGGTTCCGCCATTTTCGAGGGTGATTTCATCAATCGAGTTTTGCATCACATCATCTTCAAGAATAATGTTACCGGCACGTTCGGCATTCACCAAACCCCAACCAAATTTATAATCAGGTCCATCATATGTACCACATTCATCTGCCGTATGGATAACAAGGCCTTTCAACGTTGAAGCGCGCATCGGAACATTATCGTGTGTCTGCTGATAAAGCTGTTGAAGCAAAACCATTGTACCGGTAACATTTGGCGCCGACATACTGGTTCCGTCATAACTTGCGTATGAAGTATTCGAATTTGAAGTCGAACTATATGTGTTTACACCTTTACCAACAACATCGGGTTTGATACGGCCATCGTCAGCCGGACCCCAATCGCTGAAACTACTCATAGTAACACTTGAAGGACCGGTATAATTCAATACTTCATTAACAGCTCCGATTGTTAAAATATTTTTCGAAATACCCGAACCACCAATACAATCGTAGCCGTCAGTACCACCATCTTTTTCAGGATTACCACCCTGACCGGCATTACCCGGACCTTCACCACGGTCATTGCCCGACGATTTCACCATAAGGAAGTAAGGAGCCTGATAGGCAATCATATCCCAGGTACGTGCCTGTGAATTATAGAACCCGAATAAATAATCTTCGGTTGGAGAAACTGCCTCGTTTCCGTACCATTCCCAGGTACCAGATCCCATGTCCCATCCGCGCAACATCCCCCATGAATGGTTCGAAATTTCCATCCCGTTTGTAGCAGCAGTTGACATTTCACTTTCAACACTGTTCCAATCGTATGTTTTCAATTGTCCTTTATGGGCCATGCCTTTGGCACCGGCATTTACCCCTCCGGCGATGATCGTACCCGAAACATGGGTTGAGTGGGCTGATAAGGCGGATGCATTATCAGATAAAATTATGCGGGATGTTCCGGTATTATTGAATTCCTGGTGGGTGGTCCTTACTTTTCCACCATCCCAAATACCAACTTTATCGTAACCTTCACCATCAATGATAACACCAACGCTTCCACCTTCCCAAAGCTGGTAAGCCCGGGTGGTTATGGCAGCACCATCATTGTCAGTTTTATAATAAACGGGTTTATTATCGACCACATCTACGAGTTGAATGATCGTTCCGTTATCCAATACCCTGAAAATCGGAATATTATGCTGTTCGGAATATTGTTCGGCACGAATTTTCATTTGTTGCCATTCTGCGTCCTGCTCCCGGGCAATTTGCTCAAGCGCTTCTTTGTTGGTCGTCGTTTGTGCAAAAGTAATTGCTGATACGACCATCACGAAAAGTAAAAGGATTGATTTTTTTAAGGTAGATTTCATCGAAATACGCTTTTAATTAATTAAACCTGACAAAATTAAATAAAAATAAACACGAGTGTATTTATCGGCAACGATTAGTTTTGGTGAGCCGAAAATAAAATCACAACTATTTGAATACCTGTACCTTAAAAAATTTCATCTTATCTAATCCTTGTTTCGAGCGGATAAGTAGCAAATTCGGTTAAACTTTTATCTTTGCAAAAAATTTAACTATGAAATCAGCAATCGTAATCTTATGTGGCGGGGGTCCGGCACCAGGTATAAATACAGTAATCAGCACCGTTGCCAAGGTATTTTTAAAATCGGGGTATCGGGTGATAGGATTACATGGTGGATATAAAAGTTTGTTTTCGGATGATCCGGAGATGATCGATTTTGATTTTGCTATTGCTGATGATATTCAGAAACAGGGAGGTTCGGCTATTCAAATGAGTCGCTACAAACCAAAAGATTCTGAGTTTAATCCACGGTTTTTTATCAAACACAATATAAAATTGTTAGTTACGATTGGCGGTGATGACACAGCTTCAACGGCAAACCGTATTTCGACCTATCTGGCACAAAGCAGTATTAAAATCCAAAACCTACACGTCCCGAAAACAATAGATAACGATTTACCATTGCCAGAAGGTTCACCCACATTTGGTTATTATTCGGCCAAAGACGAAGGGGTCAGGATCGCACAAACTGTTTACGAAGATGCACGAACAAGCGGTAATTGGTTCGTGTTGTCGGCCATGGGTCGCGAGGCTGGTCATTTGGCTTTTGGCATTGGAGCTGCCTGCCATTTTCCGATGATCATTATTCCCGAGATGTTCAATAAAACCCAGGTAACCTTTGACCGGATCACGAGATTGATTATTTCGTCGATGGTAAAGCGTAAATTACTTGGTATTAAATATGGTGTTGCCATCGTGAGCGAAGGTGTATTCCATTTTATGACCGATGACGAGATTATTTCATCCGGAGTAAATTTTACTTTTGACGATCATGGACATCCTGAATTAGGCAACGTGAGTAAGGCTCACATTTACAATATGTTGCTTCAGCATAAGTTGAAAGAACTCAATCTAAATATCAAAAGCAGACCCGTTGAACTGGGTTATGAATTGCGTTGCGTAAGGCCGGTTGCGTTTGACCTGATGTATTGTGGCTTACTCGGTTATGGTGTGAAAGCCTTGTTCGATCAGGGTATTTCGGGCGCTATGGTCACATCTGATCCGGTAGGCAATTGCAAACCACTCTACCTAAAAGATGTTGCTGATGCAAACGGAAAAATAAAACCCAGATTAGTGGATATGAGTGGTGAGAAAGTGAAAATGGTATTTAACGAAGGGGTTCAGTACCTGTGTGAAGACGATTACGAAGCTGCCCGTGACTATCTCACCAATCCTGAGGATTATGATTTTAAGAAAATTTTAAACTGGGAATAAGTGGGAAGAGGGAAGTTAGAAGTTAGAAGTTGGAAATAAAAACAAGGCATTTCTAATCACTTCACAAATGCAAGTCTTATTTTATCAGCCAGTACTTTGCCTAATTTATAATGCGATTCATGCGTCCAACCTGCAATGTGGGGGCTGAGTAGGACGTTTTTCATCTTAATTAGTTTTCTGAAAGCATCAGGAAGTTGATCCGACTGAATGGCTTCGAATGAAAACTTCTCATATTCAAGCACATCCAAACAGGCACCCAACACCTTACCCGATTCAAGTGAACTAACCAAATCAGGTGTATTAAGCACTTTTCCCCTTGAAGTGTTTATGACATAAATTGGCTTTTTAAACTTCGCAACATATTCACTATTAAACAAATAATTCGTTTCTTTGGTTAGCGGTACATGAAAACTCAATACATCGGCAGTCTCAAAGATTTCATCCATCTCAACTTCCCTGACATTTGAATCAGAAAACCCGGTCTTATATTTATCATAAGCGATGACATTGGCCTCAAAACCGGATAGTTTTTTCGCGAAAGCACCGCCTGTATTACCATAGCCAATGATGGCGATAGTCCGTCCTTTGATCTCAATTCCCCGGTTTCCATCCCGAATCCAGATACCGTTTCTCACTTCATCGTCCACCCTTATCAAATGATTAAACAATGAAAGCAACATACCAATGGCCTGTTCGGCAACAGCATCCCTATTACCTTCAGGCGCATTAAAACATTGTATTCCAAGCTTTTCAGCAAGATCAACATCGATATTTTCCATACCAGCCCCAACACGTGCAATAAACTTCAATTGTGTTGCTTTAGGAAGGATATTTCCATCAAGCGCTATTTTACTTCGAATTACAAATCCAACGTAATCGCCGGCAATTCTGATTATCTCATTTTTATCAGCCTCTGGAAAATAATCACAGAAAAATCCCATTTTTTCAAGCTCTTCCTGTAGAACAGGATGAGCCGAATCGATCAAAAGCACCTTTCCCTCTTTCATTTAATCGTCAATTTTTTGTTCAGTTTCGCTTTTAAAAATTACCCTTTTAATCAACAAATTTAATCGTTTTGAAGCATCCTGAACAAGCAAAATATCCGACGGAAAAGGAATGGCACTGCGATTCGAATTCATCGCTGTTTGTTCCGAAATAGCCTGAATGTCGCCTTTCACGCTTGCATACGTATAATTGAAATTCGAAACTACATTCACCGGAGTTGTCAAAATTATCTCATTTTCAACTGTTTCCACAATATCCACGCTGGCTTTCATCTCACAGCTTTTCGACATAATTATTTCATTTACTATGGCTGTCTGCACCGGTTTATCCCCAATTTGCTTTTGTTCGGTGTAACTGCGGTTAGCCGTACGTTCAGGTGAAACAACAATGGATTTCAACCGAATCACAAAAACATAATCATAAATAGTATTCTCCTCTTTATCAAGATGATAAATAGTATTTGGCTGTTGTAAATCCTCCTGTGAAAAATTCAACATCCGATGTATCTCTTCCTTTGAAAGGTTTATTGGCGTATTGTTTTTAAAAGTCACTAAAATAGTTGAAGCGCTGTTCAATATTGCCTGACGCAGTAAATCATCAATTTCAGGATAGGTTGGGTTCATTGTTTTTAGTTTCACCAGAAGGTCGTAAGCCGTTTTCGCATCCTTTTTAACCCCTGTTTTTTGAAGCTCACCGGCTTTAGCAAACAGATAGCGTTGTGACTTTATATTACTCTCAGCAATTTGTGGCTTCAAATCCAACGGAACAATATTCATTTGTTTCAGAACAGTTTCGGGGAGTTGCTTAATCAGGTTTTGCCGCGCATCGATCGCCGAATATCTTTCAAATAATTCGATACAACTTTCGGGCTGTCCGCTTATTTTAAGCAATTGTATCCTATCGTGGTCCAACTGATTTGCTACATGATACGCCTCTGATAGCGATCGAAGGGTTTTATCATCAGTTTTCCCGGATGATACTTTTTGAACCAATTGTTCTATTGCCCGATCATATAATTTGTTTTCTATCAACTTATCAGTTGATTGACAGTGTGTTAAAATTAACACTACCATACATATCGCGATAAGATTTGCCACTAAAGTTTTCATAATTTTCTATTTTCCCCGTTTGAATCGTAGCTTAAAATCTACAAATTTTGAACCAATTTTTCAATCTATCCATTAAAGTACTAATTTAGTTTCCGATTTCGTCCGTTTTGATGATTGATCTTACTTTATTTAGATAATATTTCCCCTTTATGTGGACTTTTTTAACACGTTTAATTTTACGTTATCGTTTTGCAAATCTTGTTGTTATAGCGCTGTTGACAATCTTCATGGGTTGGCAGGGATCAAAAGTACAGATGTCGTACAATATGGCGCGCATGTTACCTTCCACCGACCCGGCTATACTTGAATACGAAAAATTTAAAGGACAATTTGGTGAAGATGGCAGTGTGATATTTGTGGGCATTCAGGATCCCAATCTTTTTCAACTCGACCATTTTAACAAATGGTACGAACTGACCAATAAAATAAGGAAAATTCAGGGTGTTCAGGAAGCTGTTTCAGTGGCCAGAATTTATCAGTTGGTGAGAAACGATAGCATCAAAAGGTTTAACTTCAGTCCTGTTGTATCAGCAATGCCAAAAACCCAGGCCGAAGTCGATTCTATCAAACGTGTTGTTACAAATCTTTCATTTTACGAAGGATTGCTTTTCAATACGAAAAGCGATGTATCGATGATGATGATTACACTCGACCGTGATGTATTAAACACTAAGAAAAGGGTTGCGTTAGTGTATGAAATCAAAGAAACCATGGATACGTACAACGCATCTTTTGGTGTCGATTTACACTATTCTGGTTTGCCATATATCCGGACAATCACTGCGAAAAAGATTCAAAATGAATTGGTTCTGTTTATATTCTTATCCATTCTTATCGCTTTTCTTACCCTTTTGGCGTTTTTCAGATCACCCAAAATTGTATCTTTTATAATATTAGTCGTACTGATATCGGTTGTAATGGTGTTTGGAACCGTCCAACTTTTAGGTTATAAAATAACAATCCTGACAGGTATTTTACCCCCGATCTTAATTGTAATCGGGGTCGAGAATTCCATTTTTCTGATGAATAAGTATTATCACGAATTCAGAATTCATGGCAACAAGATAAAAGCATTAAGCCGGGTTATCCGACGTATAGGCGCTGCAAACGTATTAACCAATGCTGCTACAGCAACCGGTTTTGCTGCATTTGTCATCACAGGAAATGTCATGTTGGTCGAATTTGGAATCGTGGCTGCCATTAATATCATGCTGGCATTTTTCCTGAGTTTGTTTCTGATTCCAATCTTATTCAGCTATCTGGCTGAACCGAAACCAAAACAATTCCAATATTTCGAGAAAGGCAATATCAATATCATCCTTCGAAAAATTACCTGGACAGTCATTCATCGGCGGACAGTGATCTATTTTGTGACTATCATCCTGATTTTCATCGGGATATTTGGTATTTCCCGTCTTGAAACAACGGGAAATATGGTGGATGATATTTCGCACAAAGAAACACTCTACAAGGATCTGATGTTTTTCGAAAAACATTTTCATGGTGTTATGCCTTTCGAAATTTCGATTGACACGAAAAAACCCAAAGGGATACTTCGTACTTCAACCCTTAACAAACTTAGTCAGCTTCAGGACACGCTTGCCCTGTACAAGGAATTTAGCAAGCCGCTTTCGATCGTTGAAGTAGTGAAATTCTCAAAACAAGCATTTTTCAGGGGCGATCCCTCCTATTATAGTCTTCCGAATTCGCAGGAAAAGAATTTTATATTGGGCTATGTTCCCCAATTGAAAAGTGAAAAGAAAACAATTATGAACGCCTTTGTTGATACGAGCTTACAAATAACGCGGGTGAGCGTTCAGATGGCGAATATCAGCACAAAAAAAATTGATAGTATTCAAACCGATTTGAAACCAAAGATTGAAAAACTATTCCCTCACGAAGAATTCGATGTTCTGATAACAGGATCGAGTCTGATTTTTCTGAAAGGCACTAACTTTTTGGTTCACAATCTTTTAGAATCTCTACTTTTCGCAATAGTTTTGATTGCCCTTCTCATGGCAGGCATATTCTCATCGATCAAGATGATAGTCATTTCGCTGATTCCAAATATTTTTCCTCAATTATTAACCGCGGCCATGATGGGTTTCACCGGCATCCCTATCAAACCCTCCACCATAATTATTTTTAGTATCGCTTTGGGTATCAGTGTGGATAATACCATACAGTTTTTATCAAGATACAGGCAGCAACTTATTGTTAATAAGATGAATATACATCGATCTGTATTGGCGGCCCTGCACGAAACCGGCTTTAGTATGATCTATTCCTCCATTGTTTTGTTTTTTGGCTTTGCCATATTTATTTTATCATCCTTTGGTGGAACTGAGGCATTGGGATATTTGGTATCGTTTACTTTATTGGTCGCACTTATTGCAAACCTTTTTCTGCTTCCTTCATTACTATTGTCATTAGATCGCAGAATCACAACCAAAGCCTTTACTTCGGAGCCATTGCTCGAGATTCTGGACGAGGAGAGTGATCTGGAACTTGACGATCTGGAAATTGAGAAACTAATTACCGAGAAATAATAAAATCACATATTGATACTTACAATATTAAAAAACAAATAATTATGAAAGGAATTATTCTTGCCGGAGGAGCTGGTACCCGTTTGCATCCACTAACATTAGCCGTTAGTAAACAATTGATGCCAATTTACGACAAACCAATGATTTATTATCCGTTATCCATTTTATTGATGGCGGGCATTAAAGAAATCCTCATCATTTCAACGCCGCAGGATCTGCCACATTTCGAACGTCTGTTGGGTGATGGTAAGTCGTTGGGTTGTTCGTTTGTCTATGCCGAGCAAGCAATTCCGAATGGATTGGCACAGGCATTCGTTATCGGAGAATCATTTATCGGTAAGGATAAAGTGGCCTTGGTTTTGGGAGATAACATATTCTATGGCAATCGGTTGCAAGAGCTTTTAGTTGAGAACAGCGATCCTGAGGGTGGAGTTGTGTTTGCCTACCATGTTTCTGATCCGGAGCGTTATGGTGTAGTTGAATTTGACGAAAACAATACCGCTATATCGATTGAGGAAAAACCAAAACAACCAAAATCAAATTTTGCCGTACCCGGTCTCTATTTTTACGATAATACAGTTATCGACGTGGCGAAAAATATTAAACCCAGTGCCCGTGGAGAATACGAAATAACCGATGTGAACAGATATTATCTTGAACATGGCAATTTGAAAGTTGGTGTTTTAGGCAGAGGCACAGCCTGGCTCGATACCGGGACATTCACTTCCTTGTTACAGGCATCACAATTTGTTGAAGTAATTGAAAACCGACAAGGATTGAAAATCGGATGTATTGAAGAGATTGCCTTCAAAAAGGGATTCATCAACGCCACACAATTAGAAACAATTGCTCAACCTCTGTTGAAAAGTGGTTATGGTCAATACTTACTAAACCTTATTAAATAAAAATATTTTAGATGTTCAGCCTTCAGGATTTACAAGATAAAGTTAATCTACTCATTGCAAATCAGGAATTTAAAAAGACACCACCTAAGCTTTACGACCCTATCGCCTACACAATGAATCAAGGGGGGAAAAGAATTCGTCCGCTTCTCACCCTTATTGCCTGTGATCTTTTTGGCGGTGATATTGATAAAGCTTTGTATCCGGCGCTTGCATTGGAAGTTTTTCATAATTTCACCTTGGTTCATGATGATATTATGGATATAGCGCCATTACGCAGGGGAAGGGAAACGGTTTATAAAAGATGGAATTCAAATATCGCTATCCTCTCAGGCGACACCATGTTTGCTTTGGCATACCAATTTGCATTGCAAACTGATCATAAATTAGTGCCAAAAATTCTTGAGGTTTTTTCAAAAGCAGCTATCGAAGTTTGTGAAGGACAACAACTTGACATGGACTTCGAGTCGATTCCAACGGTAAATATTGAAGATTACCTTGAAATGATACGACTGAAAACGGCTGTTCTGATTGCGGTCAGTTTGCAAATCGGTGCTATTGTTGCAAATGCGTCAGAAAAGGAAATAGAGGCTATTTATAATTTTGGCACGCACCTTGGCATGGCATTTCAGTTAATGGACGATTTGCTTGATGTTTATGGTGAACAGGAACAATTCGGAAAAAAAACAGGGGGAGATATTGCTTCCAACAAAAAAACCTATCTGTTTTTAAAAGCCCTCGAACTTTGCAATAAGGACGAACGAAAATTGCTCAACGATTTATACAACGATTCAGGCATTGACCCTGACCTGAAGATTAGTAAAGTTAAATTGATTTTTGATCAAACAGGAGTAAAAGCCGATGTTGAATTGTTGATGCAGGACTATTATGACAAAGCGATGGATTGTTTAGATAGCATTCAGGTTCAGGAAGATAGGAAATCGCAGTTGCTTATTCTATCGGCTTTGATGCTGAAAAGAAACTATTGAACCTCGCCCGAAGAATTTTGAATCAATTCGCGCCCGAGTAGTTTCGATTCCCAGTTCTCCATGAGTTGCGTGAGTTGTTTTTTTTGATTCGCATAAGTTATAAGCCAGTTTTCATCAATTTTTATCTGAGGATAATCTGATGGATTTGCTAAAATTTTATCGTATCCGGTTAAAATTCCTTCCAGTTTTTCTATTTCACCTTCAATGGTTTCAATCTCTTTCGTTATTTTTCGAAGGTCTCTGTCAAGTATTTTTTTGCGTTCATAATTTTGTTTATTCACCGAAATTTCGTCCTTTTCTGTCCCCGGATTTCTGTTGGAGACTTTCATTTCCAAATCTTCCAGTTTCACGATATCGCGGGCCTGAATAAAATCATAAATATCACCAATATATTCTTTAATCCTCGGCTTCTTAAACTCAATCACCTTGTTGGTCAGGCCTTGCAAAAAATCCCTGTCGTGAGAGACAATGATCAGGGTTCCATCATATTTCAACAAGGCGTTCTTTAAAATATCCTTCGATTGCATATCGAGGTGATTGGTAGGCTCATCAAGAATCAATAAATTAGACGGGAAAAGGAGCATTTTTGCCAAGGATAACCGGGCTTTCTCACCACCCGAAAGCACTTTCACTTTTTTATCAGTGGCATCCCCGCCAAAAAGAAACGAACCCAATATTGCTTTTAACCTTGTCCTGATATCACCCACGGCAACCTCATCCAACGTTTCGAAAACTGTTTTCTCCAAATCGAGCATATCATGCTGATTTTGTGCATAATATCCAACTTTCACCTGATGTCCGAGACGCAATTCACCTGAAAAATCGAGCACTCCGGCGAGTATCTTCGCCAGCGTAGATTTCCCTTCACCATTGCGTCCCACAAAGGCAATCCGTTCATTTCGGACTACCAATAAATCAATATCCTGCAAAACTTTAAGCTGACCGTATGCTTTGGAAAGACCTTTTAATTCAAGAGTTATTTTACCGGAATGCGGGGCTTTTGGAAATCGAAACTGAATTGAAGAAGCATCCATATCATCTACTACAATCTGATCCATCTTTTCGAGCAATTTAACGCGCGATTGCACCTGCTTCGATTTTGTTGATTTATACCTGAACCGCTCGACAAATCTTTCAATTTCCTTTATCTCGCGTTGTTGATTGTTGTATGCAGCTGTTTGTGACTCAATACGTTCCTCACGCATATCGACATATTCGCTATACGAACCTTTATAATCATATATCTTACCCTGGCTTATTTCGATAGTCCGTTTTGTGATATTATCGAGAAATGCCCGGTCATGAGAAACCATGAAAACCGAACCATAATAATTTTGAAGAAACCCTTCCAGCCATTGAATCGCTTCAATATCCAAATGATTGGTTGGTTCATCGAGTATCAATAAAGCCGGTCGTTTCAATAAAATTTTGGCGAGTTCGACCCGCATCTGCCAGCCATTGCTAAATTCCGACATTAACCGATTCATATCGTTGTGCTCAAACCCAAGTCCAACAAGGATTTGTTCAGCATCACCCTCCATCGAATTAACGCCAAGCAATGCCAGACGCTCGTTCAATAAGGTGAGCCGGTCAATAAGATCGTGGTACGACACTGATTCATAATCAGTTCTGACCGATATCCCATGTGTTACCTTCTCAATCTGATGTTCAATTTGCTTTACCTCTTCAAAGGCTGACAATGCCTCATCCAAAATAGTTTTATTGCTCGACAATTCTTTTTCCTGGGGCAAATAGCCAATGGAAGTTTCCTCAGGAACAATGATATCACCTTTATGAGGCTGTTCCAAACCACAGATCAAACGCAATAAGGTCGTTTTACCGGCACCATTTTTACCAACCAGCCCGATTCTATCTTTTTCCCTTATCAGAAAAGAAATTCCGGTGAACAAATCTTCACCTGTAAAATGCATTGTTAAATTTTGTACCGAAACCATGAAGAGTGTAAGTGAGCTGCAAAATTAGCTTTTTTTATGAGGCGAAACACTCAGTTTCGTGATCCGGTCATAACAAAAAAAGGGAGCCTTCCGGCTCCCTTTTTTTATTGGTTGAGGTCGTAATGACCTCTATGTGTTATGCTTAGCGAACAACAGTAACGCGTCTTGTTACAGTTCCTTCAGCAGCTTCGATACGTACTACGTAAACGCCTGCTTCATAATTAACTGTGTTCAAACTTACTTTGTTTGCGCCATTGGCCATTACATCATATACTACTTGTCCAACAGTGTTCATAACGATGATACGATTCATCTTCGATGATTCGATCGTTACGCTTTCGTTTGCAGGATTTGGATACATACGGGTTACATTGGCTTCGTTTGAAGCAACATCGGTAACAAGTACATATACAAAGTCTTCAGTCGTATTAACCAAGGCCATACCCGGGGCTGATTCGCATGCATCTGTTTCACTGCTGTAGGCTGCTGTTACCTGATAGTAGTATTCTCCTATCCCGGTTTCATCATAGTAGCAGTAGTGAGTCGTTCCCTGAACGGCTGGTACGTTGGTCAACAATACATAGTCGTTGTCAACTTCTACTTGTTTACGATATACATTGTAGCCTGATATTGCACGTTCGGCTGTTTCTACCAATGCTGCTGCTGTGCTGCCATGACCTGATATGGCCAATGTTGCACGGCTGTCATTGTTGTAGTTGTCCTTTGGTGCTTCCATCGGGATGCTGGCTGTTGCGCCTGTTGCTGTGGTTACAAATCCACGTAAGTTCCAGGTGTAATCCAATGCATAGTCTGATAAATGTTCCCAGGTCGATCCATCCAATGTGATCAAATCGCCATTCGGTTCATTCATGCCATTGCCACATCCGGCAGGGTAATTAGCTCCATCGTCTGTGTAAACGGTTATCCACAACTGTTTGGTGATATCGATAGCTACTGAACTTGTCAATTCTACTTCTGACCATTCTTCTATCGGTAATCCACTCAGGGTTTGGGTGTGTAACAGGGTTGCTGCATTCGTGCCTTCATAAATCCGAAGTTCGTTTGCTGCTGCTGTACGGGCTACAATCTTGATCTTGGTCAGTGATGCGCCTTCGAAGTCTTCCAACTGCGATGGATCAAATTTTACTGCCCATGAGAAGCTGGCCGGTCCACCGATGCCATCTACGTTCACGCCATCGTCATAATATAACCATTCGCTTACGTTCGTGCCTGCCGGACCATTCCAGCATACTTCGGCTCCGAAATCGCTTCCATTGTTATATACATACTCTCCGGTTAAGGATGTTGGCGGGGTACATGTACGGTAGATATTGATATTGTCAACAAACCAGCTGATTACATCAAAGCTGTTGTCTCCAATGGCGTTGAACCTTACCTGGAACACTCTGCCTTTGGCAGCGGCTGTGATGTTTACGTGGCTTGCTGTGTAATCGAAGCTGCCTTCGTTACTGAACAATGCTACCTGACTCCATGTGCTGCCATTGAATACTTCTACCTTCATCTTCTCGGCGCCTGTTGCGTTGCGATCCTGTAGTTTCAGGTCAAAGTCCAACCAAATGTTGCCTTCCGTGATCTGATCGCCCAACAATGGGTTACTGGTCATGGTTGAGCTATAGCCATCGGTTAACAATGGATCCCATGTGAATTCTGCACTTGGTGCGCCGTTGCCGCTCTGACTGTTGATCACCCAGTTTGCTCCGTTATCATCAAATCTCCAATGATTGAAGTCGAAACTGCCCTGACCGAAGTCTTCGTTGAATGGCAATGGGAAGCCCCATGCTACGGTTACCACGTCGGTACCTTCCCAGGCTGATTCGGCTGTGCCTGTCAATCCAAACACGCTCAGATCATATACTGCACTTACATCATAACTGTAGGTGCCCGGGTCGATCGGATTGATTACATAGTTCACATACTCGTCTGTTGCCTGATCGGCATAAGGTACGTTGGTTAGCAATTCGCCGTCCTGATACAGGTTGAAGGAAATAAGTCCTGCAGGAACTCCACCGTCAATTGGTCCAGCTGAAGCCGGAACACCAAATGCTGTGCATTGTAACTGTGGTAATACGCCTAAGAATGTTGTTCCTCCTGTGGCTACATCCAGTGCTCTTAATTCACCCTGGAAAGTACTGTTATTGAATGCTGTCAGATAAATTGTGTTATCTTCTGCACTCCAGTTTCCTCCCTGACCATAGTTAGCATCAAATCCTAACGAACCAAGTTCGGTTACCGCTCCTGTTTCTTTATCAATCAGGTAGGATGCATCGTTCACGATATCCCAGCCATACATCTGACCTGATCCGTCAATTGCGATCTGGATCAAACCTGGTGTTTCTGTGGTTGATGAACCGATAAGGGTGATAGCTCCGGTTTCAATATCAAGGGTTCCGATTTGTGAAGCAGAGATATTGGTCATACATACATACATCGTATTTGTTGTTCTGTCGCATGCCATACCCGATACGTCATCAAAGCCTCCGGTGAATGGTGCTATAAATGTAGCTTCGCCGGTGGTTACATCTACTGAGTAGAATGTTGATCCCCAATCGCCTGCACATAACATATAAGTGTCTTCATTATTCATGAAATCACCTGTGGACGGGTCAACGAGTGAATTACCTACTACGGTATAAGTATAAGCGCCCATATCTGCAACATACAATGTTGATGGTGTTCCACCGTTTGGCCCTGCGATCCAGGCATTATATGAATCCAATGGATTCAGATACTGTGTTGGTCTGCTGTCAGCATGTTGTAGTAATTCTGCTGGTATTGCACCTTTCGAAGTTACACCTGCACTTACTACTGGTCCGTTTTCAACAATACCAACCGATGAACGAGCCGGTCCGGCTACAGTCATTGGTGGGAACCACATCAACGGAATCTCGTTCGTGTTATAAACATACGCATCTCCTAATTCCCGTGGAGGATATAGGAAGTTCGACTGGAACACATAAGTTGCAGGTTCTGACAATCCACAAGGGAATTTAGCCTTTACCTGTGCTGTATATGTTTGTCCGTAAGTGAGGTTCCGGTATTGATAAGTCAAGACTTCAGGTCCAACTTCGGTAATATAACCGCCGTTCAACGAAACTTCGTATCCTAAGATATCAACTGGTCCGTTGCTTACCATTACATTATCAACTGCAATACCATCGGCCCACATACCATTGTCATCGTAGTGGAAACAGAAAGTAATTGCGTCTTCACCGGCAAAGCTTGCCAAACTGATCGATTCAGTTGTCCAGCTTCCTACTGCGCCTAATGACATTAATTCGGTCCAGCTCGCGCCGTTATCCAAACTATATTCAACATAGGCTGATCCACCCCATGATCCATCATAGAAGTAATCGAATGTGAAACTGTATTCCTGTCCTTCTCTCAGGTCACATACTGGTGTAATCAAACGGTCTTCACTGGCATCGCCATTGAATCCATCATCATTGGCACAAGCATAGAAACCATCGCCGGCAGGAATTTGCCAGAAACTGCTGCTTCCATTATCGGTACGGAAGAAACCACGGCTATTCGATTCTTTTGCCCAACCAGCTGGTGGGAAAGCAGCATCTTCAAAACCTTGCATTTCGACTGCGGTATAGTTAGGAGCTTCCCAGGTTGCAACAGAAGTTGCCGGATCAACAACTAAGTTTTTAGCAGGATATGTTTTGTTAGCCAAAACTACATCTTCTGTATAGTCATAGTTGATCAATATACCATTATGTACATAAGGCTGGAAGGCTAATTTAAAGGCTGAAAGATCGTAGATACCATTAATTACACTGTCGAACACAACAACACCACTTGCATCTGTTGTTGCCATCAGGTGCTGATATGGATAATTGTGACCTAAGAGGTGTACTTCGGCACCTGCAACATCGCCACCATCGCAACGGCTTACATTCAATGTAACAACATTGTCTAAACCATGAGCTACAACATTTGAGTAAACCCAGGTTGAGTTTTCAACACTGTAGTTTGCTCTAACTCCATAGGCATAGAAACCGGCTGGTTGTGCGCCAAAGTTTGCATCATTGAATGATTGTGTAGCGTTATGGGCTGCAATAATAGTCATGTCACCATCTTCAGGTGTTTCACCTGCTTCAGGATCAAAACCAGTGATACGTTCAACTGCATAGTCAACCAATTCGCGTGATGCTTCCTGATTTGGCTCAATAACATACAAACCTGTTTTTTCGAGGCCTGGTGTTCCGTTTGGAGCACATGTAGCAACAAAGTCAGTCATAGTTGGTTTGGCAGGATAAATCGTAACTCCGCTTGTGCGTTCTGCTACGTTTGTTCCTGGTCCGCTTACAATTGCCCTGATCATGAAATCCTGGTAAGATGAAGCAGCCCAGTTTCCACCAACTGGTTTAACATAACTTCTGTAATAAGTAGGTACATTCTGGTCAACGCCAACTGGTACCTGTGTGAACAGTTTCCATACGGCGATATAGAAATTACCTGAGTTAACGGTTGCATGGAACGCATTGTCAAAGTTTACCCAACCGAAGTTGTCAACAGTAACAATTGTTGAATCCAATACAGTACCTGGTAAGCCATTGGTACCGTCAGCGGCAATAACACCCACTGCAAATTCTGCTCCAAGGAAATCTACCCCTTCAGGGAAGCTACCATCGCCAACATACATTCTGCCACCTAAAATGGTTGCAGGATATCCGGCTGGAGTAAATTTAACTGCTGATGCACTTCCGGCCGATAACCATGAGAAATAATTCTCGGCTGAACCATCGTCATATTGAATTGAATAAGGTCCCATTGGGATACCCCATGTGATCAATGCCTGGGTGTCGGCTTCATTAGGATCAGCATTTACGAAACTAACCGGGTAAGCCATTTCACACATTGCAGCATCAACATCAACTGGGCTGCCTGCTACGGTTACAACAACGTCTTCAACAACAAAGGTATGGAAACCAACCATTGTGAATGATACATCGTAAGTTCCCGGATCAACAACCATTGAATAGGTGCCGTTTTCAGCTGATTCTGCGGTATAAGTGCTTGCACCAACTGCTGTAACGGTAACATTCTTTTTAGGAGCGCCGGTAACACAATCAGTTACCATACCACTGATGGTAGCTGGTTGGTAAACAACCATTGTATTAGGAATAAACCATTCATTTGATCCCTGTTCGTTTGTCGAGATAAAGAGGTCTTCATTATAAACACCTACTCCATAATCTTCAGAACTGTAAACCATGGTTACATCAACAGAATTTCCTTCAGAAATTGTTCCATAATAAGGAGTAACCGATGTAATGAAATGTGCTGGCTGGAAGAAGTAAATTGCTTTACTGTTTGCGATATAGGCTGCATTAAAGGCTACCTGTAATCCATCATTTCCAGCGGCGTTTTCAATACCTACAGTTGCTGAATTCAATGTTCCGTTTACATTCAGATACTGAATTGTAATACCACCATTCGGGGTAAGAATAAACTGGAAAGTATTATAGAATGAAGCACCTAATCGGGGAACATTGGTATATTGAATAATAAACCTGCTGTTAGCAACATCATTGTATGAATACAGGAAAGATGTTCCGCCAACGAAGCTCATATCATCCCAGAAAGCTGCGATCATATCATTCGGTTGTGCAGCATTTGGAATACCGGTATTGCTGTATGAATTACCGCTTGTTCCAAAAGTAAGATAACCGTTTGTTCCGGCCAGAAGGCTGGTTTTATCAACACCATAGAATGGGAAAGCGAAAGGTAATGTGATTGAAACATTATTGTCGTCACCAACCAATGGGTGGTTAGTTCCGATACCTGAGATTTCAACCCAGTTGAAAACTGGTCCACCCGGTTCGTCACTGTCAATCCATTCATAACCAAAAGTATCTGGTCCACCGGCACCTAAAACTACCGGATGTCCGCCACCGTCACGTGGGTCATTTTCACCTTTTGCAGGTTCTGCGATTCTGTCGAAACCTTCAACAGGACTAACATCATTTTTTTGAATGTTAGGATCGTTTAACAGAACTTGTGCAGCGTAGTCAGGGAAACTGAATTCCAATGTTCCTTGTCCGCAGTTTTCAAGTGTTAACATAACCTGCTCATTAACCAATGGCCATTGCGAATTGGTTGGGTTTGCCGGTGAATAACACAATACGGGAATCAACCAATCAACACATGCCGGGCCGCCTGGTACACCATTTCCTGCATCATAAACAGGAGTTACGGTATAACAATATGAATTATAGGCAGGTAATAAATCGTTGAAACTATTGTTGGTTGTTGTTCCAATACCTAAACCATTACGTTTGATAAGGAAATACTGGAAGTTAGCAGGACGTGTGAATGTCCAGGCTAATGCAACTGAACCTGTTACTTCATTGGTAATTGTTGCAGTCAGATCAGTTACAGGTGACAAAGGATCACCATAGATAGTCATCGTTACAGGAATTGTAAAGGTGCCTACGTTTGGTTGTGTTGATACAACGATCTGTGCATTATACACTTCACCGGCTGCTGTGCCTGTAGCATCAAAGTTAACCGGTAAGTTAAAGCTGGTACCGTTTGGTCCAACTGAGCCTTCATACTGACCTAAGGTCAACCAATCGGATGCTCCGCCGCCGCCGCCAACCTGGCTTAAGCAAACTGCCAATTTCTCGGCTATAACAGTATAAGTTCCACCCAGGGCCTGAACTGCTGAGCCAGTACCTGTCATGGTGTTACACCAGTAGTTTGTTGCGGTTCCGGCTGCTGCCTGAACTCCGATCCAACCATCGGTTGTTGTTGTGGCTGGTATAGTTGCG
>JABFQW010000049.1 GCA_013141455.1 Bacteroidales bacterium
TTTCGTTGGCGATGTTGAGAAAGTACTCACAACGGGTTCAATTGCCGACAAAGCCGTTTTCAAAATCAACAGTATCCGGATTGCCAACCGAACCACACATAATGTTGAACTCACTGTGTCGCATTCATTGAAAAGTGATTTCGTTTTCGGGCAGGAAATCCTGAATGAATGTGGCGAATATTCGATTGATACCAAAGGTAAAACACTCATATTCAAATAACTGATGACTGATCAGCGATATAACCAACGAGGCGTTTCAGCATCGAAAGAAGACGTACACCAGGCCATTCAACATATCGACAAGGGTTTATATCCGAATGCTTTCTGTAAAATTGTACCTGATTTTTTGGGTGGAGACCGTGAATGGTGCAATGTGATGCATGCCGATGGCGCCGGAACAAAATCATCATTGGCTTATCTTTACTGGAAAGAAACCGGCGATCTGTCAGTTTGGGACGGTATTGCCCAGGATGCCATTGTGATGAATATCGACGATTTGTTGTGTATTGGTGTGACCGATAACATTCTTATTTCATCGACGATCGGAAGAAACAAAAACCTGATTCCGGGTGAAGTCATTGCACGAATCATCAACGGAACCGAGAATTTCCTTGGTAAACTACGTGAAATGGGAATCGGAATCTGGTCAACAGGTGGCGAAACAGCCGATGTTGGCGATCTTGTGAGGACGATCATTGTTGACAGCACTGTCACAGCGCGCATGAAACGTAAGGAAGTCGTTGAAAACAATATTCGTCCGGGCGATGTTATTGTAGGTTTATCCTCTTCCGGTAAGGCAAGCTATGAAGATTGTTATAATGGCGGCATGGGTAGCAACGGACTTACATCGGCACGGCATGATGTGTTTGAACACGATCTGGCAAAAAAATATCCCGAAAGTTTCGACCAAAATATTCCTGAGGATTTGGTTTATTCCGGCGCATACAAACTCACCCAATCGACTGAAATTGAAGGTGTCGATGCCGGTAAATTAGTACTCTCCCCTACCCGTACCTATGCGCCAATCATCAAATCAATACTTGATAAACACCGCACGAATATCCACGGTATGATTCATTGCAGCGGAGGTGCTCAAACGAAAGTGTTGCATTTTGTTGACAGGATTCATATCGTAAAAAACAATCTTTTTCAAATCCCACCACTTTTCAGGATGATCCAAAAAACGTCACAAACCGAATGGAGCGAGATGTACAAGGTGTTCAATATGGGTCATCGCATGGAGATTTATATCGCACCCGAATTTGCAGATGACATCATCGAAATCTCAAAATCCTTTGGTGTTGATGCACAAATTGTTGGTTATTGTGAAGCTGCTGAAGTGAAGAAACTGACCATTGAGAGTGAAGCCGGGAAGTTTGTTTATTAGGAAAGTGCTGAGTGAACTAAAGTGAGCTAAAGTGAACTAAAGTCACGTACCTCCGCACTTTAGTTCACTCCGAACTTTAGCTCACTTTTTTTACTACCTTTGCACACCGAAAAATCAAATTACATGGAGATTTCAGATAAACTTGAAACGATCTACCGCAGGTGGGAGGAAATGGGTGAGCAATTGAACGATCCTGAAGTAATGTCAGACATGAAACGTTTCGTGAAACTGAATAAGGATTACAAAGACCTTGAACCGGTTGTGACAGCTTTTAAGGAATATAAAAATGTGGTTGAGAACATCGAAAACACGAAGGAAATCCTGAAAAAGGAAAAAGATGACGATTTCAGGGAGATGGCACGTGCCGAATTAGATGATCTGCAGGAACGAAAGATTTCGATTGAAGATAATATCCGGATCATGATGATACCCAAGGATCCGCAGGACGATAAAAATGCATTGCTTGAGATTCGTGCCGGAACGGGCGGTGATGAGGCAAGTATCTTTGCCGGAGACATTTACAGGATGTATATGCGTTTTTGCGAACGCAAAGGCTGGAAAACCGAATTTGTTGATATGAACGAAGGAACAGCCGGTGGTTTTAAGGAAATTGTTATCAATGTCATCGGGCCGGGAGCCTACGGAATCCTTAAATTTGAATCGGGTGTTCACCGTGTGCAACGCGTACCTAAAACTGAAACACAGGGTCGCATCCACACCTCCGCGGCTACCGTGGTTGTGTTGCCCGAAGCCGATGAATTCGAGATAGAATTGAATGACAAAGATATCCGGAAAGACACTTTCTGTTCTTCCGGTCCGGGCGGACAATCAGTAAACACAACGTATTCAGCCATCCGATTGACACACATCCCGAGCGGACTTGTTGTTTCGTGTCAGGATGAAAAATCGCAGATCAAGAACCTCGCGAAAGCCATGAAAGTGTTGCGTAGCCGTTTGTTCGAACTTGAATATTCGAAATATCTCGAAGAAATGGCCGGAAAACGTAAAACCATGGTTTCGACCGGCGATCGTTCGGCAAAAATCAGAACCTACAACTGGCCGCAAGGCAGGGTTACCGATCATCGTATCAACCTGACATTGTACAACTTATCGGCAATCATTGATGGTGATATTGATGAGATTATCGAAAAATTGCAAATGGCTGAGAATGCGGAAAGATTGAAAACGGAATTGGATAATTAGGGGAAGTATAAAGTTTATAAAGTATAAAGGCTAAAGTTTAAAGATCGTAGAAAATTGTAATCATGAATAAAACAGCACTTTTCCAACAGATCAAAATCAAAAAATCCTTCCTATGTGTTGGTTTGGATACTGATATTCAAAAGATTCCATCATTTCTATTGAAGGAAACGGATCCGGTTTACACTTTCAATAAAGCGATTATTGATGCAACGGCAGACTATACGGTTGCCTATAAACCAAACACGGCTTTCTATGAGGAATATGGTGCAAAAGGCTGGTTGAGCCTTGAGAAAACGATTGATTATATCCGAAGTAACTACCCTGAAATATTTATCATTGCCGATGCAAAACGGGGTGATATCGGAAATACCTCCGCCAAATACGCTTCCGCTTTCTTTGATGAACTCGGTGCAGATGCTGTTACTGTAGCGCCGTATATGGGGCACGATTCGGTGCTACCGTTTTTAAACCATAAAGACAAATGGGTGATTCTGCTGGCGTTGACTTCTAATTCAGGGTCAGCTGATTTTCAATATATCACTTCCGACGACAAAAAACTTTTCGAAAAAGTGCTCGAAACTGCCAAATCATGGGCCAATTCAGATCAGTTGATGTTTGTTGTCGGGGCCACCCATCCTGAAGAAATTGGTTTGATCCGAAAAATCGTCCCTGATTATTTCCTGTTAGTTCCGGGCGTTGGCGCGCAAGGCGGCGATTTACAGGCCGTCGCTGAATTTGGGTTAAACAACGAATGCGGGCTGTTGGTAAATTCATCACGGGGAATAATCTATACATCCGATAAAGAAGACTTTGCTGTACAGGCCGGGATAGAAGCGCAAAAGATTCAACAGGAAATGGAAATTATCCTCAAACAAAAAAGATTGTTATAACAGATCCATCTCACCCACTAATTACGATCTGACAAGATTATCGATTATTATAATAACGCAAAAATCCCGCCTTTCAGCGGGATTTTTTAATTTAGATTCCTTCAAGAACAGTCGTCCAACCGTGTGTATCTTCCATTTCACCAAACTGAATGGCAGTAAGGGTTTGATAGAGTTTTGTGCTGTATGGGCCCGCTTTTTCAGCGTAATTATATTCTTTTTTTGTCTGACGGTCAACTATTTTTCTGAATGGAGAAATGATGGCTGCAGTTCCGCAGGCGCCGGCTTCTTCAAAAGTATCCAGCTCTTCAACCGGTACAGGACGTCTTTCTACTTTCAAACCGAGATCTTCAGCTATCACTTCCAGACTCTTGTTCGTGATGGACGGCAAAATAGTGCGTGAACTTGGTGTTACATAAATACCATTCTTTATTCCGAAGAAATTGGCAGGACCGGCTTCGTCGATAAATTTCTTTTCACGTGCATCAAGGAAAAGCACCGCGCTGTAACCGTCGTTGTGTGCCCTGTCGGCCGGACGCAGACTGGCGGCATAGTTTCCACCCACTTTAATATGACCTGTTCCCAGTGGTGCGGCCCTATCGTAATCACGCACCAACTCAACATCTACGGGACTGAATCCTTCTTTAAAATAAGGACCGACCGGCGAAACAAACACAACAAACATATATTCTTTGGCGGGTTTAACGCCAACCTGCGCGCCTGAACCAAACAACAATGGCCGGATATAAAGCGATGATCCTGTTCCGTAAGGCGGAATAAATTTTGCATTCAACCTTACAGCCTGATTGATTGCGCTAAAAAACAATTCATCCGGCACTTCCGCCATCATCACACCCTGGGCAGAATTTCGCATACGAATGGCATTGTCTTCCCAGCGAAATAATCTTACTTTTCCGTCTTTACCACGGTAGGCCTTCAAACCTTCAAAAGCCTCCTGACCATAATGCAATCCGGTGGCAGCCATGTGTACACTGATAAATTCGGAAGAACTTACTTCCAAATCACTCCATTTCCCATCTTTCCATGTCGAACGTAAGTTGTAATCCGTTGGGTAATAACCAAATGGCAAATTTTTCCAATCAATATTTTCCATATATTTTGTATTTACAAAGTTCCTTTTCAGGAAGCTAAATTAAGTAATATTTCATAGCATCTGATCGATGCTGTTAATTTATAAACAGTCCGAACAGTAATGGTCGAAATCTATCGAACTGCGATAAATAGTAAAGTGGCGATAACAACGATAATCAATGATGGTAACAGATTCAGTATTTTTATCGAACTTATTTTCAAAATATTAAGTCCAAGTCCGACCAACAATACGCCACCGGTCGCCGTAATGCCATTGATCATCAGTTCGGGCATGAAACTTCCAAACCAGGAAGCGAAAACGGTGAGTCCTGCCTGATAAATAAAAAGTGGAACGATTGAAAACAGAACACCCAAACCCAATCCTGATGCTAAAGCGATCGAAGAAATGCCATCCATCAGCGATTTGATGTAATACAGATTCGGTGCATTTCCCAATCCTTCTTCTATTGCACCTAAGATGGTCATCGAACCCATGCAGAACAATAAAAAAGCTGTCAGTAATCCTTCGTTGAATCGTGCACCACCTTGTTTGAACCGCTTACCGATGGTGCTTGCTAATTTGTCGAAAAACTTTTCGAGATTCAATAATTCACCAAGTAAACCGCCCACGATCAAACTTAAAATCACCAGAATCCATTCCTGTGCTTTGATAGCCATAGCAATGCCCAAAACAATGGTAAACAAACCAATTCCCTGAAAAAGGATGGTGACAAATCTTTCAGGAAGACGCGAACGAAATGTCAATCCGATCAAACTTCCAACCAGCACTGCTGTAACATTGATGAGGGTTCCTGTGATCATTGAAAATAATAGTTTTACTTTTTTAATGCGTTTTTTTTGGTCGGAAGTCCGAAGTCGGAAGACCGAAGTCTGGACTTCTATCTACATTCTTCCCACTTCCAACTTCTAACTTAACAGTGTTTCTAAATAATGCTTTTCAATTCCAAATTGCTTCTTTAAGGAAGCAATTTTACCATCAATCTCCTCTATATCAATATTTTTAGTGGTTCGGATACCTGTGATCAATAAGTTTTTTGGTGTATGTTCCGTTTCTATAAACTCCATGATCTGGCTTTTATAACCATGTTTTTCCATGATTAATGCACGGATGGTATCGGTTAAAATCTCTGCCTGCCGTTCCAATAAAATACCGAATTTCAGCATCGGAAGTGCGTCGAACGGAGGTTTCATGATTTGACGGATTTGTTTATGACAGCAAGGAGCACAAACAATAAGTTTCGCCCCGGCATTGATCCCGGCCGCAATGGCATCATCGGTAGCCGTATCGCAAGCGTGTAAGGCAATCAGAACATCCATTTCCTTGACGGCAAAATTACCAATCATACCTTCGACGAAACGGAGGTTTTCAAGCTTTGCACTTTTGGCAATGTTGTTGGTTTTTTCAACCAGATCGGGACGTTGCTCAACACCCGTTATCTGAACATCTAACTTACGGTTGACGACCAAATATTCATATAAGGCAAAAGTGAGGTAGGCCTTGCCGGCTCCCATATCGACCACTTTCACAGTTCCATGAAAATCAATCTGTTTAATCAGACCATCCAATATTTCAACATATTTATTGATCTGTTTGAACTTGAACTGCATCGAAGGCAATACATTTCCCTGCCGGTCGGTAATACCCAATTGAAACCACCATACGTTGGCCGGATTGATTAGGCGTGATTTGGTGTGATCATGCTCCCTTTCAGGAATAGCGCGCTTTTCAACAGGTCTTTTAATCAGTTTCGACGATCCTTTTTCATTTGAAAGTAAGGCATAATCCATCTCCGATGTTAGCAGATTGGCTGCAAAAAATGAAGTTTCGAGAAGTTCAATGATTTGTTGCGCAGCGTCCTCCACCGCAAAATTCTTAACAATATCTTTGGTGTTATGTTTGTAAGTAAATGACATCCAATTATTTCCCTTGAGAAGAATCATCTTCACATACATATTTTTCAAATCTGATTGCTTGCTTCTCGGTTTGCTGAGTGTAAGTTTCACAAATTTATTTTCGTCAATAGCAAGCTTCACTGCTTCCATCAATTCATTTAGGGCCTTTTCCATAGTTTTTAACTGTTTAGCAAAAGTACGCATCAAATCGTTTGTATCATGACATTCAATTTGGTTTGTGGAATCCCATTTTAAAATCAGGAGTTTAATTTTCGATCATTCCAATCTCAAAAACAATCAGTCCCACATTGTTAAATTGTCAAATTGTCGAATCGTCAAATTGTTGAATTGTCAAATAGAATAAAGCCAAAATGTCAGTTTTCTACCGATGGCACATCCTTTGATATTCATTACCAAACTCAAAAACAGAATTACGATGCAAAAAGGAACCATAGAAGTTAAAACTGAGAACATTTTTCCGATCATCAAGAAATTTCTCTATTCAGATCATGAGATATTTTTACGCGAATTGGTCAGTAATGCCGTTGATGCAACCCAGAAACTGAAAACATTCGCTTCAACCGGACAGTTCAAAGACGAATTGGGCGACCTGACCATCCAGGTTGAAGTTGATAAAAAGAAAAAAACCATCACCGTCCGCGACCGTGGTATCGGTATGACACAGGAAGAAGTTGAAAAATACATCAACCAAATCGCTTTTTCTGGCGCCGAAGAGTTTGTTAAAAAGTTCAAAACCAAGACAGAGGCTGAGGCAAACGCCATCATCGGCCATTTCGGACTTGGATTCTATTCATCATTCATGGTTTCCGAAAAGGTGGAATTGATTACCAAAACCTACAAAAAAGGCGGAAGCACCAAGGCCGTGAAATGGGAATGTGACGGAAGTCCGGATTACACCATTTCGGATAGCGACAAAAAAGACCGTGGAACCGAGATCATTTTGCATATCGACAAGGAAAATACCGATTTTCTGGAAGAATATAAAATACGTGAACTACTCACCAAATATTGTAAGTTCCTCCCGATCCCGATTCAATTTGGAACAAGAAAAGAGGAAGAACCTACTGAAGGTGAATTAGATAAAGATGGAAAGCAGAAAACAAAATCTGTCGAAAAACCATGGATCATCAACAATCCGAACCCCATCTGGAAAAAATCACCCGCTGATGTAAGCGATGAGGAATACAAGGAATTCTACCGCGAATTGTATCCGATGAGCTTCGAAGATCCACTGTTTCAGATTCACCTGAATGTGGATTATCCGTTCAACCTGACCGGGATTCTATATTTCCCCAAGGCAAAACAGAATTACGAATTGCAGAAAAACAAGATCCAGTTGTACTGCAACCAGGTTTTCGTCACTGATTCAGTCGAAGGCATTGTTCCCGATTTCCTTACATTACTTCATGGTGTGATCGATTCGCCGGACATCCCATTGAATGTAAGCCGTTCGTTTCTGCAAAGTGACCAGAATGTGAAGAAAATATCTAGTCATATTTCGAAAAAAGTGGCCGATAAACTCGAAGAACTCTTCAAAAAAGACCGTGAAGGATTTGAGAAAAAATGGGACGACATCAAGATTTTCATCGAGTACGGTATGATCTCCGATCCTAAATTTTATGATCGTGCCGAGAAATTTGTTCTTCTGAAAAATACTGACAGTAAATACTTTACGCTTGAAGAATACCAGAAACATATTGAGATAAATCAGAAAGACAAGGACAAACGGACCGTTTATCTCTATACCACCAACCACGATGATCAGTTTGGCTATATTGAAGCTGCCAAAGAACGTGGTTACGACGTGCTGATGATGGACGGCATGCTCGACAGTCACTTTATCAACACCATCGAACAGAAATTGAAAGACACCACTTTTGCCCGAGTCGATTCAAACTCCATCGATAAGATTATCCATAAAGAAGAGACAGAACTACCTTCGAAATTAGATGAAAAGCAAAAAGAACAAATCAAAGAAATAATCACCAAAAGCATTGATAACAAGCAATTTGAAGTTTCATTCGAGAGTCTGAGTGAAACCGATGCGCCATTCATGATCACCCAAAACGAGTTTATGCGCCGTATGAAAGACATGAGCGCATTGGGTGGTGGCCCGATGATGGGATTGGGCAATCTGCCTGACAGTTATTCGTTGGTAGTGAATGCGAATCATCCATCGATGCTTACCTTGCTTGACGGTGATTCTGAAGTCAATGAACTGAAAGTGAAACAATTGTACGATCTGGCGCGTTTATCGAAAAACCTGCTGAAAGGCAAGGAACTGAATGAATTTGTAAAACGTAGTTTGCAGACGATAATTTAGCAAGGGCTTAGTCAGGGCTTGACTATGAGTCAAGCCCTGACTAAAATCCAAACCTTTTTTTACAACAACCTAAATATTAATTACTTTAGCAAAATAAAATTTAAATAAAATGAAAAAAACCCTCATTATCGTCGGGATTATCGTACTGGTAATCGTCCTGTTCTATAGTTTCTTTAAAGGCACTTACAATACCATGGTGACCAACAGCGAACAGGTTGATTCACAATGGGCCCAGGTTCAAAACGTGTATCAGCGCCGATCCGACCTCATTCCTAATCTGGTAAGCACAGTCAAGGGATTTGCACAACAGGAAAAAGATGTATTTATCGGTGTTACCGAAGCGCGTGCGAAAGCCACTTCAGTAAATATTGACGCTGCAAATCTGACACCAGATAAAATGACTC
Source organism: Bacteroidales bacterium (assembly GCA_013141455.1). Taxonomy (GTDB): domain Bacteria; phylum Bacteroidota; class Bacteroidia; order Bacteroidales; family F082; genus CAJBPB01. Next base: position 9,232 of record JABFQW010000049.1, read on the forward strand.
AGTTTCAACAGGCACAGGAAGGACTTTCAGGCGCATTGGGAAGATTAATGGTTGTAGTTGAGAAATATCCTGAAATAAAATCAAACCAGAACTTTCTTGAATTGCAATCGCAACTCGAAGGAACAGAAAACCGCATCACGGTTGAACGTCAGAAGTTTAACGACATCACGAAGGTTTACAATACCTACGTTAAATCCTTTCCGAACAATATGTTGGCCGGCATGTTTGGATTTGTTGCCAAACCTTATTTCGAAGCTACAAAAGGCGCCGAAGTTGCTCCAAAAGTTGAGTTTTAAATGAAGCAAAACCGCTTTGAGGTCACAATTTGTGACATCAAACAAGCGTGGAGGGACAAGATAGTTTAAACCCCAGCAATCAATAACTAAATTCTGAACAATGCAAAACGCAAAAAATTTCTTTACTGATCAGCAAAAAAGTAACATCAAACAGGCTATCACCGATGCCGAGTTGAATACTTCTGGCGAAATCAGGGTACATCTCGAGAACCACTGCAATGAGGATGTCCTCGACAGGGCTTCATACTTATTCGATAAGCTCGAAATGAAAAAAACAGATATGCGTAATGCTGTGCTGTTTTATGTGGCAGTCAAGGATAAGAAATTTGCCGTCATTGGCGATTCGGGCATCAATAGTTTAGTGGAAGAGAATTTTTGGGAGGATGTGAAATCTCTGTTACTCGGGCAATTCAAAAATGGGAACTTTACGGAAGGTTTGGTTGCCGGAATTTCAAAAGCTGGTGAGAAACTGAAAAAACATTTCCCTTATCAAACGGATGATACGAACGAGTTAAGCAATGAGATATCGTTTGAATAAAATGAAAAACATGAAAAAAGCACTAAAATACCTCGTTCTCTTACTCGCTATAATTACGGTATTGCAAGGATGGGCACAAATTCCCGAAAAACCTGTTCCACCACGATTAGTAAACGACTTCAGCAAAATCCTGTCGGCGCAGGAGCTGAATAGTCTCGAAACCAAACTTCGTTATTACAACGACAGCACTTCCACGCAGATAGTGATTGTCATCGTTAATGATATCGGTGATTACGCCATCGCTGATTTTGCCAATCAACTCGGTGAAAAATGGGGCGTCGGACGTAAAGGAAAGAATAACGGCGCTGTCATAGTTGTAAAACCAAAAGTCGGTTCATCACGAGGTCAGGCTTCAATCCAGACGGGTTACGGACTTGAGGCAACGATTACCGATGCCATGAGCAGACGGATCATCGAAAAAGAGATGGTTCCGTATTTTCAGGAAAACAATTATTACGGCGGCCTCGATGCAGCTACCACAGCCATCTTCAAACTTGCTTCAGGTGAGTTTAAAGCCGATCAATATGCCAAAAAGAATTCAGGATCATACCTTGTCGTAATCATTATTATCGTTGTTGTCATTTTGCTTATGCGGACAAGTGGTGGTTCTAATCATATGGGTGGA
>JABFQW010000109.1 GCA_013141455.1 Bacteroidales bacterium
AAATATTTGTTGCCAGTTATCCTCTTTTCAATTGCTGCCTTGTCTGCATATTTTTTTGTATTACGCTCAGGATTATCCTTTTAAACATTGAAAAACTTGAATTTTTCTAATAACAAAAATTTCATTACCATTAAATTCATTAATTCAACCGAAAACTTTTTTTCTGCTTTCTGATAAACTTATAATTGTACTTTAGTTGAAATAAATCCATCTATCATGAAATATCCGTTACCCATTGGTTTGAAAGCTGTTACGTTTTCAATATTGAGTTTATTTTTTGTATCTCCCATGCTTGGTGCATCGAAAAAAGAAAAAAAGATACCTTCCGACACCTTGAAAAGTGAGGTTTTCGGTGGTTTAAAATGGAGAAGCATCGGACCGGCATTTGCTTCGGGTCGAATTGCCGATTTTGCGGTGAACCCTGCTAACACGAGTGAGTATTATGTTGCTGTTGCTTCAGGGCATATCTGGAAAACCACGAACAATGGCACCACATTCAGTCCCGTTTTCGATAACAATGGCGTTTATGCTATCGGTTGTCTGGCCATGGATCCCAACAACAGTAAGGTTGTTTGGGCCGGAACTGGCGAAAACAATCACCAGCGTGCCTTGGGTTATGGCAATGGTGTTTATAAAACAGAAGATGGTGGAAAATCATGGAAAAACTTAGGATTGAAAGAATCGCGACAGATAGGTATGATTCAGATCGATCCTCGCAATTCCGACATCGTGTTTGTTGCTGCCGAAGGATCAGTCTGGGGTCCGGGGACTGAACGTGGCCTTTATAAAACAGCCGATGGTGGAAAAAACTGGGAAAAAGTACTGAATATCAGCGAGAATACCGGAGTAAACAATGTTGTTTTCGACCCGCGTGATCCTGATATTATGTATGCCACTTCTGAACAACGGAGGCGTCATATTTTCACCAAAATCGGCGGTGGACCCGAAACAGCGTTTTACAAATCTGTTGATGCCGGAAAAACATGGAACAAGATTACCAATGGACTTCCAGGCGCTGATATGGGCGGTATGGGAATCGCTATCCCGAAATTGAATCCCGATATTATTTATCTGATCATTGAGGCGGCTGACAATGCCGGTGGTTTTTTCCGCTCGATCGATCGTGGCGCATCCTTCGAAAAAATGAGTGATTATACCAGTCTGGGTCAGTATTACAATGAAATCTACTGCGATCCGGTTGATCCGAACACGGTTTATTCCGTTGAAACTGTTTCGAAAGTTACCCACGATGGTGGAAAAACGTGGAATGATCTGGGCTTAAATAACCGTCACGTGGATGACCATGCTTTTTGGATTGAGCCATCCGATACCAAACACTGGATGATTGGCGGCGACGGAGGAATTTATGAAACCTTCGATGGTGGAGCTAATTTTATCCATAAAACCAATCTTCCGGTAACACAATTTTACCGGGTGAATGTTGACAATAGCGAGCCATTCTATTGGGTATTTGGCGGCACACAGGATAACAACAGTTTTGGAGGGCCATCGCGCAACACCAACAGCGGCGGAGTTACAAGTGCTGAATGGTTAGTAACGCTTGGCGGAGATGGTTTCTGGCAGGCCATCGAGCCGGGAAATACTGATATCACCTATTCTGCCTATCAATACGGTAATATTTATCGCTACGACAAAAAAAGTAACGAAAGTGTAAAAATAAAACCCGAACCCCGTAAAGATGAGCTGCATTATCGCTGGAACTGGGATGCACCGTTTATACTGAGTACACATAAACCAACGAGATTATATATGGGCGCAAACAAGCTGTTCAAAAGCGATGACCGTGGCCAGTCGTGGGAAGTAATCAGCGAAGACCTGACACGGAATGAAGACAGAAATCAGTTTAAGGTGATGGGAAAATACTGGCCATCAGGTGCAGTAATGAAAGATGTTTCCACCTCGCAGTGGGGAACCATAGTCGCTTTGGCGGAATCGCCTTTGAAGGAAGGTCTGGTTTATGTAGGAACGGATGATGGCCTCATTCAGGTGACCGAAGACGATGGTAAAAATTGGCGAAAAATCGATCAGTTTCCCGGCGTACCGGCTTACACTTTCGTGAGCGATATTTTTCCATCAACAATAGATGAAAATGTTGTTTTCGCCAGCTTCAACAATATTCAGAATGATGATTTTACGGCTTATATTTTTAAAAGTACCGATAAAGGAAATAGCTGGACATCAATCAGTTCGAACCTTCCTAAAGAAACAATCCATACTGTTGCCCAGGATTTTGTGAATCAGGATTTACTTTTTGCAGGAACCGAATTCAGTTTCTATTTCAGCGCCGATGGTGGAAAACTCTGGACAAAACTAATGGCCGGAATGCCTGATGTTGCCGTAAGAGATCTTGCTATCCAACAACGTGAAAATGATTTGGTTATCGCAACTTTTGGCAGGGGAATTTATATACTGGATGATTACAGTTTGCTCAGAAACATCACGGCAAGAAAGTTAGAGGACGAAAAAGCCATCCTCTTCCCTGTGAAAAATGCTTTGATGTACGTTGAAGAAGGTTCACGCTATGGCGAAGGGGCGATGCCGTTTCACGCTCCAAACCCGTCATTTGGTGCTATCTTCAGCTATTATCTGAAAGAAGTGCCCGAAACTGCCAAACAAATCAGGCTGAAAAAAGAGAAAGAACTTTTCGGGAAATCAGAACCAATCCCTCAGCCTACACGCGATGAATTGCGAAAAGAGCAGGAAGAAACAGCTGCATATCTGATCTTTACAATCCGTGATGAACAAGGAAATATTGTCAGAAAAATACACGAAGAAGCTAAAACCGGAATCAATCGTGTAAACTGGAAATTACGGTATGACAATGAATCGGCTCAAACCAACAATGAATTTAAACCCACAGCAAATCAACAGGATGGTTTTCCGGCCTTACCCGGAAAATATTCAGTTGCTATGGAAATGAATCAAAACGGATTGATTACACAACTCACTGATCCTGTATCGTTTGAGACAGTTATACTGAACAATTCATCTCTGAACGATCAAAACAGGGAAGAGATGATTCAGTTTATGGCAAAACTTACCGATTTGCTTCGTATTGCGGATGGAACCGAACGATTTGCCGATGAAATGAAAGGACGTAATGATAACATCCGTCAGAGTCTTCATCTTTCCAACGAAAAGATTGCAGATTTGATCGATCAAACCAAATCCATTGCAGCACAATTGACTGAAATTGATTTCACCATGAATGGTTCACCCGTTAAGGCGAGCTTTGAGGAAGTTCCTCCGGAACAGGTCTCTCTGAATTACCGATTGGGAGCGATTTTAGAAGCGTGCTATTCAACATTAACCGAACCAACACAAACAATGAAAATGAACTATGAAATCATCGGGCAGGAACTGCCGATTGTGTTGGAACAGCTGAAAAAAATAGACAAAATACTTGGTGAAATTGAACTCAAAATGGATGTGATGAAGATTCCATACACAACTGGCAGATTGCCGGAAATGAAATAAATTCGAATCTTGTTAACGAAAATTAATTTTATAATATCTTGATATTTATAATTTTGTAAAATAATTGATTAACAGGAAATCAGAACAAATGCATTCAGTAACAATTTCATTTATATTTGTGAATGATACTGATCTGGGCTATGTAATATATTACACGCTATAATAACTAATTTTTTTATCCTTACAACGTAAACATTATGGAAAGAATCACAGTAATTGGTGCCGGAAATGTGGGTGCTACTTGTGCTAACGTAATAGCACACAAGAATTTATGCAAAGAGGTCGTATTGGTTGATATCAAAGTTGGCACCGCTGAAGGGAAAGCTCTTGATATCTGGCAGGCTGCGCCAATCAATCACTTCAACACCCGTGTTGTTGGTTCAACAAATGATTATCTGAAAACAAAAGGCTCAGGTGTAATCGTTATCACTTCCGGTTTGCCACGTAAACCAGGCATGTCGCGCGACGATTTGATTAAGACAAACGCTGCCATCGTGAAAGATGTTACCGAAAAAGCCGTCAAATACTCACCGGATGCGATCATCATTATTGTTTCGAATCCGTTGGACGTAATGACGTATGCTGCCTATCTGGCAAGCAACAAACCTTCGCGCAAGGTGTTCGGGATGGCCGGCACACTTGATACAGCCCGCTATCGTGCATTCTTAGCCGAAGCGCTTGATGTATCGCCATCCGATGTTCATGCCTTGTTGATGGGAGGTCATGGCGATACCATGGTACCGCTTCCACGCTATACATCAATTGCAGGTATTCCTGTTACCGAACTTCTTGGTAATGAAGAACTTGATAAAATTGTTGAACGGACTAAGAAAGGTGGCGGTGAATTGGTGAACCTGATGGGAACATCGGCCTGGTATGCTCCGGGTGCAGCAGCTGCACAAATGGTTGAAGCCATTGTTGACGACCAGAAAAAGATTTTCCCGGTTTGTACCCTTTTGCAGGGTGAATATGGTTTGAAAGATGTTTATCTCGGCGTTCCGGTAAAATTAGGACGTGCAGGAATTGAGGAAATCATCGAAGTTGATCTCAATAAAGATGAAAAGAAACTTTTACACGAATCGGCCGATTCAGTGAAAAGCACAATGAAAGTACTCGATGATATGAAATTGTTCGAGTAACAAGTTATTTTTCATTTATGAAAAGAGGCTATGGATTTCACGGCCTCTTTTTTTTATGATATTCAGCTCAGCTGAATGGCCTGAAATCATTACTTTTGCATCGATTTCAAGGCGTTGTTATGAGAAAGATTGTTGTATTTACAGGAGCCGGGATGAGCGCTGATAGTGGCATTAAAACTTTCAGGGATACCGATGGACTATGGGAAAACCATGCTGTTGAAGATGTCGCCACACCCGAGGCCTGGGTACGCAATCCAGGTCTTGTTCTTGACTTTTATAATGCACGACGTAAACAAATGCATGAGGTTGAACCAAACAAAGGACATTATGCATTGGTTGAACTTGAGAAATATTTTGATGTGCAAATTATTACACAAAATGTTGATAATCTGCATGAAAGGGCCGGATCGAGCCATGTGTTGCATCTGCACGGTGAACTCGGTAAAGTGAGAAGTACCAGGGACCCAAATCTGATTTACACACCCGATCATTGGGAAATAAAATTAGGCGATGTTGCTGAAGATGGTTCCCAGCTACGGCCGCATATCGTTTGGTTTGGCGAACAGGTTCCGATGTTCGAAACGGCAATAGATATCACACAAACTGCTGATATCATGATTATTGTTGGCACATCATTGCTTGTTTATCCGGCTGCCTCCCTCATAGGATATGTGGCGCCGGATGCAACGGTTATTCTCATCGATCCAAAAGCAGAACCACCTTCGGGACGTAACATTGAAATTATCCGTGGCACTGCGGCAGTAGAACTCCCGGTTTTAATTCATAAACTTATCACAAACGAAAATAAAAAGAAATATGCGTAAACTGATTTTTTCATTCATCGTATTGGCATTATTTGTGAGTTCATGCGGCGAAAAACAAGTGGTGACACAGGCCCAACTCGATCAACTCGCCATCGAAGAATACCTGACCGACAACAATCTTGATGCTCAATCAACCACAAGTGGTTTGTATTACATCATTATCGCGGCCGGAAGTACAGAGAGACCAGCATCGGATGCCTCCATCACCGTTGCATATGTGGGGAAATTACTGAATGGTACCGTTTTCGATCAAAGCACCACTTTCACCGGCGACCTGAATGACATGATTTCTGGATGGAAAGAAGGAATCCCATTCATCGGGGCTGGTGGTAAGATTAAATTACTCATCCCATCGGCATTGGGTTACGGAGGACAGTCAACGGGGAAAATTCCCGCAAACTCAGTATTACTTTTCGATGTTACCCTGCACAGTTTCATAAATCCATAATAGATACTTATTCAACTTGTTAGCTCATGAGTGACCAACGTCAAGCCTTACTCGACAAAGCCAGACGCTTTTGTGATTATCAGGAGCGTTGCATGCATGAAGTGCAGGAAAAACTTCTCAGCTTGGAAGCTGATAAAGCTGATATTCAACATATTATTAAAATCCTGGAATCAGAAAACCTGTTGAATGAAGGGCGTTATGCGCGGGCTTTCGCCAAAGGGAAACTCCGTTCAAACAAATGGGGGAAGAATAAAATCAAAGCGGCCTTACAAATAAAGAGAATTCAAGCTGAAATTATTCAAAAAGCGTTGGAGGAGATTGATGAAGATGAATATCTGGAGATACTAAACCAAATCATTGAAAACAAACAGGTTAAGGCTCCAAACGAAAGGATGGAAAAAGCAAAAAAAGCGCAGTATGCAATCCAAAAAGGCTTTGAGTCTGGATTGGTTTGGGGGATAGTTAACCGGAAAATATAAAACAGACGTTTTTTTAATAGATGGAAGTCCGAAGACCGAAGACGGTAGTCGGAAGACGGTAGTCGGAAGACCGAAGTGGATCATTGAAAAAGGTATTATAATATTTACAAATAATAAAAGGACTTAATAATATTTTGATTGTTCATGCTGACTCCGGTCTCCGGTCTTCAACAATAAAACATTAATATTCACCACAATACACACCCATGATAACAACCGAGCACCAGAAAGAGTTGCGGAAAAGGCTTGAAGCCTTATGGAGGTACCTTTGACGTCGAACGTAAACAGGTCGAAATAGAAGAACACGATGAGCGTACGCATGCGCCTGATTTTTGGGACAATCCAAAACAGGCTGAGCAGCTTCTGAAAACCATTCAGGATAAAAAACGCTGGACGGAAGGCTATAAACTCGCCGAAACGCTTCACGATGAAATGACGCTTACCCAGGAGTTTTATGAGGCAGATGAAGCCACAGAGGCCGATGTGGAAGAAGCCTACAACAAATGCCTTGCCCAGATTGAGGAACTTGAGTTCTGGAATATGCTCAGCGGTGAGGAAGACAAACTCTCAGCCATCGTCAATATCAATTCAGGTGCGGGTGGCACAGAAAGCCAGGATTGGGCCGAGATGCTCATGCGTATGTACCTGATGTGGGCGGAAGACAATAAATTTAAGGTGAAACAACTCGATTTGCAGGAAGGCGAGGTTGCAGGAATAAAAAGCGTGTCACTTGAACTGGAAGGTGAATACGCCTTTGGTTATCTGAAAGGTGAAAATGGCGTGCACCGACTGGTGCGTTTATCGCCTTTCGATTCGGCCAACCGCAGGCATACTTCGTTTGCCTCTGTGTATGTGTATCCGGTTGTGGATGAAAATATTGACATTAAAATAAATCCTGCCGACATTTCGTGGGATACCTTCCGTTCGAGTGGACCGGGCGGACAAAATGTAAATAAAGTGGAAACGGCGGTGCGGGTGCGTCATGCGCCTTCAGGTTTGGTGATCGAATGTCAGGAAACACGTTCACAGGGACAAAACCGTGAAAAAGCCCTGCAAATGCTTCGTTCACAATTGTACGAAATTGAGTTGCGCAAACAGCAGGATGCCAAAGACAAGATTGAAGGCACCAAAAAGAAAATCGAATGGGGTTCACAGATACGTTCGTATGTGATGCACCCGTATAAATTGGTGAAAGACAACCGCACCGGCCACGAGACATCGAATGTGCAGGCCGTTATGGATGGAAAAATTAATGATTTTCTGAAAGCTTTTCTGATGGAGTTTGGGAGGGACTAAGGTCAAATGATAACATCACATCGTAAATATTTTTGAACAGATAAACTATAGAAATCGTTCCTTCACCGGAACGTTTTTTAATACATATTGTACTTTCAAAAGAACAATGTAAATTACGACTCATTCTACCATGATAATTCCGCGTCAGCAATATTTGATTGGGATTATTTCAACCTGTATTCACTATCCATTCTTTGATGAAGGATTCTTACAATGAAAATCGTATCGTCTTCAATTTGTTGATAATAAACTACATGAGACTTTACTTTGGTTGACTTATACCCTTTCTTGATAAGATCGATTGGTTTTCCCAGATGCGGATTTGCAGAGATGAACTCAACTTCGTCAATAATTAAAAGATAATATCTGTCCGCTTGTTCAAGCGACCATGTTTGTTTCGAATAGGTCCAAATTTCTTCCAGATCTTTAACAGCTTCATTTGAAAACCTGAACTTAGTCATGCTTAGTTCTGTTTCGAATGAAGTGATTTTAAGTGGCTCGTTGGGTTGAAATCCTGTGCAATTCCACTTTTTTCACCTGTTTCGAGCGCTGATTTTAGCGCCTCTATCTCTCTTTCTTCCTGTTCAAGTAATCTTAAACCAGCACGTATGACTTCACTGGCGGAGTGGTACCTTCCTGATCCTATTCTTTTTGAGATAAAACCCTCAAAATGATCGCCTAACAGTATAGATGTATTTTTACTCATGATACATTTTTCACAAAAGTACCAATTATTGGTATTTGAGGCAAGTTTTTTAATAATCCCCTGCTGGCACGGATTTATTCCTCAAAGCGGAATGAGAACGTTGCACTTTATTGCAATCCGTGCAATTCGAAAATATATCCTCGCATTTCATATCCTTACAAAAATATCAAATAAAGCAGTTTCTCTGGCAAAAAGAATGGAATTGGCAGGTTTATTTATCATATGGCACGCATTGCAAATCCGCGCCAGTTGGGAGATTGTTCGCGTGGCAGCGGTGCGAGGTAGCGGTGCACTGTTTTACCAGACAAACAAATTACCTAAGGTAAGATTTTCGTGCGGGAACGGGGAGGATGTTTGCCCGGTACAGTGGGCATAATAATTTCAACATTTTCCTCTATTTTGAATAAAGTGATCTTTTTTAGCATCTCTTGCTCAGTAATTTCCTCATATTTTTTTAGGTCAAGAATTATGCCCGACATTATATGGGGACGATTGGAAATACTATCCAGTAACCTGATAAGTTTCTTCTGTATTTTATTGGCTTCCGGAACTCTGATAATATCATGTCTGATATCATTCGTGTCGTACTGCAATCGAATATTATAATAAAATCCATCATAGGTATAGGTTGGATTTGGATTTGGTTTCGGATCAACAAACATGGCGTCATTCATCAATAACCTAAAAATAGAGTCCTTTACTGAGTCTGTCAGACTGATCCGGTAATATTCCTTTGGACGATTGAAAGCTTCTCTTTTCATCAATTTTACATCTCCAGTATCACTCAACTCAATATAATAACCCAAATAGAATCTCCACGGGTGAACTGAATCACAATCAGATGTTGTAAAACAAGACCCAGACCAATATAATGTTCTGATTTTATTGTGATTCTGGCATGAGTATAAAATGAATGAGATAACCATCAATAACAAAATGCCATTTATACTTTTTCTCATAGTTTTTCTTGTTCTCATCAAAGTTCCTACTATTGTGCGAAAATCTCCCCCTCCTGCCAGCGCGGATATTTCATTCAATCTTAAATTCTATTGGCAACATGTATTGTACCCGAACAACTTTTTCATTATGTTTTCCAGGTTTCCATTTTTTCATTAAAGCGATGACTCTTAAAGCCTCTTTATCAAATTCAGGGCTATGTCCTCTGAGAACACGTAAATGACTCATGGAGCCATCCTTTTCAACAACAAAAGTGACAAATACGATTCCTTGACATTCATTCTCGCTATTTGGGCACCTGATGTTCTTTTGAATGAAATCTTTAACATCTTTATAAAGTTTTGAATCAAATATAAAAGTTGGCATCTCATCAGTCACAATAAACGCCATAGTATCTTCTTTTATCATTCTATCCTTTAAAATGGCGTCTATTTCGGATTGTGATTTCATAAGGATTTTCACATTGGATACAATACCACGATTAATGGTGCAGAAAAATTGTCCGGAATAAATCATATACATTTCGTCCTTATTTGTATCTAAAAAATCGCCATAATTTGATTGAATAGTTTCTGTGTACCAAGATGCAAATACTCCATTAGTAGTTACTTGTTTTTTACTAAACAAAATGCCTAAGTCTATTTCTTTTATTTCATCATCATCGTATATATCTTTTTCAATTTGAATAAGAAAAAGACTGTCATTGACAATTTGCCATGTTCCGATATATCCTCTCCAACATTTGCTGCTCTTACTTGGTAATAACTTATTAAGTTTCAACCATAAAGAAATATCCTGCTCCCTAAGTTTTTCCAAGGGAAAATAGTCAATGAACATTGTGTCACCCTGGTAAATCAGTATCTCATGACCTTGGGGCGTTGCAGCAAGAGAAAGAGGAAACACAAGTAAAAAAAGTCTTAGTATTAGTTTCATATGTTTGTCATTATGTTAGCTAACGGTTTGTCATTATTCAGTTTCAATCTACAATTTTCCAATAGCCTGTTTTGTCGCTTCCGATGCGTTCGATTATTCTCATTTTTTTTAGTTCCTGAATATGTCTTTTTATGGTTGCTGTAGAAAATCCTGTTTTGTCGGCAAGCTCTCTATAATTTGCTTTTGGGTTTTGTTTTAAATGTTGCAGGATTTTACTTTTTACAGAGTCGTTTACCTGGTCATTTACCGGGTCATTTTTAGCTTTTACAGGGTCATTTACAGGTTCAACAAACTTAACGTTTGACAATATGGCCAGTAAGGGATTGCGGGAGATTTCCAATCAAGTTACTCAAAGGTTCGAGCGAGCTATAACGCTTGAATTTATTATTGAAACGGCTATTATTTTTATACATTGTTGTGGGTTCGTTATTTATTGTCAATTAAACATTGAGAGTTGATAGGTTCTTTAACTATACTTGTTTCAACATAATCAGTCTCGATAATAGTATTAAAGCATTTTTCTCCTTTATATTTTCTTCCAGGGATATGCTTGCAATAAACGAAATCAGATTTACAGATTGAACATTTAGTTTTAGTGGCGATACCTGTAACACTTAATCCATTTAGTCTATTTTGAGTGACTCTTCTTTTCACAACCTTGTCCGTTATTATCATTTCAGACCTAAGTCCTACATCATCACTCCAAAGTCTGCACCAACCAACAATCTCAGGCTTATGCTCTTTGAAGACTGGAACTGGTAAATTGTCATAAGGAGATTTAATTACAAAACATCTATTGAATCCTTCCTTAAGTTCCTTTCTCTTTTTATTAATAAGTTTATTGTTGCTGTTGTCTTGTGTTTCTCCTAAATAATTATAATTCACAGTTGAATTATCAATTCTAATATTGATATTCGACTTGTTGATAGATACTTTTTTATCAAGTAATTTTTGAATTTGATTAGATATTATGTTCGTAATTATCGCAATTGGAATACCGATTAAGGTAATATTAACTGGGTCAGAAAAAAATTCAGATAGTCCTTTTTTATAGAGATATTGAATCGGTTGGTCGTTTTTCGGCTCGACAATTACTTCATAGCCCTCTGAACGCAAATGCTTAATTAGAATTAATGTATCCCTTGTAACCAGTTTTCTATTTGGGAATCTACTTTCATATGGATTAAAGGAATCAATTATAATTTTCTTCTTTCCCATTAGTTTTCAAATTTGCAGGTTCTATAATGACGCACAACTCGTTTATTGGTTCGATAAATCATCCTTATACTTCCAAATCCGGTTGGATAGGTCTGATAAACACCATATTTATTACCCGTAAAAATAGTAATACATCAATCATAAATCGTCAATGGGGGATTTTATTTTTTGTAAACTTTTTCTGTTATATAGATGTAAATTTCAATGGTTTTTGCATGCATTCAGTAGACCGTTGTATGCGTTCCGGCGCTGGTGAATATGTCGGTTAATTGCGTTTACCGGTATGCAATCTCCATAATTTCAAAAACAGTCTCATCCTTTTCCCGTTTTAGCACCGACTTTTCGCCGGTCTTTTTATTAAGTAATACCTTAGCCAAAGGCGACAAAAACGAGATTTTTCCTTTTATAATACTGGCCTCATCCACCCCAACGATCTGAAACGTATGAATCTGTTGGTTTGCTGCTGTTTTGAGTGTTACCGTTGCACCAAACCGTATTTCATGCTGCGGCTGTTCGGACAATTGAATGATTTTGGCTTCACCGATTCGTTGGTTCAGCAATTGCAATTTTGCATTGATGTAGTTCAGTGCGATGCGCCGCTCATTTTCGTTGGAGCTGTCCAATTGATCCTTTTCGTCGGTTAGTTTCTGTTTCTCGGCCAACAATTCATTCATCCCCGTTTGGGTCACATAGTTCGGTACACCTTCCGGCAAATTTGCCCTGGGAGGCACCATCGGAATTTCTTCCTGATCGTCTTCTTTCACAAACCCTCTGCTCATAGCGCAATAGCTTTACGCACAATTTACTTTTCAAATAACAATGACTTCACCATCAAAAGTACCATTTTCTGGATAAACAAGTTCGGTTTTCGGTTAATTCGATCTCGACAACGTTAATAGAAATTTTGAATTTTAACTTAGCATTTTGAATTTTCATTTTGAATCACCTGATAACAAATCTTTTTGCAGCAAAAGCCTCATTATTCATCAATTTCAAAACATATAATCCTGCCATGAGCCGGTGGATATCGAGTTGAACAAGATGTGAATCAGGCTTTTGATCTATCACAGTTCGTCCGTTTGCATCCAACACCTGCATCCGGGCATTAATCATATTGAAAGTTTGCGGTATTTCTACCGTGAGCCAGGTTTCGGCCGGATTAGGATACAATTTAATACTGTTTGCTATTTCCTTGCTTTGCCCAACACTTAATGCTTCATTATTAAACAGGGAAAAAGGTATGCTGCTTTTCCAGATACCTCGCCCGAATGTTGCAACCCTCAACTCGGATGCATTATAATTTACTTCAATGTCGGTTACAATCGTGTAAGGCAGACCATTACTGATGTTAATCCAGTTGAATTGCTGATCGTCGAAAATAAAAACACCCAAATCAGTTCCTGCCATCATCTTATAATCGTTATCCATGATGATGCCCTGTAAACAATTCACCGGCAGGTTAGGCAGGTTGACTGTAATATCAGTCCAGTTGTTTCCGCCGTCTTCCGAATAGATAACCCTGTTCACGGCCACACCATTCCTATCCTGAAAACCTCCGAAAGACAACCATACTTTATCAGGATCTAACCCAGATATTTTAATGCCGGTGATACCATGATCACGAACGATAGTATCGATACCCGATGTTAAATCAACCCAGGTATCACCTCCATCCGTTGTTTTGAATAATCTCGAGGCTATTCCCGAAGGTGCCCAGGTTGCACCATCATATCCAACATACATTACGTTTGAATCAGCTGGCGATAAAGCAATTGCACCAATGGCTGATGTAACATGATAACCCAATCCATTGAAATCGGTAAACTGATGCCATTTGGTTCCCGGCGAAGTGGTTGTATCACTTGCGTTTGTGGTTTTGTACACCTCGTGATACCCGATAAACAACGTATTCCTATCGAATGGCGACATTATAAATGGCCTGTTGTCCAAGCCATCATCCGTGTTTAAACCATTATTGATTGATTGAAATGAAATCCCATAATCTTTCGATCTTTTCACGGTTTTTGCACCTGCGTTATTCGTTGCATAAACAAATCGCGGGTCAACCGGATCAATAATATTATCATACCCATCAGCAACATTCGTTCTGATCCAACTACCCGTTCCGTTTCCTATTTCTCCGTTATCCTGCAAACCCCCAATAACGAATCCGGGCATTACTTCACTGTTTCCAATCCCAAAATACTGCAGATTATCAAGTCCTGTACCGTTAAGGCTGATCATTCTATTATTCTCATAATCGTATCGCGACACACCTCCGTCATTACCACAAAACAAATAGGGTTTCCCATCGGAAGCAACCATCTTAAAAACCCGTTGATCGACATGAAAATCAGGATACGACTCTGTATCAACCCTGTAAAATTGCGTAACCCCTGTATTTAAATCCAACACCTCAAGGTTGTATCCTCCCAATAACATGATGGATGGGTTCACAGGACTAATCTCAAATTCCATGGAATAGTAGCTAAGCCCGGAATAGGACTGGTTGTAAGAGGGCAAAAAATTCTCTTTACCGAAAACATCATTGATCGTGTAATCCGGATAATCGGCCGATTTTAAATAATAGGAAACCTCATTTTGATTGGGGATTGAAGTTTGATACGAAATGTAAAGCTTCCCGGGTTCCAACAGGCTTGTTGTAATACCAAATCGTTGCGAAAAATCGGGCAATCCCTCCTCAATACGTTGCCAGATAACACTGGTGTCCTGAGCATTGTGGGTTTTCCATAGCTCCGCACACATAAAATGATTTGGATTATAACTTGTTTTTATTCCAACACTGCTGATATACACCGTATTGTAATCGTCGGGTTTAAATTCAATATTGACTAAATACTTATTCTTATCCCACCAATCTGGATCAAACTCGAGCTGGTCAAAAATTATTTCCCAATTTATTCCGCCATCTACTGAACGATAAACATATTTATTCACCAGGGCAAAAATCATGAATGGGTTCTGAGGGTTTATCAGTAACTTACGGACAAGTTTTCTTTCATTCGGATTAAATGGCATAATCTGTTGCCAGGTTTGGCAGTCATCCGTCGTTTTGTAAATACCGGCACCATAATTATTCAATGCGTTACCGGTTGAAATATAAATAGTGGCTGAATCAAGCGGGTTTACTGCAATATCGATGACACCAATGCCAGGCATGGGAATATTATCAGTTACATTTTCCCAATGCTGGCCCCCGTCAGTTGTACGGAACATTCCCGAAGCGCCCGTACCGGCGTATATATTGTTGATGTTATCTGGATTAATATATAAACTTACGATAATGCCTTGATTATGAGACGAAACATTTATCGGCCCCAAAAACTCCCAGGTGTTGTCTTTACTTTTTTCAGGTATTAACGAAAGATTCCGGCTATAAAGTAAAAGCTGTTCTGCGTATTTTGAATAACTGTCATGCACTGTATCATTGCCATGAACCCTTGTCCTCCAGAAATTCCTTTGACGTTCGTAGTTTTTAAGTCCCTGAATTTTAGTATTTTCCGGTGCATTTTCTTTTTTACTTTTGTAAAAGGCATCCATTTGACGGTTATACACATGGTAATTGTTGTAACTACCGGAGGCATTTTGACAAAAGGATGGTACTGTAATCATTGTGATTACAAGGATCAGCATGAATTTAATGCTTGTTATCTTCATTTCCTGTGCATTAATGTTGAATAATGAACCTACGGCTAATAGAGCTGTTGATCTTAGTTTTTAATTGCAGAAAATAGATGCCGTTTGTCATATCTGATGTATTTAGCTTATACTCCATTTGCCGGGATGGCATTTCTATTCGGTACATCAATTTTCCATAAAGGTTAAATAAGCGGAGTTCAACATCGCTTTCCGGATTATTGCTAAATGCGATGGAAAGCTCATTATTACATGGGTTGGGGCTTATTGACAGTTTCAGCAATTCCTGCGGTAGTTCATCAATAGCAACCGGAAATCCGCAAAAACCTTCTGTACCATAAACAAGCAATCCTTCAACTTCCAGACATTTCAACATGGATTGATCCAGTCCCTCGTGATAAACCAGATTTGGTATGGGAGAACCCAAATCTCCAACACCTTCAAACACCTGTAGATTATAACTACTCCCGGGAGAAACTGAATTAAAGTAGTATGCATTTCCTGAAGCCGTTGTTTTAGCCTGTTCAACGACAAAAAGACTATCACCATACATTGTATAATTACCATTTTCGAATATGCCAAAATCGAAGGCCGGCAGGCAAACCGTATCACCGACATTAACATCGAAATTATAGCCGGTTTTTTCAGCGTTTTCGCCGCGATAATGCCTGATAAACCAGACTTTTTTTTGATCAATATCCTGTCGCATGAAACTATGCAAGGTCCACAAGGTGTCGGGGCTGTCGGGGATCTGGCTGAGTTTGTAAATTTTATCATACAGTTTATCATTCAGCATGGTATCACCTTTTACGGTGTAGAGGAAGGTTTCGTAAGAACCAGGTATGGCAATCATCTCCGAAACTGTCCAATAGGCATTTTCCACGGGCAAGGAAATATACTTCTGCGCATTGAGCCAAAACGGCAACAGCAGCAGCCAGCCTGCAATTATACCAGTGATAAATTTTGTATTCCTCATCCTTTTCGTATTGCTATATTCCTGATTTTGTTGGATTAATCTGCTACCGCAATTACTCAACATTTTCAAAATTATAATCGATCGCTTTGGTAACATGACCCATTTTATCGACAGCCTTTAGTGAATTGAGCATACCAATATCAGAATAGCTGAAAATATACTCTGACTTAAAATTCATGCTCATAGTTTCAGCCGGGAAATTGTAAAATTGAATTGAAATAAGTCTGGAATCAGCATTATAACTGAAGACACATCTTTTTCCGAATTGATCATTAGATGGCGTCATCTCGATTGTCTCAATTTGGTTGTTTCCGTTGTATGTATATTTAAGGGCAAGAACATCGTTTTCATTGTAAAATGTCTTTTTAGAAAGCCTGCTATTTGAATCGTAGCCCAATAAAATAGATCTTTGTCCAATCGTATTATACTGTATGATGCTGGTCAGCAATGATTTTTCATAATAAAACTTAGTTGAATCAATCCCGTATCCCTCACTGTTGAAGGTTTTCTCACTAAAATGTTTCCCGTCAGGTGTATAACCATTCCGGGTGATTGTATTTATTTTTCTGACCGAACGGCTAATGTTTGGTTCATAGGAAATCTTTTCAAGTAATAATTGTTTATCATAGCGCTCTTCTGTTACGATGTACTTTTTCTTTTTGTTATTAAAGAAAGTTGTTGTAATCAAACCATCACTGGCATAATCCTTGTAAATTATCATTACATCGTCCCTTTTCTTTAAAACTATCGATTCAAGTTTGCCAAGTTGAAATTTGCTTTCTCTTACCAAATCTTTCCTGGTAACTTTCAATGTAATCTCCTGAATATCTGTTTGTTTGGAAATATTAAGGCTAAATACCAATTTCTTTTTATAAAACGCATTTATCAGGCTGTTATTCACAACAGATGAAGAAGCAAAAAAATTACAGTTTAAACTCCTAATTATCTCATTTTCAAATATTTTTTTTTCATCTGTGAAAATATAATCAGTGAGATCATGCTCATGGAATTGTATGTCGTAATTTGGACTATTTATTTTTCCTACAATTACCTGACCAGGCACAAACAAAGGAATATTTATATGCAATTTATTGAATATCTGGTTGCAAACAATCTTATTAAAAGTGTTTTGAACTAAATCAGTTTCGCTTTGACTCTTGCAAATACCAAAACTGAACATGATGATTAAAAAGACGTATAGACGCATAAACGAATTTCTGTTGTTTTGCCTGATAATTGGTTCTGAATTGATTAGGTTCTCCATTGGTGATAAAATTTAAAGGTTCGTAAAATAATTTATTATCGGTTATATATGAATTGATTGATAAAATGTTACCTGAAAATATGAAAACTGTGATTGCTGATTTTTAGATAAAACAAATTTATTATAAATAATTGAATAATCATAGTGAATCTTCCTGTTGGTAATGAATTTTACCCGTTACGGCATAGGTTCAAGTCATAACTCCGGTCTATTGTCCGAAATAATATTCTCTTAATTTTTGCCATATTGTTGACACAATCTTATTTCTCTGCCTGTGCAGAGCATGTCATCAACTGAAACTTCACATTTCATTACTTCATTCTCTGACCATTTCTCAACTTCCCGCTGATTAATTTCGGTTAAAATTCGATCAGATGAACTAAATTTGGTATTTTCGATTAATTTTACACTGCTAAATAAATTATTAAAACATCACTAAATTTTCTCCTCACTTGGTCAGAATCTACCATAACCCACGTTGCCGGAAATCCAGAGCCGGATTAGATTTTTTAAAAACAAAAAACATTGATTTCGAGATCATTGAATATATGAAGAAATCACTGCCGGCAAGTGAAATCAGGTCTATCCTGAAGAAATCGGGTTTGAAAATTGAAGACCTGCTTCGGAAACAGGAAGATGATTATAAGAATCTTATCAAAGGCAAACAACTGACCGAAGATGAACTTATCGATATGATAGTTTCATTTCCGAACCTGTTACAGCGCCCTATTGTGATAAGCGATACACAGGCAGTAATTGCTGATCCACCTGAAAATTTAAATATCATATTGTAAATCAAAATACTATGAAAATAGATCGCCCTTATGAGCAATTACCCGTCTGGAAAAACCTGATGGAATTTGTCAAAATGATATATATGGTCACCTCAACCTTTCCGCCCGATGAAAAGGAAGGAATCACCCGTAAACTGAGAAACAGCGTAACCGATATACCCGTCTTCATCGCTTCGGGTGTTAGTTCGAGAATCAGTATCGATAGCAAACCATTTTTACAACAGGCCTCATCCGCGCTGATGCAGACCGAAACCTTGCTGTTAATCAGTATGCATTTGTCAATTATTCAAGCCTCAGAATTCGAATCTTTTCAGAATCAGATACTTGTACTCAATGATGAACTACAACAACTCATCATTCGTATCGATAGGAAATTCAATTAAAATCCGCTTAATTTTAAAATCATGAAAATACGTATTGAAAAAGACACCATGGGACCGGTTGAGGTTCCCGCCGAAAAGTATTGGGGCGCTCAAACAGAGCGTTCGAGAAACAATTTTCGTATCGGCCCTGAGGCATCGATGCCTAAAGAAATCATTTATGCTTTCGCCTATCTGAAAAAGGCCGCTGCCATCACCAATATGGAATTGGGCGTATTGTCCGAAGCGAAATGCAAGCTGATTGCACAGGCTTGCGACGAGATTCTGGACGGGAAGTTAGACGATAATTTTCCCTTGGTAATCTGGCAAACCGGCTCGGGAACTCAGAGCAATATGAATGTGAATGAGGTGGTTGCAAACCGGGCGCATGTGATACAAGGCGGATCGTTAGACGATGAAAAAAAGACAATCCATCCAAACGATGATGTGAATAAATCACAGTCATCGAACGACACTTTCCCTACAGCCATGCACATTGCAGCATATAAAGCCATCGAAGAAACAACATTGCCCGGCTTAGTGATGCTTCGTGACTCGTTAAAAGTGAAGGCTACTGAATTTGATACCATTGTGAAAACCGGACGTACCCACCTGATGGATGCCACGCCACTTACCTTAGGGCAGGAATTTTCAGGTTATGTTTCACAACTCGATCATGGAATTAAGGCATTGAAATCAACCTTTGATCACCTTGGCGAACTGGCCCTGGGCGGCACTGCCGTTGGAACCGGTATCAACACACCAAAAGGTTATGCCGTTAAAGTGGCCGAAAATATTGCCAAACTTACAGGCTTACCATTCCGTACTGCCGAAAATAAGTTTGAAGCCCTTTCGGCACACGATGCGATTGTTGAAACGTCAGGTGCATTGAAACAGTTGGCCGTGAGCCTGATGCATATTGCCAACAACATCCGTTTATTAGCTTCCGGACCACGCTGCAGCATCGGTGAGATCATGTTACCCGAAAACGAACCGGGTTCGAGCATCATGCCAGGCAAAGTAAACCCAACCCAGGCCGAGTCGATGACGATGGTTTGCACGCAGGTTATCGGGAATGATGTGGCAATTTCGGTTGGTGGCATGCAGGGCCATTTCCAGTTAAACGTATTTAAACCGGTGATGATCAGTAATCTGCTTCAATCCGCCCGTCTTTTGGGCGATGTTTGTGTGAGTTTTACAGAACATGCCATTAAAGACACCGTTGCCGTGAAAGATAAAATCCAGTCCAATATGGAAAACTCATTGATGTTAGTCACCGCATTAAATACGCATATCGGTTACGATAATGCCGCTAAAATTGCTAAAAAAGCACATAAAGAAGGTTTGACTTTACGCCAATCGGCTATGGAACTCGGGCTTGTTACCGAGGAACAATTCAATGAGTGGGTTGACCCAAAAAAGATGATATAATTTTTTTCAATTGCCACTGACTGAAGTCAGGACTTCAATTGCCCCTGACTTCAGTCAGGGGCAATTGATTAAAACCTCAACTTCTTCAACGAAGCAGCCAAGGCTTCCTGACTGATGGTATTCGGAAATATAAAATCAGGTTCCATATATACCACCTCATGATCTTTTTTGAATCGCGCTTCTCCACCGCCGGTTATGTTGAGCATGATTACCGCCTCTTTATCAAACAACGGATTTGAAATGGCCTGAATCAAACTTGCCGTTGCAATCTCTGCAGCCGGATGAATATCAATCCCTTCCAATGCTTCGAATAATTGTCCCGCTGCAAGTCCATCCTCATTGGAGGCTATTAAAATATCGCCATCCGAATCTTTTAATGCATCAAATAGTCCGCCGGTTATCGGGTAAGGTGGTTTACGGTTCGATAATACTTTTGCATAAATCTCCTCAACATCATGTCGGGCAACGTCATCATCGTAAGCTAATAACTGTCTCGAACCTGCATTCCAGGCATGATACATCGGTACGAAAGGTAAATTTTGCGAAACCATCAATTTCGTTTTTTTTGAACCAAACCGGCCATCATCAAGTAAACGCAGGTTGGCCTCCCAGGCTGCGATAGCACCTGTTCCACTTCCGACAGCCTGAAAATAATATTCCGGTATCTGTCCGATAAAAGTGGTTGCCGAAAGCATAGTCGTTGCCATTCCATCGCGTCGGGCCACATTTTTAGCTCCACCTTCGGCAATAAAACCGTCTATTTTACAAACCATATTCGACAGATTGATGGCATCGAAATAATCGCTGCCACTTTCGCAACAAAGTAGTTTCACACAAGGGTTAAGTGGTTTATCAAACCAGAGCGCATCCACATTATCGTATGGAACACACAGCAATAAGGGTATGTTGTTTTCGGAACAGACTTTCGCAAAAGCACGTGCTGTATTACCGGCAGAAGCAACAACCAGAACCTTTTCCTGATCCGGTTGCAATCGTCCGCAAACACTGTAAGCTTCCGTCTCTTTAAATGAGCAGGTACTCATCGAGGCGCCTTTTTCGGGCCAGTACCCATTGAAAGTAATATACAAATTACGTAATCCCAGATAATTGGCCAAAGCAATACTTTTATAAGTAACTGGCGACGATGACCCATCCAACATCCGGTTAACAGGGAGCCAGGAGGCGAATTTGTACAAGCCGAAACTGTCATCATTTAACTGCAATTGCCTGTCGGAATAAATCGCCCTGATGAGGCCCGGTGTTGATTCGCCCGGTGCATCGAGTACCCAGCCTGTATCTTCAAATACTGTTCCTGTAGCAACTGACTTCAGCTGGTATATGGTTGGTTTCATTTGATTTGTCATGCAGTTTTGTTTCAATAAATGCGTGGCAAAGATATTGCAATCGTTGGAGCAGAGATTAAACCGAAGGTAAAATTATTACCAAAATCACTACATCATTTCACTTTTCAATCTGCATGTGTGGCAGTACATTTTGATTGTATTTACTTTTGGCAAAGCATAGAATGGATATTTATTGATGATATTAAAACTCCGTTAGGTATTAAATCAACACCATTCGTGTAACTTTTGTCAGGTGTATCCGTCAAATCAATTACTTTTTAATCTTTATCCTGATTTTCATGATACAAAACCTCTTCAAATATAGTTTCAGGGCGCTGAGCAGACAAAAATCGTATGTATTCATCAATTTACTCGGACTCAGTGCTGGGATTGCCTGTAGTTTAATCATCGGACTTTTCATTTTTCACGAGATGAGTTACGATCAATACAACGAAAAAAGAGACCGTATCTACAGGGTAATTCTTCACGGGAATATCGGTGGGCAGGAGCTAAAGGTTACTTCAACAGCATCACCGATTGGCCCTACCATGCGCAATGAGTTTCCAGAAGTTGAGAGTTTTTTGAGGATGAATGGCTGGGGTGAGACAATTGTAAAATCGGAAGAGGAATATTTTACCGAAGATCAATTTGTTGAAGCCGATTCGTCTTTCTTTAATTTTTTCACCATCAAACTTTTACGTGGCCAACACGATAAACTACTGAACGAACCCCATACACTCGTGCTTTCGGAGAGTACGGCACACAAAATTTTTGGGGAAAGTGACCCGATCGATAAAATGCTTCAGGTTGGTAATGATTCGATAAAATACAGGGTGACAGGTATCATGGAGGATATCCCCGAAACATCGCATTTCAAGGCAAACATCATCGGTTCGTTTATGACCAATGACCGGGCGAATGACAACGAATGGCTTTCAAACAGCTTTAATACCTATGTGCTGTTACACCCAAACGCATCAACGGACCAATTCGATACGCGTTTTAAGGATATGATTGTGAAGTATGTCGGACCCGAAATAACAAAGTATCTTGGCATTTCGATAGAGGAATTTACTTCAAAAGGTAATACGTATGCCCTGTTTCTTCAACCCCTTGCAGATGCCCATCTTGATCCTACCATTCAACAGGATCTGAAACCAGCCAATGACCCGAAATACCTGATAATTTTCGGCATCATCGGATTCCTCATCATTGTTATTGCCGGCATCAACTTCATGAATCTCTCAACAGCACAGGCAATCAAAAGGGCGAAAGAAGTAGGGATAAAAAAAGTTAGCGGATCATCGGCACAGGCACTGATAATCCAATTTCTATTCGAAACCATTATCCTCTCCTACCTGTCGGTGGTAGGCGCCATCGTGATTTCAGAACTTTCCCTTCCATATATCAATAATTTATTGGATCTGAAGTTGAAACTCGATTTTTTTAATACACCATTCCTGTTGCCACTCATTTTTTTGTTTGCAACAATCTTTGGTTTATTGGCAGGTAGCTATCCCGCCTTTTACCTTTCATCGTTTGATCCGGCAGTTGTTTTGAAAGGCAAACTAATAACAAACGGTAAAAAGTATAAGCTGCGGAGTATTCTGGTTGTTGTGCAATTCACCTTTTCAATCCTGCTTATTGTTGGAACAATGATCATGTACAGGCAGATCAATTTCATGCTTGATAAGAATCTGGGGTTTGATAAGGAAAATATATTGGTAATAAACAGAGCTTCGGCACTCAGGGCACAGATCATCAGTTTCAAAAATACTATTCAGAAAATTCCCGGTGTGATGTCGGTAGCAGCATCAACTGCTGTTCCGGGGCATAGCAACAACAACAATGGTTATATGTTGATTGGCCGACCTGATGAAACTTTTTTACTTCAGACAAACTGGATCGATTTTGATTATCTCGCTACCTACAAAATCAGTCTTGCCGATGGCCGGAATTTCGATCCCAACATGCAAACCTACAAAAATGCCTGTTTGGTAAACCAATCATCGATAAAGAAATATCTTATCCAGAATCCTTTCGAATCACAATTTAGAAGTGGTGGCGCTCCGGCTGAAGAGCCAGGAGGAATGCCAATTATTGGTGTTGTAAATGATTTTCATTATGAATCGCTTCGTAATGAAATAAACCCATATATTTTCAGGTTTAAAAACGAAAATATGCAGTGGGGCTATGTAAGTATCAGGTTGGCCGAAAACGCTCCACGCGCTGTTGTTGATGAAATTGAGAAGGTGTGGGCAGGTTTTACGAACAACAATCCGATGCAATTTTTCTTTATGGACAAAGACTACGAAAGGATGTACCGCGAAGAAAAACAAAATGCCAGTCTTGCTGTCCTTTTTACGATACTTGGGATATTGATTGCCGCTTTGGGCCTTTATGGATTAACAGCTTTCACCATGCAGATGCGCACAAAAGAAATTGGTGTTCGAAAAACATTCGGTGCATCTATTTATTCCATTTGGTTAATGATTGCCAAAGAAATCGGGCTCTTACTCTTTATTTCGAGTATCATAGCATGCCCGTTAATCTATTGGGTAGCTGATGATTGGCTCCAAAATTTTCATTATCATATTCAATTAAACCTCTTCGATTTTTTGAGTGGGATTTTTATCTCGGTAATTATTGCCATGGCCACCATCAGCTATAAAACAATAAAGATTGCTTCGTTGAATCCTTCAATATCTTTGAGGTACGAGTAAAATAAATTCCTATAACCGAAAACAAAAGCGGCTGCCCGAAACCGGGCAGCCGCAAATCAAACAACCAATTAAAAAACATTAATTCTTAATCACTTTTATTTGATTTACAGTGTTTCCTGTTTCGAGAATAACTGAATACAATCCATTTTTTAAATCACTGATATTCAATTCTATAATGTTTTCACCAACCATGGTAAAACCTTGTGTATCAAATACAACAGAACCCAACACATTCAAAATACGAATATGATACGATCCTGCGTTCTCGGTAGTATAGGTAATGTTCAGTTCGTCTGCAACCGGATTTGGATAGAGGCGCAGGCCCGACAAGTTATTTTCAACTCCAATTTGTTTGGTCGAATTTCCACCATCAACATAGAAACTCTGTGAGGAAGTCGTGCTGTCAATCATGGTTGTAAAACTTGATTCCCAGCCATATCCTGTCCAAATGTTATCACACCATGTATTTAGTTCCCAGATATATGTTGATGAATCGATTAACTGATGAAGTGTGACAGTATTTTCCAATCCGGCATATTTAAAATGTGGATGTTCACTACCAACACGTTGATATTTAACCCAGGTGAAATTATCTAAGCCTTCCCAGGTCAATGTCACTGAATGATCTGTAATATCACTTGCGAGTTGATTGACAGGCTCACAACTGTAAGTTGTTGTATCTTCTGTTGTTGTAAATGTAGCCTCCCAACCATAGCCGGTCCAGAATCCATTGCACAAGGTATTCAACTCCCAGCTATAGGCCGAATTTTCCTGAAGGTTAAACAAGGTGACTGAGTTGGCAGAATCAGCAAACCGATAATGATGGTAATCATCACCAATAACTTTATATCTTACCCAGGTTGGACCGGTCAACCCTTCCCAACTCAAATCAACTGAATTTCCTGTAATATTCTGACTCAGTTGGTTTGTTGGATCACATATAACTGTATCTAGGTATGTTACAAAATTTTGCGCCCAACTATAACCTGTCCATGCCCCATTGCAATATGTATTGATTTCCCAGGTGTAATCTGTACTATCCTGCAAATTCATTAAACTCACCGTATTGTTTACTCCGGCATACCTGAATCTGTAAACCGGATTTGGACTCCCGGTTTCGTAATAACGCACCCAGGTTGCATTTGTCAGTCCTTCCCAGCTCAATGTTGCTTCGTGGGCAGTAATATCGTATGAAAGTTGATTTAATGGTTCGCAAACAACAGTATCAGCCAGCGTAATAAATGTTTCAGCCCAGCCAAATTCAGTCCATTGTCCATCACAGAAAGTCCTGATTTCCCAGGTGTAATCAGTTTCATCCAACAAATTGATTAAATGAATATTGTTGTTGTGATGTGCATTACGGATCTGATAATCAGTAGTTCCTGAAGGATAATACCGAACTTCGCAAGCGCCGGTAAGATTTTCCCAGGTGAGGAAAGCGGTATGGCCTGTAATTTCATTGGCTTGCTGATTCAAAGGAATACATGCTATGGTATCTTCCAGCGTCGAAAAACTCTGTGGCCAGCCATAACCTGTCCAAACACCTTCACAGAAAGTATTGATTTCCCAGGTGTAATCCGCATTCGACATCAAATTAATCAACGAGACAGCGTTTGAAGTATCAGCAAAACGAAAATGATAATTGACTTGCACGTCCGTACGACGATAGCGAACCCAGGTGTCACCCGTTAGTCCGTCCCAGTTAAGTTCGGCAGCATGTGTTGTAATATTTGATGCCGTTTGATTAACCGGTTCACAATTTTGCTGAGCCAAAACCGGCAAAACAGCAAAAAAGCCAAGCATTAAAAATAATGCAGTTGTAATAAATGTAAACTTTTTCATGTTCAAGGATTTAGTTAATACTATGGAATTAATTATTGTCATAAATTCAAATTATCCTGATACAATAGTAGATTGTATCTTACAGATAGTTATTATAGAATTCCAATATTGATGTATAAAATTCAATGAAAAGAAAGCAGCACCTCTTTTACAGATTTTTTTAATTTTGAGGTTAAAGTATTAAATATCTGTAATTTAACTTCAGTGATCCAAATAAACGGGGAAAATTAATTATTTGGTACAACTTTTAAATCCTTCAGCAGAAAAACAAAAACCCGCTTCACAGGTTTCCTATTGCGTTCGATAGTGATGGTATCGGAAGGAATTATCTGGCTGAACATCTGCGGAAAAATCTGTTCCGGATGTTTGTAATCGCGGCTTGTTGTTAAATAATAATAATCGTTTCCCAACTGAAAACCGCCAGATATTTCGTTAATCCAATGATATTTGTGAATTTTATCAAGACTCCCGATCGCAAAGGCTTTCATCTCTAATGGACGTGCTACATAAAAATCGAAATCGGCCAATGGAAACCAATTTTCTCCAATCAAGGCGCAATCAGGCTTCATTTTTCCCTCGGCTATCAGCCGGTTTCTGGTTTTTTCAAAAGCAGGTTTCACTTCACGCCAGCCATACATATCCATACTTATATCGTTGCTACCAATTTTATGGTATTCGGTCTCAATTTTAACGGGGAAAATTCCATATTTAATCTGAAGACTCCCGAAGACGATAATGATGGCTATCAATGCAGCAGATAATTTTAAAACCCAGGGGATTTTTTTTTGGTCATTCCTGAAAACTGCCATCGATTCGAGCCACAATGCAGTTAAAATAATTAACGTATTGTAAGCCGGAGCTGACCAATGCGGCAGTGTTGCCCTAAATAAAGAAAAGAAAAGAAAGACGATGATCATGGGTAAACTCAAGAGCAAAAGCAGGCGGGAATAGGGTTTTTCGGGAATGAATTTTTTTCGGAACAAAGCGATAATCATCGTGAAAAACAAAATGTAATTTACCGGATTGTTGTAAAGTATTCCACCTGCCAATTCGGTAATAAAATAATCGAACCTCAAATTTCCATTCCAGACAATACGGCCTGTCTGAAACCCAAAACTGACAAAATCATTCGAAATATTCCAATAGAGCACCGTGATGAAACACACGAAACTTATCAACAATGAATAATACAAAGCTGCCTTTCGTAACCATCTTCTGTCGAACAACATAATATATGTCAAAATGCCAAACCATAGAAAAACAGAAGTGTATTTCGAAATCATCCCAAGACCAATCGTAAGACCAGCCAGTACTAATTTCTTTTTGGCCTGTTTACTGTCAGGATCCGATGTAAACACATTCAATACCAACAACATAGTCAATATCCACAACAGATTTTGGGGTGTATCGGGGAGTATGAAAATTCCGGTAATGATTGCTGAATAAACGGAAGTGTTGTACAAAATGGCAGCATACAATCCGGTTCTTTCGTTTCGGATCGATTTCGCGATGTTGAATATCAACAAGGTGTTGATAGTCATGAAAATAAGAGAAGACAACCTGTAGAAGAACTCATGATTCAACAAGGTGTTCAAGGTGGTGATCTGCATCAGCCAGCCAATCATCGGTGGATGATCGAAATGACTCCAATCGGGGAAACGTGCAAAGAGTGTATAATAAACTTCATCGTTCCCAAACTCAAGCCAAAAGGCCAGAAACGCCCTGATCACAAAACTCGTTACTGTCAGGATAATCAGCCCCTTCCGGATATTTTTGTCCGCTATTTTCAAGGTTGTAACGTCTTTTTATTCCGATAAAACAGGTACAATACGATGGCTGAACCCAAAATAATGATGATTACCAACCTGACTAACCAGGTTCGAAAATGATCGATATGCGAACTGACTTGTTTTTCGATTGACCGGTTCATATGCCTTGTCACCGGATTGAGGTATAATACTGAAGCATCGTAACATTGAATTTCGACACGCACATAAGAATCATTCGCGTTTATCACATATTGTGCATCCGAAACATGATCAACTTCAGATAAAATTGTGCCCTGTTCACCCACAAACCGAATATGAAAAACCTTGTTGCTAACGCTTATTTTCAATGTATCACCAAATAATTTTGCCCGTTTTAAAAAAGGAATGTGCTTCGACCGCTCAATTTTATTTTTCATGGGTTCATCATCATTCCGATAGAAATCGACTCCATACGCAGCACCTGATCGTAAAGCCTGAATAATCGAATCATGATGCGTTGAATTGGCGTGTATTAAAGTAAACCTACGACCCACTTCATTGCTATTCAGCACATTGTGAGCATCGTCATTGGCTAATATATAAATAAGATGGCCACTTGATAATGCCATATCCCAATGTTCCGTCGAAACCCTGAAATTATTAAGCACCTCCAATAAATCATATCCCGATAAATATTTCATATCATTCAGGGTGTAACCATCGAGTAAACGCGGATGTGCCAAAGCAATTAATTCGCAATCGGGCCTCAATACGTTTATGATATGTTGTTTGGTATTCATCGTCTGAAACAGGAGGTAATCCCGCCATAACACACGTTTTGCACCGATACACACCTGATGAACTTTGGGAATATTATATCCATGTTCGTATGTTGGAATAAACCGTTCAGTTCCAGCCAGATGTGTGTTTATTCGTTGATAATCAGATGTGGCGACATAATTATAATCAAATAGTTTGTAAATACTATCAATCATTTGGTTCGAATTAATTCTGCCATCGGTGAGGCCGCCCCAGGCTCTCGATTGCACCTGAAAATTGTATTTAAGCCAATGGGTACTATCAATTTGCTGATAAGGATTGTGCAGATATTCACCCTGGAATTTTTGTGGTTCATTAAAATGGTATATGGGCGTTGTCAGGTAATAAAAAAGGATTACCATCAGAATAAACAATAGCGCAACCTGAACAAACAACTTCACGTTTCGAAAAATGATCCCCGGACCCATTTCAGTTTTTGATTTACAGAATTTTTTTCAAAAATACGCATTGTAAATGTACAACCGATAGGCGGTTGCTGTTTCAATTGTTTTTAAAATAGTAACAATACCTTTTTAAGATAAATATCAGCTGATTTCTTAAATTATCACAAATTTGATTGCCTTTTAAACAAAGATTATCTATTTTTGTTATAATTCCAAAAATGAGAACTTGGGAAAAATTTTTTTATTATGGATTTACAACTCACTTTTGGGGCATCTACAACTAATTGAAAGAAGAAATTTATGGAAGCATTCCGGATATTTATCGTTGAGGATGATGTATTTTATGGTGAAATGCTCAAGCATCACCTCTCGTTGAACCCTGATAATGAGGTTCATCTGTTTAAAACAGGTAATGATTGTTTAAAAAATCTATTTAAGGCGCCATCCTTAATTTCGCTCGATTACAGTCTGCCCGATATGTCGGGGCTCGATGTTATGAAACAAATCCGTAAAGATAATATGGATGTGCCGATCATCATTGTTTCGGGTCAGGAAGATATTTCGACGGCGGTGACTTTATTACGTGAAGGAGCCTATGATTATTTTGTGAAAGACCCTGATGTTAAAGACAGGCTCTGGAATGTGATCAAGAAAATACGTGAGAATCTGCAGTTGCGGCACGAAATAAGTTATTTAAAAGAAGAGATCGGTAAAAAATACGAGTTCAGAAATGTAATAAAAGGCAATAGCCCGGCCATCAAACAGATATTCAATTTAACCGAAAAAGCGATTAAAACCAATATAACTGTTTCAATAACAGGCGAAACCGGAACAGGTAAAGAACTCGTTGCCAAGGCAATTCATTACAATTCAACGAGAGCGAAAAAACCTTTTGTAGCTGTCAATGTCTCGGCTATTCCGGGCGAACTGATCGAAAGTGAAATGTTTGGTCACGAAAAAGGTAGTTTCACCGGCGCCGCAACACGAAAAATAGGCAAGTTTGAACTCGCACAGGGAGGGACAATTTTTTTAGACGAGATTGGTGAGATGGATCAAAATATGCAGTCGAAACTACTGCGTGTTTTACAGGAACGCGAATTGACCCGTGTTGGAGGAAACGACACCATAAAAATTGATGTAAGGCTTATCGTGGCCACCAACCGTAACCTCACCGAAGAAGTTCATAAGGGAAATTTCCGTGAAGACCTGTATTACAGATTGTTGGGACTGCCCATTGAGATACCGCCCTTGCGGTATCGTGGAAACGACATTTTGTTGCTCGCCAAATATTTTGTTGATGAGTTTTGTACAGAGAACAAAATGCCTCGTTTCAGTATTACCGAGAGCGCCCAAAACAAACTCATGCGCTATTCGTTCCCGGGTAATGTGCGGGAACTGAAGGCGATCATGGAACTGGCAACCGTGCTGTCGGATACTGATCAGATAGATGAAAGCCATATTTCGTTCAACTCAACCGATTTATCAGGCAATTTTTTGTTGGAAGAAAATACTCTGGAAGAGTACAACAGGAAAATCATCCGCTTCTATCTGCGTAAATACAACGAAAATGTGCTTCAGGTTGCTCAGAAACTTGATATTGGCAAATCGACGATCTATCGGATGTTAAAAGACAATCAAATTTAAATTGCTTCATGAAAATTGACCCTGGTTTCATTTATAAAATTGATAAGCTGATCGAATATATTGGCACCGATGAGGAGGAAATTAAAAACATGATCGGCATTTTTCTCAACACCACGCCCGCATTGCTTATACAACTAAATCAGGGAATACGAACAGAGAATTTTGAGGAGATTGCAAAAAGTGTGCATAAACTGAAACCTACACTCGATATTTTTGGCATTGATAGCTTACACGAACCTATCCGAACCATTGAGAGTTACGCAAAACAAAAAAAGAACTTTCATAAAATAACTGAATTAAGTGCGTTGGTTAATACCACACTCGATAGCGTTTTTCAGGAAATTAAAAGTGATTATAAGCTTTAATTTTTTACTGATTTCTGATTTTATTACCCAATATAAACCCGAAAATACCGGTTACCAATATTCCAAAGGTCGTTTGTATAATATTCAGAAAATCGACCAAAGGTGAAACATTTTCAACCTCGGCAGACGACAATGCCACCATGTTTTTTAAACTGATCCCTATGGCACGGGCATAACTCGGTAATGAAATGTCAGGTGAGGCATAATACAAATAGGCGAATATAAATACAACAAGTATGTATGAAAGTATCATTCTTTTCATGCTTTCGCCATATCCAAACATAAAATCACACAAATAATTCCAGGCGATAAAAATCAGATTTTTAAACTTCTGATTCATAGTCCATTGATTATCTGTTAATTCGGCCATCAAGCGTCGGCGTTCCATCTTTTTCCCCTTCACATAGGCCCAATTCGCTTCACCAAGAAATCCCTTACTCGTCCATAAACCATTCAAGGTCTTATAAATGTCTTCCGCATCACCAAATCTGCTTTTTAAGGAGGCATCGGGACTCCAATCCGACAATCTGTTTTGTTCATTCTTTCGCTGTCCTGTGCCATTTGTATTCCAGTCAACCAAAAACTTGGTGTAAGCAATTTTATCCTGCTGTAAAATTCTTCCATCGACAAGATTTTCTTTACGGATGGTTGCACCCTCATCGAAATAGGTGTAATACAAACTTGAATTGCTTATTCTGGATTTCCGGAAGATAACGACTCCAACGAAAAAAGCCCTGTAAAAGTCACAGAAATCGATGCGCGAACCCTCGAATGTAGCCAGATTCACCTCGGTGTAACGAAAATCGCTCCAGGAGATGACCGAATTACGAAACCTGCATTTCAGGAGTGTACATCGTTTGAACGAAACCTTCGTCAGATTGGTTTTGAAACCATCAAAATCGCAGTTAATCAGTGTCGCCCCTTCAAAAGAAACATTTGTAAGCCGGGCAGCGTTGAAATTAACACCTCTGATTTCCTTGTTTTGTTGTGTTACCGAAGCAAATACAACATTATTAATTTCACATCCGCTAAAGTCAAACCCATCGATATCTGATTCCGATAAGTCAACATCTTCGATGTGTTTTTGAGTAACTAATTTCGACATTTCTTCTGCTTCCATTGGGATTTGATTTTTTAGAAATATAAATTATAAACGCTACCGATAGTATTAATATTCATGATTGAGTTCACTCCGAAAAGCCAAATATTGCCACCAAATCACGAAAACACCAAATTTCACCAAAGTTAAAACACTGATTAAGAAATCCTGGTGCATTTTGGAGACTTGGAGTTTTGGTGGCATTTCAACATTTATTAGTTTTCGGAGTAAGCACAACTATCAGCATTAAAACTAATCTAAACTAACATTAAAGAAATCAATCACTCAAAGTTAGAACATTCCAGGGTAATACATATAATTTTTACAGCCTGTTTTGCAGTTCTTCGACTTACTTCAATGTTGGGCTTTCCAGTTCGGCGGCCATATTTTTATCCAGACTTTAACCCCATTGTATATTGCTGTAGAAATTCCAATTTGAAACAGGGCTGAATTAACCTTATCTTTGATTGACCAATTCTAAAATTGTTGAAACTCTTCATTAAATATATGGTCTCTATCCGTTGCAAAATGGTTGTTAAGGCAGCTTTAGAGGAGCTTGGTTTACATTACAGGGTTATCGATTTGGGTGAAGTAGAAGTGATGGAGAGTATCACAAACGATCAGCGTAATCAGTTGAATTTAATCCTGTTAAAATCTGGTCTTGTTTTGATGAATGACCATAAAACCATACTGATTGAGAGAATAAAAAACACCATCATCGAAATGGTACATTATTCGGAAGTACTTCCAAAAACTAATTTATCAGATTTTTTATGCGATAAACTAAATCATAATTATACCTATTTAGCCAACCTGTTCTCAGATGTAACGGGCTCTACAATTGAACATTTTATTATCCGGCATAAAATTGAAAGGGTGAAAGAAATGCTCATTTACGATGAATTCACGCTCACCGAAATATCATACAGGCTCAATTACAGTAGTGTTGCACACCTTTCGAATCAGTTTAAAAAAATAACCGGCCTCACTCCTACCTTTTTTAAGCAACTCAAATATAAAAAATGAATCGCACCCTAAAAACTATACTATCTGCGATTTATCGAAAAATCACCGTTGCCGGTTTCCCGATTTCAAAATCACTGAAGCCAAAATCCTGTGTTTCAAATGAATTTGTCTTGAATACATTGTTTCCATTGCCGGGTATGGTTGGATAAAATGAAAATGATATTTGAAAAGTATTGATTACCAGATTATCATTTTTAATCAAAACACCCAGGCCAAGCTGCGAGTAAACCTTACTTTTTTTAAACCCGGTTTTTTCGTTACCGAGCAAGGCAACCGAACAGATAAAATAGGGGCCAAAATGGAATCCGATAAAATTCCAGGGGCTATATGATTGTGTTTGAAGTGTGAATACCATGCGGCTTGTACCAATCAATGATTTACTGTTAAAACCATCCAATCCAAATCCATCATTTATTGTTATACTATCTGTTATGAAACGATTTATTCCCAGAATAATCCGGGGTTTTGCAAACTGCCTGAATTTCCATTTTCCTATTTCTATCAGGCCTGTAAAATAGTTGACTCCAAATGAAACGACCCCTTGTTCAGCGGCCGATTTCCTGATAAAAGTTCCAAATTCGCAATTGGTACTCAGGTAACCCCATGGATGATAATTTCCAAACGAAAACCGGGTTCCGGCATATATACGGTTTTCATTATTCAATCGCTGATAGCCACCTGTTACACTGTAAACTTTTCCGATTGGAACGTCTTCAGTAACACCGAATTTAAAAATATACTTGTCCTGAACATATTTCCTTGTCGAAATGCCTATGCTTCCTATGTATAAGGTTTCATCGTAAAACAAATGCTGGTTATATGCGAGTACGGTTGGCCTTTCGAGATAATGCGATCGGTAAAAACGAAATGCCGACATGAAATTTGTGGTTCTTTTGTCTTCTGTATTGCCCTTGAATATTTGGGTAGCGTTCCCCGCCCAATAATCCTGGGCATTCAGTTTAACGGGCTGCCTTATAGTTGCAGTATCACCATTTTCGATGAAATCTTTACGCGATAGTTGTGAAAAATTCACACCGGCAGCCCATTTTGCAAAGGGAGAAAAGAAAGGTCGGTCGATGGCAAAACTTCTGACAGTATTATCGAATTCATCTATCTGATAATGAAATGTTGAGTTAATGAATGTATTTTTAATATTGGGTATATAGTAATTCGTATTATATGCAAAATTACCTGTCTTATGTAGCCACGAAAAGCCATTTGAGAATTCATGACCCAGGCCGGCAAAGTTTTTTGCGGCAAGATTGGCATTGATGCGTGAACCGGAAATTGAACCCTTGGGAATCAAACTCCATTTATCTAATTCACGTATATAAATATCAACCGAATCGCGACTTTTTGATACAATTTTGAAAGAAAATGAAACATCGGTCACATACCCCATGCTGCGCACCAACCGCTCCGATTCTTTCACTAACAATGAATCGAATTCCTGATTTTTTTTGAAAAGTAAAAGATTACGAATGGTGATTGCATGGGTCTTAAAGTGAAGTTTATTTCCGTTTCTGGATATATAGTTTTGTGCTACTTCAACAGTATCGGCGATTGAATTTCCAAATGGATCAAGTGTTACGATATTTATGTTTCGGATTGTTTTCCCTTCGAGGCTACTGTATGGCTTCTTTATCAGCTTTTTATAAACCTTTTTTTTCTGAATGGTCTTTGTTGGTCT
This sequence comes from Bacteroidales bacterium, assembly GCA_013141455.1. Classification (GTDB taxonomy): domain Bacteria; phylum Bacteroidota; class Bacteroidia; order Bacteroidales; family F082; genus CAJBPB01. The sequence continues at coordinate 34,683 of JABFQW010000109.1, forward strand.
AAAAAACAATCCGTAAGCAAACTTCGTAAACTTATTGTGAACTGAATAGGCCTCAATATTCCTATAAACTTTGGATGAATCTTTTTTGACTTGCGTTTGTTGGGCAAAGGTGGATTTACTGACTAAAACAGAGACAATAATAAAAACGAATAATATTCTGAATCTCATACCTATCAGCCATTTTGGATGTTTTTAACCTATTGTTTCATCCCGGTAAATTTATATCTTTTTATCGTTTATTTATTGTCTTGATTTTCTCTTTTCTCAGCTTCTATTTTCTTCCTGTTTGCTTCTCTGTTTTTTTTATTAAAGAAGCCTTTAAAGAGGAAATTATGTTTGACCGCCTCCATATTTTCATCCAATCCTTTCGAGCTCTTCTTGAGGTTTACAATGGTCTGGTTCAGGTTTTCGGCAATAGTCGAATCCTGGATTAATCTGCCTAAGGTCCCGTTACCACTATTTATTTTAACCATTATTTCGGCCAATTGTTGTGTAATGACTTCAACATAAGCAGCCGACACTTCAATACTCGCCATAATATTATCCACTTCTACCGGTTCGGTTGATGCGAGTTCCTGTCCAATTTTGACCAAAGGGGCATCTGTACTTCCCTGACTGATTACGAGCAACCGGTCACCAATAAGGCCTTCGGAACCAACGGCGACTTCACAATCCGATTTTATGAACTGTTTTACTTCCTGCCTGACTAACATATCAACCCTTACCGTTGAATCGTTGATGATGCTGATTTTGTCAACCGTACCAACATTAATCCCCGAAAAACGGACGTTGTTGCCCACCTGCAAACCACTTACATTGTAAAAGGTTGTTGAAAGTTTAAAAACGGGGTTGAAAAGGTTTTTTTGTTTCCCGATGATAAAGATGGCGATTAGAAAAAGTGCCAATCCCCCGGCTACAAAAAGACCAAGTCGGATTTTATAATTTTCGGAATGTGTATTCATGACAATTAGTTTTTGAAATGTATATGTTATTAATAAACAATTTATTACTTAAAAAATGATTTTAGTATCGGATCCGATGAAGTTTCAAATTCTTTTAATTTTCCTTCCAGATAGACTACGCCATCCTGTAACATAATCATCCGGTCTGCTGTTTGACGGGCACAATTGATATCATGTGTGATGATTATAGATGAAGTTTTATATTTTTTCTGAACCTTGTTGATGAGTTCACTTATCTCATTAGAAGTCACCGGATCGAGGCCTGTTGTTGGTTCATCATACAACATTATTTTTGGATCGACAACGATAGTGCGGGCCAGACTAATCCGCTTGCGCATCCCACCCGACAATTGTGAAGGCATTTTATGCAAAGCATCGGCCAAACCGACATTCTCAAGTACCTCGTCAATTTTTGCAGCCATTTCCTTTTCTGAAAGATTACTTTTTATTCTTCGCAAAGGAAACTCAAGGTTCTCTTTCACTGTCATGGAATCGTACAATGCGCCACTCTGAAAAAGAAACCCTATTTTTTGCCGTAATTCACCCAACGCCTTGTTATTCAACGATTTTAAATCTTGTCCGAATATATTTATCGTTCCACTATCGGCACGCAATAAGGCAACAATACATTTTATTAAAACAGATTTACCGCTACCCGATTTACCAAGGACAACAAGGTTCTCGCCATTAAAAAGTTGCAACGAAACATCATTCAATACCTCCTGATTCGCAAAAGATTTCTTCAGATTTCTTATTTCGATCACAGCTTCATGGCTTTGACCTGTGGATTTCACCTCATCCTGAATTTCAATGTGTTGTATATTCATCATAGTAACATATCAGTAACCTGAACAGCAATCATATCAACAATTATTACAAGTAGCGATGCCAAAACCACAGCTGAATTCGCAGCTTTACCAACACTTTCGGTCCCGCGACCGGCATGATAACCTTTGTAGGTTCCAACCAGGCCGATCACCGCGCCAAAAAAGAATGATTTTATCACGGCAGGAAAGAAATCCATAAAATCGACAGAACTGAATGCCTGTGCGAAAAACAATGAAAGGGTCACATCACCTTTTATATTGGCACCGGCCCAGCTTCCGATCAATCCAATGGCATCGGCATACAAAATCAACAGCGGAATCATCAATGTTGCTGCCAATACCCTTGTCACAACCAAAAACCGGATTGGATTTGTTGACGACACTTCCATAGCATCAATTTGTTCGGTTACCTTCATCGAACCCAGCTCGGCACCCATGCCTGATCCAATTTTACCGGCACAGATAAGCGCTGTGATCACCGGTCCCATTTCTCTGATCAATGAAACAGCCACCATTCCGGGAAGCATCGATACGGCGCCAAAATCGACAAGAACCGGCCTTGACTGGATTGTAAGTACCAATCCCATGATGGCGCCCGTGATGGAAATGAGTGGCAGTGTTTTATAACCAATCTGAAAACACTGGTGAAAGAACTCCCTAAACTCAAATTTACGTGAAATTGCTTCTCTGCTTATACATGTTATAAACAGAATAACATCAGCAAATGCAGTAAAAAAGTTACCCGCTTCTTCTGTTTTTGCCATCGTTTTTTCGCTTAGGCGAACGGTTTGCGCTGTCGCATAACCTTTGACCTTCATTACCGGATTATATTTTTTCATGCTGCATTTTTACAAATTAATCTGTGCTTTTCTGTTCAATTTCAATTTTAATCATTCCTATGACTTACCAGGTTTTACAAAAAAAAACGGTGGTTTCTGAGTTTTTCTGATGTAATCCAACCCTCTGCTATTATAGTGCGAAGTTATATGTCCGCACCCGCGTATGTGTTACATAAATATTTGTTTAAGTTACATGATTCACACCTGGAAATAAATGCCATAGTTACCTGGGTTTCTTTCAGATAAATACATAAATTCCTCATTTATATTTTATTACTGCCAAAAGTGTGAAAGATGTAACTTATTTGGGAAGTTATGTAACACTTTACGAAAGAGGTAGGCAGACCTTTGCACCATAATAACATTAAATCAAAAAAAATGAAAAAACTACTACTCTTATTCACATGTCTGGCAATTATTTCGATTAGTCAGGCACAAACGCAAGACAAAAAATGGAATTTTGGGTTACATGCCGGACTTACTCAGTATGATGGTGATCTTGGAAACGATTTCTATAAAACCGACATGGTAGCTTATGGTGTTGGAGGTATTTCGTTATCGCGTTATATTGGAAGCCATTTCGATTTAAACCTCTCCTTAATGAAAGGAACAGTGGGTTTTAACCGTAATCCCGGTTATTTCAGGGGCGAATTTACATCAGGCCTGATAAATTTCAGGTTTAATGTTGTCGCACCCCGATATGCTGTCAGGCCTTATATTTTCGTAGGAGCCGGAGCCATGATATTTGATAAAAACCTCACAATCAGCTCAAAGAAAGTTGATTATATTGCGCCATCTTTCGGAGGTGGAGCTAATTTCAGAATCACACCAACTGTGATGCTCAATATACAGGAAACCTTCATGTATTCGAGTGCTGATAACAGGGATGGTGTGGTTAAAAACGAAAATGATATGTATCTCCTTCACACTGTTGGATTTACCTTCAATTTTGGAAAGAAACATGATGCCGATAACGATGGTGTAAACGACCGTTCTGATAAATGTGTCGATACACCAGCCGGCGTTACCGTTGATAAATCGGGCTGTCCACTTGATGTAGATAAAGATGGCGTGGCCGACTATCTGGATATTTGCCCTGATGTTGCCGGAACACCAGAATTAAAAGGTTGTCCTGATGCTGATGGAGATGGTATATCTGATAAAGATGATCGTTGTCCGAACGTGGGTGGAAGCCTGGCATTATTGGGTTGTCCCGATGCCGATGGTGACGGTGTAGCTGATCTGGATGATAATTGTCCTGACACAAAAGCCGGATACAATGTAAATGCTGTTGGTTGCCCCATGGACAATGACAACGACGGAATTATAAACGAAGAAGATCGTTGCCCTGATGCTACCGGACCTGCAAGTTTAAAAGGTTGTCCTGATACAGATGGTGACGGTGTTGTCGATCTTGACGACCGTTGTCCCGAATTAAAAGGAACCCTTACAAACCAGGGTTGTCCAGAAATACCAAAAGAAGTTGCCATCAAGATTACCCAGATTGCCAGTAAAATTTTCTTCGAAACCAACAGTGATGTACTTAAAGTAGCCTCATTGGAACAATTGGACGAATTGGTGAAAATTCTGAAAGAATATCAAATGGCAAATCTGCAGATTGATGGTCATACCGACAGCCAGGGTTCAGATGAATATAATCAAAACCTGTCGCAAATGCGTACTGAGTCGGTGAAGACCTATCTGATGGGAAAAGGTATAATGGAATCACGCTTAACAACAACCGGCTTTGGAGAAAAAAATCCAATAGCTGATAATAATACTTCTGCCGGACGTGCGAAAAACAGAAGAGTAGAATTGAAGACATCTTATAAACACTAATTTATCTTAGTGCTTGTTTGGTTTGCGTTTTGGTTAAGAAGGCCGTTGATTTCAACGGCCTTTTTTTATTGTCGTCTCATGAATAGTATGGGTAATACACCCTGCTAACCTATTCGTTCAGATTAACGATTATATCTCGAATCATGGGCCTTTAATTTATATCTATCTCATTAATAATATACTACCGACAACTTTTTTACAATGCATGATCAATTTTCTGAGGTAAGTGTGAATGATGTAACTATTGTAAGTAATTGTGTAATGCTTTCAGAAGCGAAAGGATTGTCCTTTGTACCGTGAAAAATCATCACAACTAAAAATTAATATCATGAACACAAACAGAAAACGATTATGGATTACCTCTATCATTGCTACCTTATTACTGGCAGTTTTTATTGTAGGTTGTAAAAAAGATGACTTTGAAGACTCTCCCGGAGTATGCCCTTTAGTTATCACAACTAATCCGGCAAACGATGCAACTGGCATTCCTATTAACCAGATAATAACAGCAACATTTAACGAAAAGATGAATCCGGGAACAATTACCCAATCATCTTTTACTTTACAGGGTGGCTTAAAAACGAATGTGGCAGGCACAATCACATACGATGAAGCAACAGCAACATTGATTTTTACGCCATCTGCCTCACTTGCTATCAGTACCACCTATACCGGCACTGTTAAAACAACAGTAAAAGATTTAAGAGGCAACGCTTTACAAACCAATTATATATGGTCATTTACCACCGGCAATGCACTCGTTCCGACGGTGATTTCTACCGATCCGGTAAACAATGCCTCCGCTGTGGTTCTGAATAAAATTGTTTATGCCACTTTCAGCATGGAAATGGATCCTTTGACGATTACTGCATCCACTTTTACGCTAAAACAAGGAACAACAGTTGTAGCCGGAACGGTTTCCTATCTGGGAACAACTGCCTCGTTTAACCCGGTAAATGTGCTGGTATCGAACACAATATATACCGCAACCATCACTACCGGAGCAAAAAATGCAATTGGTGTTGCATTGGCAGCAAACTATGTATGGACATTCACTACCGGAACTTTATTGGCTCCAACCGTAATTTCGACCAGCCCGGCAAACAATGCAACAGCTGTATTGCTTAACACAAATGTTAGTGCAACCTTCAGTGTTCCCATGGATCCGCTGACAATCACCACGACAACTTTTACTTTAAGAGATGGTTTATCTACCATCCCGGGCACCATAACTTACAATGGTTCAGTTGCCACTTTCAATCCAACTGCCGACCTGCAGCAAAATACGGTTTACACCGGCACGATTACAACCGGGGCTAAAAATGTTGCAGGAACGCCTTTATCAAATAATTATGTATGGTCGTTCACAACTTTATCAACTACAGCACCATTGGTTATTTCTACCGATCCGGCCAACAATGCTACCGATGTGGTTCTGGATAAAAATATAAGTGCAACTTTTGATATGCCTATGGATCCGTTGACAATCACCTCGTCAACCTTTATTTTAAGAAATGGACTAAATTCGGTATCTGGTTCGGTATCTTATTCAGGATCAACTGCATTATTTAATCCGGACGCTGCTTTGTTACCAAATACGGTTTATACAGCGACTATCACAACCGGAGTAAAAAATGCCTCCGGCATTGCATTAGCGGTTAATTATGTTTGGTCATTTACCACACTTTCAACAGCGCCTCCAACAGTGATACTGACTAATCCCTTAAACAATGCAACTGATGTTGTTTTAAATAAAATAGTAAGTGCTACCTTTAGTATGCAAATGGATCCTTTATCGCTCAATGTGCTGACATTTACATTGAAAAACGGTACAATTGCAGTTCCTGGTATGGTCACTTATTCAGGCAGAACCGCATACTTTGCATCAACTAATTTACTTCAGGCAGGTACTTTATATACAGCAACCATTACCACGGGAGCAAAGAACCTTGCGGGGATTGCGTTGGAAAATAATTATGTATGGACATTTACAACAAGTTCAGTTGTCGCACCAACCGTTATTTCGACCGATCCCGCCAACAATGCTTCCGGAGTAGTTTTAGATAAAAATATCGCTGCTACTTTTAGTGTACCGATGGATCCTTTAACGATCAATAATACCACCTTCACCTTGTTAAACGGAGTAGTCCCTGTAACGGGCGTCGTTTCATACAGTGGTACAACGGCTACCTTCAATCCAACGATCGATCTTGTTTCAGGAACAGTTTATACTGCAACCATTACAACCGGAGCGAAAAATGTTGCCGGAATTCCATTGGAAGATAACTATGTCTGGACATTTACCACAACATCTGGTATAGCTCCAACGGTGATAGCTACCGATCCGATTAACAATGCTTCCTATGTTGTTTTGGATAAAACTATCTCTGCTACTTTCAGTGTTCCGATGGATCCTTTAACGATCAATAATACCACCTTCACATTGTTAAACGGAGCAAACCCTGTAGCAGGTGTAGTTTCATACAGTGGTACAACGGCTACCTTCAATCCAACGATCGATCTTGTTTCAGGAACAGTCTATACTGCTACCATTACAACCGGAGCGAAAAATGTTGCCGGTATTCCATTGGAAGACAATTATGTCTGGACATTTACAACTTCAGCAGGTATAGCCCCAACGGTTATTTCTACCGATCCGGCCAACAATGATTCAGGTGTAGTTTTAGATAAAATTATTGCTGCTACTTTCAGTGTGCCAATGGATCCTTTAACCATTACAGATGCAACATTTATTTTAATGGACGGAACAACAGCCGTAACAGGTTCAGTGGTTTACAGTGGTACAACGGCAACTTTTATACCCTCAGCAAATCTTTTAGCCGGCACTGAATATACTGCAACCATAACAACCGGGGCAGAAAACCTTGACGGAGTTGCTTTGGAGAATGATTTTGTTTGGGTATTCACAACCCTGACGCTCAGTTCACCAACAGTAATTTCGACAATACCCGCTGATAATGCTACCAATGTTGCACTGAATCAGATTGTTTCTGCCACCTTCAGCGAACCTATGGATCCATTAACAATCACTGACTTAACATTTACTCTGTTTGACGGAGGTTCGCAAGTAGTTGGTCTGGTTACTTATTCAGGTTCAACAGCAAGTTTTGCACCCTCGGTTGCACTTGCCGAAGGCATATTATATACTGCTACAATTACTACCGGAGCAATGAATCCTGACGGAACACCATTAGAATTAGATTTTGTCTGGAGTTTTACGACCCTTACGGTTGTAATACCTACGGTTGATCTTGCATCAGCTGCCATGTTTGGCGCTTTTGGAGGCAATGCGGGAATAACAAATCAGGGTATAAATACTGTAATCAATGGAGCCATAGCTACTACAGCAGCTTCAACCTTAGTAACAGGATTCCATGATGGATTAACAGGCGATGTTTATACCGAAACACCACTTAATGTGGGATTAGTTACCGATGGAATTTTTACAGCACCTCCATTTCCCGGAACAGCAGAGTCAGAAGCAATTGCAACACAGGCTTTGTTAGATGCCACTGCAGCTTATATCAGTATTTCACCGGCAAATATGCCTGGTGGTATTGATCCGGGTGCCGGCGAATTAGGTGGTTTAACCTTAGCACCAGGCGTTTATATGTCGGCAAGCGGAACATTTAACATTTCGAATGGCCCGCTTACTTTGGACGCACAAGGCGATCCAAATGCTACCTGGGTATTCCAGTCAGCAGCCGGACTTACCGTTGGGATTGCCGGTCCAACAGGAGCACGCAGCGTTATCATGACAAACGGAGCTTTACCTAAGAATGTATTCTGGTACGTTGGTAGTGCAGCGACAATTAATGCAGCCGGTGGCGGCATTATGGTCGGAACTATCATTTCTACTGCCGGAGTTACTTTTTCTACACCGGATAATATGGTTCAAACAGTATTGGATGGCAGGGCGATTTCTTTGGTAGCTTCAGTTACCATGGTAAATACTACCATTAATGTTCCTGCACCTTAATTAAAAATAATATTGGTTTATAACCATACAATACAATCCCGTCAGTGGACCGGATACATTTAAAAGAAATGAATAAATAAAAATGAATAAAATGAATTTAAAATCTAATTTAAAAAAGGGGACACATAAGGTGTGTTCCCTTTATAACCTGAGTTTTAAAAGTCTTATCGTAAGTACTTTTATCATGGCAGGTTTACAGACGCCGCTTCTTGCGCAGGATGTTCCGCTTCAGGAACAAGAAACAGAGGTACCCGCAAAACAGTACTCAAAACCATTCTGGTGGTTTGGTGTTGCTGGTGGTGCCAATTTCAATTACTACCGCGGATCGACCCAACAGTTAAACGAATCATTCATCGTTCCCACAACATTTCATGATGGCGATGGCATAGGGCTTTATCTTGCGCCACTTGTTGAGTTTCACCGTCCCGATTCAAGGTGGGGCATGATGCTTCAGGCTGGTATTGATGGCCGTAAAGGTACATTCAATCAGGTAATTACACCGTGTAACTGCCCCGCTGACTTATCGGCAGATATTATTTATCTTACCTTTGAACCGAGCCTGCGTTTTGCTCCATTTAAATCAAACTTCTATTTGTATGCCGGACCCCGTTTGGCTTACAATCTCGAAAGTTCATTCACTTACAGTCAGGGAATAAATCCGGCTTATCCCGAACAGATTGCCGCTGAAGAAGTGAAAGGAGATTTAAGTGACGTCAACCAAATGTTACTTTCAATGCAGGTTGGTGCCGGATATGATTTCCCTATCTCAAAAGCAGGTAATCAGGCACAGTTTGTAATTTCTCCATTCGTTTCATTTCAACCTTATTTTGGCCAGAATCCCCGTTCAACCGAAACCTGGAATGTAACCACAATAAGGGCAGGAATTGCGCTTAAACTTGGGCGTGGACACGAAATTCCCTCACCAGTCGTCGTGGTGGCGCCGCTACCCGTTGAGGTAGTTGTGGTTGATCCGGAAGTTGAATTTACTGTTTCCTCTCCTGAGAATATTGCTGTCGAACGAAAAGTCGTTGAATCATTCCCAATTCGAAATTATATTTTCTTCGACCTGGGAAGCACAGAAATACCCGAACGTTATGTTTTGCTTAACAAAAGTCAGGTGAAAGATTTCAAAGAAGATCAACTTGAATCGAACAGGCCAAAAAATTTATCGGGCCGTTCCGACCGACAGATGATTGTTTATTACAACATCCTGAATATTTTGGGTGACCGTATGCAGAAAAATCCTGAAACAACTATTAAATTAGTGGGTTCATCCGAAAAAGGTGCTGAAGATGCTAAGGAAATGGCCGAATCAGTAAAGGAGTATTTAGTGAATGTATTCGGAATCAGCGCTTCAAGAATCACTACCGAAGGCAGATCGAAACCGAAAATCCCATCACAACAGCCTGGTCAGACCAATGATTTAGTCCTTCTTCGTGAAGGTGATCGCAGGGTTTCGATTGAAAGTAGCTCACCAAAATTGTTGATGGAATTCCAGAATGGCCCGAATGCCTCGCTAAAACCGGTCGAAATCGTCATAATTCAGGAGGCACCTGTTGAAAGTTATGCAGTTTTTGATGCTGCCGGATCAGATGAAGCGTTCACAACCTGGTCGCTCGAAATAACCGATGATGCTGGTAAAATTCAATATTTCGGCCCATATACTGAAGAAAAAGTCAGTATGCCTGGTGCAGATATCTTAGGCACACGTGCTGAAGGCACTTATAAAGTGACGATGATTGGTCAAACCATCAGTGGAAAAACCGTCAGGAAAGAAACCACTACGCATCTTGTACTTTGGAAACCAGCCACCGTTGAAGAAGGAATGCGATTCAGCATCATTTATGAATTTGACGAATCGAAGGCGATACCGATGTATGAAAAATATCTCACGGAAGTTGTAGTTCCAAAAATTCCAAATGGTGGAACAGTGATCATCCACGGCCATACCGACATCATCGGTGAAGAGGTTTATAATCAAAAACTGTCAGTTGACAGAGCGAATGATGTAAAACGAATCATGGAAAACGGATTGTCGAAAGCCGGAAGAAACGATGTGAAATTTGAGATTTTCGGTTATGGTGAAGATCCAAACTTAACACTGTTCGATAACAAATATCCTGAGGAACGCTTTTATAACCGTACCGTAATTATCGATATTATTCCAAAGAAATAAGCAAACCATTTGAGTAGCTTATTAAGTAGCAATGGCTGTCTGAGATCAAAATCAGGCAGCCTTTTTTAGGTAAGTACACGATGAACTATTGAAATCTGCTTTTCACGTATTATATTAAAAGACTGAATTTAAGCGACTTAAAATTAAAATACATCAGTAGAATTCTATAATTTTAAAGCAGGTGTGTGAAAGATGTAACTTAATCTAATAGTTATGTAACAATTATAAGTACAAAGTATTTGACCTTTGTCCCGATGTGAAAATCCTTTCGCATACTAAAAAAAACACCATGAAAACTAGGTTACTATTATTACTAATAGGGAGTATTCTATTATTAATTCCAAAATTAAATTTCGGACAAGCGCCAACCTTAGGAACGACTTCCGGGTTTGCATTATTCACGGCAGTCGGAGCATTTACCAATGACGGGGCTTCTTATGTAACAGGCGATATTGGCACCAATGTAGGTGAATTCACCGGTTTCCCTCCAGGAACAGTCGTTGGAGAAATCCATGTGGCTGATCCTGTCTCTGTGCAAGCTGCAATTGATGTGGATGTTGCATATTCAGCATTGTTTGCAACCACATGCGATGTCGTTATTGGAACGACATTGGGTAATGGTCAGGTGCTATCTCCAAACGTTTACTGTTTGGGAGCAGCGTCAACCTTAACCGGAGATTTGATTTTAGACGGCCAGGATAATCCTGATGCCCTGTTTATTATCAAGATCGATGGCGCTTTATCGACAAGTACATACTCAAACGTAATTCTTATTAATTCAGCGTCTTTGTGCAATGTATATTGGCAAATAAACGGGTTCTTCGATTTAGGAGAAAATGCAACTTTCTCAGGCACTGTTATCGCAAATGGCGCTATCACCTTGTTAGAAGGCTCATCACTTTCAGGCAGAGGCCTTTCTCGTGGTGGTGCTATTGCCTTACATAATAATGTTGTTACAATAGGATCGCTACCCGAAGCAGCAACAATAACAGCAGAAGGAGCAACAACATTTTGTGAAGGTGAGAGTGTTACAATTTCTGGAAATATTGACGGAACCTGGAATACCGGGGCAACAACAGCTTCAATAACTGTAAGTGCAAGCGGCGACTATTACGTTACAAACACAAATGGATGTGGTAGTGTAACTTCAAACCACATTATCGTAACTGTCAACCCTTTGCCAACTGCAGCAACAATAACCGCCGACGGAGCAACAGCTTTTTGTGAAGGTGAGAGCGTTACACTTTCAGGAAATATAAACGGAATCTGGAGTACAGGTGCAACAACTGCTTCAATAACTGTAAGTGCAAGCGGCGACTATTACGTTACGAATACAAATGACTGTGGTACCGTAACTTCAAATCATATTATCGTAAGCACCGATGTTCCACCAATTGCCTCAATCATCACAGCAGGTGGAGAAACAACATTTTGTGAAGGTGCAAGAGTAAAACTTTACGGTAACATTGGTGGTGTTTGGAACACAGGAGCAACAACTGATTCAATCATTGTTTCGGTAAGTGGCGACTATTATGTAACAAATTCCAATTCATGCGGAAGTGTAACTTCAAATCATATCATCGTAACAGTAAACCCTTTACCTGTTGCATCAATCATTACAGCAGGCGGAGAAACAACATTTTGTGAAGGTGCGAATGTGATCCTATCAGGTAACGTTGGTGGTGTTTGGAACACAGGAGCAACTACAGCTTCAATAACAGTAACTACAAGCGGTGATTATTTTGTAATAAATACAAATAATTGCGGAACTGTCACTTCCAATCACATTGTTGTAACAGTCAATCCATTGCCTGTAGCATCAGTAATTACAGCAGATGGATCAACCACATTTTGTGAAGGCGAAAATGTTATGCTTTCGGGAAATGTCGGCGGTGTGTGGAATACCGGTGAAACAACGGCTTCAATAACTGTTGCTGAAAGTGGTGACTATTTTGTAACGAACGCAAATGATTGCGGAAGTGCAACTTCAAATCACATTTTAGTGACAGTCAATCCATTGCCCGATGCAACTACAGGCAGCGATAACGCCATTTGTGTTGGCAACAGTGTAACATTAGGTGCTTCGCCGATATCAGGACATACATATTTATGGATACCGGCAACAGGACTAAGTTCGGCAGTAATAGCTAACCCGGTCGCATCTCCTGTTGTAACAACTACTTATACTTTAACAGAAACCGTTACCGCAACAGCATGTCAGAATTCAAATGCTGTAACAGTTACGGTTAACACTGCCCCATTTATCACGGTGGAACCATCTGATCAAACAGCATGTGTTGGAAGTTCTGTAAGTTTCACAATAACTGCAACAGGAACTGACCTCACTTACCAATGGAGTAAGGGGTCGGTCATTTTAACCGATGGTGAAAACATTTCTGGTTCAAATGCGGCAACACTTGTAATCAATCCTGTAACTTTATCAGATACAGCATCGAACTACCATGTTACAATCACCGGTATTTGTTCACCGGATGTGACTTCAATTGATGTTTCATTGATCGTAAACGCAGCGCCGGTTATTTCAACAGTTGTGTGTGTTGGTGGCTCAGTTAGTTTTTCGGCAACTGCAACAGGTGGTACTGATCTTACCTACCAATGGAGAAAAGGAAGTGTAAACTTGGTCAATGGCGGAAATATTTCAGGTGCAACTTCGGCAACGCTAATAATCAATCCTGTTACTTTGTCTGATGTTTCACCAAACTATAATGTTGTAATCAACGGAGTTTGCGAAATATATGAAAATTCAATTAATATTTCATTGATTGTTAACCCGCTACCAACCCCAGCCATCACCGGACTTTCATCCGTATGCTTAGGTACGACAGGTGTGGTTTATACTACCGAATCCTCTATGACAGGTTATAACTGGACTATATCTCCGGGCGGAACCATCACTTCAGGATCAGGAACAAATGCAATCACAGTTAGCTGGGAAACCGAAGGCAATCAATCGGTTAGTGTTAATTATTCGAACGACTTAGGTTGTGATGCCTTAACTCCCTATGTATTCTATGTAAATGTTGAAAATGTACCAACCGCAGCCGGTACGATCAGCGGATCCGCCTCAGTTTGTGTTGGAACAACAGGTAATGTTTATTCAATACCGGCTATTGCCAATGCCACCTCCTATTTATGGACAGTACCTACAGGTGCAACCATTGTATCAGGCGACGGAACCAACGCCATAACCGTCGATTTCTCAACAACAGCTTCATCCGGCATTATCGCGGTAAATGGCTTGAATAATTGCGGGAACGGACCAGTTTCACCTGTATTCGAGGTAGTACTTAATCTTATACCTGCTACTCCTGTTATCACTCAAATCAGCGATACCCTTATCAGTAATTCCAGTTTGGGAAACCAATGGTATCTCGATGGAGTTGCTATTTCAGGAGCTACCGCTATGCAGCTTGTTGTATCATACACAGGAAGCTACTATGTTGTGGTTACTGTGAATGAATGCAGTTCATCTCCATCAAATACAATACTCGTTCAAACTGTTTCAGTTGCTGAAAACGGCGTAAACAATACATTTGATGTGTATCCCAATCCCAACAACGGCCTGTTTACTATCAAAGTAGCAACCGTTGATCCATCAAAAGTTAATATTGAGATTTTAAATAGCCTTGGCGAACTGCAATGGAAACAGGAAAAAATTAGCGTTAACGGTACTTTTACCAGAACGGTTGATTTTACCGGAGCTCCTGCCGGCGTTTATATGGTAGTCCTGAACAATAAGGAAACCAGTATAACCCGCAAAATTTTAATCGTTAAATAATGCTTACCATGATCTGATCACAGATCTATTGATAATGAAGGCTGCCTGGAATTGAATTCAGGCAGTCTTTTTTATTTATCTGATCTAATCGTCTCACCCTGAATGTGTGAATGATGTAAGTCTTTTGGTTAATTGTGTAATACTATCCGGATGTTAAGGCACCATCTTTGCCGGGTGAAATACTCACTTTTAATTCTTTAATAATGAAAACTTTAAAATTATTCATCTTCGCGGCGGCGCTGGTTTTGGCTGGCACATTACATGCCCAGGTTTCAGTAAACATCAATATTGGAAGCCCGCCACCATGGGGTCCGGTTGGTTATTCTGAAGTTCAATATTACTATTTACCTGATGTGGAGGCTTATTATGATGTCCCGTCATCCATGTTTATTTATCTATCCAACGGAGTATGGATCAGAAGAACCTATCTGCCGCGACAATACAGGAATTATGATTTATACCACGGCTACAAGGTGGTTTTGACTGATTATCATGGCAATGATCCTTACCGGCATTATAAATCACACAAATCGAAATACGCCAAAGGCTACCGTGGTCATGAACAACATAATATCGGCCAGCGACCCGATAACCATAATTCAAGGTATAAATCGCAACCTGATAAAAAATCGTATAAAGAGTCGAACCGCGATAATAACAAACATGACAGCCGTGATAACGATGACAACAAAAGGAATAATCATGGAAAAAGCAATAAGGGTAAAAGAAAATAAATGTTGATTACCTATTCATTGAAGTCTTAAAATATTACCAATACACGTATTACAAACAAAAAATCAAACAAATGAAAACACTTAAAATGACACTTCTGCTGGCATTTTTAACCATCGGATCAATCTCTTACGCACAGTCGGAAAGTCACGGACACACATTAAACTTAGGACTGGGAATCGGTGGTTATGCAGGTTATTATCACTATGCAGGAACTTCCATGCCGGTTTTTAGTATCAATTATGAATTTGATGTAGCCAAAAATTTTACCTTGGCTCCATTCATCACTTTCTTTTCATATCAATCTGATCATTATCGCGAATCGGTTATTCCAATTGGTGTTAAAGGCAGCTATTATTTCGACGAAATTGTGGAGGCCGGTTCACACTGGGATTTCTATCTGGCCGGTTCGCTCGGATTTGCTGTGGTAAATTCAACCTGGGACAACGATTATTATGGTGACAGGGATTATTACGTACACCCAAATCCTGTATTCCTTGATTTACATATCGGAACAGAATATAAATTTAATAATCGTATCGGAATGTTCCTCGATTTATCAACCGGCGTTTCGACAATCGGACTTGCAATTCATTAATTCTATCGCATTCTTAACTGTAAATATTGTAAGCAGGTAGAACGAGTAATCTATGAAACAGTGCCGGATTCTGAAACATGAATCCGGCACTGTTTCATTCAATAAATACTGAATCCCAAAGGCTTGCCAAATACATAAGGCAGCAGGAATATGTGTGAATGATGTAATTCATTGGTTAAATTATGTAACACTTTCCGGGACGAAAGAAACCACCTTTGTTAGGTAAAAAAATTATATACAATCTAATATTATTAACATGAATACGACACAATTACAGGGAACCTGGAATGAATTAAAAGCAAAACTCAAAATGAAATTTGCTGTTTTAACTGATAATGATCTGATGTTTGAAGAAGCCAGAAAAGAGGAAATGTATGGGAGACTTCAAAATAAACTTGGCAAGACAAAAGACGAAATTATAAAAATTATTGCATCGCTTTAATCTGTAACACACTGCTCAGGTAGTCTTCCAAATGGCTACCTGATAAGGGTGCGAGGAAAAAAAGACAAATAAACCAGTTTTCTTTAAAACAAGCAAAATGAAAAAAAATATCTTCATAATCACATTATTAACAGTCATGTCAGGCGTTTTGTTTAGTAACTGCCAATCATCTGCAAATAAAGTTGAACGGGCCGAAGACAAAGTACATGATGCCAAAGTAGCCGTGGTTGAGGCGCAGATCGATTTGAACGTAGCGCGACAAGATTCCATTACTGAATATCAGAAATTTAAAGATGAAACGGATGCACAAATCAGTGCTTATGACAAAAGCATTGCTGAGTTCAGGACAAGATTAGCAACCGAACGAAAAGAAAACCGCGCCAGATATGAAAAGATGGTGCTTGACTTAGAACAGCGAAATCGCGATCTGAAAAAGAAACTTGCAGAATATCAAGATGATGGCAAGACAGATTGGGAAAAATTCAAAACAGAATTTAATCACGACATGGATGAACTGGGAAAATCATTTAAAGATTTTAACACCAATAATGTGAATTAGTAAACCATTATTATTCAATCATCTATATAATTTACTTTCAATTAAAATCAACAAATAATCACTAAAAATTAAAATCATGGGAAGTCTTTTGTACATCATCGCGGTCATCCTCGTCATTGCCTGGGCAGTCGGATTTTTTGCCTACAGCACCGGAGGAATTATTCACATTCTCCTTGTTATCGCTTTAATTGCAGTGATACTAAGGGTCATACAGGGGAGAAAAATCCTCTGAAATCATCACATTATTAACAAATAAAAAATATAAATCATGAGTTCAGGAAAAGTTTTATTGGGTGTATTGGCTGGCGTTGCCGCCGGTGCTCTGTTGGGTGTTTTAATGGCTCCCGCAAAAGGAAAAGATACCCGCGACAAAATCGCTAAAAAAGGTAAGGACACGGCAGATTCATTGAAAGATAAAATAAATGAATTTATTGGCAGTATCTCCGAAAAATTTGACGAAGTGAAAGGGGAAGTTTCTGACTTTACCGATCAGCAAAAAGCCAAATTTGAAGATGCGAAGAAAGTGTAATAACCTAAAAGTTGAGCATGTGATGGACGAAATTAAAAAATTATCGTCCAACACATTCTCAGCAATAGTTGGAATTAATTGTTTTTCAATCGATTAATTTATTTTAAATTGCTATAAACACGAACATGGGAAAGAAAGCAACAAATATAAATCCTTTTGCAACAAGGGATTACAGGTTTATAAACACTTCTTTACTCACCTATGATCTTCCATCTTTGGTTGATACCATGAAACATAAACAAGCCTGGGCCGAAGGAGAACTGAATGCCATGGTGCTTTTGAAAAGCTTAGATAAGCAAATTGTGCTTACTGCCTTGCACGAAGGAACCGAAATTCAGTCTTTTCAATCAAACGACTCGGTTACTTTTCAAATTATCGAAGGGAAATTGATGTTTCATACACAAAAAGAATCGGTTGCACTCGATAAAGGTCAATTACTTACACTGTATGATAAAATAAATTACAGATTAGAATCGGAAGAAGATACAGTATTTCTTTTAACGATTGCCACCAACAATTTACACGGCATAGCAACATAAACGGATTTATATCGACCTGATTATTAATTGTTTGATACTATGGAAGAACAATCGAAATTGATTGAATCTTTGCTCGAAAAAGCAAAAGACTACGGCAAAACAAGCATTGAACTTGCAAAACTTCAGGCATTGGACAAAACTTCGGAGGTGGTATCGTCTTTCGTGCCCCATGCCTTTGTCATATGCTTACTATCGATATTCCTCTTTTTTATAAATTTTGGTTTGGCTTTGTGGCTTGGCGAATTACTCGAAAAAATCTGGTACGGTTTCTTTATCGTTGGTGGGTTTTATTGCATTGTTGCCTTAGCAGTCCGTTTGTTTATGCACAAACGCCTCAAAATGTTTTTTAACGACTATATCATTAATCGGGTGCTTAACAAATAAAATATGGAAAACATTACTTCTTCTGTAACGCTCAAAAATGCCATCCGGAATTTACAGGTCGAACAGGAAATTTATGGCCAGGCTATGAATGAGCAACTCCATCTGATCTACATAAGTTTTAAGCCGGCAAGTTTGATCCGGAGTACCTTGAAAGATGTAACATCATCGCCCTATCTGATCGAAAACATCGTTGTTACCTTACTCGGATTGGCCTCAGGTTATGTTACAAAAAAAATTGTTGTTGGTGCATCGGCTAACATTTTCAGGAAGTTAATCGGCTCGGTGGTTCAGTTTGGGGTCACAAACATAGTGGCCCAACACCCTGAAGCTGTTACATCGTTGGGACAATCAATCTTTCAAAAGATTACCCGAAATAAAGAAAAAAATGCGAAAAGCATTGAAGGTTTCCCTTCAAAAAAACTTTTACAATAATATCCGTTGTGAGTATAATAAGTGAAATAAAACTACCTGTTTATGCAAAGGCAATCATAATTTTGGTTGGATTAATTGCCTTGTTTACAATACTATATATTGCTCAGGGTATTATCGTCCCACTTGTATTTGCAACGATCGTCTCCATTTTGCTCCATCCTGTTGTAAATTTCATTGTAAAATATCGCATAAACAAGGTCATATCCATCTTAATAACATTATTGCTTACCCTGATAGTTTTTGCGGCCCTGGGAACATTGGTGATTTCGCAAATAAGCAGACTGAGTGATTCCTGGCCGCTTCTGGTTGAAAAATTTACCGGTTTTTTAAATCAATCCACTTCATGGGCATCGGAATATTTCGATATAAAACCGCAAAAAATGAATGAATGGATATTAACAACAAAAGAAGAATTGATCAATACCAGCGGTGCGGCAATCGGGCAAACACTCGTCAGGTTAGGTAGTATAGTTTTCGTTTTGCTTTTGGTTCCTGTTTACATCTTCCTGCTATTATATTATCAACCCCTTTTACTTGAATTTATTCACAAGGTCTTTGGTGTAAAAAACCATACTCAGGTGAGTGAGATAGTTAAGCAGACCAAAACAGTTATCCAGCATTATTTGATTGGTTTGGTCATCGAAGCTGCACTTGTTGCAACAATGTATATTACCGCACTGTTTATACTTGGGATCGATTATGCCATCCTGCTTGGTATTATTGGTGCATTTCTCAACCTTATCCCTTATGTCGGCGGGCTTGTCGGTGTAGCCTTGCCCATGATCGTTGCCCTGGCTACCAAAGCATCACCCTGGACCGCAGTGTATAGTTTGGCGATTTATTATTTCATACAACTGATCGACAACAACCTCATCGTCCCGAAAGTAGTGGCTGGTAAAGTTAAGATAAATGCACTTTTCTCCATTTTGGTGGTAATTGCCGGAAGTGCGTTGTG
>JABFQW010000095.1 GCA_013141455.1 Bacteroidales bacterium
AGCTTATCCTGAAGCGTTTGTTTCAAAACAATTAACTGGTCGGCCAATAACCTGGCTTTTTCCTTGAGTTCGGTGTTCCGTAATTTCAGTTGGTCAGCTTCAGCCGATTTTCCGCTTTGATAAAGTTTTCCAATCTCACGGGCCAGGGCATTCGTTTCGGCTAAGGTCTCATCGCTTGCCTGTTGAATGGCTTTGCGTGCGTCGTCAGTTTTTAACACCTCATCGATGAGATCAAAATTCTTAAAGTTTTTAATTCTTAATCGTGTAACAACTTCTTCTTTGTGCTCACGTATGTAAGGAACAGTTAACATGGGTTAAATTTTTTTACAAAATTATGCTATTGCTTTGATTTATTGTTCAATAAAAAAGCCCGACTGAAAAATCAACCGGGCTTATGCTTTTTCGTATTTTAACATTGAAAAGCAACGTATTGCAAGTCAAATCATTAAATACTGCTATGATATCTTTTCAGATTAATTGGCCAATGTTTCTTCGGTCAAAGGACGAATTGAAACGTATGATCTTTCGTCTCTTTTCTTACGAAATTCGACCAATCCATCAGTCATTGCAAATAAGGTATGATCTTTTCCCATACCAACATTGTCACCGGGATGATGTTTTGTTCCACGTTGACGAACAATAATATTACCATTCTTGGCAAACTGTCCGCCATAAATTTTTACACCCAATCGTTTACTTTCTGATTCGCGACCGTTTGCTGAACTACCCGCGCCTTTTTTGTGTGCCATTGTTTATCTTTTATATTGTTCGTTACTCGGTGATGTTCTCAATACTCACTTTACTCAGGTACTGGCGATGACCATTTGATTTCTGGTATCCTTTTCTTCTTTTTTTCTTAAAAACAATCACTTTATCGCCTTTCATGTGTTCAAGGATCTTAACTTCAACATTTGCACCTGCAACGGTTGGAGTGCCAATCTTTGTCTGGCCTTCATGATCAATCATTAATACTTTGTCGAAAGAAACCTTGCTTCCTTCAACTCCTTCAAGCCTGTGAACAAAAATTTGTTGTCCTTGTGTTACCTTGAATTGCTGTCCTGCGATGTCAACTATTGCGTACATGTCTCTTTTTGAGTTGCTGATTATGGTCAAAATTTTGAACGGCAAAAATACAATTTTTTTGAATCAAAAAACTTTTGAATCAGAAATTTTTATTTTGCTTATTTTCCGGTACTTATATTTGCGTTTGAAACCGGTTTCTTCTTATTCACCAAAATCACTCCGCCAATGATCATCAAAATCCAGATAAAATACTGTGGTTCAAATCGTTCGGCATCGAATATTCCCCACAAAATTGCTACCACAGGGATAAGATACGTTACTGATGATGCAAACAATGCGCTGGTAAATTTTATTAATGTATTGAAGGCGATCATCGCGATTCCGGTGCCAACAACAGCCAATATGGTGATATACCCTAATCCTGTCAGTGCCTCCGGCTGGCTCGAAATCTGGTTTACGAAATCTGTGGTGAACAACAGAATTAAAATTGCCGGAATTCCAACCAATCCAAAAGTGAGTGAAGTAATGGTGATGGCATCTAAGTGTTTTAGTTTGGTTTTGATAAGATTTACGTTGATCGCATAAAAAATGGTTGCTAAAATAATGTAGCCGGCATACGAAATATTAAACTCAAACGAATGGCCACCAGTCTGACTGATTAAACCAGCAGCACCAATCAATCCGATCATCACACCTCCCACATTTATCCACCTCGTTTTTGTACCAAACATCGTTAATCCAACAATGAGTGTGAATAGGGGAGTGAGTGAATTCAACAAGCCGGCTGTAGAGCTGTTTATCCCTGTCTGTGCCTTTGCAAAAAGAAATGCCGGCATCAAACTGCCGATGACTCCCGAAATCCCCAGCCAGATCAAATCTTTTTTGCTGATACCTGATATTCTTTTTAGCATGAGTGGCAAAAGAAAAAGGAATGTGATAGAAACCCGCAGTGAACCAACTTCAACTGCCGAAAAAACCTCGAGCCCCCGTTTGATCAGGATGAATGAACTTCCCCAAGTTAGTACTAATCCTACCAATATTATCCAGGAAAGCATTCGTTGATTCATATTATTTTTTTAGCCTGCAAAAATATGCTTAATTCTTTTTGCATCTGTATTAGCCCGAAGAAGGCTTAAAAAACTGCATCCTGTTCGGTTGAGTTTTAGCCAAATGATACTTTTGCGATGAATAATCGACTTAAAGTGTATTTTTGCGATAGTTTAATTTCAATTAAACATTAGTTGATTTTGTTGCTTATAATCAGTTTCATCCCTGCAATTACCAGATATGCCGAATGATTTGCAGCATAGGTTGATTGAAGGACTCCGGTCCGGTGACAGGAAGATCTTTGAAGAGATTTTCAGGATGTACTATTCTCCATTATGCCGGTATTGTTTAAGGTATGTGTCTGACACTCAGATTGCAGAAGAAATTGTTCAGGATCTGTTTTTCAGGTTATGGGAGAAGCGCGAAAAATTAATTCTACACTTATCGCTGCAATCGTATTTATACAAATCAGTAAAAAATTATTCGATAAATTATATCAACCAGTTAAAAATTCAGGAAAAGCATCGGCAGTATGTTGGGTTTAATGCAAAAGAATCACAAGAACCGATTGATCAGCTTGAAGAAATTGACTTAGAATTATTGATTAATAATACGATACTTAAGCTGCCTGAAAAGCGCAGGGAAGTTTTTGAACTAAGTCGCCACGAAGGATTGAAATATTCGGAGATTGCCGAAAAATTAAACATTTCTATAAAAACCGTTGAAGCTCAAATGTCAAAATCTCTGGAACAATTGCGATTAGTTTTGAAAGAATATCTTCCACTTATTTTAATGGTTCTAATCAATAATATGCGTTAAGTTTTGATGGTTAGTTTTAAATTGTAAAAAAAAAATGAAAAGCAATAAGGGTAAATACGTATTTGTTTGTCATTGAATTGGTTTAAAGTTATTTATAGTTTAAGTTTGGTCAAAAAAAGATGTCTAACGAGTTGGTAGTTAAGTATTTGTCGGGTAATTGTTCCGAATCTGAGAAATCAGAAATGGAGCAATGGTTAGCCATTTCGGTTCAAAACATGGAGAAGTTTGAAAATCTGAAATCAGTTTGGATGCATTCAGCTAAAAAAGATGCTGTTGTTTTCGATGTTGAAGCAGCATTATCGAAAGTAAATGCACGGGTTGATCAATATGAACTTTCAACTAAGTTCCTCCCATCCAGAAAATCGACATTCAGGCAGTATGCCAGATTGGCCATGGCTGTAGCCGCCGTATTCATTGCCGGTATCGTTTCGGTTCATGTATATAATTTGAGCAACCAACAGGATATTATTACCGTTGAAGCAACAACAAACAAATCGCAGCTTGTTGAGCTTCCTGATGGAACGAAGGTATTTTTAAATGCTGATGCAAAGATTTCGTATCCTGAGGCATTTTCAAAAACAGATCGTAAGGTTAGTTTTGACGGGGAAGCCTATTTTGAAGTGACTCCTGATAAAACCAAACCCTTTATCATTACTGCAACCAATATCGGTGTTGAAGTATTGGGAACAACTTTTAACCTGAAAGCAATTTCGAAATCGAACGAATATCAACTCGATCTGAAATCAGGCAAAGTATTGCTTTATTCAATTGATCCCGTTTCAAAATCTAAGCTTGAACAAATCATTTTATTACCCGGCGAAAGAGGAATACTCAACCCAAGCAGTTATTCACTGCAAAAGAAGAATAATTTAGATGAGAATTATCTAGCCTGGCACACAGGGATACTCGAGTTTGAGAATATTTCTCTTTCAGAAGTGGTGAATGTCCTCATGCAAAATTACACGGTAAGCATCACACTGGATCCTTCACTCCGGGATTTAATGCTCACTGCCCGTTTCGAACACCAAAAGATTGAAGGTATCCTCGAAACCCTGCATATTATTTTCGATTGCCAGATCGAGAAAAATGGTTCAGTGATCGTAATTAAATAGTCAGGCACTTTTTAATATATCTGCCGAGGACGTTACGGTTTTTTACCGGAATCATTCAGAATCCCTTATTTATCTGAAATATTAAATCGCGTGGAGGTGTTTTTATCTACCAGGCTTTCAATATTTTACATCGTTATTTCCGATATATTTCAAAATTGGGGGTGTGAAAATATAAAAGTTTTTGTTTTTTAGTACTTTAGCATGGCTGAATTAACAAGGAGCAAGACGAAATTGATGAGTAAAAATCATCCAAAAAAGGAAACATCACCATTCGAAAAGTTGATCGGACAGGTTTTATGGCTGGTCATAATTAGCTTTTTCTTTGGTGTTCATCCACTATTTGCACAGGTGGGTCCTGCTAAGAAGGTGAATCTCGAGATGAAAGATGTTAAAGTCTCAACTCTGTTAAATACGTTGAAAGACGATTATAATCTGAATCTCTCATATAATGCGGGCGATGCTGCTTTCGACAAAACAGTGAGTTTTTCGGCAAAGGATAAAACCGTTGAAGAGGTTCTTTCAATTGTGTTGCAAATGATTGGATTTCAGTTTAAAACTATTGATAATCAATGTGTTATCTTTTCAATGAAAAGCCCTGCTGAAACCGATAAGATAGTCAGTCAACCTCCATCGAACCCTAAAAAAATTCAGCAACAAACCTCCGATACCATTTTCATCGACAGACTGATCTTTAAAACAGATACCCTGGTGAGGATAGACACGATCATTAAAAGAGATACAGTTATTCATACCGACACGATAACCATTTACAAAGAGAACGTGCCCGAAAAAGTATCAGGTAAAATAAAAAAAATCAGAGCCGATGTTTTCAATAACGATTCGCGCCGTAACCAGGGATGGGCTTTTGGTTTTTCTTATGGCAGACTGTTGACTGACTATAAAATTACCGGAATTGGAAATGAGAAAGCGCTGCCTGGTTTGATTGATAAGTCGGAAAATTGGTCATTCAGAAGTAATATTTTGTCGGTGAATGCCTATTATAATTTCAACCGGTTTAAAGCTGGTGCTGCGGTCGATTACAGCAGCATAACGAGTAAATTAATTTTCAATAAAGTAACTTCAACCGGTGGTTTGTTTCATGTGGACACACTCGACAGCTATTATACGATAACCGGTATTGATACGAATTGGACATATATTAAGGATTCGACCTGGGTACCTGTCAACCGGACTGAGTATTACTATAGTCAGATGAATAGCTTATCCTATTTAAATTTTCAATTAAACGCGGCTTATGCTGTGGTGCATAACAGAAATTTCGAACTGTGTTTGCAGGCTGGTATAAGTTTGAATTATCTCTTATCCGGAAAAGGCAGTACAATTGAAAAATCGTTTGATTATGAGGTGATTAATTTCGAGGATATTGAATTCAATAAAACAAACTATTCCTATCATCTGGGGATTGGTATGCGGTATAAATTGAATGATGCCATAGATATCAATCCTGAAATCTACTATTTTGATCAGATAAACGAGATTTACCAAAGCCAGTTTGTAAAGAGTAAAATATACGGATTTGGCCTTAAGCTTGGAATTATATATTATATGTGATTGTTTGGGAAGTAACTGTAACTAATAAGTAGAGGAATTAAACGATGCTTACTATTTGGAACAGGTTAATTGGAATGTTCAACCGGCAATATGTTGTGCCGATAGTTGTGTTAACCGTGTTTTTCATGTCGCAGTCCTTACAATCTCAAAATATCGCTTATGTTGGTGACACACTGACCTCAAACAAAATCTGGGTAAAGGACACAATTTATATTGTGGTACAGGATTTATACATACCCTTAGGAATTTCGCTTGTTATTGAACCCGGTGTTACAGTTAAGGCACAGCAATATGCTGGAATTTTTGTCGAGAAGGGCAGTTTGCAGGTATCCGGCATGAATGATCGGGGTGTTGATTCGGTGTATTTCGTGCCAAATTATTACTTGCCGAACGAAGATTGGAAATGGGAAGGTATCATTTTCGATTCTGTTTCAAACGAAAATGATAATTATATCGAATATGCACGCATTGAAGATACTGAAATGGCAGTCGAAATTAATAATAGTTATCATGTTGGGATTAGAAATTGTTCCATAATACGCAATCAGTGGAGAGGCATCAGAATATACAATAGTAACAATTGCTTTATCAGTAATTGTGTCATCAGCGAAGGGTATTTCGGAATAGAGATGCACGTCAGCGGACTTTCAAATACAACTTCTTTCAACTTAGTCAATGAATGTTTGGTAAGCGGTCAGTCTACAGGTTTAAAACTCTCGAGCGTAAACAGGGGACTGAATACATATAATTTGATTTCGAACTCATTGTTTCTGGAAAACGATAATGGAATTCAGTTCGACAATGGAATTTCAGTGTATGGAAAGAATTTCGTTGAAAAAAATGTAATTAAAAACAAATCAAAATTCTTCGGTTATGGTATTCAGATTGGGCAGGATTCGATGCAAGTGAAAGACAATATCATCTGGAGAAATCAGACCGGGATCGAATTGCGTGATGCCCAGCACTGTGATTTGTCGAATAATAGCCTTTACGAAAATATAATGGCTGTTACAATTGATCAGAACTCAAATTCAAATTGGCTATCTCACAATACCTTATCCGAAAATAGTCAGAAAAGTGTGCAGTTTTTTGCTTACGATAATATTACTTATCAGAAAAACAATCATTTTGCACCCGTTATTATCAAAAACTCGGTTTACAATGGAACAACCCATACCATTGAGGCAGATTTGAATTATTGGGGAACGACAAATGATACGGAAATTCAGGAAATGATTCTGGATAAATTTGATAATCCATCGTTGGGGGAGTTGATTTATCAACCATTTATGGAGCTTCCTGATATCGAATGTCCGGTTTCACCACCGTTGAATGTATTTAAACAATTGATAGGCAATACAATAAAAGTAACATGGACTGCCAATAAAGAATCTGATCTTCAGGCATACAGGATTTATTATGGCGATTTTTTAAACTATTCCTTTTCGCAAAATCTCCAGGTTGTTGGTGATACAGTTGCCTGGTTGTTTGATTTTCCGATTAATGATTCAATTGCTGTTACTGCGCTTGATGATACAATTTCACCCGGGAATATTCAACTATCAGGTCATGAGAGCCCATTTTCGTTCGCTTCGATAGCACCTTATGCCGGTGAAGATTTCACTATTTGTGAGAATCTGATGAAGGTTGAATTGAAGGACGCTTCGGCGCCTTTCGAATTTACTTTCCTAAACTGGACTACTTCAGGGGATGGTACGTTTGACGAAATTGTACTCAATCCGGTATATACACCCGGCCCCATTGATCTTGTAAACAATGAAGTTATTCTTACATTAAAAGTTACTCATAATAATACCATTTTGGTTGATTCAGTGAAAATTACATTTGCTGATAACCCAATTGTAGAACTTGGGAATGACACAACGATCTATAACGATGAACAATTAAAATTAATTAACTCATTTGCATCAGGTTACAGTAGAATTCAATGGTTTACAGCCGGAGACGGAATATTTAGTGACAGCTCGGTTTTGCATCCTGTTTATATACCTGGTATCATCGATTTAATGAATGAAAAAGCTGATCTCATCCTGATTGCCGATTCTGATTGTGGTGTGAAATCCGATACAATTACGGTCTGGTTCAGACCATTTTCTACCATAAATGGTAAACTGTGGTACAACGATCAGGGCTTTAGCGATGGTGTTGTTGTGGCATTTTCAATGGTGGATTCTACTTCTGCCAAACCGTTTCAGTTTGTCGTTCCTTCAATGGATGGAACGTTTAAATTTGAACGGCTCTTTCTTGGAGATTATCTTATTGCTGCAATCCCCGATACTACGCAATATGATGCATTGGTGCCTTCCTATTATGTGGATAAAAAGAAATGGCAGGAGGCTTACCGCTTAACTTTGACAGATACCATCTATGATATCGATATTCAGATGCAAAAGTCAGATTATCAATTGCCTGTTGGTGTTGGTTCTATTTCAGGGCATTTCATAAAACCACCCTTAAATTCGCCTGAATCAGCGGTTTATTGTACATCATGGTTCGAATCGAACAGTATGATTTACTGTGATGAGGGCCTTTCGAATGTTTCGGTATTGTTGTACACCTTTTCACATGATAAATTACTTGCCTATACGTTAACTGATGCCAAAGGCAATTTCATTTTTGATGGATTGCCATTTGGAAAATACAGTATCGAAGTTGAAATTCCGGGCTATTTCAGTGAAATATCGCCCACAGTTATCCTTAGTCCCGAAAATAGTGCAGTTGAAGAAATAACATTTGCTATTGAAAATAAGAAGGTTGTTATTAATTATTTAGATAAACCAATTTCATTCATGCCGGTTGTTCTACCAAATCCGGCATCAGATTTTATTACTATTTTTGTTTTGTCCGGTACGGAATCTCCGGTTGAACTCGAAATCTATAATGCTGTCGGACAAATTGTTTATACCTCAACTGAGCAGTTAACAATGAATGTTTCGCAATATTTTACTATTGATATCAGTAAATTGACAGATGGTATTTATTTTGGACGAATGCAAACCCAACCTCAGAATCAGGCGTTTACTTTCATAAAAAAGAGTGAATGAGAAATACTATTTATAAATCTGCTATATAATTCTGTTTTCTATTAAAATAAATCAATTCCAAGTAAGGGTAAATCGTTTTTTATTTGTCTAAAAGTAGAATTTCCGTGAAGTTGAAAGGGACAAATAGATAATCAGTCACACATAAGCCTTTTTCAATGATTTATTTTCAGTTTTGTTTTACTTTTACTTTCGTCAGATAAATACATATTTGATTATATATAAAGGGTTTGCATATTCAAACCTTTTTTTTAGTTTTGCAGTATAACATCACAATAAATTAGTTTAAATCGAATACATTAACAATAAATCTAGTATAAATTAAATCCGGTTATTTGCCTATGGTACTACAAAAGATGAGAATTTCAATGTTTTTAAATTTTATTAATTCGGATTGGCACTACCAGATGGTTACATCTTGTGTCGTCCTTTAATCAATTGATTATTAACAAAAACTTACACAATGAAAAAAATTACTAATTATGTCTTGATGATAACGACATTCGTGTTGTTGTCATTCGTTCATCTTAGTGCAAGTGCGCAATGCACTTATAACATTAAGTTGTACGATACATGGGGCGATGGTTGGAACGGCGGAATGGTTGACGTATTGGTCAATGGATCTGTTGTTGTTGACAACGCCACTTTAGCTTCAGGCACTGGCCCGGCGACCTTTAATTTTACCGTGAATAATGGTGATATGGTCACAACCGATTATACTGCCGGAAGCTGGTCATCTGAGAATTATTATCAGATTTACAATGCAACAAACGTGATGGTATATTCAACACCTGCAGGTAATACGCCATGGGATCTTTTACCCCCTGGAATTACTGCAGCCTGCCCACCACCGGTTGGCGATGTTGTAGGTCATGTATATAATGGAGACGGTGTGCCGATTGCCGGTGCCGAAGTTGGTATCGAAGGTGGTAGTTTCAGGATTACCGATGCCGCCGGTGCCTATACATTTTTAGGACTGCCTGCCGGACCTAATGAATTGTATGCTACAAAAGAAGGATGGAATACTATTTATGAAACAGTAACTGTTATTTCGTCAAATACTGTTACACTTGATTTTACATTGACAAAACCAAGTTTGACAGTTAATCCGTTGATGTTTGATGAAATTTTGAATCCAAACGAATATCTGACCAAATTTTTAGGAATGCTCAACATTGGTGACGGCCCTGCCGGCTGGACTGCTGAAGTTGTATATCCTGAAGCTTATGTTGTAAACAACATCAACGAAGTAGAATCGATGGATTTTGCCCAGATGAGTCAGTCGAACAACGCATTTGGTGACAATTCACATCTTTCGTTCCAGATGAATGAAGAAGACGGCACAAGAGGCTTACTCGATTGCCCTGAAGGAAGCGTATTTGGCAATGCTCCGGTAGGATCCAATAACGGATATACCTCAGATGCCGGAGTAGGTTACTTCTGCTATCAACAATATAGTGCAAGTGGTAATTTCAATACAGTGACTTTCTGGTCAGTTGTGT
>JABFQW010000005.1 GCA_013141455.1 Bacteroidales bacterium
GTTTCGACACGTTTACTTGTTGATGCCGGAAAACTGATTCATAGTGGTTTACCAAAACGACTTTCGGTGAGAACCGCAGTAATTGAACCACTTAGCGATGACACTGAAATTATTGAAGCGCTTACTGACCTGGCTAATCTCATGATCTGAAAAAAAAATGGCATTAGACGAGTTCATTTACGGGAGATTTGTCAGGTACTTCAAAAATAAAAAAGAGGCATCGAAACAAACGTCTGATTCATTAGTCAAATTATCCGATATTTCAGCCCGGCTTACGATTATTGCCCGCGCCATTACAGGAAATTCCATTGAAATTTACCCGGCAGAACGCGAAGGTGGATACAAGAACACCAGTTTCTTCCTACCCCTTTCATTTGGAATGTTTCCTTCTTTGGAACAAAACCTGACATTTTACCTTTTCAGGGTGCTCTACCTGTCGGAACAACACCGACTCAATCTGAACTGGTCATCCGACGAAAATCAATCAACACAGCTTTCACGTCAGGCGGCAATGGATTCTTCAGAGATTGTTTTGAAAAACCTGTTGCGGGAATATCCGCCATCCGTTGAAATGTTCGATTCTTTCAAAAAACTTCTTTCCGAACAATCCATTGAATTTCAAGAAATTGACTATAGCTGGCTCGTTGGAAAATGGATGGTTAATGACAAGGGCTTTGATCCGGAAAAAAGACTGGAACAATTTGATGAAAAGGTGAAAGCCGTCATGCCCGGTTCTCCTCAAACAACACTCAAGGCAAAAGCTGTGGAGGAAATAAAGAGTATCACTGTTGATAAAAAACAACAGGAAGATTATGTATTAAATCACAATTTCGAGAAAGTGGAAACAGCAGATGAATTCAACGGCGTTTGGCGCGATTTCGATGGAAGTGATGAACTTGAGAAACATCAGGAAGCACTGGATGAGTTAAACATGAAATTTACAGTGCGTGTTGACGATCCGACGCATAGTGTTTACCAGGCAGATTTTATCGAAAACACGACTATCTCTGAGAGTTCCGAACTTGAGATGGAAGGTGATCCAATACTATATGATGAATGGGATTATAAGAAAAGAGCCTATAAGCCTCACTATTGCAAACTTTATACAAAGCGCCACTTCCTGATAAATACTGAATACTACAAGAACACACTGACAGAAAACCGGTCAACCCTCGATGGACTGCGCAAAATGCTGACGCATGTCAACAACAAACTTCAGCAAATCAGAAAACAGACGCAAGGCACTGATTTTGATATTGATACGGTAACTGATCTGTTTGTGGATGTGCATTCGGGACACACACCGACCGAAAAAATTTATCTATCGAACCGAAAAAAAGAAAAAGACATTTCTATCTTATTGCTGCTCGATATCAGTCTTTCGAGTGATGCCTATTCGGACGGCAATCGAATCATTGATGTCGAAAAACAGGTTGCCATATTATTTGGCGAAATCCTTAATGAGTTTTCGATCGATTTTTCGATCGATTGTTTCTATTCGAAAACACGTAATTTCTCCAATTATCTTAGTTTAAAATCTTTTGATGAAGACTGGAACAAGGCAAAATTCAAAGTTGGTTCGGTGCAACCTGCCGGATATACGCGCATCGGCACGGCCCTCCGACATTCGGGATCACTGCTCAAAACACGCCAAACGAGGAACAAATGGGTAATCTTACTATCGGATGGAAAGCCGAATGATTTTGACAGGTATGAAGGCAAATATGGGATCAATGACGTGAAACAGGCACTTCGCGAATTGAAGGAGAATCAGATCAATGCCTATGCGCTGGCTATTGAATCCACGGCGAAATATTACCTCCCCCAGATGTTCGGTCAAAACCATTATCAAATCCTTTCGTCACCGGTCGAACTGATTACTTCACTCGTAAAACTGTATGAAAGAATCAAATTTCAGTCCTGATCAAATTGAATGACCGACCTTACCAAATGAGTTTATTCGAACGATTTTCTATTCATATTTAATCGAAGTATCGTTCCTTTCGACAAGATCGCCAGCTTCGTTATATTCGAACCAGATACCCGTCTTTATTCCGTGCAGATATTCACCTTCGATTTTCACTTTTCCATTTTCGAAATAGATCACGAATTTGCCCTCTAACTCGTCATTCAGGTAATTCGCTTCAAGCATGACGGCTCCTTCCTGAAAATACTTTTTCCAGACACCATCTCTGATACCATTCTTAAATTCCTGAATTTCTGACAATTGTCCTCCTTCAGGATAATAAGTCTTCGAGATGCCATGCTTCACATTGTTTTTATATGATTCCTCTGAAAGCAAAGTGCTATCGAAATCACTGTAAAACCTCCAGATACTGTCTTTCAACTGGTTTATAAAAATTCCTTCGGCAACGATAGTACCATTTTCGGCAAACTGCCTGTTTCGGGCCTTATTTCCGTCTTCCGAAAAAACATTCGTTGCTTTGAGCGAGCCGTCGGGTGAATAATAGGTAAACTCTCCGAACGGCTTGTCATCCCTGAACTGTCCGGTATATTTTATTTTCCCTGAAGGAAATTTCACAGCAAAACTACCCTGCTTTTTTCCATTTGCATCGGTGTGGTTTGTTTCCTGAGCAAAGAGGATGGGAGAAAACAACAATAAACCACTCACAATCAAAATGATAACTATGTTTCTGTCTTTCATAAGCATGTATTAACACATACAAAATTAGCAATCTCTATGGGTCAACAAGATTAATCTTAATTTTGCTACAAAAAAAACAGTGATCGAATATTCATCCCAGCTTTTACAAAATGCGGTAAACGAACTTGCGCGATTGCCTGGCATCGGTTCAAAAACAGCGCTTCGGCTTGCCTTACATCTGCTTCAGGAGGATAGCAACCGGACTGAGGCATTATCGCGGGCTTTATTGAAAATGAAGCATGATATTCTACTCTGTAAACAATGTCATAATATTTCGGACAGTGAGATTTGCACCATTTGTTCAAATCCGCGACGAGATGAGAATATTTTGTGCGTGGTGGAAGATATGCGTGATGTGATGGCCATTGAGCGAACCGCCTGTTTTAACGGACTTTATCACGTGTTGGGTGGTGTGATAAATCCGGTTGAAGGCATTAGTCCGAATGATTTGAACATCGCAAGTCTGATCGAAAGACTCGAAAAAAATGACATTCATGAAGTGATATTAGCCTTGCCGGCAACCATTGAGGGCGACACGACCAATTTTTATATATTCAGAAAGTTGAAGGAAAACACCGCAAAAATCACCACCATTTCGAAAGGAGTTGCTATTGGCGATGCGCTTGAATATGCTGATGAAATCACCTTAGGGCGTTCGATCCTGAACCGGACAGCTTTTGAAATAAAAAAATAAGAACCAATTTCGTTAAGAATCAATAATTGATGGCTGGTAGGTTGAATTTAGGACCAACAACATGTAACCAGCAACAAGAAACATGCAACCAGAAGAACGTACGGAACTATATGCAGTTGCCGACTGCGGGCGGTTTTCCTGTCGAGCCGCACCGCCGCTGTTGCGGGCTACACGGCTTGTTGTCAGCACGGAAACGGCAATTGACATATAGTTTTTGTTAGCGGTTCGTAATTTTTTCTCTTATTAGTTTTCAATAATAGTGTCTGTCGGAAATTTAATTTCTTGTATTGTCCGCAAAGTCTTTGTTTTGATTTCTATGATTTTAATTAATGAATCTCGTTTTGTTATTTTGTGATCAGAGTCAATATACTCGTAATTAACTTCTGAAAAATGGTACGTCGAGTCATTAAGAAATTCCCCTTCTCCTTTTATTGAATAGCCAGCATCTAATTCCAAATATGCAGGATTGAATTTGCCTGTAAGTTTTCCTTCGCTATTAATCACGGCACAATAAAGAAATAGTCCCATATAACCAGCATCACAAAGAAGAAAAATAGCGAGTTTCTCATTTCCTAATTTCTTCTTCCCTATAAAATATGTCCTATACTCTGAATAATCAGAAAGCTTCTTCTGCTCCTCTTTGGTGAAAAAGAAGTCTATTTGATCTTGAGTTAAACTTGTATATTTCTTTTCGTCATTGTCGTTCGAGTCTTGATTTAACTCAAACTTCGAATAAGTGATTGTCGGTATTTTATCTAAAATTGAGTCTGTAATGATTTCGTTACAAAATTTGATCCTTACGTCCTCGCTATGAGTCGTTTTTGTCGAACAAGTTCCTAAAATCGACAATACCAAAATATAGATAAAGTGTCTCATCCTTAGTTTTTTATTATGACCGCTAACTAAAGAACATATGCAACTTACTCAATTCATTGGCTCCTCCTGAAAAAGTTCCAATTGTCTTTCCGAAACTGCCGGTAATTCCTGATGAGCATTGTATTCGTAGGAACCCAGATATCGCTCAAGGTTTCGTTTAATAACTTTTATGGGTGTAGTATTACAAGCTTTGCAATATTTCATTAATGACTTATTCTGTCTCTCCGAAAGTTTAAAGGTAATTTGTTTGAACTTATGTCTCTTTACCTTCTTCTTTGATTTTTTATCGCCCATAACCAATTGAAATAAAGCATATTGAAATACAAATGATCCCGAATTGGTTACGAAGTTAAATCTTTTATCGTCACCAGTACAGCCTTTGCAAAATTTTCGGCAGTTTTGGCATCTTTCCCTTCTGAATATACCCTGATAATTGGCTCTGTATTCGATCGGCGCAAATGAACCCAGCCATCTGGAAAATCAATTTTCACACCATCAATCGTAGTAACACGCTCATTTGCATATATTTCAGTGACCTTTTGCAATATGCCATCCACATCCGTTCCGGGTTTCAGATCGACTTTATTCTTCGACATCACATACCCTGGATATTTATTGCGGAGTGCCGAACATGTGACGTTCGATTTTGCAAGATGCGTTAAAAACAAGGCAATACCAACGAGCGAATCACGACCATAATGTAATTCAGGATAGATAATCCCACCGTTTCCTTCTCCACCGATAACAGCATTTACATCTTTCATCATCTTCACAACATTCACTTCACCAACGGCAGAAGCAAAATATTCTTTATTAAATCCAAGGGTGACATCGGCAAGCGAACGTGTTGATGATAAATTCGAAACCGTGTTTCCAGGTGTGTGTTGCAAAATATAATCTGCCACTGCAACTAATGTATATTCTTCACCAAACATATCCCCATTCTCATCCACAATGGCTAATCGGTCAACGTCAGGGTCAACCACAAATCCCAGATCAGCCTTGTGTTTAACTACCGTTCCTGATAATTCGGTCAGGTGTTCAGGCAAGGGTTCAGGATTATGCGGGAAATGTCCGTTGGGTGTGCAATACAAAGGATAAACTGTTTTTACACCCAATTTTTCGAGTAGTTGCGGTATCGCAATTCCTCCGGTTGAATTCACTGCATCGATCACCACGCTGAAATTGGCGGCAGCAATGGCTTTGGTATCGACCAACGGTAAATCAAGAATCATCCGGATGTGTTTTTCTATCCAGCCTTCACCCTTTGTATAGCTACCTATTTCATCGATCGGACTAAATTCGATCTCGGCTCGTTTTGCTTCATCAAGCAGCCATTCACCATCGGCAGCAGAGATAAATTCGCCCCTGAAATTCAGTAGTTTCAACGCATTCCACTGTGCAGGATTATGGCTCGCGGTGAGAATAATACCACCATCAGCCTGTTTACCGGTAACGGTAATTTCTACAGTGGGGGTGGTTGACAAACCGATGTCGAACACGTTGGCCCCCATCGACATAAGCGTACCACATACCAACTGGTTCACCATTTCGCCGGAAATTCGTGCATCGCGACCTACGACGATACTGATTTTTTTACCCGGTTCCTGAAGTCTGATCAAGCGAACAAATGCCGAAACATATTTCACAATATCAACCGGTGTAAGGCCATCATCAGGTTTACCACCAATCGTCCCCCTTATTCCGGAGATTGATTTTATTAAAGTCATACTTTTTTATTTGCAAAAATAGCGTATTCAAATTTATTTCCGGAAGATTATTATATCACGAACCATACAACCCAATAGAATAACGTGGCTTTGAACCACTGGTGCAAATGTTATCAACTGTTAAATGTTTAAAACTAAATCGATGAAATACGTGTAAACACACGAACACCTCATTACTTTTACCTCATATAAAAACGGTCAGAAATAGGACTACAATACTAAAATTGACTAATTTTGCAAGCAATTGGAAGAAGAAAATGAACGAAGAATTTCAATGGAACGACGACTATCACATTGATTTGTTGACAGATAGGTTCGAAAAGATGATCAGTAATGGTGATCAGGAGTACTTCGATTCTGAGGAATTTGAAACGCTGATCGACTATTACCAAACCATTTTTGATAACGATAAGTCGCGAATCGCGTTGGAAATTGCCATGCAACAACATCCTTCGAGTTTAGGCTTGCGTGTAAAATTTGCACGCCAACTGGCCTCTGAAGGGAATTACCAACGTGCCCTTGTAATGCTTGATGCCATTGAAAAAACTGAACCAAATGAAGCCGAAATCAAGATGGCCAAAGGTTCTGTCTTTAGCATGATGAATGAGTCGGATAAGGCCATTACCGAATTAAAAAAAGCAGTGTTATTGGCCGAAGAAGATGAACTTGAAGAGCTTTATACATCCATTGCCTTTGAATATGAGAAACTGGAAAAATTCGATCAGGCACTCAAATATCTGAAGCGTGCGTTGATTTACTCACCTGATTCTGATTCGCTGCACTACGAAATCGGGATGTGTTTCACGATGGGACATCAACTTGAGGACGGAGTCATCTTTTTCCTGACTCAGATTGATGAAAACCCATACAGTTGTTCGGCCTGGTATAATCTTGGTCTGGTTTATTTTCAACTCGAACTGTTCGAAAAAGCAATTGATGCTTTTGAATTTGTGATATCGATTGACGACACGTATTTTGCTGCATATCAGAGTATGGCACACGCCTATGCTTCATTGGAAAAATATGCCAAAGCCATCGAAGTTTATTTTGAATCGTTCGAATATGAAAAGCCGGAGGCAATGACTTATTATTACCTTGGCGAATGTTATGAAAAGTTGAATGATTTTGACAACGCACTTGAATATTATCATAAAAGCATAGAGTTAGATCCGCAGCAATCCGATCCATGGGCTGGCATTGGCGCGGTGTATGATGAGCAGGGCGATACCGTTAATGCCCTGAAATTTACCATGAAGGCAATTGCCCTCGACCCCTCGAATGTTGATTTGCACCTAATCGCTGCTGATCAACTGATAAAACTGAAGGAGTACGATAAAGCCGAGGTATTTTTTATTAAAGCAGAAGAACTTGACCCGAATGATCCGGATGTATTTGTCGAGTTTGCCAATATGTATGTACTCAGGGAAGAGTTTAGCAATGCTGTTGATATTTTACGAAAAGGGATCAATCAACAGCCTGATAACTATCTGTTGTATTACCGGTTAGGCGCCACATTATTGTTCACCAACAATATGGTTGATGCACTGTTTTACCTTGATTTCGCGTTGAAAAACGATTATGAAGGTCATACCGATTTATTGGAATATTATCCTGAAATATTCGATCATCCCGAAGTTGCTTTGCTTATTGAAGAAAGCAGACCAATAAAGGAGCTATAGACGGGAACATTAATCCCATTAAATCAGGTTTTATCTACGAAAGGAAGGGTGCACAAATAAATATGGGAAAATACCAAATTATTGATAAAAAAGATTTTTTCTATTCCGGCAAAACCCGCCCGGTTGAATTTCGAATCCACGAACTCAAACGATTAAAAAACCTCATCAAATCTCACGAAGTCGAGATCACGGAAGCCTTATTTCTCGATTTACATAAATCACCCTTTGAATCCTACGCCACCGAAATCGGGCTTGTTTATGAAGAAATCAACCTTCATATCCGTAAACTGAAAAGGTGGACAAAAAAGCATTTTGTTTCCAGTCCGATTGCCGCCTTCCCTTCCAGAAGTTATATTCAATATGAACCTTATGGCCTCGCGCTAATATTAGCTCCCTGGAATTATCCGTTTCAGTTGGCCATGGCGCCATTGGCCGGAGCGATTGCTGCCGGAAACTGTGCTGTTGTTAAACCTTCCGAGATAAGTTCGAATACTGCCACATTGATCGAAAAAATGATCAATTCGACATTTAACAAAGAATTTGTAGAAGTCGTAAACGGCGATGCCTCAACAAGTAAGGAATTATTACAACTTGATTTTGATTTCATTTTTTTTACCGGAAGTACGAAGGTGGGCAAAATAGTGGCACAGGCTGCAGCTGAAAAGTTAACCCCTTGCATACTCGAATTAGGTGGTAAAAGTCCGTGCATAGTTGATGCGACGGCCAATATTAAGCTGGCTGCACGACGAATTATCTGGGGAAAGTGCATCAATGCAGGGCAAACCTGTATTGCTCCTGATTATTTATTTGTTGAAGCCAGTGTTAAAGAAAAGCTTGTTGCTGAAATACAGGTCAGCATTACTGAAATGTTTGGCAATGAGATAATGAAAAACAATGATTTTCCGCGCATCATCAACCAGGCAAATATGGATCGGCTGAAGAAGCTGATGCTGTCCGGAAAAATTATTTCGGGCGGGGAAGTTGACGAAACGAATCGCATTATATCCCCTACCCTGTTCGATTCTGTTCCAATTGATTCGCCTCTGATGCAGGAAGAAATATTTGGGCCTTTGCTGCCAATCCTTACATTTACTGATATTTCAGAAGTAATCAGGTTTATAAATCAACGACCGAAACCGTTGGCCCTCTATCTTTTTACCACCAATCATGGTGTTGAGTATGAGGTTATTTCGAATACGAGTGCTGGTGGTGTAACGATTAATGATACCCTGATGCATTTCACAAACCCAAACCTGCCTTTTGGCGGAGTTGGTAACAGTGGCAGCGGGAGTTATCACGGATTCGCAAGTTTTGAAGCATTTTCGCATAAAAAACCGGTAATGAAAAGATCGAACTTCATTGATGTACCTATAAGGTATGCCCCTTTTAACAATAAGCTGAAGCTCATTAAATTGCTGTTGAAGTAAAATTAAAAAACAAGAAAGATGAAAGATGCTGCTTCTCAACATAAAAGCCATTTCAATATGAATTTTTATAATCCACTAATCGACTGAATCAGATGGATTTATATGGTTTAATCGGGAAACAGCTCTCACATTCATGGTCGGAAAAATTCTTTACCGCTAAATTCGAGAAAGATAAAATCCGGGCTTCATACAAACTATTTCCACTTGCCACAATTGAACTGCTTCCTGATCTGATTCAAAATAATCCAGGTTTGAAAGGGCTCAATGTTACCATTCCGTATAAAAGAAATATACTTCCCTATCTTGATGCCATCGAAATGGAAGCGAAACTCAGTGGTTCGGTTAATACAATTTTGATAAAAAGGAACAAATCGGTTAATAAACTCATCGGTTATAATACCGACATAACCGGATTTGCTGCCACCATAGACTGTTGTATTAAAAAAAATTCAATCTCAGCCTTGGTTCTCGGTACCGGTGGTGCATCCAAATCGGTTCAATTTGTTTTACGGAAAAAAGGGATTTCATATACCCTTGTCAGCCGCGAAAACAGAAAGATGGAACAGCTTTCCTATAAAATGATTACGAACGATGATATCGCAAGTAACTTATTGATTATTAATACAAGCCCTGTTGGCATGTATCCTGATGTTGGCGAAGCGCCTGCAATTCCGTATGAATATCTGACAAAAGATCATATCCTTATCGACCTTATTTACAACCCTGAAACAACAATTTTCCTGCAAAAAGGGAAAGAGAAAGGGGCGAAAATCATGAATGGACTTACCATGCTTCATAGCCAGGCCGAAGCTTCCTGGAAAATCTGGAATAAAGGCTGAAGAAAATTTCGAACTTTGAACCTTGAACTTTGAACTTTGAACTTTAAACTTTACCTTAAATCTCCAACTGTTTTCTCCAGATCAGATTATCATTCTCATCTTTCAGAATAATTTTGTTATCGATTAACCAACGAACTGCCTCAAGGATTTTCTCTTCGGTATAAAAGTCGATGGCTGAAACCAATTCAAAAACCGGATAAGCCCTGATG
>JABFQW010000101.1 GCA_013141455.1 Bacteroidales bacterium
GAAGGAGGAATACATGGTGGTGAAATTGTATTCGAAGGTACGCCTGAGGAGATAGCAAAATGTAAAGCATCCTTTACTGCCGAGGCGATTAGGAGTAAAGTTTAACTATGTTTGCCACCCAAACTTCATCTGATCTTAAGATTGATTAACAAAATAATTTGTTTAATTCAATCCATTAATTCGTAATTTTACTCCTTATCAACCGTTCAACAAACCAGGTGAAGATAATTATTGCCTGATAGATTTAAT
The DNA here is from genome assembly GCA_013141455.1 of Bacteroidales bacterium. Classification (GTDB taxonomy): domain Bacteria; phylum Bacteroidota; class Bacteroidia; order Bacteroidales; family F082; genus CAJBPB01. Next base: position 250 of record JABFQW010000101.1, read on the forward strand.
TATAAATAATTGATTTTCAATATTTTTTACCAATTAACTTCTATGAATAATTACAAAAAAATTCTTTTGGTATTATTAGTTGCAGCATTGCCTTTTGTGGTAGTGGCACAGATGGAGCATACCCTAAAAGCGAGACATGTGATTCTAACAACCTCGTTATTGGAATATTTGCCGATCCCACTTAATTCAGGAAATTTTAATATTGGTACTGAATTTGTGTTGAAAGACCGAAAGTCATTATATGCCAATATCGGAATCATCAGATCCTATAGTCAAAATGCCGCTGTTGAAAGATGGTTTAACATTCCATCAATCAGTACAAAGGGCATAAAATTACAAATAGAAGGAAGGCATTATCTTGGGAAGCATAAAATTTTTGAGCCGGCAGTTTTACTATTCTGGCCACATATATTTCAATATAAAACCCAAACGCAGGCAAATACAGGTTACTATGTTGCCCTTGCATCCATGTATCAATATACGGCTACCGAAAGGGAGGAAGGCATCGATTACTATAATCCTCTTTATGTTCACGAACAGAATATATATACTGTTTATCGAAATGCTGTCGGACTAAATGTCAAATTCGGGTATCAATGTATAAAGAAATACGGGTTGGTCGTTGACTACGCCGTTGGTTTGGGAGGGCAATACATCTCAAGTATTTCGGCTAACAAGTTCGGAAACAATGATGATAAGGATGTATTCCTGAATAAACCATTTGACGAAGGGGCAGGCTTTTATCCGATGCTTACCTATCAGATACGTATCGGATGGCAATTTTGAACTATAGATTCCAATAAGAACGATCAGATTTCGTGTTTGAAAACGAATAGATACATTTTTTTGAAAGACCGACGCAAAAACAGCACGATGCCCTGATTTTCAAAAACGAAAAAAAAATCATATTTCCTTGAATTATAGAGACTCTAAAGCACGCAGGACAATATAGTTGTTATTATCTTTGCGACTTATGAAAAGAACTATTACATCTTTCTTCCTGATTCTATTTATCTGTAGCACAGTATTTTCACAGATAAAAGTTAACAAAGGAATCTACAAAGTGAACTTCAGCAATACATTTCACGAACCCAGGTATGTAAGCTATACCTTGTTCAAAGGAGGGGGTGATTGTGACCGTGATTCGTTTCGCTTTTTCAATGATGACACTAACCTTCAATGTGCTACGGACGCTGATTATAAAGGCAGCAATTATGACAAAGGGCACTTGGCAAATGCTGAAGATTTTGCCTTCGATTGCACAAAAGACGAGCTCACCTTCCGGTATTACAACTGTTTGCCACAAACTCCGAACCTGAACAGAGGTGTTTGGAAAACAAATGAAACATTAATCAGGAAGTGGTCGCAAACCGAAAAATTATACATTATCTGCGGGGGCTATTTTGGAAATACTAAAGTCGGAAATCTCACTGTACCTTCCTACTGCTGGAAAGTAGTACAATCCGTTTCAACAAAAAAAGTGTTATTCTGTGGTTGGTTCAGCAATACCACACACGCTACCCTGGAAGAAATAAGTGTCGCAGAGCTTGAAAAAAGGCTAAAGTCAAAGATTATTCTAATGAAATAGATGAATCTTATTGTTGTCATCTATGTTACCCGATTCAAAGGTTAATGCAATAAAAGTGAAAATGATTTAAAACAGATACCCATTTGATGTTAACTTTTGAGTTCATAAATCACAGCCACCGAAACCTGAACTCCATAACTAAAAGGACAAGTAGAAACCACGCATAAAACAAGGTTATCATAGTTGATACAAGCATTAAAATAATTTGCATTTAATTTTCGTGAAATGAATGAATGCTCGATTACTTTAATTTGTAGATTTGTAAGTATCCACACAATGTTACATCGATCAGTAAATGAATCAAAAAGTAAATTTTGGAAATACTTCTGATATAAAAAAGCTGATATACTGCATATAATAATATTTTTCCAACCAATGTAATACTGAAATGACTTTACCAGATATATCAATTGCACGAGAAATCAGTCAACAAATTGTTGAAACCAGATTTAATACACCGAATGAAATAGTTACCTGGATGGGTGCTATGCAGGCACAAGACTTTCCGATGGTAAAATGGGCTGTTAGCCTACGACTTCCTGGTTCATCCGAAGCGAGTATTGAAGCGGCAATGGATAAGGGCGAAATCTTACGCACACATCTTTTAAGGCCAACCTGGCATCTTGTTGCGGCAGACGATATTCACTGGATGTTGGGCTTAACAGCAAACCGCATTAAGGCATCCATGAAATCAAGGGACAAAGAATTAGAACTCGACGAAACTATTTATTCCAAATGCAATGCACTCATCCAAAAAGCACTGTCGGGTTGTAAACAATTTACCCGGGATGAGATTATAGCTGAAATCAAAATAGCCGGAATCGCAACGGACAACAACCGGGCATCCCATATCCTGATGAGGGCAGAATTAGACGGAATAGTTTGTAGCGGTGCCTTAAAAGGCAATAAACAAACCTATGCACTTCTCGACGAAAGAGTTCCGAAAACGGCAATTATAAGCAGAGAGGAAAGTCTTGGAAAACTTGCATCGCGATATTTCATAAGCCACGGCCCGGCGAGTCTGAATGATTTTGTGTGGTGGTCGGGCTTGGCAGTTTCTGATGCCAGAATTGCACTGGAAATGGTGAAAACTGATCTTATCAGTGAAATAATTGGCAATGAAACGTATTGGTTCAGACCGACATTGAAGCCTATCAATCCCGACCTTAATAAGGTAATACTTTTACCAGCTTTTGACGAATTTATTATCAGTTACAAAGACAGGAGCGCTTCGTTATTATTGAATGATCACAAAAAAGCCGTTTCAGATAATGGTATCTTCCGTCCCGTAATCATGATTAACGGGCTCGTTACTGGCATTTGGAAACGACGCTTTTTAAAAGAAAAAGTAATTATTGAAACCGATTTTTTACGACAGCACACCTCTTCAGAGAAGAAACAAATTGAAATTGAAGCTGCGAAATACGGATTATTTTTAAACAAAAAAGCTGAGGTGATATTCAAAAACAATGCAGATGGTAAATGAGTACTTTCAATTTTTTTAACTTCCTTCTGGTTTGACATTCAACACGATTCATTCATTTTGATCGACTGGCTGAACCTGAGTATATAGATAAGTACTTGAAATAATCGTCGGCAGTAGCAAAAGCTTTTTCCTACTTTTGCAATAAGTTAATCCTTGTTTCTATTAATCTTCATCGTAAAAATATTCAATTTCAACATATTACAATGAAAATCCCAATCAATAACAAAACAACTTTATCGTTTATCGTGTTTTCATTCTTATTCTTCCTTGCCTTTTTTATATTACAGAATATTAATCACCGATTCCAGCTTCACGATTTTAAAGTATATTACTTAGCAAGTAATGCTTTCCTCTATGGTGATCAAGTTTATAATATTCCTCATGGACTGTCCACCGACTTTTTTAAATATTCTCCCTTTTCATTGTTTCTTTTCATTCCGGTTAGTTTATTACCTTTTGCCTGGGCTAAAATTCTACATTTTATTTTGTTGTGTGGTTTTATTAGCTTCACTATCATTTACATCACTGGCTTTGTACGTTCTCATTTTTACCCCGGACTATCTCTAAAAGTTCAAAAAAAAGCGCAGTTTCTATTAATGTTGATTTGTATTTTGCAATTCTATTTTGAGCTACATCTGGGTAATGTTAATATCATTTTATTACTGATTGTACTAACGGCTTTAACCTCAATTTTGAATAACAACCAGGGTATCTCAGGTATTTTATTAGCAATCGCTGTATTATTGAAACCTCATTTTTTATTACTATTACCCTTATTGTTGCTTCGAAAAAAATATCATACTATCCTTTATTTTTCAATATCAATCATTTCCGGTCTGCTATTTCCAACACTTTTTATCGGCCTTTCGAAAAATATATTCTTACATCAGGAATGGTTCACCACCATGATGAATCATAACGAAACAATGATCGAAGGCTTAGATACTGTATATTCCTTGATATACAGAGTTTTATCTCAAGTAGTTCAATTTAAACCCGGTGCATTATTTTCGATGATCATTTTCGCGGTAATTTATGTTGGTTTCTGCCTGATGGTACTGAAGAATATACTTGCAGAAAAAAGTAAAACATTGACTGTAACCGGTGAAAACAATTTCATCTTTGAATACTTTGTTATTCTTGCCCTGATACCCAATCTCACGATAACCGATTTCGAACATTTCATGTTCTCCCTTCCGTTGATTGCTTTCATTGTAATGCAGCTTTTTAATACAAAAAACCAGGTTTTATTGCTACTAGTTTCAATTATTGCATTTTTTCTTTACGGAGGAAATTTACGCGACATTGTAGGAGCTCGCTTGTCGGCATGGATGACAGCCAATGGCATGCTCGGACTGGGGAATCTTATTATTATCGGGATAAGTTTTGTAATATATTTTTATCTGAGAAGGAAAGACACGATAACTACTTCAACCGCTGAACAATACAATTAAAAAAAATGAAGGCAACGCTATTATCGTTGCCTTCATTTTTTCAATTATTCATTATGGTTTCAACCAAAATTAGTCACAGTCAGGTTTCTATTATTTCTGGATGATTAATTTCCGGGTTTTAATCATGTTACCATTTTCAATTACAATAAAATAGAGTCCATTTGAAAGTAAAGAAACATCAATTGTTTGATTACTTTCATTCAAAAGATCTGTTTCGAACATCTTCTCTCCCATAAGGTTCACTATTTTAAGCTGAAATGCTGTTTTGGTTTTATTTTCAAAGATCAAATTAAATAAACCATGAGTAGGATTTGGCGAAACAACGAACCCATCTTCTGCTTCCATGTCATCAATCCCGGTGCAATCGTCAACCTCAATTTGAAAATCCTCAACATTGCTACCCAAACCACATTCATTTACTCCTACAGCAGTAAGGTTTGCCATGCCTATCCAGGCCAAAGCCCATTGAATCGAAATCTCAAGGCCTTCACCAGTGATAATACCGGCTTCGGGTGGAGTAAGGGTCCAGATATACGAATCGGCATTTTCTACCGCTTCAATGGAATAGGAATTACTGCCATCCATGCACACTATCGACTGGCCACTGATGGTATCAACCTGATCAGGAAGTGGCAGAAAACTAACCAAAAGGTCATCTGTTACCAATTGTTCGGCCGGCCCAAATGCCGTGAGGCTAAGTATTGCTGAACCGGTAGTATAATCGGCTTCGGTTGGCGAATAGGTTGCATTCAAAATTGTCGGGTCGTCAAAAACACCCGTACCCGTTGTTTCCCATAAAACACTATCATAATTTTCGGCCGTACCCTCCGTTTGAAATATCAAGGATTCGCAAATTTCCGCATCTATTCCGGCATTTACCGTAACAACATCTACAAATACCGGAAGGTCGATATAATCAATATATGCACAATCATTTCCGGTTGAGGTATTATTATTCTTGGTGTAAACCCACCGGAGCGTATGCAATCCAGGACCAATGGCAATGGCAGCACGACTCCAATCTGATTCACCGGATATTTCATACCATAATACTTCATCAATATAAAATCGCAGAAAATCAAAGTTCGTTTGTGAGGATACTTTTTTGTAAAATGCAATCGAATCATCGTTCGTAATAAGCACATTCATACTCATTTCAGAAGATTGACCATCACCAATAGCACCAGATTTTGCGCTGTAAACACCTTCAAATACATCCGATTCGGTCAAGGTCCATGGCAATTCTCCACCCATTTGCCAGTCATAAAGACTGAAATCGCCTGTTTCAAAATCTTCGATAATTAAGCCTATTCCTTCAAAAAACTGAGCGCTCAGCATATAATCGCCCGAAACAACACTATAATTCAATTCAACAATAGTTCCTGCCGGAGCATCAGCATCCACAGTAACATTGAAAAATGCGGTAACAGTTTGCCCGGAAGCGATGGTACCAAAAGGATAATCGGCACTATTGATTGTAATTTCACTGTTTGGGGAAATCAAGGTAGCCAGCGCATTGTCAGCATCCATTTGACCCGTGTTCGAAGTCTGAATTAAAATATCAACATTTTCACCCGGATCGAGCTGTCCATTGTTGTTTCCGCTATAATCTGAAATTAAAAAGCTTCCGAGAACAAAATTTATTCCTTCGGCAGTAACTATAAAACTGCTTTGCCACGATTCAGTAGCAGTTGAGGCGGTTAATAAAAACTCGATCACTTCGCCACCCGGAATATCACCTGCCACATCAAAACTGTAAGCATTGGTAATTTCAATGATCTGATTTAAGGCAAAAGATCCATAAAATTCAGTATTATCAGTAATGTTGATATTTGTTGAGGTGGTCGAAAGTTCAACAGTTACATCACTTATTGGCACATCGCTAAAATTGGCCATCGCCAGGGTAAGCATAATTTGCTCGCCTGGACTAAGAATTCCGTTATTATTTCCGGTTGCGTCATTGATAATATGTGAATAATAACTTGGGCCGGGCATTGCTGTTGCATTTACTGCCGCCAAAGCATCGATGCGTCCTGAACCAGAATTATTATTTTTACCGGCAACCAATACCACGGCGGTTTCTTCGATTGTTTGGTCAATTTGTGCCGGCGAAAGCAAATTGTTTTTCTGAAGCATCAGTGCGATCAATCCGGCATTGGCCGGAGTTGCCATAGAAGTGCCGTCCCAACCTGACGCATAACCTGTATTACTCGAATAATCCAATGATTTTATATTTACACCCGGCGCACAAATATCAGGGCGAATCAGTCCCATTTCGGGTTGATAAGGATAATCGTTAAATGGTGCTATGTCGGACCAATCCACCGGGCCAAGACTTGAAAATTCGGCCAGATCATCATTCGAATCTGTAGCTCCAACACACATAATTCCCGAAATGCCTCCTAAAAGTGTTTGATCAGGATGAAGCCATGCCGGAGGAAGGTCGCCAGGTGTTCTCACATTATCGGGTATTGGATAGCTTCCCTGTTGGCCGCCTTCATTACCTGCAGCTACCGAAGCTATAATACCAGCTGCCAGTGAGTTATCAAATGCCGTACGCCAGGACTCACGGTCAACACCCCACGAATGCTGCCATCCTAACGAAAGACTCATTACATCAGCCCCATGCTCAACGCTAAACTGAACTGCATTCCAAACGCCACTTTCGGTACCTCCACCGCCGGCGTCAAGTACTTTGCAACACATAATAGTTGCTTCAGGTGCAACACCGGTTTGAGAACCGGCCGTGCCATCTCCGGCAACGGTACCTGAAACATGCGTGCCATGACCATGATCGTCCATCGGATTGTTGTCGTTGTTCACAAAATCATAGCCATGAAATGGATAATCAGGATCAGTCCAAACATGATCGGCAAGATCGACATGGTTATAATTTACACCGGTATCAATTACCGAAACAATAATACCATCGCCATTAAAACCAAGCGCCCAAACATCATCAGCATTTATCTTGATTATATTCCATGTGATTTCGCGGCTACCTGTATTCCCTTCTTCAAAATAAACATTTTTGCTTTCTTCGGGGTCAATGAGTACCCGGTATTCATCATAATCAATACCTGAAATATCACTTCTCAATGCCAATTCTTCAATAACAGCTTTCGTTGCGAAACAATTAATAATATTAGCAATCCAAATCGTGGTAACCTGTTTAACAGCGCCGGTTTGTTGAAAATTATTCAGGTCAGCAATGACACCTTCCTGAGTGAGTGTACTGAAATCTTTCAGAACAGTGATCACGTGGGCACGCCTTTCAGTTTTATTCATGCTTTTTACTTGATTCATAAGCATTTGTGAATCAAAATGCTCTTTCAGACTAATATTAATCCTAATTAGTTCGGTTTGGCCTGAAGTTTCTATTTTTTGTTTCAGTTGGTCAGTGACCACGCCATCATCCATATTAATTGCTGAGGCTATGTTTACAACCGAAAAACAGAAAACCAAAGCGAAGAGTGAAATAATTTTTTTCATATAAGTAATTGTATTTGTGTGAAATATATAAACTGTAGATATCAAAATCAATAAATTATCCAATTTTATAGAAATAATACACTGTCCAGGGCATTATCCTACAAATATAAGCAGTTACTAAGTAAGTAACTATAACTTTTTTCATTTTATCGTGGAATATTACATTTATTATACTCATTGAAAATTTTGCTTCGATTTTCGATATTTAAATAAATCTGAAACATTGATAATGAAATAGCTTATGTTAATTCTGGCTATATTTCTTACTTTTGTGACCTTGCTAAGATAAGCAGACAGATTTAAACCTGTTTGATTAATGAATACAAAACACTGAAAAGTAAAACGCATAAAAAAATAAGCAATACAATGATGTGCACAATTCGAAACACCCGGTTTATGAGAACAAGCCTGAAAATTATGGCTGCTCTATTCGTGATTTTATTGATCTCGGTTCATGTAAATGCACAAGGCAGGGGTATCAAATGGTCAAACGATGGCAATTCGTATTATCGTGTTGAGAAAAATGAGATAGTTCAATATACCTTACCCGTGAACGAAGCAAATATAATTGTTTCGAAACAGCAACTCACGCCTGAAGGAAGCGATTCACCACTCAAAATTAGTTTCTATACTTTCTCACAAGACCAGCAAATGGTGTTGCTTTTCACCAACACCAAAAAGGTTTGGAGGCTCAATTCAAGGGGTGACTATTGGATTTTAGACTTAAAATCGAATAAACTCAAACAATTGGGAGAATCGTTACCAACGTCATCACTGATGTTTGCCAAATTCTCACCTGACGGTAAATCAGTCGCTTACGTGAGTGGTAACAATATTTACACAGAGGAAATTTCTACCTCAAAAATTAATGCCGTCACAACCGATGGCAGCACTACATTGATTAACGGTACTTTTGACTGGGTGTATGAGGAAGAATTTACCTGTCGCGATGGTTTTCGATGGAGCCCCGACAGTAAATCAATTGCCTTTTGGCAGATAGATGCAAGCACTACAAAAAAATTCTATCTGATTAACAATACCGATTCTATCTATTCACAATTGGTTCCTATTGAATATCCGAAAGTTGGCGAGAAACCTTCAACCTGCCGTCTGGGTGTAGCAACTATTTCAGATAACAAAATTACCTGGATGAATATTCCCGGCGAACCTGATCAACACTATATAGTTCGGATGGAGTTTATCCCGGCTTCGAACAATTTGCTTATTCAGCAACTGAATCGCAAACAAAACCACAGCAAGCTTTTCATCTCAGAAATTGAAAACGGGAATTCGAGGTTGATTCAGGAAGAAACTGATGAGGCATGGGTAGATATATACCAGTCCGGAAACCCTTATACTATTGACTTTACTAATAATTTTATCTGGTTAAATGAGAGCAATAGCATATTATGGGCATCAGAGAAAGATGGCTGGAGACATTTGTATCAGGTATCGTTGGAAGGTAAACCCGAAAAGTTAATAACCAAAGGCGAATATGATTTTATTGACCTGAAATTTACCGACCAAAAAGCCGGCTTTGTATATTTTATGGCATCACCAGAAAATGCGACACAAAAGTATTTGTACCGGACTAAGCTAAATGGAAAAGGTTCGCTCGAATTGATTAGTCCTTCAGTATTAAAAGGGAACCATGATTATTCTATTTCATTCAATGGCAACTATGCATCACATACTTTTTCGAACAATTTCACAAAACCATCCCGTGAATTTATCACGTTAAGCGATCACAAACCATTGGTTGAAAAAGATGGGATCATCTCCCGCCTCGATACGTTACAGGAGAGCCCGACTACCG
>JABFQW010000039.1 GCA_013141455.1 Bacteroidales bacterium
GCAAAGACAAGCTGAAAGCTAAGTACAAGAAAACCAAAACGAGGGGACAAAAACCCACGAAGAGGCCGAAATAGGAGTTAAAGTGCGGAGTGAACTAAAGTGAACTAAAGTGCGGAGTTGCCTGCCTCGGCGGTACGACGAGGAGCTAAAGTTAAATAAACTCCGAACTCCGAACTTCTTTCAAAAACTCCATTTCCTGATCGAAAAATCACCTATCTTTGCAGCGCAGTTTCGGAATGATTATTGATGGAATTGCACTATTACAAACTATCTGGGGCTGACCGGTTTTGACAGCAAGATGAATGGTTATGTAAGCATACCGAGCCTTGCGGTGACGCTCGTTAATCTTGATCGCAAAATTCAATTGGCGAAAATAATTTTGCTCTCGCTGCATAGTCTGAATCACAGTAAGACTGAGCTTCATCCCGTCACCAGGTGACGAGACGAGACATCCCGCAGGTGGAAACGCCCGATGCCGGCCTGATCACGGGGTGCTAATCAAAGTTGGGATAGTCGTGTAAAAGCTTCGGTTGCATGATAAAATTCAGAAGATAAGTGTTGGATTAGGGTGTTTGTTCCCTTGCCAATGACGAAAATCAATAACAAAATAAGTATGTAGAAAGCTTGGTTATTCCTTGTTTGGACGAGGGTTCGACTCCCTCCAGTTCCACAAATAATGCCTGTAAATCATTGATTTACAGGCATTTTTTTTATTGGGTAACGGAATAGGTAACGGTTAAATAAATCGAAAATGAAAAATATTTTTGTCTTTGGTAATTCCGCGTAGCGGATACAGTATTGTAAAACATAAAACCCGCTGGAATAATTTACCTCGTAGAGGTTGAACAGCCTATGACTCTTTGGAGTATTTCGATAGGTTCACCGTATCGCTTTGCATTTCTTTTGCGGCTTCTGACATCAGTCAGGTCAGTGGTAAAACCTCTGATTTTCAAAATTATGAATAGTAACCCTTTTGTTTAACCGGGGTACTCAATCAGCGCCTTTTTCACTTCGTCAAACTTCGTAGCGGCGAAGCTTGCGTAAACAGCTTCAAATTTGCGATGGATATCCTCATTGCACAAATTGCCGATGCTGCCTTCGTGTGTATGGTTCAACTGTTTCGATGGGCTGAATGTTCCATCGGCGATCTGTTGTCCCAGCATTTTGTAGGCATCTCTGAACGGAACACCCTGTAACACAGCCTCATTCACGGCTTCCACACTGAAAAGATTGTTGTATTTCGGATCGTCAAGAATTGATTCGTTCACAATTACATTTTTAATCATGAAAGTGGCAAGTTCAAGGATAGATTCCATTTCATCGAATACAGGTAAAAACGATTCCTTGATCAGTTGCATATCTCTGAAATACCCTGATGGCAGGTTGTTCATGGTCATGGTGATCTCAAACGGCAAAGCCTGGATTCGGTTACAACGTGCCCTGATCAACTCGAAGATATCCGGATTTTTTTTATGCGGCATGATGCTCGATCCGGTCGTCAGTTCGGTGGGCAAGGAGATGAAATTGAAATTCTGGCTCATATACAGGCACAAATCATTGGCCATGCGGCTAAGTGTCGCTGCCAGGTTCGACAAGGCAAATGCTATGATGCGTTCCACTTTTCCACGGCTCATCTGGGCATACACAACATTATAGTTTAAATCATCAAAACCAAGCAATTGGGTTGTTAACCGACGATCGATCGGAAAGGATGATCCATATCCGGCAGCCGAACCCAATGGATTCTGGTTGTTGATGTTAAAGGCACTTTGCAATACCAGCATATCATCCGTCAGCGCCTCGGCCCAGGCGCCAAACCATAATCCGAACGACGAGGGCATGGCGATCTGTAAATGGGTGTAACCCGGAAGCAAAACATTTTTGTAAGTCTCACTCTGAACTTGTAAAACATCGAAAAGTTTCTTTACAGATTGGCTGAGTGTGATCAGGCTATCACGGGTAAACAAACGCAGATCGACCAATACCTGATCGTTGCGCGAACGCCCGCTGTGAACCTTTTTGCCGATATCGCCCAGGCGCTTGGTGAGATTGTATTCAACCTGCGAATGCACGTCTTCGATGCCTTCTTCAATCAAAAAACCGCCTTCACCAATTTCCCTGTAAATTTCTGACAAGGCAATTCTTAACGTATGAAGTTCGTTGCTGCTGAGTAATCCCACTTTCCCGAGCATGATACAATGCGCGATGGTGCCCATCACATCCGGCCCAGCCAGAAAAAGATCCATCTCACGATCACGCCCGACAGTGAATTTTTCGATTTGTTCATTGATGCTGATCCCTTTGTCCCAGAGTTTCATGTTGATGCGAGTTTATGTTTTATTGATAAATTCTAAGAGCGATGATTTCAGATAATTGTGTAACTAATTTAATATCATCTACATAAATAAGTTAAACTGTTATAGGCTTCGACTACGCTCAGCCTGACATTGGTTTGGGAATATTTTTTTTGCTCTGCTTCTGTAAAATTATTCATCCTCCTGCTTTTGATTCCTTTCATATTTCACTTCAAAGTTTTCAACCATCATTTCGATCAACCGAATGTAGGTTTCGATTCCGTTTTTCAGTTCAGCGAGTTCGATATATTCGTCCGCGGTGTGCGAACGGGCCGAGTCACCCGGTCCCATTTTGACTGATGTGTAAGGCATCACGGCCTGATCAGATGTGGTTGGCGACCCGTAACATGGGATATGCATCTGACGTGCAGCCTTCACAAAAGGATGGTCAGGATGAATAAACGATGAATTGAGCCGCAATGACCGGGCTTCCGTTTCGCAATTGACATGATCACGAATGATTTGCAGGGCCTGGCTGTTCGAATAAAATTCGTTGGTACGCACATCAACCACAAAGTTGCAGGCATCGGGAACCACATTATGCTGTATCCCGGCATTGATCTGGGTCACACTCATTTTCACCGGACCAAGCACATCCGATGTCTTTTCGAAATGATAATTGCGGAACCATTCGATATCGGTGAGGGCCTCGTAAATGGCGTTCAAACCTTCGTTGCGCGCCGCGTGACCCGAACGGCCTTTGGCTTTGCAATCCAACACCATCAGGCCTTTCTCGGCAATGGCAAGTTCCATTTTTGTGGGTTCGCCAACAATGGCCAGATCAATGTTGCCAAGGCGATCCACTATACTTTCAATACCGTGATGTCCCGAAATTTCTTCCTCGGCGGTGGCAGCGAAAATGAGATTCAAGGGAATGGATTTCTGTTGACTGAAATACAGGAAAGTCGCCATCAACGACACCAGCGGAGCGCCGGCATCGTTGCTGCCAAGTCCGTAAAGTCGGCCATTCGATTCGGTGGGAGAGTAAGGATCGAAAGTCCAGCTTGACGATGGTTTCACGGTATCGGTATGCGAATTGAGCAAGAGCGTGAAACGACCTGCACGAAAATCGGGATGAACAAACCAGAGGTTGTTCAGGTGTCGGTTAACCCTGATTCGCTTCGATTCCATAAAATTGCTGATCACCCCGGCAACATTTTCTTCCTGTTTGCTTGGCGATGGGGTGGCAATCAGCTCTTTTAGCAGGGTCAGTGCCTGCTCGTATAATTCTTCGGTCATAGTTTTAATTTAGTCCCTTGGTTGTGGCTATCCATTTTCTGATTCGTGATCCAAACTTCATTCACCCCTGATTCGAGCGCCCTGAAGCAGTTGTCAAGTTTTGGTATCATTCCGGAGTGAATGATGTTTTCTGATCTGTATTTTTCGTATAACGCTATGTTTAGCAGTGGTATAACTGAATTATTGTCATTTGGATCAGACAGCACCCCGTCTTTTTCGAAACAGTAAATTAAAGTGACCATGAAGCAGGCCGACAGCGCCGATGCGATGGCTGAGGCGATGGTATCGGCATTCGTGTTCAGCAGATTTCCCGCTCCATCGTGTGTTAATGGCGCGATAACAGGGACAATATCCTGAAGCAGAATCTTTTGCAACGTTTCACCATTCACCCTGGTGATGTCACCCACCCATCCGAAATCGATATCTGTAACAAGGCGTTTTTTTGCCCGGATGATATCCAGGTCGGCGCCCGTGATTCCAAGGGCGTTACACCCGATACTTTGCAGGAAGGCAACACTGTTTTTGTTGATAAGGCCGCCATACACCATGGTTACCACTTCCAGCATGGCCCGGTCGGTGATCCGTCGCCCATCGGCCATCTTTGTTTCGATACCCAACTGTCCGGCGATTTGGGTGGCAGTGCGGCCCCCGCCATGCACAAGCATTTTATATCCTTCAATCGAATGGAACCGGTGCAGAAATTCTGCGAATGATTCCGGGTCTTCGAGAACCGCCCCGCCAACTTTCACAATAGTCAGTTTCATCATGGTTTCAGTTCAGGTTTTCTGTGATGATTTTGAGCGAATCGATCAAATGGTCAATCTCGGCAATGGTGATACAGAGTGGAGGCAGGAGCCTGAGCGTATTTTTTCCACTATAACCGGTGAAAATATGGTGGTCGAACAATAATTTTCTGCGGATGTCCACTATCTCCGGCTCAAACTCGAGGCCGATCATCAATCCCAGACCCCTTATCGATTTAACGCCTTTGATCTCGCGGGCGCGGTGTTTCAGGTATGCACCTGTGGTTGCAGCGTTTTTGATAAGTTGTTCGTTTTCAAAAACATCGAGCACTGATTGAGCAGCCGCACAGGCAAGGTGGTTGCCTCCAAACGTGGTTCCCAACAAACCCGGTGATGCCTCAATGGCAGGTGATATCAACACACCCGCGACCGGGAATCCATTCCCCATCCCTTTGGCAACCGTGATGAGGTCTGGCCGGATACCGGCAAACTGGTGGGCAAAAAATTTGCCACTTCGTCCATAGCCCGACTGTATTTCGTCAAGAATCAACAGGGTTCCGGTTTGGGTGCAAATTTCAAGTAGACCGGTCAGAAAAGTATTATCGGGAACATGAATGCCCCCCACACCCTGGATTCCTTCGATGATTACCGCTGCCACATCGCCTTTCGAAAGAATTGATTTTGTTGTTTCCAAATCGTCCAACCCGACAAATTCCACCTGATGGGAAGCGTTGAAAGGCGAGATTATCGAAGGATTATCAGTCACCGCAACAGTACCCGAAGTACGACCATGAAATGCTTTTTTATATGCAAGGACTTTGTGGCGTTTGTTGGTGAAGGAGGCAAGTTTCAGTGCGTTTTCGTTGGCTTCGGCGCCCGAGTTGCAAAAGAAAAAGGTATAATCGTGGTAGCCCGATAAGCGGCCAAGTTTTTCGGCCACCTTGTTTTGCAACTGATTCAAAACTGAATTACTATAAAAACCAATGTTCTGTAGCTGATCGCTGATGGTTTTGATATAATGCGGATGCGAATGCCCGATCGAAATCACAGCATGACCACCATAGAAATCGAGGTATTGGGTTCCGTTTTTGTCCCAGACTGAACAGCCTTTCGCCTTCACTGGCTCAATCTCATAAAGGGGGTAAACATCGAATAGTTTCATTGTGTTTGTGATTTAAAATGCCACAGCTTTTAGATGTAAACCTGTATCTTCCGGAAACCCTGACATCAGGTTCATGTTTTGAACCGCCTGTCCTGAAGCGCCTTTGATAAGATTATCAATCAGACTGATAATCAAAAGTTTGTTGTCAATTTTCTCGGGATAGAGGATGCATTTGTTTGTGTTGATCACCTGTTTCAGGCTTGGATTTCGATCCGAAAGTATAACAAACGGATGCTCCTGGTAAAAGGCGTCATACAATTCGATCGCTTCTTCCGTTGAAATGGAACAGGAAGTATAAATACTTGATAATATGCCTCTTGTAAAGTCGCCCCGGACAGGAATCAGGTTCAGCTCATTTTGGAAGGCCGGCTGGAATTTCTTCAGACTCATCGAAATTTCGGTCAGATGCTGATGGCGAAAGGGTTTGTAAACCGAGATATTGTTGTTTCGCCAGCTGAAATGGGATGTTTCGCTGAGCGATTGCCCGGCACCTGTTGAACCCGTGATGGCTGTTATGTGGATGTCGTTCTGTAATAATCCGGCCTTGGCTAAGGGTAACAAGGCGAGTTCAATTGAGGTGGCAAAACAACCAGGATTGGCGATTTTTGTTGCTGTCCTGATTTTTTCGCGCTGAAGTTCGGGCAAGCCATACACAAATCCATCGGTCTCGGTACGGAAATCCTGGCTCAGGTCAATGATTTTCAGTCCTTCCGGTAATCGATTATTTTTAAGATAACTCACCGATTGTCCGTGACCCTTGCAAAGGAAAAGCACATCAGCCTTGTTGGGGTCAATTTTTCCGAAGCGCAGTTCTGTCTCACCAAGTAAGTCGGTATGAACCGACGTTACCGCCTGTCCCTCGTGGCTTTCACTGTTAACGTAACTTATTTCTACCTGAGGGTGATTGATCAGGATACGCAACAGCTCGCCAGCTGTGTATCCTGCCCCACCTTCGATGGCAATCTTTATTTTTTTCATTTTATACAAGGGTTTGTCGATTCAATAGTGCTGTCTATCTATTGTCTGACAATGCGTTAGTATCATTTACCGATTGATATATACGGAGTTGGTTCCCTAAGATTTTTGTAAATCCTTTCACATCATCGCCGGTCCAGCCGGAATTCATCTCTCCATAGGTACCGAATCCTGAGTTCATCAGGTCGAAATTGCTACTGATGCCTTGAATATCAAAATGATAGGATTTGAGCCGGATCGTGACTTCACCCGTGATATGTTGTTGCGTATCGTCTAAAAATTTCTCAATATTACGCATCACCGGGTCCAGATACTGACCTTCGTGCAGCAACATGCCATACCAGTTCGCCAGTTGTTCTTTCCAATAGGATTGCCATTTGGTAAGTACATGCTTTTCAAGGGCATGGTGTGCTTTGATGATGATGAGGGAGGCTGCTGCCTCGAAACCTACACGGCCTTTGATGCCAATGATGGTGTCGCCGATGTGCATATCACGGCCGATGGCATGGGCAGATGCGATCCGTTCGATTTCCCTGATGGCTGCCTGTACCTGAGAATACGCGATGCCATTGACTTTTGTTATTTCACCTGCTTCGAAGGTGATGGTCATGATTTCATCTTCGAAGTTTTGAATCTGACTCGGATAGGCCGTTTCGGGCAGGGGCAGATTGGAAGTGAGTGTTTCTTTTCCACCGATACTGGTTCCCCACAGACCTTTGTTGATGGAGTATTCCAGTTTTTTCCAGTCGGCATGGACGCCTTTGTTTTTCAGATATTCGATTTCAGCATCGCGTGAGAGACGAAGCTCACGGATAGGGGTGATGATCTGAATTTCGGGTACCAGACTCATGAAAATCAGGTCGAAACGCACCTGGTCGTTACCGGCTCCGGTGCTGCCATGCGCAATATATTTCGCACCGGTTCCCCGGGCGTAACGGGCAATAGCCATCGCCTGAAGCGTACGTTCGGAACTCACCGAAAGGGGATAGGTGCTGTTTTTCAACACATTTCCAAAAATCATATAACGGATATAATTCTTGTAATATTCGTCTTCGACATCGAGCACGGTGTGCGAGCAAACGCCAAGCGTCAGGGCTCTTTCTTCAATGTCATTTAATTCTTCTGCCGTGAATCCTCCGGTGTTTACAATGACTGAATGAACCTCAAGGCCCTTGTCGTCGCTGAGGTATTTCACACAGAAGGATGTATCGAGTCCTCCACTAAAAGCAAGCACCACTTTGTCTTTCATCTTTTGCATTTGGTTAAAAAATCAGAGTTATTTTAATTGTGTTATGTTTCGATTCGAAGTTGTGGTTGCAGTATTGAATTTCCCGACTTTCTTCAGCTTATTCAGGCGCAGCAGAACATGCTGTTTGAATCGGAACCATCTGCTGTAAACCTGTAACGAATGTTCATGAATTGGTGGATTGACTGCGATTTCGGTTTTATCAGCTTTCCAAACCGGGTCGAATAACATGCCTGTGCAAAGACAGTGTTTTCGTTCGGTGCGTTGCAATATATCGTAGTTAACACACGATTGGCAGCCTTTCCAGAAGTCGTTGTCGGAGGTGAGTTCCGAAAATGTAACCGGGCGATAACCGAGTTCGCTGTTGATTTTCATGACGGCCAGACCGGTTGTGAGACCGAATATTTTGGCATCGGGATATCGTTGTCTTGAATAATCAAAAGCAGCCTGTTTGATGAGTTTGGCAACGCCTTTCCCACGGTATTCTTCCTTCACAATCAATCCTGAGTTGGCTACAAATTGCTTGTTGCCCCAGGTTTCGATATAACAAAACCCGGCGAATTTGCCGTTATTGATCGCGATGATGGCTTTCCCTTCGCTGATTTTGGCCTCGATATATTGTGGATCACGCTTTGCAATGCCGGTTCCCCTCACCCTGGCCGAATCGGAGATGGTATTGATTATTTCGGGTATATACTGAAAGTGCTGAGTGTCAGCTACACTTACTTGTAACGAATTCATGTTTAAATGGGTTATTGGCAGAAAAAATTACTCAGAAAGAGAATCGTTTTTTGATTCCTGGAAGTATCTCATCTAATGTATTTTGTATTTCCCGTCGGCTGAAGTTTTCATGAGGAATCAATAAAATAGTATCATCACCGGCTATGGTACCGGCAATCTCAACCCTTCGTGAGTTATCGATGAACATGGCGATGCCCGATGCAAAACCCGGGATGGTTTTAATAATCACCAAATTGTATGAATATGCAATCGAAACTATGCTCTCAATGGAAAGACCGGGCATATTGTTTTTTTCGGCAGGTGACATCTGCTCCTGCAAAATATAAATAATTCCTTTTGCAGCATCGTGAATTTTACCGGCTCTTATTTCTTTCAGATCGCGTGATAGTGTTGCCTGTGTGAGCTCGTAGCCTGAATTAGACAGCTCTTCGAGCAATTCTTCCTGGTTCGAAATCTTTTTGTTCGATATCAAACGCTTCAACTCTGTCAACCGATCCTGTTTATTATTCATTGTATAAATATACATTTAGACTGCAAAAATATACATTATTTGAAAACGATGATTTTTTTATTGAATTATTTTTTGTGAATTACTTTTTTGGTGGTTCTATCTTTTGGAACTGAATCGGGCAATTTTGATTCGATTCTGATTTTCGTTGGATGTTTCCTGAAAAATCCTACTTTTGCAGTCCTATACTGGCTTCGTAGTTCAATGGATAGAATATCAGATTCCGGTTCTGAGGGTTGGGGGTTCGAATCCCCCCGAGGTCACGATAAAAGAAAGCCACTGAATTCCAGTGGCTTTCTTTTATTCTTATTTTTCACCTTAGTATCGGGTTGTTCAGATTCAATCATGACATAATTCGAATCTTTTAAGGATATTTTCTCAATAGAATCGAAATTAGGTCAAATCCAATATCGAAGGACACCCTCAAGAAACCCTCACCCTGTCTGTTGCATTTGTTTGATGGCGATCCAACCTTCAGGCGTGATGCCCATAATCTCGGTGGCGACTCCCAATATGTGGTAGGTATCGAAGAAAATCATCCGCGCAATGGGATGGTCCACTTCGCTGATGATGGCATATCCTTGTTTGCGAAGATCGCCGGTGACACGATCGAAATCGCTTACCGGCAAACGAAAAGCCAGATGCTGAATACCCCCTGCAGGACATTTAGTGAGGTAGTCATGGAACATGCTTTGGCCCGAAACAGGCTGAATGAGTTCGATGAAGCTGCCACCGTTATAGGTCTGGGTGGTAAGCCATTCGCCAGCTACTACCTTGCCGTAATGGGTCATATTCAGGTCTTGCGCCCTGACAGGTTCCGGTTTGTGAAAGCCGGCAATGCCTAAGGTGGTTGCAAGGAAATTTACGCTTTCATAAATGTTTGGGACAACCCAGCCAATTTGGGCGAATTCGAGTTCTGCGAGGATGTTGTTGATAGGTTTCATAGGTATTGTCAGATAGAATGAGTAAACAAAGTTATAATAAACGGGTTTACCACGTTGGAGGCATTTGCGCCAATAAGCAGGAAGTTTGCGACAATTCGTGGTGTGCAGGACCAGGATGCAGATCGAGATCTTCCCTGAAATAGAAAAACTTCAAGCATTATCAAGATAGAGATGGAAAATATACTTTAATAAATCTGCCTTATCGTGATGTGTTGCTTAATCTAAGTTATACATTGAAAATGTGTAATCGACTCAGTTTTGTAATTCTGTATGATAATTCATGTTTCAGACAAACACTTTTGGACAACATTCCCTTAAACTTTAAAGGCAGAGGCCATCAATAGTTGCTCGTTTCGTGGTATTCCTATTTCTGTAGCTACTTTCTGCCATCCGGATATCCCGGATTTTACTTCATCAATAATATTGTCCATTTCTTTTTTTCCCAACTGAAAATGAACTCCAACACTCCTGGCAAGTTCTATGTCCGGCGAATTGTTATCCATATCAATGTTTAAGGCTAATCCAACTTTGTCGATTGTTGGATTGATATCAAAAGCTGGTGATAGACGCCAGCCTTTATCCGTGAGAATAAAACCATGATTCCTCAGATGATCGTCCGTATTGGAAATCAATACATTGAAAACCAATCTTTTCCATAACTGTTGCAAATCTTCTTCTGTCTTTGTTCCGGAAAAGCGGATAAATTCTGCGATGTTCAGATAAGAAGGTGTTTCATCACGGATGAGTTCTTCATTTTTGCCTGTCATAGTCATGGCTGATGCAAAATGTATACGGGTTTGCTTATCTCTGTCGAATCGTTTGGTAGAAAAAGTATGATAAGGGCCGGCAATATGTTCTATCCGGGATTCAGCCATATTGATACCGGCACCAATAGCAAGACGATAAGCTAAGTATTCCCATGCCCCTTTATCTATAGTATCGTTCCCGGATGGGAATTTGGCTATCCAGGGATGACCAAGTTCGTCCAGGATATTTGCTTTCGGTCTGGCACCACCGAGCGAGGAACCAGGGGCCATCAGCATAGTAAGCCATTTTCTTATTTCAACAGTATCTACATTGGATTCAATCAGTTTTGCCCCATACTGGAGTTCCCTGATACTTGCCCAGGGTGGAATGGGTGAAACCGGATCGTTATCCAGAAAATCTCCATCCGGCTCTCTTTTAAACCGTAAAGCGCCCATCCTGCTTAAATCATGTACCCCTAAAAGAAAATCAATATCATATAATACCGGTGTTGGTTTGCCTTGTTCTTTTGCATTGAAAACCGCCCGCCGTTTCATGAGTGTTCTGCCCCATGTGTCGGGCATAGAATCCAAAAAAACACCAAAGTTCTCCTTGCTATTGGGATATTGCTGCCCGCCATACCAGGAAATATCCGGATCAAGCAACAATTGTTCCTGTGAGTTGATCCAGTCTGCAACATAAGAAAAACTAAACGCTTTTCTTCCTTTAGCCTGCTGAGCCGACAATATTCCTATGCATTTGGGCGAGATCATACCTTTCCAATCTGCATATACCCATATCTCTGTCTTGTCAGCCATGATTTATTTCCCAATCAATTTTAAATCCTGCAGTTTTCTTCCAAACTCATCATCAGCTGCCAGTTTCAAAAAGTCATCATGCAACCCTAATACCCTGAGTACATGAAAATAAGCACCCATAGAAACGCCGGGATTTCCTTTTTCGATGTGGTAGAGTGTGGAACGGTTAATACCTGCCCGCTCTGCCACCTGAATGGTCGTTAATTTGCGTCTCTTTCTGGCTAACCTGATATTTTCACCCATCTGTTCAAAAATCTTTTGAAACCTGGGGAGCAGAATTTGTTTCTTCGATCTCATCGAAATGTAGTTTATTATCAACAAAAGTAAGTATAATGTATTAAATATACAACATTTTATTAGAAACGTAAATTCATCTGGTCAAATTATGATTTCATATTTTAGAAGAAATCGGGTTGGTGGCTCTTCATTTTGTGATGGCCGGTTTCAGTAAATCCGGTTTCCGAATGGATACTTCACCGACACTTTGTTTGAACAAGAATCCAAGAGTTTACAATCGCTTTGAAATAATTTTGTTTCCGGATTAAATATATTTCATACAAGCGCTTCAATGATTCAATTCCTATCTTTGCCAAAACACCCGGTGATGAAATATCTATTCCTAATACTTGCTGCCAGCTTTTCGGTGAGCATGAGTTCATGTCAATCCACAAAACAAACCCAAACCCAGGTAATAAACGCCGTTACGGAAGACCATTCGACAAGCGTGTATGATTTCGCAACAGGCGAATATTACAGCTATCGTTTTGCGGATACGAAGGATCAGGGTTTTGATGTGCAGCAGTTGATCAGCACATTGGTGAAGGAAAAAATCCCGGTAACCGATCTTTGGTACAAGTTCGGTAGTCGCTCCTGCCTTCCTCCCGGAAGCGAAATGGCCATGGATGTTATCGTAAGGCCGGTTTTACTGATTCGTCTTGAAAAACCAAATTTAGCAGTGTTGAAACTTGGTTTCAGCCAAATCAATTTACCTGAAATGGGTGATTGTGCTTATCGGGTGAAAAGGTATCGTTTCTGAAAGTGATCGATCCTTGAATTAAATTCCTTTTATTTGCATCTGTTATTCATAATATATCTTTTAGTAGATGGCAACTATCTTTTCGAAATTTCCGCGTAATTTCTGGGTTGCAAACACCATGGAATTATTCGAACGCTGGGCTTGGTATGGTTTGTTTAATGTACTGGCCATCTACCTGACCTCTTCCATCGACACGGGTGGTCTGGGCTTTACACAGGAACAGAAAGGTCCACTCATGGGAACAGTGGTAGCTATTTTATACTTTCTTCCGGTGATAACGGGCTCTATCGCGGATAGGCTGGGGTATAAAAAAGTATTATTGCTTTCCTTCGGAATATTATCGACAGGTTATCTCATCATGGGTCACCTTACCAATTATAATCTTGTTTTTGCTGCATTCTTCTTTATTGCTATCGGTGGCGCACTGTTCAAACCTGTAATTTCGGCCACCATCGCCAAAACAACCAATGAAAAAAACTCATCCATTGGGTTCGGTATTTTCTATATGATGGTGAATATTGGTGCAATGATTGGCCCTTTTATCGCAAGCAAAATGCGTGAAATATCCTGGGATTATGTGTTTTATCTCTCTTCAGGGATCATCATTTTGAATTTTATCCTTGTGCTGTTTTTTTATAAGGAACCAGTCCGTCCGGAAGTGAGTGAATCCATGTCGCGATCGATTATCAAAGCGTTGAAAAATATAGTTGTAGCACTTAAAGATATTAAGTTTCTCACTTTTTTGGTTTTGATTATTGGTTTCTGGAGCGTGTATTTTCAATTGTTTTATACTTTACCTGTTTTCATAGATCAGTGGACAGATACTACAAAGCTTTTTCGATGGATGTACGACTTTTCTCCACGTTTGGCAGCCATTTTTGGTAATGGACAAGGAGCCATTAATCCTGAAATGCTTGTGAATATAGATGCAATCTATATAGTTGTATTTCAGATATTTATATCTGGTTTGATGATGAGGTTGCGACCTCTACAGGCGATGGTTGTGGGAATTTTTATTGCCTCTATTGGTATTGGACTCATGTTCGCCTTTAACAATCCTTTTTACTTGTTCCTTTCCATTTTGATTTTTGCTTTCGGCGAGATGGCAAGTTCGCCCAAGATTACCGAATACATCGGCCGGATTGCACCGGTTGATAAGGTAGGTTTGTATATGGGTTGTTCCTTTTTACCTATGTCGGGCGGCAATTTCTTTGCCGGTATCCTTTCAGGTCAAGTTTATGGGAGCTGGTCTGACAAATTGACAATTCTACAACGGGATATGGCAGCCAAAGGCATCAACATCCCTACTATCTCGGCCACTTTTACACAAAATGATTTATATCGATATGCTGAAAAAGCATACAATATGAATCATAATGAATTAACCAACTATTTATGGTCGGCTTATTCGCCAGGAAATATTTGGTATCTATATACTGGAATCGGCCTTGTGACCGCCTTGTTATTAATGCTATTCGACAGAATTGTGATTAGACGAAAAGTTCGGAGCCCGGAGGAATTAGAAGTCCAAAGTTGAATCGTTGAATCCTCAGGTATTCGGTTACTAAGATGACTTTTTCTTAAAATGATAAACCACCGTCAATTCATCCTTATCGGGTTCAGGAGTATTCCAATAGGGGGGATCGGACGCTTTGTCGGGGTTTTGAATTTCATCATCTTCTTCGGTATCAGGGGTTTCCTCCAATTCCCAGGAGTATCGCTTCCTTTGGGTGCCTTCGTTTTTGTAAAAAACAGCCAATACAATGCCGGCGATCATGCCACTGAGATGTGATTCCCATGAGATATTCTTTTGTGGAAACAACTCCGGGAAAATCCCCCAGATCATGCTGCCATAAAGGAAAACTACAATCAAGGTCAATGCCATGAGTTTGGCTTCTTTCCTGATAACCCCACTCACCATATGGAAAGCCGCTAAGCCATAAATTACACCACTGGCGCCGATGTGTGTCGATTCGCGCGCACCAAGCCAAACCCAAAGCCCTGTTAGTAATATGATCAAAATCAGAACTTTATTCGCAATTTCTGGATAAAAATAATATAAGGCTGCTCCCAGAACCAGCATAGGAATGGAATTTGCCATCAGGTGGTTCCAGTCGCCGTGAAGGAATGGTGAGGCAAGGATACCAATCAATCCACGCAATTCGAGTGGCGTGATCCCCAGAAACGATAATCTTGTTTCAAAGGCAAATTCAATAATCTTCACAAGCCACATCACAAACAGGAACAATGTCGGAATGAATAAGCTGTTGATGACTTTTTTCTGATCGTCCTGCATGGTCTTTTCTGAAAATATTAAAAAATGTTAACGAATTAGGCTTAGCCTGAGTTATATACAAAGAATGTATTCCTTTGCATACGTAAACTAATCAAAAGTTGTTCCTAATTTTATTCAATCGCGAAAATAGTGACAATCAGCCTGTTATTTCGAAAATATATATAATAAAATGCAATACGGACTGAGCTTTTGTTTGTTAAAGTGAATTGATCAGATTGTATTTCTGATTATCGCTGTAATCTAATTATACAGGATAGCCAACGGTTTTCATAACCTGGATCAATCAATCAATTCATACTATTTCTGGAATTTTGCAAAAAACTATACCCGATGACCAAAATATTTATCAAAAATCGCTTCAAATGACAACCATCACGATTTTTTATTGTCTTTGATTTTGAAAGACAGAAATATCGATTGAAAAGATATTAATTCCGGCTGAAAAACCAAACCGGAATGAATCGTTTGACTCACATTACTTCTTAACTTATCAAAACATTTTTATAAACGAATCAGAATTTTATGCGAAAATTTCAACTTGATTTACTAACAAAATTGTTGTGCGACCATCGAAGAAAACAACTAAATTTAACATCAAACCATTTTAAATTCAGGGTACTAATTATATGTTTAGGTTTCTTTATTATGGTTCATGCCAATCATGCCATATCTTCCCCGATTGGGATGCCTGATAAATTTACGGTGAGCGGATATATCAAAGATGCCGCTACGGGGGAGTCGCTTATTGGCGCCACCATTTATGATGTAACGAGTGGGAATGCCGCTTCGACCAATGTTTACGGCTTTTATTCGATGAAAATACCTGCCGGAAAACAAGTGATCAGTGTTTCCTATTTAAGCTATACAACAAAATCCATCGAACTGGAAGCCTCAAACGATGTGGTATTGAATATTGATCTCGATCCCGTTCAGGTGTCGCTCGACGAGGTAGTGATCGAGAGTGAAACTGTGAATGAGAGGATCACGCGTACCCAGATGAGTGTGGATAAGCTCGACAGCAAGAGCATCAGCCAGATACCGGCATTGATGGGCGAGGTGGATGTTATAAAAGCAATTCAGCTTCTGCCTGGTGTGAAGCCAACGGCAGAAGGTGGTTCTGGTTTCAGTGTACGCGGAGGCAGTCCCGATCAGAATCTGATTTTGTTGGATGAAGCGCTGGTGTATAATCCATCTCACCTCATGGGTTTCTTTTCGGTATTTAACAACGATGCCATCAAAAGTGTGGAACTTTACAAGGGCGATATCCCTGCAGCCTATGGCGGACGATTGTCATCGGTGTTGGATGTACGAATGAACGATGGCAATTCCCGGAAAATATCAGGCAAGGGCGGCATCGGTACGATATCGAGCCGGCTTATGCTCGAAGGCCCTATCCAGCAAGAGAAATCATCCTTTATGATTGCTGCCCGCCGCACTTATGCCGACCTGTTTTTGAAACTCTCTTCGGACGAGTTACTTCGGAAAACGGTCATGTATTTCTACGATTTCAATGGCAAGGCCAATTATATCATCAACGATAAAAACCGTCTGTATGTTTCGGGTTATACCGGAAAAGATGTTTTTAAAGGTGACGGATTTGGCATGGGATGGGGAAACCAAACTTTTACCATGCGTTGGAACCATCTGTTCAATCAGGCCTTATTTTCCAACTTCTCGGTTATCTACAGTAGTTTCAACTATAATCTGGGAGCGCCTGAAAGTCAACCCAATGCGTTTGAATGGACTTCATCGATGAAAGACCTGAGTTTCAAAGGTGATTTTACCTGGTTTGCCAACGAAAATTCGAGTGTCCGGTTTGGTGTGCTTGTCTCGCGTCATGCATTTAAGCCGGGTACAGCCGAAGGCAAAGGAAGCGATTCTCCGTTTAATAAAATTGAAGTGTCACCAAATCAGGCGCTTGAGACGGGTGTGTATATCAGCAACAACCATAAAATCGGAAGCAGATTGACCGTGAACTATGGTCTGCGCTTCAGCAGCTTCAGCAATGTTGGTCCAACACTACTGTTTCATTACAACGAACAGCATCAGAAAACCGATTCGGTAAACTATCCGAAAGGGAAATTTTATCACACCTACTCAGGATTTGAACCGCGTTTCAGTTTCTCCTATACACTGAATGAGATTTCATCCGTCAAAGGCGCCTACACCCGAAACCTGCAATATGTTCATCTGGCACAGAATTCGACCGGCGGAACGCCTTTAGATATCTGGTTTGCCTCGGGACCAAACGTGAAACCACAGATCGGCGATCAGTTTTCGCTGGGGTATTTCCGCCATTTTCACAACCTTGATCTGGAAACATCGGTAGAGTCCTTTTATAAGCTGAACCAAAATGCAATCGACTTTAAAGATCATGCCGAACTGTTACTCAATCAATACATTGAGGGGGAATTCAGGTTCGGTAAGGCAACATCCTACGGATTGGAAGTGTTGGTAAAAAGATCGCAGGGACGACTGAATGGTTGGGTTTCCTATACCTGGGCCCGTACTTTTCGCGAAATACCCGAGATCAACAAAGGCCGTAAATATTCTGCCAGTTACGATCGCCCGCATAATGTATCCATCGTTTTGAATTATGAGATCAACAAACGGATTATGCTTGGTGCTAACTGGGTGTATGCAACCGGTTCACCGGTCACTTTCCCAACCGGACGCTTTGTGATTGGCAGCACCATTGCGCCGGTTTACTCCGATCGTAACTCATACCGCCTGCAGGATTATCACCGGCTCGATCTTTCACTCACCTTAAAGGGCAAAGATAAAACGAACAAGAAATGGCAGGGAGAATGGAATTTCTCGGTATATAATGCCTATTTCCGTAAGAACCCCTGGGTGATCAATTTTATCTCCGATGATGAACAGTCCGATGTTACCCATGCTGAAAAAACCTACCTTTTTGGAATTGTTCCTTCCGTCACGTATAATTTTCATTTCTAAGCCATGAAACAAATAAACTACCACAAAATATTTTTACCGGCAGGTATCCTTCTGCTGATGCTTATCGGTCTCTCCTGTACAGAGATTGTTGATATTGAATTAAACAGCGCTGATGTGCGCTTAGTCGTTGATGGTTCAATCACCACCGATTCACCTACGCAAATCGTTAAACTGACCACTACGTCGGATTATTTCCAAAACCAACCACCTCCGGTTGTTAGTGGCGCTTTGGTGAAAATTCTGGATGAAGATGTTGAAATCATAATGGTTGAAACACCGTCAGGAAGCGGGATTTATAAAAATCAAAATGATTTTTATGGTGTTGAAGACAAAACCTATAGACTTGAGATCACTTTGAAAGAACCGGTGGGTGGAAAGATCGATTATGAAGCGGTTACCAAAATGCCGGTTACCCGTGCTTCCATTGATTCAATTGTACTTGAATACCAGCAACTCATGAAATTCTGGGCTGTAAATTTATATGCCAACGATCCGCTTACCACCGATTTTTATAAAATTGATGCCATGCGCAATGGTGTGATGATCACCGATACGGCAACACGGAGCTCCATCACTGACGACTTGTTTTTTAACGGAAACAATACCAATGGACTCAGTGTGATGTTTTTATATAACGATGAGGTGAATCCGGGTGACACACTGACCTTCATTTTGTCGTCCATTCCGAAGGATTATTACGATTTCTTCAGGGAATTGCAATTGGAATCAGGAGCATCAAATCCATTGTTCGGTGGCCCGCCAGCCAATATCTCAACAAATATTCAGCCTGAAGGTCTTGGATTTTTCACAGCCCAGAACAGAAAAAGATATACTGTTATCGTAAAGGACGAATAAGAAACGTTTCGTAAGAAATGAGGAAATGTTCTCCGTGCCTCATTTCTCACCTCTCGCAAACTTTAGGTTCCGGCTCGTCTCCTTTTTTTGTACTTTTGGATTCAAATTTTACTGTATGGAATTATCCGCTTTATCTGCAATTTCGCCTATCGACGGGCGTTACAGGAGCAAGGTTTATGAACTCGATGAGTTTTTTTCGGAGTTAGCACTGATCCGTTACCGTGTGATGGTCGAGATTGAATATTTCATCGCATTGTGCGAATTGCCCTTACCACAACTACAAAGTTTTGACCCTGCAAAATTTGAGGATCTGCGGGCAGTTTATGAAGAATTTACAGTAGAGGATGCTGCCGAAATAAAAGAGATTGAGGCTGTTACCAACCACGATGTTAAGGCTGTTGAATATTTTCTGAAACAATATTTCGATAAGAACGGTTTCGAAGCCTTCAAAGAATTTATCCATTTCGGATTGACTTCGCAGGATATCAATAATGTGGCACTTCCGTTGGCCGTTAAAGAGGCAAACAATTTGATTATCAGGCCATTTATTGAACAGGTAAGCCTTCGCCTGCGTAATACCGCCGAAAAATGGAGAGCAATACCGATGCTGGCCCGCACCCATGGTCAGGCAGCCAGTCCTACCAAACTCGGAAAGGAAATATTTGTTTTTGTCGAACGGCTCGAAAATCAACTGGGCCTGCTCAATTCCATCCCGTTTTCGGCCAAGTTCGGCGGAGCCACGGGCAATTTCAACGCCCACCATGTGGCTTACCCTGCCATCGACTGGCAGCAGTTTGCCAACGATTTCATCAGTAAAAATCTGGAATTGCATCGTCAGACAACCACCACACAGATAGAGCATTACGATTATCTTGCCGCCTGGTTCGATGCCCTGAAACGTATCAACACCATCCTGATCGATTTGTGCCGCGACATCTGGTTATATGTTTCGATGGATTATTTCAAACAAAAAATTGTTGCCGGCGAAGTGGGCTCATCTGCCATGCCACACAAAGTGAATCCAATCGATTTTGAAAATGCGGAAGGGAACCTGGGTATGGCAAACGCGATTTTCGAACATCTGAGCGCGAAATTACCGGTGAGCCGCCTGCAGCGCGATCTTACCGATTCAACGGTTACCCGTAATATCGGTGTTCCATTGGCACATACACTGATCGCTATTAAATCCATTCAAAAGGGATTGGATAAATTGCTGCTGAACGAAGTAAAGATTGCCGATGATCTGAATAAAAACTGGGCCGTTGTGGCCGAGGCCATCCAGACTATTCTCCGTCGCGAACAAATTGCCGGAGCTTATGAAATGCTGAAAGGTCTTACCCGTACAAATACTACAATTGATGAGCAATCGATCCGCACTTTTATAGAATCACTCGACCTGAGTCAGGAGATTAAAACGGAGTTACTTGCCATCCGGCCTGAGAATTATACGGGCATTGATTTTCAATTTTAAACCCAATGAAAAAATTCTATCGAATCTTTGCCTATATCAAGCCTTATTGGGTATATGCCCTGCTCAATGTGCTGTTCAACCTGCTTACCATTGTTTTTTCGTTGTTCTCCTTCGCCTTGTTGGTTCCCTTCCTGAACCTGCTTTTTGGCACCGAAGCACTCGTAACAACACGCCCTGCCTGGGGCCTCAGTACGGATGCATTGCTTGGAAATATGAATTACCTCATCAGCACGATTATTGCTGAAAAAGGTCAGGTTCAGGCACTGGTTTTTATTTGTGTGGTGATCATTATCGCCTTCTTTTTCAGGAATATGGCGCGTTATTTTTCGATGTATTTTATGGCAAATGTACGTATCGGCGCTGTCAAGGATATTCGTGATGCCATTTACCGAAAGATTCTGATTCTGCCACTTTCATTCTACGACAAGCATAAAAAGGGCGATATTATGGCCCGGATCACAACCGATGTGCAGGAAGTTGAGTATTCGATCATGAATTACCTCGAAATGATCATCCGTGATCCGATAACCATACTGGCTTTTTTTATTTTCATGCTGAGTATGAGCCCGAAGCTCACGCTGTTTGTTATTATCATTTTGCCTTTAACTGGATTGGTGATCGGACAAATCGGCCGCAGTTTGCGGAAAGCATCCAAAAATGGCCAGAACCAGCTTGCCGGAATGCTATCGACGATTGAAGAATCCATCTCAGGATTACGGATAATCAAAGCCTTCAACGCGATTGATTATTCCGATAAAAAATTCAAACAGCAAAACAGTACTTACACACGATTGATGGTGAGTATCTATCGCCGCCGCGATTTAAGTTCACCTTTGAGCGAGTTTTTGTCCTCCTTAGTTATCGTTGTTGTGCTTTGGTTTGGCGGCCAGTTGGTGCTGGCTGATTCATCGTCCATCAAAGCAGCCGATTTCATTACGTATATCATTGTTTTTTCGCAGATTATTCCCCCGGCTAAAACATTTGCCCAGGGATTTTACAGCATACAGAAAGGGATTGCCTCGGCTGAGCGTATTTTCGAGATTCTCGATGCCGAGGAAGTGATTGTCGAACGACCCGATGCCAAACCGATCACGGATTTCAAAGATAGTATCGAATACCGCGATGTAACTTTCCGCTATGAGAAGGAAGATGTTATTAAAGGTGTAAACATCACCATCGAAAAAGGCAAAGTGATTGCCCTCGTGGGTGAGTCGGGTGGTGGCAAATCAACATTGGTCGATCTTTTACCACGTTTTTATGATGTGGTGGATGGCGGGATTTTTATCGATGGGATTGATATCCGTGACTATAAGATTGATTCACTCAGGGGGTTGATGGGAATGGTTACCCAGGAAAGTATCCTCTTTAACGATTCTGTTTTCAACAATATTGCTTTCGGTAACGCCGCTGCCACCATGGAAAGCGTGATCGAAGCGGCCAAAGTGGCCAATGCCCACGAATTCATTTCGCTACTGGAAGATGGCTATCTGACCACCATTGGCGACCGCGGATCGAAACTGTCGGGCGGCCAACGCCAACGACTAAGTATTGCCCGTGCCGTGCTGAGAAATCCGCCGATTCTCATTCTTGATGAAGCTACTTCATCGCTCGATACCGAATCGGAACGTTTGGTGCAGGATGCTTTGGCCAAGGTAATGAGCAGCCGCACTTCGGTGGTGATTGCCCACCGCTTGTCAACTATCCAACATGCTGATGAAATCGTTGTCATCGTGAAAGGTCAGGTGGTTGAACGCGGTAAACACGATGTGCTGATTGCTAAAGGTGGCGTTTACAGCCGGTTACATGATTTGCAGTCGTTTAATTGAGTTGAAGTAAAACAAATTGATTTTATATCGGTCGGGAGACCGTTAGTTTGGACGACGTAGTCTGGAAACTTCGCCGAGCGGGGGGCAACGGATTATTGGATATTTTTGTAATAAAATAGATTTGAAATTGATTAATGAAAAAACTCAATTACTTTAAGTCCAAAAACATTTGGCATGGATTACAAATCCGCGCCAGCCTAGATAAATTTAATTTATTAAAAAATGCATTAGAACAATATGACGGCAAAAAGTAATTATGCTTTTGTGGCATTCCTTTTTCTATCAATCCTTTTGTATGCATGTAGGAATAATAAAAAAGAGGAAAAGCAACAAATTTCCTTAGTACAGGTGGATACTTGTGAGGTTATTTTTTATCAATTCCCAGAAAATATTACAAAGCTAATAAACGAGGAAATGAAAGACCGAACCGTTATCTATGCTTCAATTTTCATGACAGATGATAATGTTACAACTTTATCTTTTACTTACACGGAAAAGAGCAATAGAATAAACACTATGGCAAAAAAAAGTAACAGAAAAATGCTACTGAATGCTAAAGAAATACCCGTATTGTTTTCATCGGATTTTCTTTTTTCTAACGAACCTGAAGACACCTTACATTGGATTCAAGATTTTAATTTTTCATTTTTTAAGTTTGATGAAAAAGGTAATTTAGTAGAAAAGATGAAATTTTAATAAGAAATATTTATCATTTTTTGTTTCATTTTGCCCCTGCTACTGCGCAACTCCTGTCGCCCTGCTACCGCGCGACTCCTGTCGCGTGGTACAATAATTTCTTATGGCTAATTCATTTCATTTCATTTAAATTCCATAGATTCAGTATTTAGCAAAAAAATTTACCGGTTGTAAACCATGCTCATAACATAATTAGGCCAACGGCATAAAGTATTGATCTTTTTTTAGTACCTTTCATGCCACCTTTAGATTATATCAATGAGAGTAAATAAGCTTCATATTTATCCAATCATAGTTTGGCTGATATTGATTTTTCCGGTAGAACTATCTGCATTCGTCAACATCGATAGTCTGAAACAGAAAATTAATACCCGGAAAGCAGATACTAACCTCTACAAAATATATTTTAGTTTGACTGACGAATATATGAATACTGAATTGGATTCAGCTTTGTATTATTCGCAACTCAGCCAGGAAGTGGCACGTCAACTGAATGATATAAAAAAGCTGGGAAAGGCAATGACGAATTCCGGAATTATCTATATCATGATGAATAATTCGGACAAGGCATTTGAATGTTTTTCCGAATCCCTGAAACTCTATAAATCGATCGGTGACCCCGAACTGATTGGTGAATCATTAAATAATCTCGGCATTTACTACAACCAAATGAGCCAATTACCGGCCTCATTGGAACATTACCTGGAAGCATTAAACCATTTTGAGCTTAGTGGAAATATCCGCAAACAAGCGCTCGCGTGCAATAATATCGGTATCATTTTTTACGATCAAAAGGAATACAACAATGCCTTACATTATTATCAGAAAGCACTAAACATGCTCATCGGAATCGACAATGATGAAGGCATAGCCATTGCATCAAACAATGTAGGTAATGTATATTTTCAAAACAATAGTTATGATACAGCATTGTTGTTTTATAATCAGTCGTATAACAGCGAAATAAAAAGAAAGTCACCTTATGGCATTGCCCATGAGTTAAATAAAATCGGGGAAGTATATTTTGAATTGAAAAATTATCAGGTGGCGCTTGATACGCTTTCAAAATCATTGAAAATAAGACGGGAGATAAATATTGAACCCGGAATAAGTGAAACATCCCTTGCGATCGGGAAAATTTACCTTGCGCTAAATGAGTTGGAAGTTGCCGAAAGGTACTGCCTTGAAGCGTATAATCTTGCAGTAAAAATAAATTCTGAATTCTGGATTAATGCTGCAAGTGGCAGTTTAGCATGTATATACGAAAAAATGCAGAAGTATCATGATGCATTGATGTTTCATAAAATATTTAAATCAACTTCAGATAGTCTGGTTAAAGCACAAAACATCAAGGAGTCAACCCAGATAGAAATGAAGTATGAATTTAAGCAGCAGCAACTTGCTGATTCTCTGATTCACAAGGCTGCCATTAGCCGGCAACGAAAAATACTCATTATTTGCCTGATCATTATTGGTTTAGTGATCCTCCTGAGTGTTTTCATCTATAACCAGTATCGTGTCAAGAAAAAGATGACTATTCTGCTCGAACAAAAAAACAAACTCATCTCAGAACATGAAGAACAGTTGAAAGAGGCCATTGCTACAAAAGATAAGTTTTTCTCCATTATTGCGCATGATTTGATCAGCCCATTCAATTCCATCCTGGGTTTTACGCAGATTTTATTTAATGAATATGATGAGTATAACGAAGATGAACGAAAAAAAATCATTGGTAATTTGGCTGTTACTTCAGAAAACACCTTGAGTCTGCTCCAGAATTTGTTAACATGGTCAAGATCGCAACAGGGAAAAATCAAATTGACAAAAGCCAGTCTTAATCTTCATGAACTGGTTGATAAGTCTTTATCGGGCTATTTGGGTGCAGCAAACCTTAAAAATATCAGGGTCAGCAATACCATTGATGTTGGTTTTTATGTTTTTGCTGACCTCGATACCATGCGAACCGTGTTTGGTAATATCATTAGTAATGGTATAAAATTCACGCATTTCGGAGGCACAATTACGATCAACGCAGTGTTAATCAATGACATGGTTGAAATTAGTATTCGTGATACCGGTGTTGGAATGGAAAAGAGTATCATGGATAATTTATTCAAAGTCGATAGGTTTATTTCGACAATCGGTACAGAAAATGAACAGGGAACAGGTCTTGGCTTGATTATTTGTGAAGAATTTGTGAAGAAAAATAACGGGAAAATTTGGGTAGAAAGTGTTCCGGAAGGAGTTTCAGGCGAAAAAGGAAGTATATTTAAAATCTGCCTGCCCGTAAATCCTGTTGACAGCAACATTGATACGTCGTTTTCAGCTTAGTAAGTTTTGGTTGTTACCTTTTCACAGATGAAATAATTCAAATCCATTAGTTGCAGGCATTTGCCGATTTTGATTATTTTTGCAAAAAAATGAAATATGGATTTAAGTAAGATTGTTTCAATCAGTGGGAAGCCGGGTTTATATAAGGTAACCGGGCAGGGTAAGGCAAATGTTATCGTTGAATCGCTTATCGATGGAACGCGCTTTGCCGCATTCATGCAGGATAAGATGAGTTCACTCGAAGAAATTAGCATCTTCACCACCAATGATGACCGCCCGCTGAAAGAGGTATTTAAGACTATCCACAACGCCTTTGGACAGCAACTCGGTTTTGATGTAAAAAAACTGAATCAGAAAGAGTTGAAGGAAAAATTCGCTATCGCTGTTCCCGATTATAATACCGAAACGGTATATCAGTCCGATATGAAAAAGGTGTTCGTCTGGTACCAGATGCTGACCGAAAAAGAACTGCTCGATTTCAGTGAAGAACCGGTGGTTGAAGAAATTGAAGTTGATGAAAAAGCAAAAGATTAAAAACTGAAAGTCCCTCTATCGGGACTTTTTTTTAATAAGTAAATCATGTATAAATCACTTTTACGCCCCATTTTCTTCCTCGTTAACCCTGAAACTATACACCATTGGGTCATGGGGTTGTTAAAGATATTCGGCAGCATTCCGGGCCTGCGAAGTGCATTGAAATGGTTTTTTACTGTAAAAGACAATCGCTTAGAAAAGGAATTGTTTGGTATCCGGTTTCCTAATCCTGTAGGTATTGCGGCCGGTTTCGATAAAAATGCGGAGGTGTATGAAGAACTTTCTTCGTTGGGTTTCGGATTCGTTGAAATCGGAACGGTTACCCCCAAAGCGCAACCCGGCAACCCCAAACCAAGGTTGTTTCGTCTCACGAAAGACCATGCGCTAATCAACCGCATGGGATTCAATAACCGGGGACTCGAACAGGCTGTCGTTCAACTGAAAAAACGTAAATCGAATGTGATCATTGGTGGTAATATCGGTAAGAATACCTTAACACCCAATGCGATAGCTTACCAGGATTACGAAGAGAACTTTGCCGGACTTTTCGATTTTGTCGATTATTTCGTGGTGAACGTGAGCTGTCCGAATATCTCCGACCTGAAAGAACTTCAGGATCAGGATGCACTGATGGAAATATTAAACAGGCTTCAGCTTATAAACAATAGTAAACCGAAGCGCAAACCGATATTGCTAAAGATATCGCCCGATCTGAACAACAAGCAGCTCGATGAAGTGATTGATATTGTGCGTCTAACGAAAATTGATGGTGTGGTGGCAACCAATACCAGTATCAAAAGGAATCTGAATAATTACAACAAAAATGAGATTGAAGCCATCGGAAATGGCGGTCTGAGCGGACTACCAGTGCGCGAACGGTCAACCGAAATTATTCGTTATCTGGCCACGAAATCGGGTAAAGCCTTCCCGATCATCGGGGTTGGCGGAATATTTACCGCTATAGATGCCATCGAAAAACTTGAAGCCGGTGCCGACCTAGTGCAGGTTTATACGGGCTTCATCTACGAAGGACCATGTATTGCCAAAAAAATAAATAAGGCCATCCTGAAGCAAATGAAATCATCTTAACATGTTTTCATTTGCTACCACACAGAATTTCAGGTAATTTACATATACAGCGTATCGGTTCCGATTCAGAAAGATCAGGTTGTTGATGATAACATACCGCTGATCTCAATGGCCACCTGACGGTTGAAAGTAAATGTAAGTTGCTGGTAATTGATCAAATCGACAATGGTTCCGATGAGGCAAAAACCGGCTGTAAAAAAGTACAGTATTCCCATTCCTATCTGATTCAGTAAAATGCGGTGAACGCCGGCGGCGCCAAGGAAACCGAGTAGTGTTACTAAAAGTATCATTTGCGGATCGCGGCGACGTGCGCGGTAAACGGTAGCAAACATTTTTAATTTCTCTTCAGAATATGCATTGGTAAGTGTTTGAACAAACACCATTTCTTCCCCTGCAATTTCAGGCATCAATTCGTAAAATTTCATGTTACATTGATTTTTTAAATTTGTTAATAGCTAAAGAGCGAAATTATCGTGAAACAAGAATATAGTAAAGACAAAATAGGTGAATGAAAGGGTTTTATCGGTGAAAGGAGGAATGTCGGATTTAAGTGTGCGAAAAACGTTGTATAATTAGTAAATTCTTCTTTTGAAATCTTAAGCTTGAGTCCAATCCGATAAGCCAAATATTGCCACCAGAACACAAAAACACCAAATTTCACCAAGGGTAAAACACTGAATGTGTGGGTTTGGTGCACTTTGGAGATTTGGCGTTTTAGTGGCATATCTTTTTTAATTTATTTTAGGAGTGGGTTCAAGCTTCAATACACGAGATATCATGTTAAAGTCTGTTTTTAAGTCGTTGATAATTATGGTTTTGGATGATTATTGAAATAATTCTTACGGTTAAAAAAACGATTGTAATCATCCCCAATGGATGCATATCAAATGACTGGCCGAACTGTCCATGAAAAGCTGCCGAAACGGAATGACCCAAGCCGCAGCCCGGACAACTTTCGATCCCCAGCTTGCGAAACATGCAAAGGGATGGCCCGGCTGTATAGGGATCCATTGTGGCCAATAATATCAGAGCTACAAGCCAGACGATGGCTTCGAAATAGGTTCTCAAAAAATGAAAAGTTTTTTTCATTTTGACTAATAATAAGTCAAAGTTAAACGATATTTACTTCCATCTCCAATTCAATACCAAATTCCTCAATAACAGATTGTTTTGCCATCATGGCAGCCAGAAACAATTCACGGCCGGTCGCGTTTCCATGATTTACCAATACCAGGCATTGTTTATCGTGAAAACCTGCGTTGCCAACCCTTCGTCCTTTCCAGTTTGTTTTTTCGATAAGCCAGGCAGCCGATACCTTGGTGAAATCTTTAACATCAGGATGTCCAACGATATCCGGAAATTCGCGTTGCAGGTTCTGAAAAAGCAGGTTGTGGATCACAGGATTCTTGAAAAAACTACCGGCATTACCCAATTGAGCAGGATCGGGGAGTTTTGAATTACGGATCGCGATCACCGCTTTACTCACATCGTTGATGGTAGGATTTACAATGCCTTTTTCGTATAAATACTGAAATAATACGCCATATTTAAAGTCAAGCACCGGCTGTTTGTTTAACCTGAAATCAACATGGGTGATAAGATAGTGGTCGCGTAACCTGGTTTTAAACACACTCGTCCGGTAACCAAACTCACATTCATCTTTATTGAAAAAAACTTTTTCACCGGTCGTTAGGTCAACCGCTGTCAATTGATAAAAAACATCCTTAAGTTCGGTTCCGTAAGCGCCAATATTCTGAATCGGGGCGGCACCAACCGTTCCGGGTATGAGCGATAGATTTTCGAGCCCGCCGTAGCCTTCTTTTACCATCTCCTCAACAAATCCGGCCCACGATTCACCTGCCGCAACCCTTATATAAACATTGTTACCCATCTCTCTGAGTATGGTTTTGCCTTTGGTTTCGATACGTACAACCAAACCGTTAAAAAAATCATCCAGAAAAAGTACATTACTGCCTGCACCCAAAATTAAACGTTTCTCTTCTTTGAAAACTGAATCCTTAATCAGGTCAAAAACTTCGTCAGCATCCTTGATAATACTAAAAAAACTAGCGGTGACATGTAAACCAAAAGTGTTATATTTATCCAGAGTAACGTATCTATCCATCAATTCTTTTTTTGCCAAAGGTACATGTTAAAACAATAAATTGATGTTTGAACAGTTATTTAAACATTAACAAATATGTTAACAAGAGGATACTTTTTACTTGAAAAAGGCGTATGTTTCTGTAATCAATGATCTTGTAACAGATCAACGGGTTCACAAATCTTGTGTGGCGCTACAGAAGTCTGGTTTTCAGGTGGTGTTGATCGGGCGAAAACTCAGGAATAGTTTACCAATGCCTTCGCGTGAATATGAAACAATCAGAATGCGGTTGTTTTTCGTTAACGGGCCTATGTTTTATGCTGAATTTAACATGCGATTATTCTTCTTATTGTTGTTCTCCAAGTGCAATCTTTTAGTATCGAATGATTTAGATACATTATTGCCAAACTTCATCGTATCGCGGATCCGAAGTATTCCAATGGCCTACGACAGCCATGAATACTATACCGAAACGCCTGAGCTTGTGAATCGTAGATTTGTTCAACGTGTTTGGAAAACGATTGAGCGGTTTGTGCTCAGCCGGATGGAGAGCATGATCACCGTTAACGAATCGATTGCCTCCTTATTCAGGCAAAAGTATGGTATTGAGGTGGTTGTAGTTAGAAATATACCACCTTCGCTTGGTCAGAGATCGTTGAAAACACGTTCTGATTTGGGATTACCCGAAAATAAGAAGTTGTTGGTAATTCAGGGATCAGGTATAAATATCGAAAGAGGGGCTGAGGAACTTGTTCTGGTAATGCAGTATCTCGATAATGTTTTGTTGCTTGTGATCGGTAGCGGTGATGCGATGCCGGTAATCAGGAAATTGGTCGCGTTACATCAATTGGAAGAAAAGGTAATGATTTTGCCAAAGATGGATTACAACAGTATGATGTGCTATACCCAACATGCTGATTTTGGTTTCACGCTCGACAAAGACACGAACCTAAACTACAGGTTCAGTTTGCCAAATAAGTTGTTCGACTATATTCATGCCGGTATTCCTGTGATTGCGACTCCACTGGCTGAGATCAAAGCAATTATCGACAGGTATCAGATAGGAGGTTTTATCGATTCGCATGAACCTGAAAAGATGGCCGGAACGATACGTAACTATCTCAACCAGCCTGAATTGATTATGACCTGGAAAAAAAATCTTAGCTTTGCGATTCAGGCATTGAATTGGGAAAATGAAGAAAAAGTACTGTTAAAATATTACAGCAGATTCAGATGAAAAAGCATATTCACCTCGTTTCATTCGATGTGCCATTCCCTGCCAATTATGGCGGAGTTATTGATGTTTTTTTCAAAATCAAGGAAATGGTCGCGAAAGGGATGCATATTCATTTGCATTGCTTCGAATATGGAAGGTCGCGATCTGAAGAGCTTGAAAGCCTTTGTTATTCAGTTAATTATTATAAGCGCGACATATCGAAAAAGAATTTTTTTAAGAGTATGCCCTATATCGTTAGCTCGCGTTTTTCTGAAGAAATGGTCAACAACCTGCTTCAGGATAATTATCCGATCCTGTTGGAGGGCCTGCATACCTGTCAGCTTCTATCCGATCCACGACTTGCAAACAGGAAAATTTCGGTACGGACGCACAATATCGAACACGAATACTATCAACACCTGGCACATGCCGAAACTTCATTTCTGAAGAAATACTACCTTTTTAACGAAGCCGGAAAACTTAAGAAGTATGAAGAAATCCTGCAAAATGCCAGCCAACTGATTGCCATATCAAAAAATGATGAGCGGTATTTTGCTTCTAATTTTTCCCGGGTCGATTTTGTGCCTGCCTTCCATCCGCATAAAAAGGTGAGCATCAAAGGTGGTAAGGGTGAATATGCTTTGTATCATGGTAATCTGTCGGTGGCCGAGAATTTTAATGCAGTTAAATACTTGATAACAAATGTATTTAAGGATTCGAAATACCCATTAAAAGTAGCCGGACTCAATCCGCGTGCGCAATTAAGAACGATGATTGCTGCTTGTCCGAATATCGAACTCATTGCCAATCCTACAGATGACGAGCTTTTTGAGTTGATCAACAATGCGCAGCTAAATGTTTCCATCACATTTCAGGCAACAGGATTAAAACTGAAACTCTTGAATATGCTCTACAACGGTCGTTTTTGTATTGCAAACGATAAGATGCTGAGTGGCACAGCATTAGATGAATTATGCATTGTGGCGAATGACGCAGATGCTATAAAGCGGAAAATTAAAGAGTTATGGAAAAGACCATTCACAAAACGTGAGATTGAATATCGAACCCAGAAACTATCGATGTTATACAATAATGGTCATAATGTTGAAAAGCTCATCAACCTAATAACTTGATGTAGTAATCGTGCCTTCCTCACATTTAATTACCCTGTGTGGAAATTTATTGATCAGGTTATAGTTGTGGGTAGCCATCAATACAGCCTGTCCGTTTTCACTGATATTTTGTAATAAGCGCATAATCCCGTTTGAAGTTTCCGGATCAAGATTTCCTGTAGGTTCATCGGCAAGTATAATCTCAGGATTGTTAAGCAACGAACGGGCGATTGCTACACGTTGTTGTTCGCCCCCCGAAAGCTGGTGCGGGAGTTTGAAATTTTTGGCGGTTAATCCAACCTGTTCGAGTACTTGTTTAATCCTGTCATCTATTTTATTTTTGTCGGTCCAGCCGGTTGATTTCAACACAAATTCCAGATTCTTATGCACATCACGATCTTCGAGAAGTTGAAAATCCTGAAAAATAATCCCGAGTTTACGGCGTAAATAGGGGACTTCTTTCCTTTTTAATTTGCGCAAATTGAATCCAACAACACTCGCTTCGCCTTCAATGGCCGGTAATTCGGCATACATCGTTTTCAATAAACTCGATTTGCCACTGCCCGTTTTACCGATCAGATAAACAAATTCACCCTTACTGATTTCGAAGTCAACATTCACCAAAACGAGGTTGTTTTTCTGGAAAACAGAAATCTTCTTGAAATCGACTATTGTTTCAGAGATCATTTATATTTTTTGTTCAAATGTAAGAAAATTGCAAAAATCAGGGAATGATTTTTAAATTCAAAGGTAATTTATACAAGGAATCGGGTTTTCAAAACATAGTATTTGAATTGAATACTTTCTTTTCGAACGCTTCGATTAGTTCCGTTTCGAAAGACAATATTTATAACTGATTTATTTTATCAACGGATCAATCATCAGGGCAATGATTACAGCAAGTACAAAATAATTTATCCGCATGAAATAGAAGAAAGGATTGATTTTTGTAGTTTGATTACGTAGCAAACCCGAAAAAATATATAACAGCCAAATAACTGAAAGCAAAATGATGATGGTAATAATATGGGTTTCGATGATCCCGAATAGTGGCAGCATAAGTGCTGTGGCAGCCGTGGCAAATGTCCATAAAAAAATCATCGATCTGATGCTTTGTTCGCTGTAAACCTGTGTGATGGAAGGATAACCTGCTTCAACATATTCCTTGCCATATTTGAGCATCAGCAACCAAAAATGTGGTACCTGCCAGATGAAGAAGAAAAAAGCCAGTAATACTACTTGCGGATCAGTAACTGATCCACCACCGGCAACCCATCCAACAACAGGTGGAATGGCTCCGATAACTGAACCTGGAATCACCGCAAAGGCTGTCTTACGTTTCATCGGTGTATAAATGCCATTATACCAGATTAAAGCTAAAAGTCCTAATTGCAACCCGATTATATTTGAACCAACATAGATTAAAGTTGCTCCGGCCAATGATAATACTATCGCAACAATGACGGCGTCCTTTCGACTTATTTTACCTGATGGAATCGGGCGGTTCATCGTCCTTAACATGAGTTTATCGCGATCAGCATCCTGGAAATGATTCAGTGCCGATGACCCACAGGCGAGTAAAAATATACCGATTGTTGGTAAAATCAAACCGGTATCTATGCTTCCTTTGGCCAACAAATAACCAGCGATGGTCGTAAACGCTACCGCGAAGGTGATTTTGACCTTACTCAGTTCCATAAGGAGCTTAAATGTGAATTTTGTCTTCATTGTACTCATTTCTATGTAATGCTTACTGAAACCTATGGAGTTGTTTTCTCAAAAAATGTCAGATCACATCGCGTAACTTATTTTACAGTTTTCAAATACTCAATAATCTGATCAATCTGTTCATCAGTCAAAATCTTATCATAAGGTACCATGAGTCCTTTCATATAACCTTTCACAACATCGGCATTGGGTGTTTTAACAGAACGTTTGATATATTCTTCATTCACAACAATCTCGT
Source organism: Bacteroidales bacterium (assembly GCA_013141455.1). Classification (GTDB taxonomy): domain Bacteria; phylum Bacteroidota; class Bacteroidia; order Bacteroidales; family F082; genus CAJBPB01. The sequence goes on from JABFQW010000039.1 coordinate 32,965, forward strand.
GTTCCGAGCCATCGGTGTCAACAAGCTCCGTACGGCCAAATACGCCTTTGAATGAAGGCCCGACAAGTTTACTTCCATCCTGTGTGTGGCAACTGAAGCAGGCATTCTTTTTCATGAGTGTTAGTCCGGGATGCTCATTGGCAGCTGATGTTGAATCAGAAAGCCACTTTTCGTATGCTTTAACATCAACCACATTAACCGAGGTAAGCATGGCTGAGTGAAGCTGACCGCAATATTCGGCGCACATCACATCGTATTTTCCTGCTTTATTCGCTTCAAACCATAAAAAATTGTTTTTTCCGGGTATCAGATCTTCCTTTAAGCGAAATGCCGGGATATAGAAACTATGGTTCACGTCTTTCGAAATGAGAAATAGCTTTACAGGTTTGTCAACCGGCACCACCAGCGAATCGGAGAGTTTGCCATTGGCATATTCAAACGAAAATTTCCACATCTGACCATATACTTTAACCGGAATAGCATCTGCCGGTACATTGCGCATTGGCTTGTATCCCATCCATCCATAGTAAAACATCACCAAAACCAAGATGGTCGGAATAACGGTCCAAAGAACCTCCAACGTGTTGTTTCCTTCAATATTTGTAGCTTTCGGATTTCTTTTCTTATTGTAACGTATTACAAAATAGATCATTACTGCCGTTATGGCAACTAAAAAAAAGATGGATATTCCGGAAATGATATACAACGACAGATCGACGCCCTGCGCGAAAGTTGATGCTCCGTTTTTCATAAATTATCGGTTTAAATATTCAATACTCGTTAATATCAGAAATGATGCGAACAACACAACTACGATCAAAACGAGCCAGGTGTAGATTTTTTTGTCGAACTTTAGGTGCATAAAGTAATAAGCCACCACAATTACCTTCACGGTTGCAATCAGCATGGCAGTTGCCACGGTGAGTGTTCGCAGATTGGCGCCGAAAACAGAAATCGAAACTGTTAAAACAGTTAATAATAACAGAGCTGCCAGGGTACTAAAATGATCCTTATAGCTTACAATATGCGTTTCATGCGCCTTTTCGGCGTGGTCGTCAGAATGATTTTTCATATCAGATCAATGAATAAGGTAAAATAGCGGAAACAAATAAATCCAAATGATGTCAACAAGATGCCAATACAATCCGGCATTTTCCGTCAGGGAATAATTCCCGGCATTTAGTCGTCCGGACTTTGTTCTGTGAATGACAACTCCTATAAATGTCGCACCGATAAGGATATGCAGAGCATGCAACCCGGTCATGAAGAAATAAAGATAGAAAAACAAACTTTCCCCTTTGGGTAATTGGTTAAATACTGCCATTCCCGGAAATAATCCATGATGAATCTTGGCGCTCCATTCAAAATATTTGATCACCATGAAAACGAGGGAGGCAGCAACAGTAATCATTAACAATTGTATCGACTTTTTGCTGTTTCCAAGCTGTATGGCGGTTATCGACATGGCTATGGTCATGCTGCTGATTAATAACACGATGGTATTAATTGATCCCATGGTAACATTGAGTTGAAATGAGGCTGCCAGAAATGCTTCCGGATTAAGCATCCGGTAAACCATATAAACGATAAATAAACCGCCAAACAACAGGAATTCAGTAAACAAGAAAAGCCACATACCTAATTTCGAAGCTTCTGCATCGCGATTGTGCCCCGAGTTAGGTAAGACGAGGCCTGAATGGTGTTTCATAATCTATATACTTGATTGATTAAAAATTGTTTTCAAAATCATAGGGCCCACCTTTTGGCAGTTCCGGCATTTTATCGAAATTTTGCACAGGAGGTGGTGAAAGCGTTTGCCACTCGAGTGTAATGCCTCCCCAGGGATTCCTTCCTATTTTTTCTTTTGAGGTATAAAAACCGGCAATCAGATTTCCAATCATGAGCAACAACCCTGTTACCAGAACCCATGAACCATACGTACTGATCATGTTTGGAAGATGAAACTCAGGCAGGTAATCGTAATATCTGCGTGGCATTCCCATCAGGCCTGAAATCAACATGGGGAAATACAAAAGGTTGAAACCAATAAAAAGTATAACGAAAGCAACATTTGCAACTGCTTTGTTATACATCCTGCCCCAGATTTTTGGATACCAATAGTGTAATGCTCCAAAAAAGGCAAAACCGGTTCCGCCAAACATCACATAATGGAAATGCCCGACAACAAAATAAGTATCATGTAAATGTATATCTGTGGCAAGGGCCCCTAATACCAGACCCGATAAACCACCCACCATAAACTGAAAAATGAAACCCAATGCGTAAAGCAACGGAGGTTGCACATCAATTGATCCTTTGTAAAGTGATGCTACCCAATTGAATACCTTAATGGCTGTGGGTATTGCAACCAAAAATGTCATCACCGAGAATACGATCCGTGCTGCCCCGCTCATACCGGCAGTGAACATATGATGACCCCAGACAAAATAACCGACGAAGGCAATGGCTAAGCTCGAAAAGGCAATCGCCTTATATCCGAATATGGTGCGATGTGTGAAAGTTGGTATCAGTTCCGAAATGATACCAAATGCAGGCAATGCCATGATATAAACTGCCGGATGCGAATAAATCCAGAAGAGATGCTGATAAAGTATTGGGTCGCCACCAATGGAAGGATCGAAAAGACCAACGCCTAAAACCCTTTCTGCAACGATCATCAAAAGTGTTATGCCTATAATTGGCGTAGCGAGTAATTGAATCCATGAAGTGGCATACAAAGCCCAGGCAAACAGCGGCATTTTGAAAAAAGTCATCCCGGGCGTGCGTAAACGGTGAATGGTAACAATAAAATTCAGTCCGGTTAAAATGTTTGCAAACCCAAGCACAAAAGCGGCTAATACCGACATGGTAACATTGGTGCCTGTTCTTACACTATAGGGCGCATAAAATGTCCATCCTGTATCGGCCGGACCATCACCAAATAAAAGCGTCGAAAGTACCATCAATGCACCTACGACATAAATCCACCACGAAAGCAGGTTTAGTTTTGGAAAGGCAACATCATCAGTTCCCAACATGATTGGTAAAAAGAAATTTCCGAATACAGCCGGGATGCTCGGAATGATAAAAAGGAAAATCATGATAACACCATGCATGGTAAATACCTGGTTATACATTTTTGCTTCCATGATGTCTTTCCCGGGATTGAGTAGTTCCAGACGCATCAAAACACCCAAGGAGACCCCAACAAGGAAAAATGCCAGAATCGAGTACAGGTAAAGTAATCCGATCCGCTTGTGGTCAACGCTAAATATCCAGGAAAACAGACCTTTCTTTGCCTGAAAGAAATTTAATTCAGTTGTTGCTGTCATCTATTTTAATCTATGTTATTGATTTTCTTTTTCCGGTTTCCCGAAATTAAAAGCGATATGAAAAAGCTTATTGCGGCCAATATGATAATTGATCCGGATATTTTTGTCGTATTAAAGACGTATTTCTTTCCATCAGCATCATAGCTGAAACAAAATTGAAGGACTTTATTGATTGTTGGTCCTGAACGACCTTCAGCAGACTCGACAACGGCCATTTTTAAATCGAAAGGTAAAAAATCAGTTCCATGGAGGTACCTGTTTATCTTACCATCCTTCCCTAAAACAACAAGCGTTGCCGGATGCACAAATTCTTTACCTTCCTGTTTCACATAATAACCGATCGATTGCAATAATTTTTGAATCATGATGCTGTCACCCGTGAAAAACTGCCAGCCATTTACATTGTTTTCTTTGCCGGCGAGTTTGAGATAAGTCTTTTTCTTCTTTGCAGCTAAAACGCTGTTTTCTAAGTGATTGAAACTCACTGTGAAAACCTGATAATCTTTTCCCAATTCCAGTTCCGATCGCCCCACAACTTCGGCAAGACCGTTAAGTAAGGGGGTACAGATACCCGGACATTCATAATAAACCATGGCGAGCACGGTTGGTTTATCCATGGCAGTTTTGAGGTCAATTTTATTGAAATTGTCATCAGTGAAAATTAAACTGTCAGGCAGATAAGTATCTAACTTTTCGTAAACACCCAATTGTTCCGCCTGAGCAAAAATGTTATGAACCGGTATGGTACAAATGAGAATTAAGACAAAAAATACCCTTTTTAATTCTTGTAAATATTTCATATACAATAGAATAGACTAATGAAAATACGGGTTTCAGGCGGCTAATTTAGACTAAATCTAAATTAAAACAAAATAAATTTGAAAATATTTATATCACCTGACGGAATAAATAATTTCCAACATACTGGTAACCAACTACGTTCCGGGTAGTTAAGCGGATGGGTAACACTGAAAGGTTATTCGGACAAAATAGCCACAAAAAAAGAGACCGTACTTCTCAGCACGGTCTCTCTTATCCAATAGTAGCAATATTACTCAACAATCACACCTGATGCTTCAATGGTGTAATCATAAACCGGTTTGGTAATAGCATCAATTTCGGTTTGGCTTTGCCGGTTTTCAGCAGCGATTTTTTTCAATGTTTCAACGCTGACAAGTTGACGAACAGCAACTCCGTCTAACCAAACAGTTTTTCCGGAAATATCTTTCGGAACCGAAAACTCGTTTTTCATATTCACCATGATTTCCTCATTGCCATAAGCAACAGTAAGCCAGCAACCACTGTGCTGACAAACTTCAACGATCTTGCCTGTTAATTTCACCACCGCTGTATCGGTAGTAAACATCGAAGGTAATTCTTGCATTTCCCTGGCGCCCGTTTTAGTAATTTGAGCACCATAGTTATTGGAGGCCAAAATAACAGTTTCGGTATGGGCAGTATTGCCTTTCTTTTTTTCAGCTTTATTACAGCAGGACGAAACAGTAATGATTCCGCTAACAGTAAGTAGTATGAGTAACCTGATGCGATTCTTCATGTTGTTATCAGATTCTTGGATCGATCACAACATCTTTTACATCTTCCAAGGTCACTGTTCCACCTTTGTTTCCCCATGTGTTTAATACATAGTTAATTACAGCAACAGCTTCTTCTTTGGTTCCAACCTGTTGCGGCATGGGTGCATTGTATTTAACACCGTTGACAACGATTTCGTGGTTCGAACCATTCAAAGCCTGAGCCACAGCGCGAACTTTGTCAGCAAAAAGATAATCAGAGTTTTTGAGAGGAGGAAATGCTCCGGGAATGCCTTCGCCATTGGCCTGGTGACAAACAATACATTTTGCCATGTATATTTTTTCACCTTCAGCAAATGAGTTGGAAGGTACGGCCGCTTTCACTACTTCTGTCTTGGTTCAGTTTTAGTTTCGGTGCCTCCGCCACAACCTTGTGCGGCTATCAGCAGGCCAGCGCTAAGCAGGCCAAACATAAATAATTTTGTGATTTTCATTGCGATTATTTTGATTGAAATTTTCTGCAAAAGTAATATTCTTTAGCAGACTAAAAGAATGATTCTAAATAATAATTTTAAGCCACATACGCGATAACTACTTTAGAATTTATTTTAATTATTTACCAAATCACAGGCAACCTTTTACTAATTTTACGTTGTCATATTCTGATAGAAAGTCGGTGATCTTAACTTTCTTTTTCGTTGAAACATTGTTTGGGGTTCTTCAAATCTAACATAACAAAGGTTTATATGATTAAAAAAATTCTACTCTTCGTATTGGTGACAACATTCCTTCCATTTGAAATGGAAGCCGAATGGATTACAATAAACAATAAAAAATCAATGCCAGCTCCACCTGATATCACAATAATCAGTGATGATGTGAACGGCACTGTGTTAAAAATTGATTTAACGGGCTTCGATGCAAAATCATTTATTTCTGGTGACAAATCGTATAAGACGGTTGATTTGTTGTCAGAAATATTTAGTACCGATCCCGGATTCCCTTCCTTGCCTTATATAGCAACAACCTTAGCCATTCCCGATCAGGGCGGGCTTTCGGTTGAAGTATTGGAAACAGGTTTGGTTCAAACCTTTACGAATGTTTATTTACCTCCGGCACGGGCAAGTTGGTTCGAAGGCAAGCCCGAAACGCCTTATCTCGAAAATAAAGGTGCTTACGAATCACATGAAATTTTCCCGGCTGAGTATGCCAGCCTTGAAACGCCATCCGTTTTTCGTGATTTCCGTATTGCCCGTTTGTCGGTTTATCCTGTCAGGTATGTCGCTGCAACAAAGGAATTGCAGGTTACTACCTCAATCACGGTACGTGTGAACTATGGTAAGGGCGTAGTTGTGAATCCGAAAACGACGCCTAAACATGCTATTGCTCCCTCTTTCGCTAAGCTTTACAGGAGTTTTATTGCCAATTATCAGAATGTTTTGGATAAAGAGTATAATGGTGTTGAAGACGGGCGTGAGGTAATGTTATGTATAATGCCGGATGATTTAACCGAAAGTTTTCAAATATACGCTGATTGGAAGCGTCAGAGCGGCATTGATATTCACATCACAAAATTCAGCGATATTAACGCCAATGCCAATAATCCGGACATCATTAAAAACCATATTTCAGATGCCTACCACAATTGGGAGTTTCCACCTACTTATGTGTTGTTGGTTGGCGACGATGGGGTCTTTCCAAAAGAGATCGTTGAATACCCTGACTATTCATTTCCAAATGAAGATTATTTTGTAGAAATTGATGGAAACGATTATTTCCCTGAAATGATGGTTGGCCGGTTTACAAACCAGGGTGATGTTCGGATGCAGATAATGATAAATAAATTTTTGTTATACGAAAAAGAACCATATCTCGCTGATACAGATTGGTTTAAAAAGGGGGTTTGTTGTTCGAATAATTATTATCCATCGCAGGTTGAAACCAAACGATTTACTACCAGTGTCATGATTGAGGATGGAGGTTTTACCGTGGATACCTTAATGAGTGATGGCGATGGCTGGGGATCAGACTGTACGGTGGAGTTGAGTGATGTAGTCAATGCAATCAACGACGGACGAAGTTATCTGAATTATCGCGGTGAAGGATGGTATTATGGTTGGTCTGCAAGTTGTTATGAGTTTTCTACTTCAGATGTCTCCAGTTTAAATAATGGTGAAAAATTTCCGTTCGTAACCAGTATTGGTTGTGGCGTTGCCATGTTCGACGGTCCGGGAGGGAATTGTTTTGGCGAAGAATGGGTCGAGATGGGTTCGCTTACCAACCCGAGAGGCGCCGCAGCTTTCATCGGTCCCACCTCAAACACGCATACTGCCTATAACAACCGGATCGACAGGGGCATTTATGTCGGAATGTTTCAGGAAGGGATGGACACTCCCGGTGAAGCCTTGCTGCGTGGGAAACTTTATATGTACAATGTTTTTGGAAATGATTATTACACGGAGTATCATTATAAAATATTCTGTATTCTTGGTGATCCAAGTATTCATATTTGGAAAGATGTTCCTCAGGCAGTGAATGTCAGCTATCCAGCAATTATGTTAGTGGGGGATAATACCATTGATTTTGAAGTCACTTTCGCTTCTAACGGACAGGCTGTTGCAAATGCACAGGTGTGTATAACCGGTGAAGAACTTTTTTTTAACGGGTTTACTGACGAAACGGGTCATGTTCAACTCAGTATGACAGCCGAAACCGAGCAGGTTCTGATGGTTACGACACGTGGTGGCAATGTGATTCCTTATCAGGGTACATTGGGAGTTGTGCAAGCCGATGCACTTGTCGAACCCGAAGGTGAACCTGTGTTGGTTGATATGGACGGAAACACAGATGGATTGTTAAATCCCAATGAAAATGGATTTATTACCTATACCTTAAAGAACTGGGGATTTCAAACAGTGAATAATGTTCAGGCAAGCCTTTCGGTAATCAATACCGAAAATGTTGAGATTATTACAACAGATCCGGTGAATTTTGGAAATCTCGTTAGTGGTGGTTCATTTACCGGAAGTCCGTTTCAGTTTTTTGTTTTGCCTGAATGTCCGATCGGACAGGCCGTTACATTAAAATTACACGTCTTTAATAGTAACAATTCCTGGGATTATTATTATAACACCGAAATAGTTGGATGCAATCTGAATTTTGAGGATTTCGCGATTCACGATGCAAGTTCAGCGAATCCGAACTTCAGGATGGATCCGGGTGAAAATGTAGTTGTCATAGTTTCAGTCGCTAATATTGGGGTTGATGTTGCTCCTGAAGTGATGGGTGTTTTATCGTGCAATGATCCCAATATCACGATTACCGATTCAATTGGCACTTTTGGTACTGCTGAGGTCAACGGAATTTTAATGAATTTTGATGATTATTTCAAAGTCAGCGTTGATGCAGCCTGTCCGAATGGTTATTTGGCTAATTATTCGTTGAAACTTTATACCCAAAATGGAAATTATCCATATCAGACAAACCCGACTTTTACCATGCCGGTAGGTTTGTTGGTGCCTACTGATTATACCGGCCCTGACGATTATGGGTACTATGCCTATGCAAGTGACGATTCTTTTTTCGATCAGACACCTGTTTTTAACTGGGTCGAACTTGAAAACATTGGTACCAAAATTAACCTGTCGAACAATGGCGATTACACGAAGAATGTATTGATACCATTTAATTTTAAATATTACGGTATTGATTATAATCAGCTTAGGATAAGTACTGATGGTTGGCTGGCGTTTGGAAATGGCACGCAAATAGCGCCTAATAATACCATACTGCCAAATTTTGACAATGTGAATAATATGATAGCTGTTTTCTGGGACGATTTGTTTGATATCGAGTTTTTCTCAGGGGATATTTATTATTTTAATGATTATCTTAATCACCGTTTCATAGTTGAATGGGATAATGTACCACATAATCATTTCGAATCGGAACCAAACAGAGAGGTGTTCCAGGCGATACTTTTCGATCCTGCTTATTATGAAACAATTACAGGTGACGGTGAAATTATTTTCCAATATAAAAATGTCGGCGAACCTGAAAGTGTGACGGTTGGTATCGAAAATCAATCACAAATGATTGGTCTTCAATATCTTTTTGATGATGTTTATGATCCTACTGCCTCAGCATTAGTAAGTGAAAAAGCTATAAAGTTCACCACTAATCCGCCATTTGCTTCGATTATCACATCCATAAACCAGAATCCAGACTCAGATTTGGCCAATAAACCAAATGTTTATCATTTAGGTCAGAACCATCCAAATCCTTTTAACACAAGCACCCGGATCACTTATTCAGTACCTGAGCAAAGTTTCGTCACCCTCAGTATTTATACTATTCAGGGAGAGCTGGTGCGGACCTTACAGCATGGAATTCAGCACTCCGGAGAATACGCGGTTGACTGGGATGGTTCGAATGATTCAGGGAAACGATTAGTTTCCGGAATGTATTTCTATCGTTTACAGGCTGATGGTTTTAGTAGCACCATGAAGATGTTTATCTCGAAGTAATCCTATCAGAAAAATGTATGTATAGTTTTTACATTTTACTGATCATCATCGTGTTTGCTGCGATTGTAGGATGCGTTGAATATTACCGTCATCAACGTCGTATTTATTCGATTCCGATACGCATTCACATCAACGGAACACGGGGGAAGTCGAGTGTGACACGCCTTATTGGCGCCGGATTACGGGCTGGTGGTATTACAAATATCACTAAGGTTACCGGCACATATCCGCGCCTGATTCTTGAGGATGGTAGCGAAACATACATACATCGAAAGTCGGCTCCCAATATCCTTGAGCAGTTATCCATTGTGAAATACGCCGCTTCGCATAAAGTCCAGGCGATCGTGATGGAATGTATGGCCTTGCAGCCACAGTATCAATCGATTACAGAAGATAAAATGATTCATTCCAATGTGAATGTGATGACCAATGTTCGGCTCGATCACACTGATGTGATGGGTCATACGTTGCCTGAAATTGCCGAAACTATGGGGCGTACCATTCCGAAAAACGGTCATTTCTTTTCATCTGAGAATGTTCATCCTCATCTGCTGAAACAAATAGCCGATAAACGGAAAACTGTTTCTCATTTTATTGATTTGCAATCGGTTTTACCTGAGGAGATGCAGGGATTCGGATACATCGAACACCGCGACAATGTTGCTTTGGCGCTCGCAGTTTGCCAGCATTTGAAAATAGACCGCGACACGGCCCTGAAGGGAATGTATGCAGCGGTTCCGGATGCCGGCGCATTGAAAGTTTCCCGGGTGGATTCTTTCGGGAAACAAATGGTTTTTTACAATGCCTTTGCTGCCAACGACCCCGAATCGACCTTGATGGTGTGGCAGAAAATCAGGGGCGAGATTGGCTTCAACGGAACTCGCATCGTTCTGTTAAACACCCGGCAGGACAGGCTTTACCGTGCCCGTCAGCTTGCCGAAATGATTGGTAAGCGGATCGACAATGAGATGGATTATCTGATGCTTATCGGGCAATCGGTAGATGTGGTTGAAGGTATGGCAATCGGTTACGGGATTCCAAACCAGAAGATTATCAGCATCGGCTGGTCAACACCCGAAAAGGTTTTTGAAAAGGTATTGGCACTGACCGACAAAGCGTCTGTGGTTGTAGCCATTGGTAATATGGGAGGTATGGGCGCCGATACCGTTGAATATTTTGAAAACAGAAGTCATTAACTATGATAGAATTAGCCATAACATTGGGATTAATTTTAAGCCTGCTCTCCTACGAGGTCTTTGGCCTGGCTGCCGGAGGTATTGTAGTGCCGGGTTATATTGCATTGCAACTTTCGCATCCCGACAGGCTTGCGGGGATTATAGGAGTGAGCTTAGCTACATATCTCATCATCAAGGTGTTGGGAAATTATACGTTTTTATACGGTCGCCGTCAGATGGTACTTAGTTTGTTACTTGGATGCCTGTTGGCCAATTTCTCACGATATTTTCTCACCCTTGATCTGGCCGGCACCACCCTCGAACTTCAGGCCGTTGGCTGGGTGATACCGGGATTGATCGCTCACTGGTTTGCTAAACAGGGTGTTTTTAAAACCGTTAGTGTGTTGTTCATTTCATCGGTTTTGGTGCGTTTGATTCTGATTTTGTTTTTCATGGGAGCATTGCTACCTCAATAATCATTTAGAAGATGTATAAATTCAGGGCAAAATCCAATATCGTTTTAGGTCTGTTGTTTCTCTTGTCTTTGCTTGCTCTTATCGTGGTCGAGAATGGCAAGGTTGACGTGAAACAGGCGTGGTACAAAGAAAAATTGGAAGCAGCACAGCTCTCCGAGATGGCTGCCAACCAGATCAAAAACCACCGGCTCGAAAAAGGAATTTTTGTGGATATTATCAACGATCCGAATCAGACTTCACTGATCGGTCAGGAATACACGCTTATTACCACTGACCGGGGCGATGTGAACTCAAAGCTATCGACCACCAACCCGAATTTTGCTGCGGCAATCGTGCAGATGCTGAAAGAAGCCGGCCTGAAAGAAAAAGACCCTGTCGCCGTTGCCTTTTCGGGATCGTTTCCCGGAATGAATATCTCGGTGATCGCCGCCTTAGAAACACTGAAATTGCGTCCCATCATCATCACCTCGGTTGGAGCATCCAACTATGGTGCCAACGATCCATATTTTACCTGGCTCGATATGGAGGAGGTGCTTAATCAATCGAACATTTTTCACACGAGGTCGGTAGCGGCTTCCATCGGTGGCGGGTTTGATGTCGGCAGGGGCTTGAGCCCTGAAGGCCGCGACCTGATTGTGAAAGCCATCGAACGAAACAAGGTTCAGTTTGTGAATGAAAGAGATCTTGAGCAAAGCATTTCGAAACGTATGGAGATTTATGAGAAGGCGGCTCATGGTAAGCCAATCAAAGCCTTTATCAACGTTGGTGGCGGTATCGCAAGTCTGGGAAACTCAATCAATGGCAAACTAATTGCTTCGGGTCTGACTGAATATTTGCCAGCCGGAAACTTCCCTGTTCGCGGTGTGATCATCCAGATGGGCCAGAAACGAATCCCGGTCATTCATCTTTTGAATGTTGAACAACTGCTTGCCCGGTTCGGATTGCCTGATAGCCCGGTGCCATTGCCCGATCCCGGGGATGGCGGTATTTTTGTTCAACGGAAATATGATATACGAATCACAGCAGTCGCTGCTTTGTTTCTGATTGTTGTGATCGTTTTCGTTTATCTGGCAGAGCGTAAACACCATCGTCTTGGAACTGATGTTGTTCCTTTGAGCAATAAGTTTTCATCGGCTGAAAGGGATCAATCCGGTTCTGATGAATTGTGACAGAATTGAAGACGGTAAATGAATTTTAACACGGTAAATTCTTTAAATATTGATTATGAAATTTAAAAACACATGAAAAAAATTCAGTTTGTATGTTTGATTTTGTTTCTCCTTAGCATGGGTGTAATGGCTCAGTCGGGCGGGAAACCGAAGTATCTGAAACCAACCAATTTCCAGAAAAGGGTAGCTACCGTCACCTCGGGTAAAACACGGAATTACTATTCGTTGCATACCGTCAAGCCATCGGTGATAACGGTTAATGGCCCCGGGAAACTGCGGGTAATATCGCGCGGAAGGTTTAAACCTGCCACGGGAGACAAAATCAAATATGAGATATTTTATACTGTTGATGCCGGCGCCCGGAAAAGCGCCCTGGTGAATGCTGCCGAACGCTCAAAAAATGCCACTTATGTGAACGGGACGCTGGGAGTACCGGCACAGAACCGTGAATTTGAAATCGTGTTGGAAAGAGGGACCCATACCATCGAATTTTTACTGAAAGACAGTATCGTTCCCGCAGCAGTCCGCTATGTTTTTGTACCCTCGAAACCAAAAAAACAGGAGTGGATGGCTTTTTCGCCCCTGCAACCTTCTGAACCTGTCGATCTGATTTCGAAAGAGTCCACGGTTACTTATTATCGTTTTTCGGATGGGAAACCCCTGAAGATTGAGGTCAATGGACCGGCCGAATTACGTGTGATGACCCGGATAGAGATGCAATACCAGATGAAAGGCAGGATCGATTACCGTGTGCAGGTGAAAGAAAATGATAAGGTTCTGAACACCTACCAGCTGAGCAGCGACCGCTCGGAAATGGCGACTTACAAAGATCGTCAGGATGTTGTGCCAGGTAAGGCACGTGAGTTTGTGATCGATGTCCCGAAAGGAAAACATTTTTTTGAAATCAGTTCAGCGGATAAAAACACCGTGTTGGGACGGATTATGTTACCCAAAAAGGATGTGAAATTGGTAAAATGATACCGCAGATTCAAAGAAATGAAGCCACAGATTCACAGATTAGAGAATCCATGGATTAAAAAATGCCACAGATTAGCTTCGCTGAAATTGTTCAAAAATTTGAAAACCATGATTAAAATATGACGCAGCTAATCAATGACTTAACCGGATGCGAATCCATCTGCCTGATTTTTGAAAATCAATAAATGAATAAAATGAGAAATAAAAATAATTTCAAAATACCCGTCATTCTGTTGGTGATTCTGGCTTTTTTTGTTCAGCCAGCCGATGTGATAGGTCAAAAGAAGACGAAGAAAAGTAAGAAAAAGCGACCGGAGCTGGCCGTTGAGTTCAATCTTTCGACGACCTATGATGATAATATTCTGAAATATTCGGAAAAGTACCTCGAACGTTTCGACAGGAGTGAGGATCAGGGACGGTTTCACATCGCTACCTACGATGACGTTATTTTTTCACCGGCATTGAAACTTTCATCCACTTTCAGAATATTCGGGAAGCTGCGTACCAAGGTAAACGCCGACTTCAGCCAGTATCTGTATCTGAAAAATGACGTCAAAAACTGGAACAGCATGAATGTCGGCATCCAGCAATATGTGGCGAAACAGGCCAGTTTCAAAATATTCTACAGTTATATCCCCGATTTTTATGTGCGTCATTTCCGCGACAGCGATTGGGTGGATGTTTACGGATATATTCCCGAAACTTTTCAGCCTTATTCATTTGCGAAGGAGAATCTGGGTTTCTGGGCTGAAAATACTTTTTTTAGCAGCAGCCGTGTCAGGCTCTCGTTCAATTACGCGAAGTATTATCACAACGAGCATTTTACCGAGTATGATTGTAACAACCTGAATTATGGGATCAACCTCTATCAGACTATCAATAAAAAGCTGAAGATCAGACTGGGATACGAATTTACGGCTTCAGATGCAAAAGGTTATGACGAAGCTTCGGAGAGCAAAGGAAATTCTGACGATTCGGATGCCTCCTACGACGAAGACGGTTATTCGGTTGGTTGTAGCTGGGACCTGCCATTCCTCCGAAAACTCGACCCCAACTTTGATGCCGAAATTGAGTATATGAAACGGTATTATACGACCAAAAATTTTCTGGAACTTGATCAGGAACATGCCGGACGCGTGGATGATAATATGCGCCTGGGATTGAGTTACACAATGAAATTGAAAAAATCGCTGAAACTGTCAGTTTTTTATAACTATATGTTCAGGAATTCGGATACCCGTGCCATCGAAAACAAGGTGTATCTGTCAAACGAAAAAGATTACCGTCAGGCTCAGATCGGGCTTGAAATCATCTATAATTTTAAATTGTAAACATCGAAATAATTCATTGTTAAAAAGCTATAAACGAACAGAATATGAAAATAAATAAACTTTTACTCCTGTTGTTGCCCGGCCTGTTGATGCTGAGCTGCGGAAAGCCGACCAATCCTGAATCGATACAACCGGAAGATTTGTCGGGAGGATATAAAATCGTGAAGGTATTCCCGACTTTCGGTTATGCTCAGGATGTGGTCAAAAAAGACAGTCTGCTTTACATTGCCCAGGGGCAGGGTGGTCTGATGATCGTGAGTGTGGCCGATCCGGTCAATCCAAAAACGATTTCTCCTGCCACGGATGATGCCCGCGGATATTCGACCAAAGTTGCAGTGAAAGACAGTGTGGCCTACCTTGCGGCAGGTACGTTCGGCATCACCGTGATTGATGCCGCCGACCCGTATCTTCCTGTGGTTACTGTTTCGAACCTGAATATGAAACCGGCACGTGAAATGCACATCATGGGAAATTATATGTTTACGGCGATCAGCGAGCAGGGAATTAAGATTGCCGACATCAGTTATCCATCAGAGCCCGATGTCAGAGGAGGAATCAGCACGACCGGTTATGCCTTTGGTTTAACAACAACTGCCGACAGCAATTATCTCATCGCAGCCTGTGGCGAAATGGGCTTGTCGGTATATGATATCTCCGATTTTCAGGAGGGTTTCGGCGTTTATCACCGGATCGGATGGTGCGATACACCCGGTAGTGCCGAGGCGATTGCACTTTCAGAGACAAATTCATTGGCCTTTTTAGCCTGTGGTACAGCCGGTTTACAGATTATTGATTATTCCGATACTACCAATATTCATATCGTCGGAAGCTTCGACAACGGCGGATATGCGAAAGATTTGATTTATAGGAACAACCGGATTTATATGACCAACGAATTGAGCGGTCTGCAGATCATCGATGTGTCGGATGTTACGAATCCCACGCTGGCCGGGGTTCTGGATTCGGAATATGCACTCGGATTAGATATGGATGACAACTATATTTATATGACCGATGAGGTGGAAGGACTGATTGTGATCAAAATCCCTGAACATTAAACTAAATGACTATTTGCTTGCTTACCTAAGCAAATAACCTTTAAAATAGTTAATTATGTTAGAGAATGATATCTCCGAAAAAATAATCGGTTGCGCAATTGAGGTACATAAATCACTTGGTCCAGGTTTACTTGAAAGCGCTTACCTTGGGTGTTTGTTTTACGAATTACAAAAGGCAGGTTTACAAGTTGAAAAGCAAAAGCCTTTACCACTAATCTATAAAGAAGTCAAGCTGGATGTCGGCTACCGCATAGATCTGTTTGTAGAAGAGAAAGTAATTATCGAACTTAAGTCTGTCGAGGCGCTAAACGAAATACATATAGCCCAGGTTTTAACTTACCTGAAACTATCTGATTGTAAGTTAGGATTACTGATGAATTTTAATGTTTTACGTGTAGTTGATGGAATAAAAAGATTGGTCAACAAGCTATAGCTTTGCGGCTCTCTGCGCAAAAACTTTGCGGTTCTCTGCGGTTATCTTTTTTTTACCGCAGAGTTACGCAAAGAAGACGCAGAGAACCGCAGAGTAATGTAATATCAGGAATGCGAGCTGAACGTCATATTAAATTAATTTGTTACTGAAAGTTATTTTTTTTTGTCAGGCTGAGAGCAGCCTGCTTCGGCAACAAGTAGATGTGATATAAATGAATCACAATAGGCACTAAGCAGGCACAAAGGATAAAAAAATATTTATACATTGCTATGTGTCAAATAGTTGCCTTTAGTTAACGCAAATACGAAATATGAGTAATAATTACTTTTTTGGAGACTCTACCTGTAAACATCGTGGAAAATAAAACCGGTCAACCCTTTGTCAGCACCCTTCAGCCTAAGCAGCGGTTCGATTTTATCGATCAGTTTCGTGGGTTGGTCGGCATATTGATGTTACTTGGCTACAGTTCGTATTATTTCAATTCGATCTGGCTGAGTTTCGATCCGCTCGATCCGGTTTTCCCGGGCTGGAGTCAGTTTGTTCTCAGGTATGTGGGTTACCTCTGTGCCCCCGGTTTTCTGATGATGTCGGGAGCCATGGTATGGTGGTCGTATCAGCAACGTATCCGAAAAGGAATTTCCGGTTGGACTGCTCGCTGGCACCTGATTCAACGGGGGCTATTTCTGGTTGTTGTGCAGATGACCTGGGTCAATTCGTCATGGGGAGGTTTCAGTGAGTTTCAGCCCTGGCATCTGGGAATCATCGCTACTATTGGTTTGTCGATGATTTTTCTGACTTTGATTGTGAGTTGGCATTGGCAGATAAGGCTCCTCGTTGGCTTCGTCATTTTTATGATTTATCCGTTTCTGCTCACGATTCCATACAATACTGAAGTGATGTGGCAACAGGTGCTGATGCAGACTTTCATCGATGCCGGTGAGTTTAACAAATATCCGGTGATTCCCTGGTTTGCCCTTGCAACACTCGGATCGGGTATGGCTACAGCCTGGCTTCAGGTTTGGAAAACTGATAAGAAACGCATATTGATGAGTTTTCTGATTGCAACGTTAGTATTGATCACGGCGATTGCAATTCGACTGGGACGAGGTTACGGCAATATCTTTCCATACTCGGATTTTGGTGGTTATTCCTTTTTAATCGACCAAAAATATCCGCCAAGCCTGTTCATGAACCTCTGGTTTTTTGCGATGGTTGTTTTTGGAATTACTGCGTTTATTGCCATCGGACACGTGGCGCCGAAACTCCTGAAAGTATTCGCTATTGTTGGGAAAGTACCTCTGTTTTTTTATGCGATGCACCTCGCGATCCTGGGGATATTTGTGAAACGATTCGACCTGTTTTACCGCGAAGGCGGAGTGATGACTTCGCTGATTGGGTTGGCTGTAATGCTGGTGGTGATGCTTCCGCTTTGCCAATGGTTTTATGGTGTAAAAAGCCGGAGTAAGAATTATTTCATTCGTTTAATATGAAAAAGGAAGAAGCGGAATGAAATATTTGAAACCAATCGTTTTGTTGCTTTTCCCTGTTCTGTTTGGAATGATAACCGCTTGTTCTGACCGGAGTGGGATACCGGTTTCAGGTGCGGATTCGACGATCGTTTACCCATCGAAACAGGAAGATGGAATCAATGCTAAAATCGTCCTGTGCCGGAAATACGACAAAAAAACAGGGATACACATCGGTCTGGGGACTGTTTTTGTGATCAGGGAAAAAGAATCAGTCAACGCCTTTGTCGATTTGGAGAATCGCTTTGTTCACTCTGGACGAGTGTTACTATTCCATTTCGACTGGATCGGACCGGATGGCAAGTCAATCTTCCTGAAACGGATCGATCACTCTCCAACGGATTCAACAACCACGATCAACGGCTCCATTTCCATTTCTCCTGAAAAGCGGGAGCCGGGACAATACGCATTGAAGGTCTATTTATTCAGGGAACTCATCGCCGAAAAGCAGTTTTGGCTCATCAACGAAAGCCCGTCCGACACCGGCTTGCCCGGAGCCATCATTTCGAAAATTACATTTTTCGGTAACAAAGACAAAAATACCGGCGAGCTAACGTCATCAGACTCAACATTCACTTTAGGTGAAAAAGAGCGGGTGTTCGCCAGTATCGAACTGAAAAATCACCGCAGCTATGCCGATGGCACGCTGAAATTCAAACTCGACTGGATTGGCTCTGACGGGGAATCTTTTTACCGGAAACCGATCGATCTTCTGTTGACGGATTCCGCTTCCCGGCTCATCAGTTCGATTTCCATCTCGCCCAAAAACAGAAAGACCGGAAAATGCTTGCTGCGCCTCTATCTTTTCGATGAGCTGCTGAATGAACAGTCCTTTGAACTACGCCCGGAGCCCGTGATCCTCCCGAAAAGGCGTGTGGAAAGCATCACAGCAAAGATTCAATTGTATGGAAAAGCCGATAAATCGGCCATGCTGACCGGGCCCGATTCGGTTTTCGTTTGCGGTGAGAAGGCAAAGGTATATGCCATGATTAAACTGGAAAATATCCGGTTCTCTGGCAAAAGGGAACTGAAGTTTCAGGTGGATTGGATAGGAACAAAC